>JBAZQK010000010.1:0-39836 GCA_041645215.1 Patescibacteria group bacterium | reverse complement strand
CGTTATAATATTACTATCTTTAGGTGTAAGAATTAGTAGCGTTGTTAACACTTTAGCATTTTTGGGATAAAGTGGACAACATGACAATTCATAAATCAACGCGACTCACTCCAGTCCAGAGAAAAGAGCTGGTCGCTCGGTATTTTCAAAAAAATGTGCGTATAGCGACTCTGGCGCGAGAATATCGGGTTAGTCGAAACACAATTTACAATGTCATCAATCGGGCCCGATTAAATGATTTCAGTATTCACAAGAGCACAAATCAACGATACCGGTGCTTGCAGTATGGTCTCAAACGTCTGGCAAAGGTCGAGGCGGCGCTGGAGAAGAAGTTAAAAAATCAAGCCCTCCGCTACCACAAGAACTATCCGGGCGAGATGATACACTCTGACAATACGGAACTGCCTATACTGGAAGGCGAGAAACAAATCGATAAACCAGAAACTCTGTATATTGCGATTGACGACTTTTCAAGAGAACTGTATGCGGCTATTCTACCCGATAAAACTCAATATTCCTCAACGGCATTTCTTAAGCAAGTCTTGGAAGAATGTCCCTATACGATTGAAATCTGGTATACTGATAACGGAACCGAATACAAAGGCAGCGTGGCTAAGCATGAATTCATGAAGCTAGCCAAAGAAAACGGCATTAAACAATCCTTTACCAGACCGCATACCCCCCGGACCAATGGCAAAGCGGAACGAGTGATCAAGACTATCCAGGATATGTGGCTGAAGAAAACCAGATTTACCTCAAGAATTCATCGAAAACAAGAACTGATCAGATTCGTAAACTACTACAACACCGTTAAACCGCACAAAGGCATTAACAATCGAACACCATTAGAACAATTAATAAATTATTTTTATCCGAAAGAACTGTGAACAACGCTCGCAATTCTTACACTTAATGATACCAAAATAAAGCGAAAAGTAAAGGTGCAAAATTTCTATTTTAAAGCCTTAATTATGGCCTGGAGAGTTTCGGGGAAATCGTATAGGTCGTTATGATCAGCTCCGGGTATGGCCACAAAAGTTTTATCGGCAATGCCAATTTTTTCAAATAAATTTCTGCCCAGGGCCAGGGGAATGATTGAATCACGCTCGCCGTGGACAATCAGAACGCTTTTTAGGTCGGTAGCCCAACGCCGAGTGTCGTAATTTTCTCGCAACAGCAGAGACGCGGGAAAAAAGGGGTAATGTTTTTTGGCGACATTAACCATACTATCAAACGGCGCAATAAGCACAAGCTGATCTTCGTCCGCGATTGAAGAATGATAAACGGCAACCGCGGCGCCGATACTCTCTCCCATCAGCGCCAGCCGGCTATATTGCCGACTTTGCAAAAACTTATTAACATTCTCTACATCTTGCAGAATCAATTTTTTGTTTGGTGTCCGCGCGTCACCAGAATATCCCGCGTACTCCACAAAAAGGTGGGAGTAGTTCAAATTTTCAAAAACCGGCTTCCACCAGGCCCGGTCGCAAGCTGAACCGGCATTCCCGTGATAAAAAACAACAAGTTTTTCAGAACGGTGTTTGAAATAAGCTCGCGTACCGTCCATATTTAACTTGTCACTATCCGCAAAATCCGAACAGGCTGCAAAATCACGGCTGTCCGGAAAATAAATATAGCTGTTTTGGAAAAAAAATAAAAACAATCCCACCGCCAGATAAGTCCCGGCGATAATCACGACTAATCTTTTGATCAATTTCGCATACATTGTTCTCTTCCTTCCCAATCAGTAATCGCGACCAAGATGATTCTTCTGACCCCCGTTAGACCACCTTAGGGTGGTCGTAGCCGTGCCTTCGGAGGGCGGCTTCTAACGGGGTCAGACATGCCCCGTTAAAAATTAACAACCAAATCTAATTAATAAAAATAAACTAAAGTCGTTAGACGATTTCGCAGATTATATCTCACAATCAATCAGATTCTGCTGAATTTCTAACGGGGTGAGCGTTCGCGACCCGCCGGCTTAAACTAAGCGGGGCCGGCTCTTACGCCTATACCTTCATGAACACTGAAACACTGGATCATTTTATCATTAGCTTATTGGAAGAGCCTTGTCTATTTGTTCCAGTGTTAAAGTGTTCCTGTGATTAAGTGTCATAGTGATATCTCTAAGGCGAGCGGCGGGCAAGTAGAACGTGAATACCGCATCTTTACCACCAGAGGTAGCATATCATAATTGTTGTAACCGCCTAAATATATGAGAAAAAGACGAACCCCGTTAGAAATTAACAACTAAACCTAATTAATGTAAGTCCCAACCGCAACCCCGCCTTGGCAGGGCGAGGTATTCTGACGCCAGCGGATAAATCGCCTTAATGACGATTTTTTGCTATTCTAATAGTACTAACTTACGCGAATGCCTCTAAATAAATCCTGATTTATCCTCTCCCCCAAGCTAAAGAAGATTAACGCCAATGAGGGAAAGCTTGCCAAACCGTACAAAAACGACAATCATAGTTATGGTTTATTTTTTTGTAAAAAAATAAAATATGAACTTTGACGAACTGAAAAGCCAATGGCCGCAGTTGCAGACTTTATCCGAGCGCCCGGTCGCTTATTTTTGCGCCGAGTTCGCATTGTCCGATGAATTACCGATTTATTCCGGCGGCCTGGGAATATTGGCGGGCGACGTAATTCGCCAAGCCAACCATTGGAATTTTCCGTTAATCGGCATTGGCTTGTTATACAAGGAAGGCTATTTTAAACAGGTTATCTCTGACGCTGCCACGCAAGATGAACTACCGGCCTACCTGAACCTGCCCCACGCCCTTGCCCCAGTCCGTGATGCGCAAGGCAAAGTTGCCCAGATCAAGCTACCCATTGCCAATCGCATCATTCACGCCCGAATTTGGCAGTATACGGAAGGGGCTACGCGCGTACTGTTGCTCGACACCGATGTCCCGGAAAATTCCGAACTCGACCGCCGGCTAACCCTAAACCTCTATCCCACTGATTCCGACTGGCGCATCCAACAGCAAATTATTTTAGGGATCGGGGGAGTGCGGGCGCTGGCGGAACTAGGTATTGAGCCATCGGTATACCATCTCAACGAAGGGCACTCGGCTTTTGCTATCATGGAAATTGCCCACCAATACATGAAACGGACGCAATCACTGTTTTCGGAAGGCTTAGCTTATGCCTGCCGCCGCACGGTATTCACCAATCATACGCTCATCCCTTCGGGAAATGACATATTTGACCGGAGTATAGTGGCCCGGTTAATCAGCGGCTATGCCGACCACCTCGGCCTGCCAATTGACGAAGTGATGCGCATGGGCGCCATCCCGACCAATCCCGCTTATTTTTCCATGACCCATCTGGCCTTGTCGGCATGCTTTAAGGCCAGCGCGGTCAGCAAATCCCACGCGCAATTGGCAAAAACTTTATGGCCGGATGCCCAGCTCATCCCAATTACCAACGGCGCCAACCGAAATTTTTGGCAAGAGGAGGCCTGGACTAATATTGATAACAAGCTCCAGCGCGGCCTGGAAGTAACGGACGAAGAAATCTGGCAGATCCATAGGGATTTAAAGCGGCGCTTGTTGCGGCATATCTTAAATACCATCAACCAACAGCTGAATCCTGATATACTGACTATTACCTGGGCCCGCCGGATTGCCACTTACAAACAACCACTGCTCCTATTTTCCGACATCAACCGCCTCGTGCGGATTACGAACGACCAAACCCGGCCGGTTCAGATAATTCTGGCTGGCAAAGCCCATCCCGGCGATTTGTCGGCCAAGGCCATGATTTCAGAAATCCTAAAAATAATCAACCAGCCCGGGTTGGCGGGCCGCGTGGTATTCCTGGCCAACTACAACCTGGAACTGGCCCGTTTGTTAGTTACCGGCAGCGATGTTTGGCTCAATACGCCTATTAAGGGGCAGGAAGCTTGCGGCACATCAGGCATGAAAGCCGGATTAAATGGCTCCTTACAATGCGCAATATCGGACGGGTGGACCGACGAAATAGATCTGCCGAAACTAGGATTCCCCATAGACCCGACCAATTCAGCCGTAGATATTTATAATGTGCTGGAGCAGAAGGTCGGACCGCTTTATTATGGGCGCGGCGCCGGAAATCAAGTCCCGGCTGACTGGATAACAATGATGCGCGCCATCATAACGCAAACCAGCGCCCACTTTACTTCGGAAAGAATGATGCGAGAATATATCACTCAACTATACTTGCCGACTTTGCAACAACCTGAATGAAATTGAGATGGTTTCAAAACCCTTTTCGTGGCGAAAGCTATGATTTTTGAACGAGACAAGGAAGATGAGCAAAATGCCCGGAAACATAGCAGTAGCTACGATGAGGACATTTTGGGAAATCTGACGCAGTCGCAGTCAAAAAACAGAGATTGCAGCAGAAATAGGGTTTTGAAACCATCTCATTATATAATCAACCACCTCTATGAAAATATTATTCGTCGCCAGTGAAGACGCGCCCTACGCGCTGGTCGGAGGATTATCCCAAGCCGTATCGTTTTTAGCCAGGGCCGTGGGTAAATTAGGCCACGATGTCCGTGTTTTCCTACCTAAATACGGGATTATTGATGAAAAAAAATATCCGACGCGTCTTGATACGGAAAGTCTGGCGGTCCCGACTGGTTCCAGCAAAGAGTCTAAATTTCCGCAGGAACTTTTATGCAATGTAAAATACCGGGACCAAGACCCGTTTTATTCCCCGACTTACTTTTTGGAAAACCGGGAATATTTTGAATTGCGGGCCAATATCTATGGATACGCGGATGAGCATATCAGATTCTACCTGTTAAGCCTGGGCTGTCTGGAATGGCTGCTCGTCCAAAAAGATAAAGGCGGCTGGATGCCGGATATTATCCATGCCCATGACTGGCATACCGGCTATCTTGTTGAACTGATAAAAAAAGACCCGCGTTATAAAAAAACCTTAAAAAAAATCAAAGTCCTCTACACTGTCCACAACTTCCGTCATCAGGGCAACCATGAATTCCAGTACGAGGCTAAGTCGGACAATGGCAAAAAGCCGCTGCTGCCTATTTTTGAGCCGTCCATGCAGCAGCAAAATTCCATGCTCCGCGGCATTATCAATGCTGACCACGTCAACACGGTGTCAAAAAAATACGCCCAGGAAGTGCAAACCAAGGAATTTGGCGAAGGTCTGCATACTTACTTAAAACGGTACGCGTACAAACTTTCCGGGATTGCCAATGGCATTGATACCGAAGAGATCAATCCGGAAACCGATCCCCATATCATTTCAAATTTCAATTCCAAAAATCTGGCCGCCCGGAAAGCCAACAAGACCGCCCTGCAAAAACACTTCCAACTGCCCGTCGCTGAAAATATTCCGGTAATCGCTTACGTCGGGAGGCTGGCGGCGCAAAAGGGCATAGAACTAATTTTAAAAACTCTGGAGCACATTGAAACATTGCCCCGCTCGCAATTTATCTTTCTCGGCGACGGCGAAAAAAATTATTCCAATGACTTAGTTGAACTCTGCCAACGCTATCCCACCCGGATTGCCGCCATTCTCCAGAAAGATTTTATTTTGCCCAGAAAAATATTTGCCGGCAGCGACATGCTACTGGTCCCCAGCCGGTTTGAACCCGGGGGCATCGTGGCCATGGAAGCATTGCGCTACGGTTCGGTTCCGATCGTGGCCGATACTGGAGGGTTGTCCGAAACCATTACCGGCTTTGACGGCACTCGCCTGACCGGGAACGGTTTTTTGCATGAACGCAAAAATCAATGGAGCTTTTTCGTAGCGCTCATCTCGGCCCTGCAAATTTACGCCATAGAAGACGTTTGGTCCCGCTTGGTTAAAAATGCTTTAGCCTGCGACTTTTCCTGGGACCATACCGCTTTAGAGTACCAAAAATTATACAGGCACTTAATCAAGCCTATGGCGCGCACCCCTTTTTCCCGACGCTACCCGCGAATGATTAAAGAAGCAACATAACCGACATAAAGAGCGATAAAACAAATCCCTTGCCAGCGCTCAAGAATGTGCCGCTTGCCAATAAACATGACTGCGAATAAAAGCGAGGTGGCAAGAACTGTCATAAAAATATCGCTTGCGAGTATTGGAGAAAAAGGCAAGGGGCGTATTATGGCGCTCACTCCTAAAATCCAGAATATATTAAAAATGTTGGAGCCGACGATATTTCCCACGGCAATATCAACATCCTTTTTGTAAGCCGCCACTGCCGAAGTCGCGAGTTCCGGGAGAGAGGTGCCCATAGCGACAACAGTCAAGCCAATCAATGCTTCGCTGACCCCTAAGCCAGTGGCGATTACCACCGCGCCATCCACAATCCACTTGCCGCCGATAACCAATCCCACCAGACCGCTGCCAATCATAAGACACGATCGCGATAATGAATGTGTGTGCGGCATTGTTTCAGCCCCGTTAGAAGTCCGATGTACTTGCACATTGGCACCCAGCTCAGCTGGATTACTTCTAACATGGTCAACCGCATCGGCAGGTTCGGCTTTGCTGATGCCGAAAACATAATAAAGAAAAATAATGAAGAAAGAAATTAAAATAAGACCATCAATGCGCGTGAGCGCTGAAAATGAGCTATTATCAATCAAGGCATCGTTGGCCATGAACGCGAGCACAATCACCGCCAAAAAAGCAAAAGGAATTTCTTTCCAGACAGTTCCTTTTTTGACCGCCAAGGGATAGATCACCGCCGAAATTCCTAAGATAAACAGGATATTGAAGATATTGCTTCCTAAAATGTTGCCGATGGCAATGTCAGTATTGCCTTTGATGCTGGCGAGAATATTAACAATCAATTCCGGGGTTGAGGTGCCAAACGCCACAATCGTCAGCCCGATCACAAGCGCGGAAACACCAAGCCTTCGTGCCAGCGCCGAGGCGCCGTCAACCAGCCAATCCGCGCCCTTGATAAGCGCCGCAAAACCGACAACAAATAAAATAGAGGTGAGAATCATGGTAATTTTATGCTTTTAAAAAATTAGTAATTTACGGGATTTACGCACCTTTTAATTTCGCGGTTCTTATTTCAATAAATCATCCAAATCACAAGACAGCAACGCGGATTTATTAAGCACGATCTGCTCTTTCTGGTTCAAATTATCAGCCGTCGTCCGGATGACCTTAGTAGTAATGGCATTGCCAAGCATAATACTATTTACTTTTTTAAAATAGGATGCGTTTTTTCTTAAAAACAACGCCCAAAACTGGTTGATTTGATCATTTAGTTCCGTGCGCGATTCGACTCTCACCAACCTCATCAAATCATCCCTTGTGTCCACGCCCAAAAGCTTCTGAAATTTTATCCATTCATAAGTCACCGTATAGACAACCCTTACAAGATCATTTTCTAGTGTGTCATATGTATAAATAAAGGAAAAATTATCTGTGCTGAAATCTTCTTTTACGACTATTTCCCGCAATGCAGTCACTGTATGGATTTTATACTCGTCCAAAAGCCGCAGATAGCTCTCTCGCCAATTCTTGAGCCAATTTCGAATATAATTTTTATCCACGAACAGAGGATCGATGTCCTGCTCGAGATTTTTATCGTTAACCTTATTCATTTGAAGTGTAAGCTTGTCAAAAAGAGCCCGGGGATCTTTTACATCAATGCCTTTGGCGATGAGATAATCAAAGTCGGGAACCGTCTTTTTATTCATATACCAAAGAAGATCATAAATATCACGTCCTTTTTCTTCGTAGGTTGCTTCTCCCACGCCACGGGTACCACGAAGGAAAATAGCGGCAAGCTTGCTCGCCATAAGCGCGGCCATATTGTAGGTGATAATAACGAATGAAAGCTGGTCGCGATTTATCGGCCGGCGTTCGGTTACGGTTTTGGGAGCGACAAAGTGGTTAAGATCAACTTTTACATGTACCTGTTTTGAAGGATGCCCGGAACTTAGCTCCTCGCCGACATGGAACTTCAAGAGCAAACCTCTGCCCGTGGTTATCTTTACTGTGAGAAAATCAGCTCCGGCGCCGTAGGTATTGGTGAAGTGATCTTCAATTTCCTTCTTGAGCTCCTCCAAAAACTTCTCCGTTACCGCATGAGCAACCTCAAAGTCCAAATCAACTGACATCCGATCAAGCCCGTGAATAATACGGAGCGCGGAGCCGCCATACATGATCCATCCGCTATATTCCGGGTGGTGATAAATAAAATTGAGAACATAAAACTGCAACTCTTCTTTGAGAGTGTTACGGCGTGTTTCCGCGTCAATCCCGCCGTAAGCGGCAAGGTCATCAAGCTTTCTTTTTAATATTGTTGAAATCTGTTCACTCATCCCGTTAGAGAAAGGAAGCGTTTTAAGCGATTTTTAAAATATCTTTTACCCATACCAGACTTCAGATATTTTTCTCGCGCAAAAGCATCATCCTTGTTAATACAAGCCTCATAATAAATGAGGCTAAATGGACCTCGACCTTTTGTTGAAAAAACTAAGCCGTTGTTGTGTTCCTTAAAACGCTTCCGTAAATCAGCGGCACAGCCGGTATACCAACGTCTATCTTTATTGCTCTGTAGAAGATATGTGTACCACATAGATTTTTCTCTAACGGAACTCATGGGAGTATTTTTTAATCATTGTATAAAATTTTACCTGTTCTTTCTCATCCATCTCATTAATGTCTATCCGCAATTCCTCAACTAATACTTTAATTTTTTCCAGTGGAACACCGCGAAACTGGCGGGTTCTGAAATACAGCAAATCAAACAACGCCTTCGAGGGAGAAGCTATGAAAAAATCAAATTTTCCTTTTACCCCGTTAGAAGTAGCCTCGACGAGGTCCTTCGGGCTCGCACCTTTAACGTGAGCGAGACTTCTAACGGGGTTTGCTAAAGAAAAATTGGAAAAAAGTTTTTTATTGATAGACTGATACGCGAAGTTGCCCGCCTTTGTCTGATAGTCCCTCGTTACTTTAGGGGTAACAGAAGTGACAGAATGTATTGCTTCGGTGGTGAGATTGTAATACTGGAGAGCTGCCCACGAGCTGACATACGACGGCGTGCGAATGATGTTGGCGAGATAGAACGAATAAGAAATGTCATTTCTATTTTTATCAAAGAAATCTGCGGACAGATATAATCCGTTTTTGAGCCGATAAATTTCTTTGCACTTCAAAAAGCGGCTGATGTAAGTGTCAACCGTCGAGTCTTTAAGCCCCAACTGTAGCCCTAGCTGATACACAGTGTTTTTGCCGAAGTGGGGCAAAGATTTTAGCTGTTCTAAAAGGTTTTTTCTGCTTTTCATAACTATGACAATAATGTATCATATGTGAAATATGTTGTCAATATATAGGCAGAAACTTATACCTGCTTTCCTATTTCTCCCAGTATTTCGGCTATTTGCTTCTCTTTTTTTAATCTATTCGCCTGTTTCCGCCTTTGCCAAGGCTATGGCGGAAATTAGAGCCAAGTGGGGGTTAAGACCTTGGTACCATTCCCCGAAGAAGTAGGAACTCTACGGGGCGCAGCGTACGAATTAGACTAGGTAGAAAAGGGTAGAAATTTGTCATTTCGTCATTTAGGCAAATGAGAAAATGAAGATTGGGACTATATCTTCAAACAACGACTCGGCCATCCGGCCCCTTAACATTAATTCTGGCTTCAAAATTTACCTGTAGTGAGTTTATCGAACTATTCTTCCCTTAATTTTCGTTGGCCAAGTATTCATAATAAACCGAATTTCTTATCCAAAATAGAAACGGTATATCCTTGTTGTTTAAGCAAAGAACTAAAACTTTTAATATGCTCTGAACCGCATACAAATATCATCCTTTGAGAAAAGTTTTTGATTTGATCAAGCCAATACCCTTCTCTTACGGGCCAAAAAGTTCCTTCGTGCTCTTTTCTTGCTTTATACTCCCTCGTTCCCTCTATTGCTGACTTAATTCCAAACCTTTGTCGTAATTGTGTTTGGGTTGGATAGCCTATTTTTTCCCTTGTCTTTTCATCAGGGTCACATAGAAAAGAATTTTTAAGAAGCAATTTTTTAGATACTTCATCTGAAGTGGTGTGCCCCACCTTATTCTTTCTCAGTGCTTCTTCGGAAAACTCCTCTGCAACAAGGCCAATATTAAATTTTTTTATCTGCGTTTCAAGGTATTGCATATAATCTATAGTTGCGGACAAACTCCTATTCCACTGAACTGCATGATTTGCGCCCACAAGATAAATTTCCTTAAATTTTTTTGTTGGCCAATTCATAAATAGGACTGAATATACTCTTTAGGCAAACCACAATCTTGAGCTCCTTGAAGAATTATCTTCCGATATTCTTCAGACGGCTTTCTTAAATCTTTGCCTGTGCGAAAATAGACAATCGCTTTATATGTAGTGCCTTTGTCGTCTTTTACATCTAGTTCGGCACGATTATAGGACTTCGGATATCCCTCATAACAATCCAGCGCCGACAAATTATCCTCATTTATCTCAAACAAACCTCCCCAAACTTGATTGCCGTCGGGTAGCACAATATTAGCAACAGAACTTTTACGGCTAGTAGACCACCCGTCATACACAAATTTATAATTTTTCAGGTAAGCACGGCGCAAAAACCACGCGGTCGGACAGCGTTCTTTCATCTGCTTATGGCTCATATTTGATCCGTAAGCAAAATAAAACATAGATTTATTCTCCTAATTTTCTTGCCCCGTAGTGAACGCTTTGCGTTCTACTACTAGGGTTTGTTGGCCAAGTCATCTTAAAAACAAATATAATCCTATAATACTAGCAACAGCACCAATAAGCATTACTAATTGCACCCATGATTTCTCCCACCATTTTGCAGATCTCTTTAGTTGTTCTAAAAGTTCAATTTTCCTACTCGACTCTTCTCTAATATTTCGCAAAAGTATCTGAGATTTTTCGCTAGTAACATCCCCATATTCTATACCGCCTTTCAAGTCAGGAATACTATCAGCTTTGAAAAATGTCGAAATGTTATTAGGATAATTCTTCAATACAAACCCTCGAACTTTTATACGCCATAAAACAAACTGATTGTGAACATCAACCGCTAAGAATTGATTGTTAGAATACAATGCATTACCTTCTTGTGCATACCGTGTAATATTAACTCCCTCAAAGATTAACTCATTTAATTCTCTTAATTTTTTTGTTGGCCAAGGCATATTTATAATTTCACTATACAATTTTTGATCATCTTCAACCTAAAATTTTGAGATTGGCTGTGCATTTCGATGCCCCATTCCACATGTTTTAATACAGTTAAACATAAATCTTTCACTTTTTTATAAATCCAATTTGCCACCGGATCTGAAAATATAACACTAAAATCATTTCCTTGGGGATGCGAATTACGTTTAATTACTCGACGTTTTACGAAAAATTTATCTATTTTCTCGTAATATCCTCCTTTTATCACTTTTGGCATGTAACCATCGGAAAGCATTATGTAATAAGAATCTCTTTGGCCGTGCGCAAGAAGATTTCTAAGGTGAAAAATTATATTCAAATCCTCGGAATCCGCATCAGATAAAAAATTACCTAATGGAACACCCATTCGCTCAAAAGCCTCCGCATACGAATCTAATGAAGCGAGCTTTTCTATATCATAGATCGCTTGGGATTTTGCATTGCGCCTGCGATCATAAGTGCTCCAGACAAAAGAACACAGAATATCCTCAAAAAACCCTTCCAGATAAATAGCAGAAAACAAAACAATGGAGGCATTAACGCCTATCCGATCCTGCGCCGCTTCCACTGACCTCCTCTGCTTCAAAAGCCAAACAAGATGTTGCTGAATAATCTGGATATACACAGGATTAATTAGAAATCCACTTGGTTGAAAATTTGTTTTTCGAATTTTCATATTTTCAAGAAATTTATTCTCCTAATTTTTTTGTTTGCCAGTTAGTCATAATTAGACATTTGAACCTGATTGCTTTTTTCTACAATCGACCAAGAAGATTTCTCTGTTATCAACCGATTTATTTATCTCTCTAAGAACTCTATTCACTCTTTCTAGTTCATCATCAGAAAAGAAGAAAATTACTTTTATAACATATTTCAAATTGCTATCCTCTTGATAAATTTTTCCTTGATTCAGTAAATTTTTCTTAAGTTTTGAGTTTTTGGCACGCTTAAGTTCAAGACCGGTTTTATCTTGGCTTCCAAACGAAATAATAAAATCAATCGGCCCTCTCCCATTATTAACTTCGGAATTGTAATCGAACAAGCTACCATAAGTGACATTTTTAAACATCAATCGCAACTGATTTTCTTGGAGAGGTTTACCCTTCAGATATAAATCCTTGCTGTTTGACTCTAATGTTTTTTTGAAGAAATCAATTCTCGCTACGCAATCATCAAAAGATGTTAGTTTTTTAAAACTTTTGCTTGCAAATTCTTTTTGTATAATACTCGCATCGAAAAAAAAGTTTATCCTTTCAGGATCAGCAATATGTAATTTTAATGCATCATCTTTTGTCTTCTCTTTGTATTTAATGTAATAGTCTAATGTTTCTGGAAACTCACGAACCGTCTTTAGTAGAGCACTCCGCCTACTCTTTTTTGAGTAATCTTTTTCTAGTTGTTTTTTCTTATTTAACTTTACGGCTAAATTATCATGGAAGAATTTGTTTATCTTTGCCCTTAATTCTGCATTCGGAATTGTACTGAAAATTGCCGTATCATTGTCCAAAAAATCATTTTTGGATATCCATGTATCCTCCTTGGTCAAAAGTTCCTTAGGTATAAGCAGTACGAATTCTTTCTTTCCTCTAATCTCCAAGCTTGGGAGTGTGAAACGAGCATCTAACCAAATTCCTTGTTCAAAATCGAATTCAACTTTACGAACTGGAAATTCTGATAAAAGTCTGCTATCTAAATATTTCTTTGCAAATTTTTGAGTGTATTCCAATAAAAATTTCTTTATTAGATTCAAAGTGAAATCGCTAATTTTATCTACGCCAACGCCTCCTTCAACTAAACAAAGTTTTTCAAGATGCGATGCTTCTGTTATGCTTTCGTTCCCAAATTTTGAAAAAATCTTATGTAGATTTTTATAAAGAGATTCTGCAAAATCCTTACCCAATCCCAAGCCCGCGTTACCGCTTACAGAATAACCAAGCCACGCTTGTTTTACCTCAGGAAATTTATAGTAATGATTGAAGCTTCCAGAATCTAATCCTTGTTCTTGATTTTTTAAAGAAAGATTTCTTAGAAATTTCAGGTATTCCACGATAAGGTCGTGCAGATTTTTATATTCTGGATTTGCAAAAATAAGGAAGGGGTCAACAAAAGCGGGATTATCGCAAACAAGAGAAATATCCAAAGCACCGTACTTTTCAAGTACGGAATGTTTAACTTTGAAAATGTCTGAAAAGTAAACCTTATTTTCAATCCTATCGTTCATACTAACTTTTTAATTTCGTTAATAATTTTGCCAATTTCATTTTCTTTTTTTGTAATATCATCCAAAAGCTCCGCCGGGGGTTTGTGGGCGAGGTCTGCTTTGCCGTTGGGCCCCAAACCAGAGCAACGCTCGGTACGGGGTAAAATTTTTGAAATCAAGGTTGTAGTTTTGGTCTTTGATTTATTTACTCCTCAATTTCTGGATACTGTTCCGGGGCTTTGCCAGCACTTTTAAGAACGCGGGGGTATTCCAATCCTTAATAATGAGTCTTTTCCTACTCATCTTAACAACAACCTTCTGCCTCTCCTTCCACCCCAGCTCGCGAATCACCTCAATAGGCAAAGTAAGCCCAATCGACTTCTGACCGATTTTCGTCAGCTTGCGGATATTGGCATCTCCGGCTTTTCTGACTGGCATAGTTATGGATAAGTAACTAGTTACGTAATTCCCTCCAAAGGCGGGTAAAAATTACATAACTACGAGTTCATGAGTCTATTATGCCTTCATCTTGGCCAAAAATCAACCCTAAACCACGTAGGGTTCGGGGCGGGCCATTCCCTCTCTCGGCAACAACCACAAAAATACCCTACCACAAAGGTAAGGTGTTTTGTCTTGGTGCCGCTATCGGGACTCGCCTGTCCGCCGAAGCTTCAGCGTAGGCGGAAACCCGCGGCCTTCCCGATGGCCAGCGGGACGCCTTACTTTTAAACAGTTTATATTGCTGCTGGTAAAAAACCATGAGCGAAGTCGAATGGTCGGGGTGGCGGGACTCGAACCCGCGGCCTTCCCGATGATCATCGGGACGCGTTATTATTATACAGTTTATAGCTGGTCGGGGTACTGGGACTCGAACCCAGAATCTCACGCACCCGAAGCGTGCGCCTTACCAATTAGGCCATACCCCGTCAAATACTATGTATCACTCTACCATCATTAATGATTTTTTCAAGCAATATCCGACTCTTCATTTTCTTAAGCCATAATTCAATTCTCCTTGCTTCAACTTGAGTATCAAACTTTTGGCTGAAGATTATTTGCCAAGATCCTTTGTTCCTCGTTGCTTTTACCAAATTATTATTATGTTCACCAAGGCGCCGATTTAAATCAGACGAAGAGCCAATGTAATATCGCCTGCAATTTGAACTTTTTAATATATAAACATAATATTTCATACAACCCAGAATCTTCCCGATGGACATCGGAACGCCTTCGATAAAAATTAGGCCACACCCCGTCAAAATAGCTACTGGCTAATGGCTAATAGCATATAGAAAAATTATTAAAACCAAAAGGGCAGAAGCAGTATAACTAAAAGCTTGAAGCTTGTCGAGCCAGCCAACAATCAACCACTTTACTAATTCGGAAAAATAATTATCTTTTGCGCCGGTGAAATTAGCAATAACGACCGATCAAACAAACCCTTAACAATAACTTTTTGCCCATTTTTTAAATCACTAAAACCAATAACCTGGCCGCGGTTCAAAATTTTTACATTTGCGTCAGCTTTAACTTTAACCTTGCCGTGGGTTGAACTGTCTAAGGTGAATTGAAACTCATCGATTTTTAAATTATTTATATAACCAATAACTGTTTTTATATCAATATTTAACGACTGGTTATAAATAATCTTAGCCTCCAGAACATTGTTATCCCAGCGATTAGCCCACAACCGAACAATATTACCAACTTTAAATTCCTCCAAATCAGCCGGTTTACCGTCACGGCTAAGCAATCTGGCCGCGGGCGGTATTTTAACCTCGTAATTTTCACCGCGCCAGGCAATCTTTAAATCAGTTGGATTAATCTCGGCTACTCGCGCCTGAATCATAAAAACCGGCAGAGCCTTTTGCCACTCATAAAACTTATTAACCATAAAAGCCGAATCAGCCCCGACCACCGAGGCTATTAATAATCCCCCTAAAATTAAAGCCGCATAAACGGATTTACTTTGTTTAAATAATCTAAACATAAAAATACCAAGCCGCTAGTTACTGCCAAAATGTCTGGCGATTCAGACGTACCACCAAAGCGACTAAACCAATAATCACGGCCAGCATAAACAACCAGGCCATAATATAACTTAAAAAGGGCACTAACATATTCAAAGCTTTAGCCAACAGCGTCAATAAGATAATGGTAAAATTCTGACTGGCCAGCCAATCAATCACCGATAATATAACGGCGAGCAAGGCGAATATTGTCACCCCGGCGACGGTATAAGTTAAATCTTGATTAGATGGCGCCAAATGCGCGCCAAGCACCAGCACCAAGTATAAAAACAACCAGCCCGACCAATCGGCCAAATTCAAACTCTTGACCGCCGCCGCCATAAAACTGAACCACTGGCTAAAATAAGACAGCCAACTATTTACCGAACCATCAATCAAAGAAAATTGCGGGACCGCCGCCGCCTGTATTCCGGTTAACCAATAGGTGATTAGCCATAAAATTACGGTACCGCCGATTAAGGGGAAAAAAGAAATAATAATCAGCTTAAAGGGATTACTGGTAGCTTCATGAGTTACTGAACCCAATTCCACCTGACCGGCCCGACCGGCTTTGGGCAACAACGAAATTCCTTTAACCGGAGTAAATGTAATAATGGCTCCCAGCAAATGCGAAATCTCATGTATAAAAACGCCCGGCCACAGTAACCAAGCATACCAGCGATTGCCCAAAATAAATACCAGCCAGCGGCTGATTAGCCGCGACAACGCCAACACCACCAAACAGGCTGCTAAAAACGATATTACCAAATTAAACATAAGCCTTATGGTTTAAGTTCGCTAAAAAGCTCACGACCTAAATCCCAATAAACCGGTTCGTTATTAAGTTTCATATAATACCACCATTCCATTCCCCAAACAATAGCTTCATTAAAACCAATCGCTTGGAAAAATTTAACATTGGCCTTAAACTTGGCCGGGCTTAGAGATTTATTTATTTCCGCCGTTGTTAGATTAGTTAAACCCGTGGGAGCCCAGGGTTCAAGTTGTAGCTCGCTGATAATAACCGGCTTGCCCAAAACAGCTAACAATGCCGCTTTGGCGCGATAAAATAGCGGCGGCAGAAAATAATTAAAGTAACCGGTAAATTTATTCCAAGTTACCCGATATAAAGTAGCCCCGACTTGATCGGCCAACCAGCCGGTTTCCAACCACGGCGACAATTCACCCGAATCAGTTATCAAAATCGGCCGCGCGTCCAACGATTTAACCAAATCGCGTTCGCGCTGTAACCGATGCCAATTAGGCGGCGGACAAATGCCAAAAGCGAACAATGGTTCATTCTCAACCTGCCACCGTGTAATTGCCGGATTGCCGCGATAATGATTAATTACTGCCGTTACCATGGCAAACTGGCTAGCCTCAACCTCCCATGGTTTAAGCGTCTTTAACCACGATGGATCATGACATTCCGGCCAATGCGGCAGTTTGCGACCCACCGCTAAGGTAACAGTCGCGCCGGCTTGACTGATTTTTTTTATCAGATTATCAAGTTCGTTAAAATCATATCTACCTAAAATCGGCTCAATCGCGTCCCAATCAGCTTGCAATCTAAAATGGCGCGGCTTTAATTCTGCCAGCATCTCATCCAGCAAGCGAGTTGGTTCAATACCCAAATAACGCGACTGCGCCGCCGACAGAGCAATGGTAAATTGCGGCTTAGTTTGCCTCGGTAACAATAAAGACAACAAGCTTGAAACAGCCGCCACTATTAAAATTACTAAAAAAAATATTTTTAAATATTTCATTGCTAAGGTCACATAACACTCAATAAACCGAGGCCCAAGGCTATCATAACAGTGCCGCCAATTTTACGCCATAAAGCTGGCGGCGAAAATTCATCATGAAAAAATGCCGGACGCCAATAAGACACGGCCGCGGCTAAAATAAGCAAAAACACATACTGCACGCCTTGCAAAGCGTTAACCAGCGTCACGCTGGCGAGCGATATGGCAAAACTGTTGAGCAAGCCAGCCACCGCGCCGGCGGTCTGCCCGCCGATAAAAGCAAATTTAACTCGCGACTGTGAACGGAAACTGTTACCAAAAGCCGAAGCGGTGCCGGGAATCAGAAATAAAGCCAGACTGGAAATAAAACTGCCCAACCTAGTCCAAATTAAACCGGAAATAAAAGAGGTTTCGTTAAAAGTTATTTTTAAAAATACATAAGCAAACCCAAAAGCTAAGGCTGATAAAACACCCAACCACAAATATTTTCCTTTCAAACCATGGCCGCCGCCCACCATTAAAAATCCGCCGGCCACGAGCAGTATAAAAGCTAATATACCCATCTCCGGCAAGCGTTCTCCCAAGAAAAAAAACGATACTATAAAAACAAAGGCCGGATTCAAACTGCCGATAAAAGCCGGAACGCGTGAAGCTTCACCAACGCGCAGCACCGTAAACATGAGCCACAAGCCGAGTGTAAAAAAAACGCCTGAAGCTAAACCATAACCTAATACCTCCAGGCTGGGCTTTTCCAAGCCAAACGGCGCTAAGATAAACACCAGCAAACCAAGAGCGGAAATTAACAAAGTATAGACGGCCGGGTCTTTAAGTTCCTGACGATTAAGCAGCGCCTTATCAACCGCCAAAGCGATAGCGTTTAAAAAATAACCAATGGTTGCCCAAATGACCCATGACATATAACTAAACTTATTAATTGTAGGACTTTCGCGCTTGTCATTCTGAACTTGTTTCGGGATCTCTATCAAGGACTAATGTTAGCCAATGTTAGATTCTGAAACAAGTTCAGAATGACAGCTTATGGGGTCAAGCGCGAAAGTCCTAAATCGCTTAAACTGCTTAATTTTAATTATAATTCCAATCAAACTTCCGCGCCAGTATGAAACGCCTCGTTCTGATGGCTGTTGTATCCCCCAGCGGAATTTTTACCCCCGCCGGCCCCGTCATGGCTTCGCCAGATCTCGTCGTCGCTGCGCAAGATCTCGCGAAGCGAGACAAAGCGACGACAGGACGAGACAGAGCGATGACTAAGCGGGGCCGGCTTAAGCTAAACGGGACCGGCCTAAGCCTGAACCTTCATGAACACTTGATCACATGAACACTTTAACACTTTATCAGAACAAATTTGATCCAGTGATTAAGTGATCCAGTGTTCCAGTGTTCTCGTGTTCCAGTGTTATAGTGATATGATATGGCCGCCAGCGGGACGAAGGAGAATAAAATTCACCCCTTGAAAAAAATCAAGAGGTGAATTTTGCATCGCGGCGTGACGCTAGCCAATTACTCAATCAAGTGAGCGACCCGATATCAGTAATCAGCAACTTGGCCTTAGCTTACAAAATTTCGTCTTTGGCGGCCTTGGCCACGCGGAACTTTACTACCGTTTTGGCGGGAATCTTAATGGTCTCGCCGGTGGCTGGGTTACGACCCATGCGGGCGGCACGCTGCTTTTTTATCAGCTTGCCAAGACCCGGCACCACGAACTCGCCTGATTTCTTAGTCTCGCGATAAGCGAGAGAAACCACGGCGTCCATAAAGGCCGCCACATCTTTTTTGCTGTGGCCGGTTGTTTCCGCCAAGGCGGTTAAAACCTGCGCTTTGGACATACCTTTAGCCATATTGCTAGTGGGTTAGGAAATAAAACAGCTTTATTATAGCAAAACCAAATAACAATAGCTAATAAATAAAGCGAATTATACCAATTTCCTAAGCTTAAACTTGCCTAATGTTCTTAATTATCTAAAATAATGGCTTATTTAAGCCAAAAATATTAAATACCATAAACTGTTAATTAAATTAATAATACCAGCCACACTGCCATCTACCCCTATTAAACCCCGGCTGATTCGTATTTTTTTATAAACCAACTTTTAACCAACTGGACAGCCGCCATATAAAACAGCATTAAGCCGAACAAATAAAACCAATAAGCCAGCGGCAAAGGCGTAAAACCTAAAGCGCCGGCGAGGGGCGAAAACGGCAGCCAAACGCCAATACCGACAACTAACACGGTGGATAAAATCACCGGCCAACTGGCTCGGCTTTGTAAAAAAGGAATGCGATTGGTACGGATAATATGAATTATTAAAGTCTGCGTGATTAATGATTCCACAAACCAGCCGGTTTGAAATAATGATGGATTGGTCCAAGCTCCAAAAACGTACAACATTAAAAAATAAGTCAGGTAATCAAACAACGAACTGACCGGACCAATGTATAATATATAGCGTTTTATTTCAGCCATATGCCATTGCCGCGGTTTAACCAAGTATTCACGGTCCACGCCATCAGTCGGTATGGTTACCTGTGAAAAATCATATAACAAATTGTTGGCTATTATTTGCAACGGCAGCATCGGCAAAAACGGCAACCATAAACTGGCGCCGACATAGCTGAACATATTGCCGAAATTGGAACTGGCGGTCATGCGAATATATTTTACAATATTGCCAAAAATCTTGCGGCCCTCCAGCACGCCATCTTGCAATACTTCCAAATTTTTTTCCAATAAAATTATGTCAGATGATTCCTTGGCGATATCCACCGCCGTATCAACCGAAATACCAACGTCAGCCGCCCGTAACGCCGGGGCGTCGTTGATACCGTCCCCTAAAAATCCAACCACATGCCCGCCTTGCTGCAAGGCTTTAATAACCCGCTCTTTATGGTGAGGCTCCAGTTTGTCAAAAACAGTGGCTTGCTCGGCCGCTAATTCTAATTCCGCCTCGGTCATACTATCAATCTTGTGTCCCAATAAAATTCGTTCAACTTTAAAATCAACCTCGCGGCAAATAGTACGCGTCACCAACTCATTATCGCCCGTTAAAATTTTAACCCTGACGCCGCAACGTTCCAGTTCTTTAATGGCCACGCCGGCCGACTTTTTAGCCGGGTCCAAGAAAGCCAAAAAACCCACCAAGGTCAGATCGATCTCATCCGCCACACAGTAGGAATGTTGGGCTGCGGGCAAATCTTTGATCGCCACCGCGATAAGGCGGAAGCCAGCCGCGCTCATTTCATCAACCAAGTGTTGCCTGGTTGACTCGGGCAATTTAGCCACGGCCGCAATTTGACCATTGAGTTTAACCTTGCTTGATTGAGCCCACACCTCCTCCACCGCGCCCTTACAAATAAGCTGGTGCTGACCGCTCTCATTTTCCACCACCACCGACATTCGCCGCCGCTTAAAATCAAACGGCAATTCATCAATTTTTTTATACTTTTTCTCCAGACCGCCCAGATCTTTTTGACCATAAGCCAACACCGCCACATCCAATAAATTCTTCAGCCCGGTCTGATAATAACTATTTAAATGGGCATAGCGTAGCACTTCCGGGTCAGCCCCACCGCCGGCGTCCATAAATTTTATCAGCGTTACCTCGCCTTTAGTCAAAGTTCCGGTTTTGTCAGTACATAATACGTCCATGGCGCCAAAATTCTGAATGGCGTTAAGCCTTTTTACTATTACTTTCCGGCGTGATAAATCAATTGCCCCCTTGGACAGATTAACTGTTATTATCATTGGCAGTAACTCCGGTGTTAAGCCAACCGTCACGGCCAGCGCAAATAAAAACGCCTGCACCCAATCGCCCTTGCCCAAGCCGTTAATCAAAAAAATTAACGGCACCAATACGGCCATAAACCTAATCATCAGCCAAGTAAAACTGGTAACGCCCTTTTCAAAACTGGTTGACTCGCGCTTATTAACGATTGATTTAGCAATTGATCCAAAATAAGTCATACCGCCGGTTGCGACCACCGCCGCCGTGGCGCTGCCGGTTTCAACATTGGTTCCTAAATAACAAATATTACCCAACTCTAAGGGATTATCCGGCAAATCCGACAATCTGGTCGCCGCCTTTTCAACCGGCATTGATTCACCGGTTAGGGCTGATTGGTTAACAAAAAAATCCTTTGCCTCCAAAAGTCTGACATCGCCCGGCACCATATCGCCGGCTGATAAATGAACTATATCCCCTGGTACAATCTTAGCCAACGGCTCCTCAACCATCATACCCGAACGAGACACCGTAACCGTAGTATGAACCATCGCGGTCAGCTTTTCCGCCGCGCGGTCAGCCTTTGCTTCCTGCGCAAAACGCAGCCCGATGCTTAATGCCATCATCACAACTATCAAAATGGCGGCGCGCTCATCGCCAGTAAAATAAGCCGCTGTACCCAAAATTACCAATAGAATTACCAACGGGTCTTTAATATTGCCCCACAAACGACCCGGCCAGGTAATAGTTTTCTTATTTACTATTTGATTAAAGCCAAATTGACCAAGGCGTTTTATCGCCTCTGGTTTAGTTAAACCGCCCGGTGCCGAATTGAGTTGATCCAATACCTCTTTGCTGTCTTGTTGAGCTATGGCAAATAAAAAATTACTCGGCCGCGGCGGGCTGATATCTTTGACTGCCTTATTATCAAGTCTGGCTAACGGGTAATTGATTAATGCCATGGTTATGCCGGTATACTAACATCTTAACCGATTTCATTAATAAACAAAATAGTCAATTTATTTGTCCACAAGTGTCAAAACGAAAAATAAATATCCCCGCTAGTCTTAATGACCTAGCGGGGCTTATTAATTTTGATATATAGATTTTTTTATTAATACACTTAACGAAGTTCTCCTACATGGTTCTGCTCCATAAATTTCCTAAAATCCCAATAAAACAAAATGTTGGGTTCATCGCCATGGAAGCCTGCATAAAGTGCAGCCATACATTTTACTTCCAACAATGGACCAGTAGTACATCCACCGGAAATGGCGTTACCGTCGCCTTCTTTTTTGGAGACAGCGAGTGTGCCGGCAATATATGGACTATCTACCACACCATCCATCATTGGACTGCCAAGTACGACTGGATATTGCTTTTCTCGATAAAGCTTCCACAGACAATCAATGTGGGTTTTTTCCATCTCCACAACATTCTCATCGCGAACATTACCAGCCCCATAAGTTATAATTAATAACGCGGGACATAATGGATCATTAGCGTCATGAAGAATGGATTCCGAAGGGGTTGACGGACTAAGGT
Organism: Patescibacteria group bacterium; assembly: GCA_041645215.1. Taxonomy (GTDB): domain Bacteria; phylum Patescibacteriota; class Patescibacteriia; order Veblenbacterales; family UBA10138; genus JACRFM01. The sequence goes on along the minus strand of JBAZQK010000010.1, from coordinate 17,427 downwards.
GTATAACCTTAAGTCCTTCACGGAAATAAGGTAAATAGACCAGACGTCCGGTGGTAATAATAGGATTACGGCGTTCGGCATTAGGGTAAATTCGTAATCTGTCGTCATAATGTCCTACTAAATATTGTTCCGGGCAACCAAACGCCTTGCGACGTTTGTCTTTTAATTTATGTACATGAGAACCTTCCATTAGTTCATCACCAAACATTAAGAACGGTCCACTAAGATCACTCATGGCAGCGGTAATGGCAAAATATAAATTATTAGTGGCGTCATCACCTGGCTCTTCCATAGGTACTTGAGCACCAGTGCCAATAATAGGCTTGCCGATATTCGGGAACATGAATTTCATAGCGGCTAACATGTGAGCCATTGTATCAGTGCCGCCACATATAACGAAGCCTGTTGCTCTATCATACAAAAGACGAATCAGGTTACCGATTGTAACCCAATGTACCCACCGGCCGTTAGTGGAATCAATTGCCTTATGACAAGTTTGAATCCAAACAATTTGGACCTCATCAGTAACACCTTTTAAGGCTAGTGGCTCCAATAATTTCTCAGCATCATCGGTAGGACCGTAAACTTTTTTATCTAAAGCAGTTTTCAGTTTGGTCATACCAATAGTTCCACCGTAATATAATACAAAAACTACCGGTTTATCCCAACGCAGCTTAGCCATTCTATCTAAAACGGAAGCTGGCAATTCATCTAAAGTGGCGTATGGTACTACCGCCCTTTTAGAAGCTAAATGTAATTCATTTAACCTATCATACATTCCCATTTTGCACCTGTTAATTTATTTTTTAAATTGTTAATTTTCAATTTCAAGTTTCGGATTAGCTTATCACATTATATAAATTTTGTCAATGGTGTCGAATTGTGGAATTGTGAGTGTTTTATTCGCCCGCGCCTAAAACCACCCAACCTCGGGCGGGGGTTGGGGGCGAAGCCCCGCTAAGCGGGGCGAAGGAGAATTAATGAAGCCTCCATGGGCTTATCCAGTCTTCGTAGCCGTAGCTAAGCGGAGCGGAGTAGGCCGCCCATGGCATCCTTCATTTCTTCAGCGGAATCCGCCGAAGTTCCACCAGCGGCGGGACGAAGGCGGACAAAAATGAAAATGAACTACCTCGCGGCAAGCCCCGTTAGAAAGCTTTATACCGAGGAATCTCAAAATGAGATATTAAAAACAAACTTAAAAACAACTTTCTAACGGGGCAAGCCGACGAGGTATCGGCGGCTCTTCAAAAAGTGTTCATTCGTCCGAAGCTCCATACTCCTCCTTGTCGATCCCGCTTCAGCCCTAGGCTGATCCGCCTCGGGCGGAGAAGCTTCTCCAGGATTCTCCGTATTTTTTTTCCGCGGCAAGCCGCGGGGTATTGACAGCGGAGGAGAATTAATTATTCAAACTGTCAATATCGTCTTGGTAGCGGTTAGCAATGGCGACAACATTATCACCGTAGAAACGATAAGCCAAATTGGTGGAGCCGGAAAAATAACGCATCGCCGACGCCCATTCGCCGCTTACTGAATCGCCGCCGTCAGCCTTAAGCTTTATGGCCGCGGCCATAAAGGCGTCGCGAATATCCCAGGGATTAGCCGGCTTGCCAGTAACGGCCGCAACCTTGGCGCGGTAGCCCATCCAAGTTGATGGTATGAATTGGGCCGGACCCATGGCCCCGCCCCAACCGATTTGCTTGCCGTTTTTGTCGCGCATCGGACATGACACTGGCGTGGTGTTGGGGTCTAAACCCAACTCCCTGGTAATTTGCAAAAACGGCTCTTGATCGCGGCTGGGCTTCATTATTACTCTCCAACTCTTTTCCGGCGGATCGTCCGCCCGATTGCAAGTGCCAACATTCTTGCCTAAATTGGACTCCTGGGTTAAAATCGCCAAAATAAAAGCCGTTCTCACGCCGGTTTGCCCGGATGCAAATTGAGCAATGGCAACGGCTTGACCAAAAGTAACTTGTCTGGTGACGGAAAAAAGCTCATAAATCCGGTTTTTAATGGCAACGGCTTTTTTCTTTTTATCTTTTATGATTGATTGATAATTGGCCTCTTGGCCTTTGGTCTGTTTAAGTAAAACATTCTGCTCTGATATAGTTTGCGACAAGGAGTGGCTTTGCAAGTTTTGGATGGCTATAAGATTTTTTTGTTCCTGCTGTTGGTCGGCCAACCGCTCCTGCTGCATAGTAAGTTCGGCGGTTTGCTTATTAGCCTGATTCAGCAATACCACCAAATTTTTATCAATGGTTTCATAATTTTGCAATTCATCAATAAAGCCGGATAACCCCCGCTCATACAAAAAAATTTGAAACAGCGGGGTTTGCTGGCCCTTCATATATATTTGTCGCAAAATCTCGGCAATCTGGGCGTTAAACAAAGATATTTTACGCTCATTGTTATTGATAGATACTTGCGTTTTATTTAATTCTTGCCTTGTTTTATTAAGTTTAAGCGTGGTATTGCGAATCTGTAAAACTATTTTTTGCTGGGTAATTTTTAACTGCTTAATCTTGTTATTAAGCGTATTCTTTTGCGACTGCGTTACGCCAAGCTCTTTAGTGTACCGGGCTATCTGCTCTTCAATTTGCGCCAATTCTTGCTCTAACTGTGTTTTTTGACTTTGCAACTCTTGCGACAAGGCGCTGTCAGCCGCCCCCACCAAATGACCGGGCAACACCGCCAAGGCCATTATTAAAGCCGATATTATTCTGTTATATTTTAACTTCATATTTTGCCTTATAAAATACCTTCGTGACCTTGCGCCAAAGTGCAAGGCATCTTAATTAATTTTCATTCGCCGAAGCCGTACTTACCCATCCTTCGTCCTCCCAAGGAGGACTACGGAGGGTTCTCCCCGCTATTTTTATCCCTCCCTTTTGTACAAAAGGGAGGGTATTCGGCGGAGTCCCGCTTAGTCATCGCTCTGTCTCGTCCTGTCGTCGCTTTGTCTCGCTTCGCGAGATCTTGCGTAGCGACGACGAGATCTGGCGAAGCCATGACGGGGCAGGCGTGGCGTCGAAGTCCCGATGTACAAAAGGGACGAAGGCGGATAATCGCTGAAACCGTCTAATCAAAATAAGGCAAGCGCGACCAATCATAAGGGTCAACATAACGATGTTTTTTGTCCAGTTTAGACAGCGTGTCCATTTCGTAACTTGACAGTTCAAAGTCAAAAATATTTATATTGCTCTTTAATCTGTCAAGGTTAACACTCTTGGGTATAACTATAGTCTGGCGCTCCACCGCCCAACGCAGCAACACTTGCGCCGGCGACTTCTGATGATTTTGCGCAATGGTTCCGATAGTTTCATCTTGCAATAAAATCGGCTGCTGGCCACGATCTTTAACATTGCCGGGCGAACCTAAGGGGGAATAAGCTGTTACGGCTATCCCCTGCTTTTGACAAAATTCCACTAACCTTGTTTGGGCGTTATAAGGGTGTAGCTCAATTTGATTAATTGCCGGTTTAACTCGGGCATAAGATAGTAAATCAATTAACATCGCGACGGTAAAATTGGCCACGCCGATGGCCTTAACCAAACCGGCCTCTACCAAAGCCTCCAACGCCGCCCACGTTTCCCTTATCGGCACCGCTGCCGTAATCAGCTGGCCGTTCTCGTTAATTGGTTGGCCGCCCATATTCGGCGGCACCGCCATACCCCAATGCACTAAGTACAAATCCAAATAATCAAGTTGCAAATCCTCCAAAGTTGCCCGACAGGCTGGCGCAACGTCATTTTTGGCGTGCGCGTCATTCCACAGCTTGCTAGTGATAAAAACCTCGCTCCGCGCCACTTTATTGTTGCTGAAAACTTTTTTAAAAGTTTGGCCGATTTCCAGTTCGTTCTGGTAAATTTTGGCGCAATCAATATGCCGGTACCCGCACTCGGTCAAGGCGTATTCAACCGCCGGACCGACCTCGCCCCGTTGCGCTTTCCAAGTACCTAAGCCAATAATCGGCATCAGCGCGCCGGTGTTTAAAGTAATATGAGTAGGCTGTTTCATATTATGATAATAGCAAAAAACCGCCCAACGGGCGATTGTTTCACAAGTTTGATTAAATAAAATCCACCGGAAAAAACCACTGAATTTTTCATGACAGGGGGTGTGGAACCCCGTCAAACGGGGCAGGCCTGCCTGCCGTAGTCTAGGAGCGTGGATTTCGACTGTGCTGTCTTTTATCGAGAAATAGCTTATCAACATAAGCTATAAAAACGGGCAGACCGTTCGTAATTGCTGGCTCTAATGGTCCCATAAAATTATCTACCTTCTGAAGCACAATAGCTACCATAGGGCGGAACCGTTTTGGCAAATTTTCTAAGCACCACTTACCAGCCTCTTTCTTGGATACTAGCTTATTTTTCTTAAGCGTATACGCAATCCTGCATAACGTAATGACAATATATACTTGGTTCCACAAATCTTTTTTCATCCAAACTGGAGCGTGAATTTCTATATCTTCAAACTCACTCCTAAGCGCACTGAGCAAGAGCGCAGTACTAATTTCCGGTACAAATTCTTTTGGTGAAGGCCCGAAAAGGGTAATGCCGCACTCTTTTATATTTATCCACACTATAGGATTGCTACCATCAGAATCTGCTTTCTTATTCAACTTACCTCCGGCAAAATGTGTTGTCTTCGCCCCATGTTTCGTGGAGGATATTAACTTTCCTATAACTGTATAATCCATTTCAAGTCTACTAATCCATCTACTTTGTCGCATTGGACTGCTGTCATACCATGTTTCCAATTTTGCCAACTCCTTCTCATTCAATTCCCGCTTTATGACCGCCATTACATCTACATCGCTCCTGTGCTCTTCAAAATCACTATAGGAAAGCGACCCGTAGACGTAAATACCAAAAAGAACATTACCAAGTAACCCAGGGAGTTCGGTTTTAATGGTTTCGAGAAAGTCGTTCAGATCTTCTGGTACAACCATGTGAGAATTATATTTCGTCATAGTATAAGTATACCAAAAACCGTCCAAGAATGGACAGTTTCAAGTTCAGGGGCTAGTAAAGCCTGCCTGCCCACGGTCCCGCTGTGGCGGAACCTCGCCTATGGCGGGGTGTGACCGATAGGCAGAGATGCTAGAACCAGGATTGTGGTGTAATGTATGGCTATACCCTAATACTCCACCCTTCGTATCACTATATTTCAGCTTTATACGGCAACACCAAACTCACGCAGACGTTTACGAAGCGTATCAAGTGGCAGAGCTCGTTCAGCGCCTGGTTCACCCTCAAACCTTTCAAGTAAAGCAAGACCTAGCCCTTCAGGCGCCCAACCAATGGCCATGGTTGTAGGGTCCACCTGTGCCAAGTAGCTATCCACTTCCTCCACACCATACGGCTTAAAGATGAAACGAGAAACATTTAAGTCGACAGTTTGCCTGCCGGAAGCATGATGCGTGAGTACGAGCGCGGTATAAAAATCCTGCGCCTTTCCCGCCATGGCCGTAAGCCACTCTCTTGCCTGCTCGCGGGAAGTTGGTTTACCGTATTTTTTCCCTTCGAAAAAATCATTTGAATCAACTGTAATAACGACAGCATTGGGGTACTGCGGTGCAAGCGCCGCGGCCTTACCTTTGGCTGTGATTATCACTAAATCTTTAACATCGTCAGCTTTAGTTTGTTCCTCATTAAAATTCGAATGCACCACGCGAAATGGAATCCCGAGGGACTCCATAGCCTTAAGCCGCAGCTTGGAAAATGTGCCGAGTATTATATCCATGGCTTTCAATATACCAAAAACCCTCCAAAAAGGACAGTTTTAGGTTCAGGAACTAGTGGAGCCCCGAACGAGATGCTCCGCCTCCGTACGGGGTAAAGATGTTAGAACCAGGATTGTGGTGGAATATATGATGCAAGCCTAGTACCAGGTTTCATTTCCAACGATAAACATGCACTGCTATATACATTGCCAGCATCCCCAACAAAAAGCCGCCTGAGAGTAGCTCAAAACTTTTTAACCTCGTCTCTCCGCCTACGAACCACGCAATGCAATTTATAAACACAAGGACTATAATAACACCAACTACATATAGACCTAGAGAATATTTTTTCATGACTATATTATATACCCAAAACCGCTCCTCAATGAAGCGGTTTTTAAAAGTGCTGGCAGGGGCGGTAGGAATCCCACTTCGCTAAAGCTTCGTGGGACAGGTCGTCCGCCGAGTCGGCGGGTTGGAGACCAGAATGTTATCATCGCCTCGTGGCAGGGGCGGTAGGAATCGAACCCACGTTATCGATTTTGGACCCCTTCTTTCGCGAAAGAAGGGGTGGAAACCTAATAAATTACACACTTATGGCAGGGGTGGTAGGAATCGAACCCACGTTATCGGTTTTGGAGACCGAAGTCCTACCACTGAACGACACCCCCACGAATTGGCATATAGCTAGTAGCTAATGGCGAATAGCTAATAGCTGACAGATGATTTTTGTTTTAAGGTATTTTTAAAAGCTCTTATTCTTTTAATCAAAATCTCTGCTTGGTTATACAATTCATCCAATTGCGATTTATCAATATATCCTAGTCCTTGCGCTAAATGCAAACAACTAACGGTTTCCAAGGTTGACTTAACAGCAATATCCAAATAATTAGAGAAGTCCTTGTCTGTACCTCCCGAACCTTCCGCAATATTATTGGAAATTGACACGGCCGCTCGCCTTAATTGATCACCAATGCCAAATTGTTCATTCTTAGGTAACGAATTTACAACTATATAAACGTCTTTGGCATATTCAATAGCCATTTGCCAGATTTCTAAATTTTCAAATCTAAACATATCCTCCCCCTTACTATCAGCTATCTGTCATGGACTTTTACTAAAAGCCACATGCTATTAGCTATCTGCTATAAGCCACTTCCCTCCTTGCTATTAGCTATTGGCTATCCGCCATAAGCTATTTAGTTTCTTTGTGAAGCGTATGTTTTTTACACCATTCACAATGCTTTTTACTCTCTAGCCTATTTTTAACCGTTTTTTTGTTGCGAAAAGTGTAGTAGTTAATGCGATGGCATTCACTGCACTCTAATTTTATGAGATTATCTTGAGACATAATAAAAATGTAAAAATTAAAAATCAAAATGTAAAAATGAATGGAGCCGATGGGTCCGATGAACTTCGAACCGACCGACGGTTTATCCCGAACAACAATGCCTGAGGGTGGAGCCGTCCCCGGGGATTGAACCCGGAACCTACAGTTTACAAAACTGTTGCTCTACCATTGAGCTAGGACGGCATTGTATACGGGACTGGCGCAAAACCGTTGCTCCTTGCCCAGTAGTGAATGAGCCTTAGCGAATTCTACTGCTCGGGTACCTGCTGAGCTAAAGTGGCTAATAGCTGCAGCCGTCCATTAACCATTAGCCATCGGCCATATGCCATATGCTAAATTGGGTGGGGCAGGATTCCCCCTCGCTCCGACTCGGGTACCGGGGCGCTGCGCACCGGAAGCTGCGCCAACTCGCTTCCTCTCGCGCCCTTCGAATCCTACAAACTGCCGCCAGCTAATTATTTACCACCTGCTATCCGCCATTAGCTATAGACTAAATTGGGTGGGGCAGGATTCGAACCTGCGAAGCCCGGAGGCAACTGATTTACAGTCAGTCTCGTTTGACCACTTCGATACCCACCCATATTGGACTATAAACTATATTAACTTTTTAAAAGCTTTTCCACCTTTATAGGATTTGATTTGTAACTCTCTTTTGTAAGCCCCTGACTTAGAACTAAACTTTTCCGTATATATTACTGCCCACGGAACCCCATTTTTAGTCGATCTAACCAATCCTTTATTATGTCGCATCAACCTCTGTTTTAAATTTTCTGTATGGCCCACATAATACTTTCGATTTAATTGGTTTTGCAATATATAAACGGTATACATAACTTTACTATAGAGATTTATGCCGCCTATGGCGGCACCCCGCCCTTAGGCGGTGGCAGTCAGTCTCAGCTTGTCCCGCCACCGGCGGGATTTGACCACTTCGATACCCACCCATAGTTGGCTAATGGCTAGTAGCCTATAGCAAATAGCTTATAACCAATAACATTAATAATTACCGCCCCTAAGTTGCTAATCAGACACAAACCTACGAAGAATCCGCCCAAGGTGGAAACTATTGGGCAGACATGGAGTTATTCCTATCCGCCGTCTGGAGCCGTTAGATCCGATGTACATCGGATGACCCATAGCCCAGTACTTCCGCCAGTAGCGGATAGTGCTGGGTACTCCTTACCCCCGTAGTAGGTACTTCGTACCACTACGGGGCAGACATGGAGTTATTCCTATCCGCCGTCTGGAGCCGTTAGATCCGATGTACATCGGATGACCCATAGCCCAGTACTTCCGCCAGTAGCGGATAGTGCTGGGTACTCCTTACCCCCGAAGTAGGTACTTCGTACCACTACGGGGCAGGCATGGAGTTATTTTTATCCGCCGTCTGGAGCCGTTGGCCGGAATTGAACCGGCGACCTACTCCTTACCATGGAGTTGCTCTACCAGCTGAGCTACAACGGCCTAAGACGGCGGATAAAAGTTGCTCCTGGCCCGGTAATTACGAATAAACGCATACTTCTGAATACTTCAGCCCTAGGCTGATCTCGGCCAAAGGCTGACCAGCCTCTGGCTGGCGCGAAATCCTCTGGCGGAAGCTGACGGGAAAACTAATCCCGCACAGCGGGATAGTACTGAGCGTGGCTACAACGACATATTAGCGTATGGCTAATGGCAAATAGCAATTAATTCTTAATATTTGACTACTAGCTATCATACTATACGCCATTTGCTATTAGCCATACGCTATACGCTAAAATAACTACTTCTTGCCTTTGATTGTTAAACCAAAACTCGTCACTCGGTTGCCGTAACGAGCCTTGTGCGGGCGTAATTTCTGGGCGGCGACGTCAATGTTGCGAGCTAAGGCAGCTATCTTTTGATTTTCCGGATTAACCTCTTTTAATACGTCTAAAGCCGACTGCGCGTCGGTTAATTGCCCATTAACTATACTGAGTTCTATATAAAAGTCAAGTACCCGGGGATTATTTGGCTCTAATAAACGAGCCTCATTTAAATGCTCCAGGGCATCTTTAATATTACCTAACTGATTGTATATTTTAGCTAACTCAAAATGAGGTTGCGCTGAATTAATCCGCGCCAAACTGTTCAAATATTGGGTTTTAGCTTCATCTAACAAGCCCTGACCGCTGGCCACCCGAGCTAACCCCAAAGACGATTCCAGATCCTGGCCTTGGTTGGCCAAATACTCATAAACTTCCCGCGCCTGTTCATAATCGCGCATTTCCAGGTAAAGTTCGGCTAAACATTGGTAAGCCTCCAGCTGTCGCGGGTGCTGACTAATAAATTGTAAATAAACTACTTCCGCCTTTTTAAGCTCGCCTTTGTTAAACAACTCCTCGGCTTTGGCTAGAGCATCGGCCATAACACGGGCCGGCGCGGTTCGGTCAGCGATTTTTTGCTCTACTGTTTTTTCCCAATTCTCCAACTTATTTTGTTGCCACGCCAATAACTTATGCCAATATTTTTTTATAGGCGCGCCAATATGTTTAATCCGCTTACTGACTTCTACCAACTGACGTATCAATCTGGCTTCAACTAAACTATTTTTAACCTCTTGCTGTTTAACATCTTCCACTTGCTCAACGTCTATTACTTTTAAAATCGGCAGCTTGCGCAAAATCAAACCGACTAAACCTAAAAAGGCCAATGTAAAAATAACCAGCAATAAAACATTTAGCATAAACCAACTACAAAGTCGCCAAGTGGCGCAATAATTTAAGAAAATCAGCCGCTTGCAAACTAGCGCCACCAACTAAGGCGCCGGCTAACAAATCACCGTTAATATAATTACTAATATTGTTTTTATCAACGCTCCCGCCGTAAATTATGCGCAACTGCCGTCTGACCGTATCACTGGACCACAATTCAAACAATACATCTTCAATAACCCTAACCGCTTGGTTAACTTCGGGCTGAGTTACCGCCTGCCCCGTACCAATCGCCCACACCGGTTCATAAGCGATTATGATTTTATTTTTACCGGTTATATTAACTCCGCTCAAGGCGCAATTTAATTGCTCGCTTAAAACTGAATCGCGCTGGCCGGCTTGACGCTGGGCATAAGTTTCACCAACGCACAACACCGGAATTAAGCCTTGTTCCAAAACGGCTATAACTTTGTGCCGAATCATATCACTGGTTTCTTTTAAATACTGCCGTCTTTCCGAATGTCCAACAATGACGTACTTAACCCCCAATTCGGCCAGCATCGCCGGTGAAACTTCGCCGGTATAAGGACCGCTGCCTTGCCAAAATACATCTTGCGCCCCCAAACTGAAATTCACTTTATTTTTTACCAGCGCGCCGACTGCCGCTAAAACCGGAAAACTCGGACACAACGCCACGCTAAAATTAAGCGGTTGGGGTATTTTGTTTAAACCACTAACTAAGGCCTTGGTTAGGCCAATACTCTGGCTAACTGATAAATTCATTTTCCAGTTGGCCAAAATTAAATTAGACGGTTGTTCAAGACTCATATTATATTATAATACCGCAGCTTTACGAGGAAATCCAATTAGCTAATAGGTTAGCGTCCTCAATACGAGCAGTTGCCGTGGGCGCTCCCAATAATACCATTAAATACCGCTGGCCGTTATTAAGCCGTATAATTTGCGCTAAATTATAACCAACTTCATTAAGATGTCCGGTTTTACTGGCCAATACGCGATAATTACCAGCCGCTCCCGCCAAAACATTGGTGTTAGTTAACTTATAAACCGATCCGCTGGAACTTTTTATATTAACCGCCGACTGATGAGAAAATTCTCTTATATAATTATCCCGCCAAACCGCATCCGCCAAGCGAGCGACATCAAACGCCGTGCTAACATTAGCGGGGTCCAAGCCAGTTGGTTCAAACAGTCTGGTTTCGTTTAAATTTAAAATATTTATTTGTTTTTGGGCGGCCGCCCCATAACTGCCTGGCAATTGCGCGCCGTTAACTAAAGCGATAACCGCATCGTTAGCCGATGCCACTACCGCGGCGATTAATAAATCAGCCACCCTGAAACTTTCCGCCTGGCGTAAACCAATTTGACTGATAGCGCTATCCTCATCAACGTATACAGAAGTCTGCTGGGCGATTTGGGTCGGACTAACCAGCACTACCTGCTCCGGGCGCAAACCGTAATCAAGCACCAATTTAACCGCCATTAGTTTACTCAAACTAGCCAGTGGTAAAACTAAACGTGGTTGCTTAGCGCCAATAATTCGGCCGCTATCGCTGTCAATCAAAATTACCGCTCGGCTTTTTAAATTTAACTTATCTAATTGATTCACCTCAAACCAATTGACCTCGGCCGCGCTTGATACCCGCAAACCGGGCGCCAACCCTTGCTGATTGGTAGTAATTTTGTCGGCGGCGACCGGCCAAACTGCGAATATGGCCGCTATTAAAACACTAATTCCCAAATTAGTATGGTTAAGCCTTATTTTGCTCAATGATTCTTTGTAAAATTTCATGGTTAGATAAAGCTTCAAAATTAGGCAAGTCACTCGCCGCCGTTAATCCCAAAAAACGCAAACAATCGGTGGTAAGCTGGTAACTGGGATTGGCGCGGCTGCTGCCGACTTCTTCAACCAGACCGCGAATTTGTAAATTGCGTAATATTAAACTGCAATTAACGCCCCTAATCTGTTCCAATTCCATTTTAGTAATCGGGCCGCGATAGGCCACCACGGTTAAGGCCTCAAGTTGTGGTTTGGTTAAATCTCCCCGCTCTTCTTGCGTAATGAGTTTCTCTACTAAACCAGCCAAGTCGGCTTCTGTTGCCAGAGCCGCCTCGTTATGATTTACAATTAAACTAAATCCTCGCTCGTCGTTTTTATACGCTTGGCGTAAAGCCGTCACCGCCGCTTCAACCTCGTTAACTGTTACGGCTAAGACTTCGGCTAATCTTTTAAAACTCACCGGCTTAGCCGCCGCCAACAGCAACCCTTCCAGTTTAGCCGCTAACGACAATTTTTTATTATCCGATGATGACATACTTTTGTTTAGCTAATTAAGATTGAGCTTTGGAAATTTTAATGTCAGCAAACAAATCATGCTGTTCAACTGCTAACTGACGCTGTTTAACTAATTCCAACAACGCCAAAAAAAACACGATAATTTCCGTTTTATCCTTAGTTTGGTCCACAATGGTTTGCCAGTTTAACGACAAGTGCCTGGTAATAAGCCGTCGCAGGTGATTGATTTTTTCCTGAATTGAAACCGCTTGCCTAATCGCTATTTCCGGTAATCTTAACCAGGGATTAATAGTCTTTAATAAGGATTGCAGGGCTTGCTCTAAATCCTCCACTTTAAGCAAGGGGGGCGGATTAAACTTAATCGGTCGTTCGGTAATTAATGGCTTTAGTCTTACATATGACACTTGGGAATTGCTCCATAAACTATCAAACTGTCGACTGGCTGATAAATATTCGCGATAGAGTTTTAGTTGCTGCTCTAGTTCTTGAGCCTCGGCCTCGCCGCCCACCTCCAATGACGGCAACAGTAATCGCGATTTAATTAGTAATAAACGACTGGCCACCACTAAAAAATCGACCACCTCTTCCGGGTTTAATTTTTCTATTTTTTTTAAGTACTGCAAAAACTGATCCGTCACTTGAGCTAACGAAACCTCGGTAATAGCAAGCTCCTCCTGCTCAATTAATTGCAAGAGGAGGCTTAACGGGCCCTGAAACTTTTCCAATTTAATTTCGTACACAATTTATATAACCACGAATAGAGAATAAAGAATTATTAATTATAAATCTATTCTTGATTCATAATTCTTAATTCCTAATTCTAATTATTTTTTCCCTTTACTAACTTTAGGCAATTTCTTAGCCACGGCAAATTTAACCACCTTAGCCTCTAATACTTTTAACAAATCTTTAGTTTTTATATGCAAAGAATTTTCAAAACTGCCGGCCTGAACTATGGCTTTTTGCAACTTTAACACGGTTTTATCAGCATAAACCGGTAACTTATTTAAAGGACCATATAAAGAGCTAACCGCTCCCGGTTTAACCTTAAATAATTTTGTCATTATTTGTTCCTTGTCAATGGCCACTAACTTGGCGCCAATCGCTTTTTTAAGAGCTTTAAAATCAACCTGATGCGAAGCCGGCAGAATCACCAGCGCGTGCGCCTGGTCAACCTTAACCACTAAAGTTTTAATTACTTCTCCCAATTTTTGTTTTAAGGTTTGCGCTAAATCATAAGCCGTAAAAACAGTCCGATGTTCTAAAACTTGGTACTTGATTTTGTTTTTGTCTAAAAAATTTGTTATCTTAGTTGGTATTTTCATAGGTGTATGAATTATGAATAAAGAATAAAAAATTATGAATCTTTAAGCCTCTTAATTCGTGATTTCAACCTGCGGGTGGTCACCCCTGCCTACCGCAGGCCGGTGCCACTCGGCCTCGAGGAATTCGGCTGAGGCTCATTCGCAGCCCTCATGGCCGAGAGGTCGGGTGGCTTAATTCGTAATTCTCTATTCTTAATTAATAATCACCAGTTAAAACTGGACAACCACTGCCCGACCGGCGCGTTCAGGGCCGACAGCAGAATTAACAATAAAATGACGAGACCGACTGTTAGCGCGATTTTAAACAAGATATTGGTAACTATCTTTAACACCAGCAGTAACACGATTACAATTACCAAACCCATTGCCCACTGCGGCAAATCCTGATCCAAGCGAAAAACTTTGGGTCCCACATTAACCCACCACTTAGGTAAACTAATAAACGAACTAACCGTACTGCCAATCGCGTTCAGCCATTTCATTATTTCTTCAATCATATTTTTTAATTTTAGCAGTCTTAGTCTTAAACGGCAACTTTTGCTGTTCACCTAAAAGTTTTTTGGCGGCGCGACGACCGATGGCTGACAGACGCACTTCCTTAATAAACCATTTCCGCGGCGTGCGTACGCCGTAACCAATCATCAAACCCTTGTCAATCAAACTCTCTAAACTTTTGGTTATAATATTTACCACATCATCGGCTTTGGGCTTGGTCGGTTGTTTATCATAATAGCGAACAAAACCAGAACGCCCCACGACCCGCGTCGGCGTAAAATAACAAGCTCGTAACAAATATTTTTGCAGGGGCGATAAACGCATGACGAAAATTTATAATTTTAAATTTATAATCAAATCACAACAGTCTAAAATTATTAATTACCAGCTCAAATTTACAACCCAGCGTTTTGGCGGAATGTCGGCAATAAGCCATTCGTTCGCTAAAAATTTCAAAATATTCCATCACCGGCGCCTGTTTAGTGTTAATTTTAAGTTTTAGCGTAATCGTCTTCCGCTTGGTGTTCAACAACAGTTTGTTTTCACTGACCGCATGGTTAACTCGATCATGAATATCTTGTATTAAGTTAGTCGCGGTATTGTTAAAAACGCGGGAACTGCGAACGTCAGATTTATCAGCGATTACTAAACAAGCTGTTAATTTACTGGGCACATTGACATCATCCTTGTCGTGAGCCGCGATCGCCTGCGCCACTTCCACCAGTTCCGTTGCGTCAAGCTGACCTTGAAAACTTTGGGTAAAAAGTAAGGCCGCCCAATAATGATGCTGGGTGCGACCCAAAAAGTTACCCATATCATGACACCAGCCGGCCATCGCCGCCAATTCCTGCTCGCGGCCTGCCAACCCGGCCACCACGGCCAGCTCGCGCGCCCGCCGCGCCACTATTTCTACGTGCCCAAAACCATGGTCAGTGTAACCGATAGATTTCATATACTGCTCCGTGCGAGCGATATAAGCACGAATTTGCGGGTGGTTTTGGACATCTTTAAAAGTAAGCATAATAAAAAATTCAAAGTTTAAATATTAAAATGTAAAATGATAGAGAAAAATTAAAATGTAAACATCAAAGATAAGTCAAAAGTTAGAAGTAAAAGCTTCGCTTTTATCCCGCTGGCCAGCGGGATGGTTGCACGAGGCAACCAAAAGTCAAAAGATTAATAATTATTTACCCTTAAGACGGAATAAACAGACGGTTAAAATATTTGCCAATGAATACTTGATAGCCTAACAATTAAGTCATTTTTTACTTTTGAATTGTATTTTTGATTTTTGATTTTTAAATTTTACATTACGTTCTAACAAAACTTATTCCGATTTATCACTTATTTTAATGCCCAATTCTTCCAATTGCTCGGCGCTAACCTCTGCCGGCGCGCCCATCAGCGGGTCGCGCACATCGCCGGTCAACGGGAAGGCTATAACCTCACGAATATTTTTTTCACCACACAGGATAGAAACCAACCGGTCTAACCCCGGGGCAATCCCGCCGTGCGGCGGCACGCCATAGGTAAAAGCTTCAATCAAATGGGCAAACTGTTGCTTCTGCTCGGTCGAAAACCCAATCAAATTCCACACCTTTTCCTGCACGGCCGTGTTATGGATGCGCAAACTGCCACCACCCACCTCCAAACCATTCAGCACCAAGTCGTGCTGGTATGAACGCACCTTGCCTGGGTCGGAATCAAGTAGCGGCAAATCCTCCTCCTTCGGTCTAGTAAACATATGGTGCGACGGCGCCCATTTACTCTTGCCTGAACCATGGAAAAAGTCCTCTTTGGTTTGTTCGGTAAAAAGCGGAAAATCAGTAACCCAAGCGAACGCGAGTTCGTTCGCGTTGTTTTTGTCTTTCCGCAGGTCTGGCTTATCAGTGCCGTACTGTTGCATGACGTCGGCATGTTTCAGTCTGGGCCAGGGTTCAAACGTTAGTCGCTTTTTAGGGAACAACTTTTTGACCATAGAAGAAAACATTGTCTCGGTGAGATCCAGAATATCAGCCTGTTCCACAAACGACATTTCAATATCAATCTGATAAAATTCGCCCGGACTGCGGTCGGCGCGCGCATCCTCGTCCCTAAAACACGGCGCGATCTGGAAATAGCGCTCAAACCCCGCGACCATCAACAGCTGCTTATATTGTTGCGGCGATTGCGGCAAGGCAAAAAACTTTCCCCGGTGCACCCGCGACGGCACTAAATAGTCGCGCGCGCCCTCGGGCGTGGATTTAGACAACATGGGCGTTTGGATATAAGTGAAATCACGATCAGTCAAATAATCCATAACATAACGAATAACATCAGAACGTAATTTTATGTTGCGGGTCATCCGCTCATGGCGCAAATCAAGATAACGGTATTTAAGTCGTAATTCTTCGTTCGCTTGGCGTTCCTCATTGTCAATTTCAAATGGCGGTGTTTTGGCGCTGTTAATTATTTCCAGCGATTCAGCCAGCACTTCCACTTTGCCGCTGGCTAGCTTATCATTCTCGCTCCCGGGCTTTCTCGCTTGCACCTTGCCCGTAACCGCCACTACGAACTCTGGTCGAATTTCCTTAGCTGCCTGTAGCGCGGCCTCGTCCGCCTTGGGCGGAACTACTACCTGCATCAACCCCGTGCGGTCCCTAAGGTCAAAGAACACCATCTTGCCTAGGTTTCGGCGCGCATGCACCCAACCTTTAAGTAACACCACTTCACCAACTTTGTTTATAGCATCGCCAATAAAAATTCTATCCATAACTGATTCAAGACAATTTAAAATGTAAAAATCAAAAATTAAAATGGTAATTAAAAATTCAAAATTATTACTAAATCATTTTTCATTTTGATTTTTAAATTTTGCATTATTATTGCTTCTTCCCCTACTTTATTTACTGCTTCGGAAATAAAAATGCGCTTCATAATAAATTAATTAATCCCTATACACATCGTGATCGCCAATAGATAATAAGGCCGCCTCATTTTTAGTATTGTATTGAAAAATAATTCGTATCCGATAATTAACTGAAAAACTAAAAACCCCTCTTAAATTTCCCTTTAGTTTATGCGCCCTCAACACTTGGTGATTCTGTCGATTTTTGAAGAACTCTATCTTTTCTAAAGCTTCCTCTTGTATTTCCCAGGGCAACGATTTGAGTTGTTTAAGAAATACCGGAGCGAAGATTAATTTAATCATACGTCCATCTTTTTCAAGATTTTCCTTAAATCACCGCGCACACCCTTACCCTCGCGTATCTCCTGTTGGGCGCGCAACACCGAAAATACAGCCTCCTCTTCGGTCAGCCGCACAATAGCCTTACGAATGATATCGGCCTTGCTGGAACCGTAGCCAACCCTTACCAGCTGGGTTACAGCCTCCTCTAATTTGGAGGTTAATGGTACAGAAACCGTGCTCATAAATGGATAAATTAAGTATTATATTATAATACTATATTATAGTATATTTTATGTCAACCACGGCGCACATACACCCAACCTTTCAAAAGTACTTCTTCGCCTACTTTTGGAATCGCTTCGGAAATGAAAAT
>JBAZQK010000022.1:0-5873 GCA_041645215.1 Patescibacteria group bacterium | reverse complement strand
CGGTTTAATGAAACACCTGCTTTGGCACAATACCGAGAGGCCCCATTTCGGGCTTAATCTTAAAACGCCGGTCAGCTTTATTATTAATAATAATCCACAGGACTGCAAAATGTATTTGACTAATACAATACTTTGACAGATTAACTTTAGTGGTGTAGAATGGTATGTAGTGGTGAAAAGTATATAGATGTGGGGATAAGTTGTGATTTAGTGTACAACCCCCTTGATTTTTACCCGCATACCAATTCTAGTATCGGGATTGTATGGGGCTTCATGCTAAATTTTGCCTAAGATACAATTGGCAGCCCAAATTTTTATGTTTCTTGGCGAATATCAGCACTCAATTGACGACAAAGGAAGACTGGCTATTCCAGTTAAGTTCCGTTCTTTGTTAAAAGTCGGCGCGGTTGTGACTAGAGGAGTCGACCGTTGCCTGTTTGTTTATACCCGTAATGATTGGGCGGAATTAGCCGGCCGAATTGCCAAACTGCCGATTAGCCAGGCCAACAGCCGGGCGTTTGCCCGGCATATGTTGGCGGGCGCGATGGATTTGGAGATTGATGGCCAAGGCCGGGTGCTAGTGCCGGATTATTTGCGTCAGTATGCCGGATTAAAACGTCAGATTGTGGTGGCTGGTTTATATAATCGTTTAGAGTTGTGGGATCACAAGGCGTGGCAGGAATATCGCCGTCGCACTGAAAAGGGCAGTGGCGACATTGCCGAAGCTTTAGGTGAATTAGGTGTCTAAGTCAGATTTAATTGGTAGCCGGTTATGACCTACTGCCATATACCCGTTCTTTTAAATGAGGTTATTGATTGTTTGTCGCCCCAATCCAATGAGTCGTTTATAGACGCGACGGTTGGCGGCGGCGGACACGCCGCCGCGCTATTGGCCGCGACTGGTCCGGATGGACGATTATTAGGCTTTGATCGGGATCGGCAGGCCGTGGCGGTCGCCAGTCAGCATTTGTCGGTGTATGGTCAGCGGGCCGTAATCGTAAATGATTCGTATAGCAACTTAGCGGCCCAGGCCTCCTTTCATGGTTTTACAAATTTGGCCGGTATATTGTTTGATCTGGGTTTTTCGTCGCCGCAACTGAATGATGCCAGCCGTGGTTTTTCCTATCAAGTTAAGGCTCAACTTGATTTGCGTTATGACAGCACAACCGGAATTCCGGCTTGGCAGTGGTTACAAAGGAGCGCGGTTGAGGAAATCGCTCAAGCGTTGCGGAGTTACGGTGAAGTACCGCGGGCCGGACGCTTAGCCCGCGCCATTGTAAGCGCTCGACGGCTGGCGCCCATTGTTACTACCGGTGATTTATTACAAGTTGTAGATAAAGTTTTGGGCCGCGGCCGCCGCTCGCTTAATCCGGCCACCTTGGTGTGGCAGGCTCTGCGGATAACGGTTAATGACGAACTCAACCAATTAGTATCGGCTTTGCCCCAAGCCGTAAGATTGCTTAAGCCGGGCGGACGATTGGCGGTGATATCGTTTCACTCCGGCGAAGACAAGATAGTTAAAAATTTTTTTCAGGTAGAGGCCAAAGATTGCCTCTGCCCGCCCAATCTGCCGGTGTGCCGCTGTCGTCATCAGGCCAGTTTAAAAATTATAACCGCTCGGCCAATTACCGCCGCTGTGGGCGAAATTAATCACAATCCCCGCGCGCGCAGCGCCAAGTTGCGCCTGGCAATTAAATTAGACAACTAAAAACAAATTAGCTATGTTCAACTGGTTCACTCATCGTAATACTAAAACCCGCCCCTTGGTTAAAAAAACGCAAGTTTCGCGCGCCCTGGGCGTAACCTGTGTGGTGGCGGTGATAGCCTTGGCTTTGGGATACGTGGTTACGGTTAATGGGGTGGCGACCACCGGCTATCAAATTAGAAAGCTGCAACGCCAGTTAACCGAGCTGCATAATGACAATAAAAAAATGGAGGTTGTCAGCGCAACCTTACAGTCGCTTAAGGCGATTGAGGGTAGTTTGGATAAAAGTCAATTTGTGGCCGTTGACCGTTTAGAGTATTTGGCCGCCACTCCGATCGAGGTTGGCGTGGCCGTAAAGTAGCAAGTTTATGCCGCCCGGTCGCAGTGACAACAGAAGGTTGGCGCGAGTGGGCCTGGTGAGGGTCGTTTTTTTTGTTTTTTTGTTAGTTATTATCGGTAAATTAATTCAACTGCAGGTTATTGAGGGCAGTTTTTACACGGCTTTAGCCTCGCGTCAGCACGACATTTTTACCAAGTTAATTCCCGAGCGCGGAAAAATATTCGTTCAAGACGGTTCCAACGCCGATAAACTTTTTCCGGTGGCGGTTAATCAGCCGTTAAAGTTGTTGTTTGCCGTGCCGCGGGAAATAACCGATCCGGCGGCGGCGGCGCGCCAGTTGGAATTGGCGCTTAATATACCGGCGGCGGCCCTAGAGCTGGCGTTATCCAAAAAAGACGACCCCTATGAGCCAATCCAGCACGCGTTGAGCGACGATTTAGCGGCGCAAATACAAAATTTAAACATTCCCGGATTGTATTTAACGCCGGAGTCAACTAGATATTACACGGAAAGTCCGCTGCTGTCGCAAGTGTTGGGTTTTTACGGATATGTTAAGGATAATCTGGCCGGCCGTTACGGCATTGAACAGCACTGGGAAGATTTATTGGCCGGGCGCGGCGGTGAATTAAAATCAGAAAAAGACGTTTCGGGTAATTTGATCGGGGTGGGTGAGATTAACCTGCAGCCGGCGGTTAATGGCGCTGACTTAGTATTAACGATTGATAAAAATATTCAATTTAAGGCGTGTGACGCGCTGGATAAAGCCGTAATCAGGCATGGGGCGGCGGCGGGCAGTTTGATTGTGCTTGATCCTAATACCGGCGCGGTGCGAGCGATTTGCAATAGTCCAAGTTTTGACGCCAACAATTATAAAAACATTAGCGATTTAGCGCTTTTTAGCAACGCGGCCGTGGAGGAGGCATACGAGCCGGGTTCAATTTTTAAACCCTTTACTCTGGCGGCGGCGATGGATCAGGGGAAGATTACTCCGGAAACAACTTATATTGATACCGGACAGGTGGTAGTTGGATCTTACACCATAAAAAATTCTGATTTTAAAGCCAACGGTGTTCAGACTATGACTAAAGTGCTGGAGAAATCGCTTAATACCGGGGCAATTTTTGCCATGCGGGCGCTGGGGCCAAAGGATTTTACTAATTACGTTAAAAGGTTTGGTTTTGGTCTGCCGACCGGCGTTGAATTACCGAACGAAAGCGCTGGCAATATTAAGGCCTTAAGCGTGAGGAGAGAAATAAATTTTGTGACGGCGTCGTTTGGTCAAGGCCTAACAACCACACCGCTGCAGTTGGCAGTGGCTTATGGGGCCATTGCCAATCAGGGTCGGCTGATGAAGCCGTATGTTGTTCAGCAAATCCGTTATCCTGATGGTCGGGTGGAAGACAAAAAACCCGAAACCGTGCGGCAGGTTATTAAGCCAACGGTAGCGTCCACTTTGGCGGCGATGCTGGTTAATGTGGTGGAAAACGGGCACGGCAAGCGGGCTGGCGTGCCTGGGTTTTATGTGGCCGGTAAAACCGGCACCGCTCAAGTGCCGCTGCAAGGCGGCGGTGGTTATGACCCCGCTAAAACTATCGGCAGTTTCGCCGGTTTCGCGCCAATTGACAAACCCAGGTTCGTAATGGTCGTTAGAATTAAAGAACCAAAAGATGTGGTATTTGCCGAAAGTTCGGCGGCGCCGTTATTTGGCGAGGTGGCTAAATATTTGTTAGAGTATTATCAGGTACCGCCGGAACGATTGTTGGATAATAAATAAGAGATGTTGATTAATAAATGTTTTAAGTTGATTTAGATATTGTTAAATTATAATGTAAAATGTAAATATCAAAAATCAAAATTACAATTCAGAATGACAAAATTAGTTTTGAATTTTACATTGACATTTTACATTTTGATTTTTTATTTTTGAATTTATTATCATGAAACTATTATTGCAGTTTATCCTAAAATTACTGGCTCGCGCTACCTTGCGCAAATATCACCCGCGAATTATTGGTGTAACCGGCTCGGTTGGCAAAACCAGCGCGCGGCAGGCAGTGGCGGCGGTGCTGGCCACCACTTATGCGGTTTGGCAAAGTCCCAAAAATTTAAACAACGAGTTTGGTCTGCCGTTGGCAATTTTAGGCGAACCAGATTCGGCTTATGCCAATTGGTGGGGTTGGCTGATGATTATAGTACGGGGCCTAAAAAATTTACTATGCCGTCGTCCGGATTACCCGGAGTATTTAGTTTTGGAATATGGGATTGATCATCCGGGCGATATGGCTTATTTACTGTCAATCGCTAAACCGGAAATGGCAATTTTAACAGCCATCAGCCCGACTCATTTGGAGTTTATGGGCAGTTTGGAAAGTTTAGTGGCGGAGGAGGGCAGTTTAGTTACAACTTTACCGCGCCACGGCATAGCTATAATTAATGCCGATGACAGTTTAGTGTATAACTTAAAAGCGAAAATTGCCGCCGAGATTATTAGTTACGGATTTTCGGCTCCGGCCAAGGTGCGGGCCGATAGCGCCGCCATTAGTTTAAATAATCAAGCACAACCAATCGGTATTAGCTTTAAGTTAATGATAAAAGGCCACAGCATTCCGGTTATAATTAAAGGTACGGTTGGACGGCCGGCCATATTAACAGCCTTGGCAACGGCGGCCGTCGGACAGGCGGTCGGCCTGCCATTGCTTAAAATAACTGCGGTGCTGGCCAATTTACCTGTGCCGGCCGGCCGGATGCGGTTATTAGATGGGGTGAAACACACCACCTTGATTGATGATTCTTATAATTCTTCGCCCCGAGCCTTGTCCGCGGCGTTAGCGGCTTTGGTCCAGTTGCCAGTTGGCGCCGCTGCCCGCAAATGGGCAGTGCTGGGTGATATGCTGGAGTTGGGTAAAGACAGCGAGCAGTTTCATTTTGAAGCCGGTCAAGAATTGGCGAAATTGAAAATTGATTATTTAGTGGCAATTGGGGTTGAGGCCAGGCAATTTATTCATGGCGCGGTTGAAGCTGGTTTTAGTGCCAATCAGGCTTGGCATTTTGATAAATCAGACAGTGCGGCCGGCTTTGTAAAAGATAGACTGCGGACTGGCGATGTGGTGTTAATCAAGGGTTCGCAGGGTATAAGGTGCGAAAAAATTACCAAGGAATTGCTGGCCGAGCCGGAGCGGGCTAAGGAATTACTAGTGCGGCAGTATAAGCCGTGGATTTAGCTAATGGCGTATAGCAAGTAGCTTATGGCGTATGGCGTATGGCTGATAGCAAATAGCTAAAATTCATTTTAAAGGGTTAATCGGCATTGAGTCGTTAAGATTAATAATTTTGAGCATTGTGATTTATTTAGAAATTAGATATTAGCCCGCCTGCCGACAGCCAGGGATTTAGGATTTTTACAATCCTCGCAATCTTGACTTAATTACCTTTTTTTCTTATTCTAATCTAGCTATTAGCCATTCGCTATTAGCTATAAGCTAAATATGGCGCATTCGTCTAGTGGCTAGGACACGTGGTTCTCATCCACGCAACAGGGGTTCGATTCCCCTATGCGCTACCAAGTAAAAAACTTTATCTTTTGTGTTGAGGTTATTTGTTAGGTAATGTGAATGAGTAGGGGAATCGAAGGGCGCGAGTAGAACGCGAGCGAGCGCAGCGTTCTGTGTGTAGCGCCCCGGACTCCGAGTCGGAGCGAGGAGGATTCCCCTATGCGCTACCAAGTAAAAAACTTTATCTTTTGTGTTGAGGTTATTTGTTAGGTAATGTGAATGAGTAGGGGAATCGAAGGGCGCGAGTAGAACGCGAGCGAGCGCAGCGTTCTGTGTG
>JBAZQK010000020.1:0-9224 GCA_041645215.1 Patescibacteria group bacterium | reverse complement strand
CAAAGCGTGCAAGATGAAATCGCCAAAGCCGGAATGAGGGTCTTGTATGTTCATGATGTGCAGAAAACTTTAGACGAGAAGGGTTTCCCGAGAGAGCCATTTAAGATTATTGAATTCTGCAACGCCAAAGACGCTTATGAATTTTTGAATATTGATATTAAAATCGGACTTTGTTTGCCCTGTAAAATAAATGTCTATGCCAAAGACGGGCAAATTTTTATTTCCGGCATGCGGCCGATTATTCTGCCCCAATTTTTCCCGCAAGCCGATTTGGGCGAGCGGCCAAAAGAAATCGACCAAATCATTCAAACTATTATTAATAATGCGAAATAAATGTCTAACGGGGTGAACAATTCTAAAAAAATTAATCCTTCAACGGACTCAAGATTAACCCCGAGCAAAGCCGAATGGGTTAAGTGGATTTTACGCATTGCCGTTGCCGGTGAATTTGCCGGTCACGGTATTTTCGCGCTTCAGGGCAAGCCAGCCTGGATTGATTGGATTCACCAGCTCACAGGCGCGGAAATCGGCACCGCCGCGACTCTGCTGACGCTCATTGGCCTAACGGATTTGCTCGTGGCGCTGATTGTCTTGGCGCGCCCGATCCGCGCGGTTGTTTTGTGGGCGGCATTTTGGGGATTTTGGACAGCGCTGGTGCGGCCACTCGTCGGCGAACCGATTTGGGATTTTGTGGAACGCTGGGCAAACTGGGGCGCGCCGCTGGCTTTGCTATTACTTTTAGGCTGGCCAAAAAACTGGAAAGAATGGTTTAGTAGATAAACCCCGTTAGAACGGGCGTTTCGCGACCAGCCGATGGGGGGCATTCCACCATTATCAGCGACTTCCGTAGGTACCGTCGACAGAAGTCGGTGGCGTTCTAACGGGGTAAAATTATAGTTAGCGCGGCGCGCCAATTTCACTGGCACGCCTGCCCGCCTTGGGCGGGAAATTCGGCGATGGTTGCTTATTGATAGATACTTGGCTAAGAAAAAAATGTATAAGGTATAATATGAAGCTCCCCGAGCTGATAGGACACCACGCTCGGGTATCCCACTGTGGCGTTCTTGGGGTATCTTCCAATACCCGTCCTCCCAAGGAGGACTACGGCGGGTTATAAAGCCTAACCGCTCGGGCCCCAATCCGCCGAAGCCTACATACAAAAATGCATATCTCGTCCATTATCCGCCCCCGCCTTTGACCCCTACGTTCCCATCACCCGCCGGCTGACATCAAAACCCTCAATAACCGCCTGGGTTGGCGGCGGAGGCGGATAAAAGAGGATTATTAATTTTCTTAAATATACATCTATGAAAAAAGGATACAAAAATAATATTGAACGGCTTACGCTAGAAAACGAGAATTTTCGCAAAGTGCTCTATACGGCCGAGCACTGCCAGCTGGTGCTGATGTCGCTGGCCCCGGGGGTGGAAATTGGTTCAGAAGTACATAAGGACGGAGACCAATTTTTCCGTTTTGAAAAAGGAGAGGGAAAAGTCGTTATTAACGAAACCGAATACGCCGTCGGCGATGGCGACAGCGTGATTGTTCCAGCCGGCGCAACACACAATGTTATCAACACATCAACGAGTGAATCGCTCAAGCTCTACACTATCTATACTCCGCCGCACCACCAGGACGGAATTCGGCGCACGACGCGCGAGGAGGCGATGGCGGACGGACCAGAATTTGACGGTATAACAACGGAATAGTGGACTTACTTCATAGCTGAAAAAAGAATTTGAATTTTAATCGGTAAGCTTCGCAAAATACGCGGCACGCTTGCTCGCCGTCAGGCAGGGAAATTCGGCAACGGCGGAAAGCGGGGAATGTTCGAGCAGAGTTGCATAATTCCACCACGCTAAGCGGGGCCTCTGGCGGCGTTAAACGCCGCGCCATTAATCAAGCGTAATTATGGTCGCGCTTAGCGCGACAGATATAAATTATGAAAATAGTTAGTTTCAATATTGGCCTTAAAATTAATAACAGCCGGCAAGTCGCCAGGCTACTGCGCCAACTGGACGCTGATTTTATCTGTTTACAAGAGGTGATACGCCATTTTGAAAAAACGACTTTTCCTAAATACCGCTCTAAAGCGGAAATTGATAAAATCTTAGCTGACCGTTATCCTTATCGATTTTTTGGCCCTCAATGGATATCTAGGAAAATCCTGGCCCGGGGTAAACTGCATCGTGACTACGGGGGATTAATAGAACAAGGTAATTACATTTTGTCTAAATATCCTATTGTTTCCGCCCGCAATGAACACTATTTTAAGCACTACTCTTTAGAAATGGACCATACCAATTTTACCAACATTGACCATCCGCGGTCAGTGGCTATTGCCGAAATCAAACGCGGCCCAAAATCGTTCACTCTGGCCAACGTCCACGGCACTTACAGCACTAATAAAGTTGATACGCCGCGTTCGCTTAAACAAAGTCAATATTTAATCAATTTAAAAAAACAGATTAAAGGACCGTTTATTTTAGCCGGTGATTTTAATGTTATTTCACAAACCGAATCTATCAAAATGTTAAACCGATATTACAGCAACATGACCAAAAAATTCAAGATTACAACAACCTTGCCGGGTAAAAAAATAATGGCCATAGATAACTATTTCATCAACCATAAAATCAAACCAATTGCCTTGCAAACTTATCAAACTACTATCTCTGACCATCTGCCACTGGTGTTTGAATTCAACCTAAAATAAATCAGCCTCTTATGGGGGCTGATTTTTATTAAAATTAACGATAATTCGGCGCGGCTTGCATACTGGCCAAATCATGCGGATGGCTTTCTTTAAGCGAAGCTTCAGTAATGCGCACAAATCTGGCCTTGTTTTTTAATTCAGTCAGATTAGCCGCTCCCACATAAATCATGCCGGATTTTAAACCGCCGACCAATTGTTCTACAACATCAACTACTAAACCAGTATAAGGCACATGCGCCGACACTCCTTCTGGTATTAATTTGCTAACAGTTAAACCGCTTTGACCATAACGGTCTTTGCTCCCTAGTTGCATAGCTTCAAAACTCCCCATACCACGATAAGTTTTAAACAGCTGGCCACCGCGGCGGACTAACTTTCCCGGCGCCTCACGAGTTCCAGCTAATAAACGTCCAATCATCACCGCACTCGCGCCGGCCGCCAAAGCTTTTACAATATCGCCGGAATAATTAATACCGCCATCAGCGATAATTGGTATGCCGCTTTTAGCCGCGGCCTTAACGGCTGCGAGCACGGCTGACAGCTGTGGCACGCCGATACCGGCCACCACCCGAGTGGTACAAATTGAGCCCGGACCAATGCCAACCTTAACCGCGTCAGCGCCAGCTTTAATTAAATCCCTAACGCCTTCGGCTGTACCAACATTGCCGGCCATAATATCAACCTTATTAAATCGCTTATCGCGCTTTAATAACTTGGTCATGTCAATAACTCCTTTGGAGTGCCCATGAGCCGTATCAATTACTAAAATATCCACCCCGGCTTTCAACAGCGCCTCGGCTCGCAGCAAACCATCGTCGCCAAAAAAAATTGCCGCCGCGGTTAATAATTTTGTCTTGCCGGATTTTTTAACTTTTTTAATTTGAGCCGCTTGTTTGGCCGGCGACATATTCATATGGATTACACCCAAACCGCCCGCCATACCAATAGCTATAGCCATCGCGCTCTCCGTCACAGTATCCATCGGCGCTGACAAAATCGGTATCGCCAAACTTAAACGCCTGGTTAACCTAGCTGTCAGCACCACGTCGCGCCGCCGAATCGCGGAATAACGCGGCAGCAGCAAAACATCATCGTAAGTAAGATATAAAGGCAAAGACATAAGAAATTTAAAATTTAAAAATCAAAATGTAAAATGACATATTAAAAATATAAATAATGTGGATTGTCATTCTGAAAGAGCGAAGCGACTGAAGAATCTAAGAATTACTAGCTGATAGATAAATTTAGGTCAGCAATAGCTTCAAGGCAGCGTTCAAAACGTCAATTTTGATTTTTGATTTTTAAATTTTCAATTGACTCTTTGATACTACCAGCTTTACCCGCTATAATCAAATCATCATGCCCAGTAACAAAATTTCACTAGTGTTCTTTTATGTGTATATCCTGCAGAGTCTAAAGGATGGTGATAACTACATCGGTTATAGTCATAATTTACGTCGGCGAATAAAAGAACACGAACTAGGACTTAACTTTTCTACTTGCTTTCGCCGGCCATTTAAACTGATTTATTATGAAGCTTGTCTGAATGAACAAGATGCCAAACAACGAGAAAGGTACTTAAAAACCACTGCCGGACGAAGATTCTTAACCAAACGGTTAAGACACTTTAAGCTGGCTTGTTTGGCTAAGTGAAATTATTGTTACTGGGTATGACCAACAACAAAACTTCACCCTTCATCGCCATTATTGATTTTGGCTCGCAATACAGCCATCTTATTAGCCGGACTTTGCGCGACTTAAACGTGCCTAGTAAAATTTTTGCGCCCTTAACAAACATTCAAAAATTAACTAACGCCGCTGGAATTATCCTGTCCGGCGGGCCGCGCAGCTTGCTAAAAGATCCCATTAAATTCAATGCTAAAATCCTGTCCTTAAACGTACCAATTTTGGGTTTATGCTATGGACACCAACTCTTAGCTCATTTTTTTAACGGGCAGCTAACCGCTGGTAAAATTCGTGAGTATGGTCCGGCTAAACTCAAGCTTACCAACCATCATCGGCTTTTTAACAACCTGCCCAAAGCCAGTCAGGTGTGGATGAGTCATGGTGATAGCGTTGGTAAACTGCCAAACGGCTTTATAACTTTAGCCTCTACCGCAACCTTACCGATTGCCGCCATGGCCAGTACTACCAAACCGATTATTGGCCTGCAATTTCACCCGGAAGTGCATCACACTCAATACGGCCGTACTATCCTGCAAAATTTTGCCGTATCAATATGCGGGCTAAGCCCAGCCGGTCAACTATCCACCCTGACAACAATTGAAAACCAAATCAAACAACAAGCCGGGCAAAAAAATGTTTTTTTATTGGTTAGCGGCGGAGCTGACTCAACTGTAGTATTCACCCTGCTCAATAAAACTTTAGGCAAAAAACGGGTTTACGGCCTGCATGTTGACACCGGATTTATGCGGCCAGGCGAAAGCCAACTGGTTAAAACGGCTTTAAAAAAAGTTGGTCTAACTAATTTACATGTTATAAAAGCCGAAAAAATATTCCTCCGGGCTTTAAAAAATGTCAGCGAACCGGAAACCAAGCGCCAGATAATCGGTCAGACTTTCCTCAAGATGGTACAGCAGGTCAAAAATAAGCTCAAATTAAATGCCCGTCATTGGCTGCTAGGACAAGGCACGATTTATCCCGACACCATAGAATCCGGCGGCACCCGGCATGCTGATAAAATAAAAACTCACCACAACCGCATTGACGTACTGGCTAAGCTGGCCCGTCAAGGTTTATTGGTTGAACCGCTCAAAGATTTGTATAAAGACGAGGTCCGCGCTTTAGGCAAGGAGTTGGGCCTACCTAATGAACTAATTTGGACACATCCCTTTCCCGGACCAGGACTGGCCGTAAGACTACTGTGTTTAAATCATAATGAGGCTGAACAGCTTAACTCCGCCCGGCCAGCAAAAATTCCAATTACAAAATATGAATTCCGCCTACTGCCGATAAAAAGCGTGGGCGTGCAGGGCGATGAACGCAGCTACGCCCGGCCACTAGTCATAGACGCGCCTTATAATCAAGTTGCCATTATCCACAAACTAGCTAACGGGTTAACTAATAAATATCACGTTATAAATCGCGTCCTGCTAAAAATCTCCGGACCAAGATTAAACGCCGGACAAGCTTACCCGGCCTTTTTAACTAAACCCCGCATTAAACTTTTACAAACTATTGACCATTTAGTCACCACTGAAATCAAACGAGCTAAGGTGTATGGCAGGTTATGGCAATGCCCTGTTATACTTATCCCTTTTGGCCATAAGCATCGCTCCAGTATAGTATTACGTCCGTTTGCCTCGCGCGAGGCTATGACTGGGGAGGCCTACCTCCTGCCACCAACCTTAATAAACACCATTACCGCTAAAATCAACCGGCTTAAGGCCATTGATTATATATTTTACGACCTGACTGATAAACCACCGGGCACGATTGAATGGGAATAGATATTATTTCCTTGTGTCCACTTTTCACGGCCGTGAAAAATTGACACAACCATAACAATAAAATACTACTCCACACAATTTACCCTTGACAAATAGCGTGTCTTGGTCTACAATTACATGTTATTTTATATGTAGATAGATATGTTTAAAGAAAATTTCTTAGACAGCCAAGATCAAATAAGTAATATTATAGTCAAAGAAGATAAGACCGCCAGTAAGACCGATCTAACTGACGTGATTCTAGACAATAAAAATAGTCTTGAAAAAGAATCAAGGCCAGAGTTAAGCGCAGCTATAAGTGCCATAGATGATTTAATAAAAAAATATCCTTACCCAGAAACCAGACAAATCATTACTGAACTTTCTTCGGATAATAGAAACGGAGAAAAGATTAATCAACTCAATGAGCAAATCGAGATTAATGAAGAAAAAAATAAAAGCATGAGAGAAATATTGACCGAGTTAGGAATTTTAAAAAACATTGATAACCTACCGATTATAGATGACGAACTACTGTCAAGTGTTCTAAATAAAAACAAAGGAACTAACAAGAATAAACAAAAAATTGGAGATAAAATGAAACGTTTATATGATAGTGCTTCTTTTTATCAAAACTTTGATAAATGTTTTATTAATTACCCAGTGTTAACACTGACAGACTACAATAACGGCAAAAGAGAACCTCAATCTCTGTTTTACCAGCCAACAAGCTACAATGAAGCTACTAATATTGAAAAAATTAAACAAAGCAAATTTTACTTTTTAAGAAGTGAAATAATAAGAGCTAGCCACATCAAGGACGAATCAGATATAATAGATCCTCTAATAGAAATGCCCAAACAAGAAATGGAAACAGCTGCGGCTATTTATCACCCAAATTATGGAAATGGCTACAGAAATAAAAACGACGAATTAATAGTTAATTATAAAAAAACTCAAAAACCAAGAAGAATTACTTCAGACTGGATCAAGAAAGATTTCAAGCTGATCGTTTCCCGAATCATAATTAATGAAGACTCTAAGAAAAAGATAGTGTCTCTCCCTGGTTCTCCTGTAGTTTTTTTAGCAAATGGCGGTTATCCTAACTTAGTAAAAAACAACCTGCTTGTCCCTAAAGATTTCACAATACAGGCGGAGACAGCTGATAAAACTGGCATCCGAGCTGAAAATAAACGTATTACCAGCAACGGCGCCTTAATGTTTAATAATGTACGCCATTTTATTGGCAGAAAATACGCCGGGTTGTCCGTGGTTAAACTTAACGAAACACTTGCAGGAGTGATTGAAGACGATGATCTAGGCAACAAAAAATTATCTCACACCTTTAAAATTTTTAAATCAGAAGAAGTTGCCAATAGACAAAAGTACGGCGATAAAAATTATGGATGGGTCGGCGGGAAAGACACCATTGAACTTACAAAATATGACCCAACTAACTATCACCCGCCACGAAGAGCTGACGAAACAGAAGAACAATGGAAAAAACGTGTAACAGATGCGGAAAATTTTGCCCTAATTTTAGACTTGGGCAACAAACTACCATCTAGCATTAATAAAGAATTTTCCAACTTACCTTTTGACCAACAAAGACTTATAGCCACAGGCTTTAATAATCGTCAAATAGACGAAAAAGTTAAAATTGAATTTATTGACAAATTCGGGCTGGACGGGTTAAAAACATTTATCGGTTCTGATTATGGGAAAAACATTCCTGAAGCTATTTTTAAGTTGTCCAACTCAAAACTTGGTTACAGAGAAATTGCAAAAAATATATTCAGCAACTACTCGGAAACTATTAACCAATCAAATAGCTTTGCACTTTTAGGTAATCAAATAGCTAATAATACCAATGATATCCCGGGTGAGCTTAAAAAGCGTTTACCAATTGAACTTCAAGAAGCCATCATGAGAAAAGGTACAGATCTGATTAAGGCTGCCGGAATAAATAGTGATGACATAGAAAAAACTAAAAATGTCGAATACTCCCTAAATGGTCTAAATAAATTTCTAGATATAATAGCCGATTTAGATTTGAACAATAAATATACAATTGAACCAAAACAGTTTGAAACAAATACGGTTACTTTATCTGTAACTGATAAGAGTAGTAACCATATTTATGAACTAAAAATCTTAACCCGAGCCAGAGAACATCATCACGAAGGTCAGGCCAGGATTAATCTAGCCCTATCTTTTGATACTAAAAATCCTGATAAAATATTACAAGATGCCTTTCAACAATCAACAACCTTCCATAAAAACAAGAAAACAAAAAATGAGAGTGTTCTACGAATAGGCCTTGACTTAGATACTAACGAATCAAAAGGGCGCCGAGAAGTATCTCTTGATTTAGGAAGGAATAAATATGACTGTGAAGATTTTACCAGAACCGGTGATCCTTTGGGAAATTCTTTATCAACAGTTAGCGAAACTGGCCACCACAATCCAAAATCCATTGACCAGAGATTTGCTGACCCTGAAATATTTGCAAAACTTGTTGAATCTTTCCAAAAATATCTAGACGGTAAATTCAATAATTAATACTATGAAAGCATTTGTTGAACTCAATCAACCAAAAGAATTAAGTAACGAGACGGAAATAATAGAGTGGCTTAAACAGAACCCTTGGCTAGATAATCTTATCAATTCTAAAAATTCTAGTGTTGAACTAAACAGAGCTTTAGAAAACAATGAGTTAATTGAATATCCCGAGCTGACAAGACTTACGGAAACACCAGAAGATCCAACATATCATGGCGAAAAAAACACTTGGGCTCACACTTTATTAGTTCTTGATGAAGTAGAGAAAATTACCAACCGCGAAAAACTTTCAACAAAAGACACCATAATAATCAAATTAGGAGCCTTGTGTCATGATTTAGGAAAACCTTTGGTAACAAAGGTTGAAAATGGCAAAGTAACGGCTTACCAACATGAAAAAGCCGGAGAACCACCAGCTTATTCTTTGCTTAATAAAATTGAGACTCCCAAAGAAATCAGCGATTCAATTATACCCTTAGTCAAAGAACATTTGTATC
>JBAZQK010000009.1:0-51895 GCA_041645215.1 Patescibacteria group bacterium | reverse complement strand
TAGTGGAGGGTGTTACTGAATTTTTGCCGATTTCGTCAACCGGGCATTTAATTTTGGTCAGCCAATTGTTGCCTATCGCTGAAACCGACTTTGTTAAAACTTTCACGATTTTTATTCAGTTGGGAGCAATTATGGCCGTAGTGGTTATGTATGCGCGGAGTTGGTTGTTCAAATGGGAGATAATTAAAAAATTATTTGTCGCCTTTTTGCCAACGGCGGCGATTGGTTTAATTTTTTATCATTTAGTTAAAACTTATTTATTAGGCAATTCCGTTGTGGTGGTAGGAGCGTTGTTATTGGGTGGCGCGGCTTTAATCGTGTTTGAATATTTTTACCGCGAACCATTGAACGCGACTGATGATTTAAGCAAAATATCTTACCGCCAGGCTTTTATAATCGGATTGTGCCAGTCAGTGGCCATAGTGCCGGGGGTGTCGCGGGCCGCGGCCACGATAATTGGCGGCTTGGCTTTGGGCTTAAAACGGCGCGTGATTGTGGAATTTTCTTTTTTACTGGCGGTGCCAACCATGGCGGCGGCGTCAGGCCTGGATTTGCTTAAAAGCGCAGGCCAATTAACCCTGGTTAATACCGAGTTATTGCTAGTTGGTTTTGTGGTAGCCTTTGCTGTGGCCGTGATGGCGGTTAAGTTTTTGTTGAAGTTTATTAAAACCCATAACTTTACCGCTTTTGGTTGGTATCGGATAGCGCTCGGTTTGTTGTTTTGGTATTGGCTAATATGATTATGGAATTACCCAATCATATTGGAGTGATTGTTGATGGCAACCGACGTTGGGCCAAAGCTCAGGGATTGCCGGCGATGGAGGGGCATCGGCAAGGTTACCGGCGGGTTCAGCAAATGGCGCGGTGGTTATTTAAACGGCAAGTGGCTTGGGTAACATTTTATTTATTTTCAACTGAAAATTGGCAACGCCATCCAACCGAAGTCAAGTATCTTTTTAAATTATTTGAAAATTCCATAAAAACGGAAACTAGCAAACTGGTTAAAGACGGTATTCGTTTGTTGTTTGTGGGGGATAGGTTAGCGCTGCCAACGCCTTTGCCTAAACTAATGGCGGCGGCGGAACAAGCGACTAAAGCCGGCCGGAAAGGTAACTTGGTAGCGGCAATAAATTATGGCGGCCGACAAGCTATTGTAGAGGGTGTAAAACAATTGGCTCGCCAGGGTCAGGATTTGCGCCAATTGACAGCCGAACAACTCAAAACCAGTTTAACCAGTCGTGAACTACCTGACCTTGATTTAGTCATACGCACTTCGGGCGAACAGCGCTTGTCCAATTTTTTGTTGTGGGAGTCGGCCTATGCCGAACTTTATTTTTCACCTAAATATTTTCCTGAATTTGACGAAGCTGATTTGGAATCAGTTTTAGATTGGTATAGCCGGCGGCAGCGGCGTTTTGGCGGCGATTGATAATTTAGCGAACGATTGGAAATAGTTAATCAAATGTGCCATAATTAAGCTATGGAACAGGATTTTTTAGCTGGTTTGCCGCGCCAACCGTGGTACAAGCGGGTTTGGTTTATTAGCCTGCTGGTTTTGGCTGGGTTGTGGTTTGGCATACCTTTGGTTTTGCAAATTATATCAGGTAATAATACAAAAACCGGTTTAAGCTCAAGGATTACGGCAATTCCAGGCGCCACCAGCAAAGATTCGGGTACGCCGGTGAATGTTGTTACCACTGACAATCCGGCCTGGGGCTTTAAGGATGCTCCGGTAACAATTGTGGAGTTTGCTGATTTTCAGTGTCCGTTTTGCCGCGAAGCGGCGCCGATATTACGGACCTTGCGAACCAAGTACGCTGACGGCGTAAGGTTTATTTATCGGGATTTTCCCATTGCCGATGTTCACCCCGAAGCAATTGCCGCGGCGGAGGCGGCCCGATGCGCTAATCAGCAGGGCAAGTTTTGGGAATATCATGACCAGCTGTTTGAGCAACAGGATAATTTAGGCGCTACTCTTTACACCTCCTTAGCGCAGTCGCTTAAGCTTGATATGGACAAATTTAAAAGTTGCCTGAATGGTCATTTAACTTTGGCTGGCATTAAAAAGGATTATGAGGCCGGTTTGGCGGCTGGCGTTATCGGCACGCCAACTTTTTTTGTTAACGGTTACCCGGTGTCGGGCGCCCTGCCACTGGCTGTTTGGGATCAAATAATTACCGCCGCTCTAAAGGATAAATTCAAAAAATAATAACCACATTATAATTATGTCAACCATTGATTCACAACCAATAAGTAATGGCAAAAGTGATGACAGCGAGCCGTCCGCCATCCCAACCAATCTGGAGATTGGCAGTATGCAAAAACAAATTGTTGCCTTAATTGATAAAGTAAAACAAATTGAAGAGCGTTTGCGCAGTATTGAGAATGATAATTAATAGATGGAGGGGGCTTATGGCGGTAGATACACTTTTTAGATTGGATAACCGAATGGCGCCTTTAGCCGATCGTCTGCGGCCAAGGGTTTGGGACGAATTTGTCGGGCAGGAGGAAATTATTGGTTCGGGCACTATTTTGCGCAAGCTGCTGGATAAAGGCGAGGTGTCATCACTTATCTTGTGGGGACCGCCGGGCAGCGGTAAAACCACTTTGGCGCGGCTCATCGCCAGTTTAACTAAATCAGTGTTTGTGGAATTCTCGGCCGTGGCGAGCGGTTTGGCCGAAGTGAGAAAGGTGAT
Source organism: Patescibacteria group bacterium (assembly GCA_041645215.1). GTDB lineage: Bacteria > Patescibacteriota > Patescibacteriia > Veblenbacterales > UBA10138 > JACRFM01. The sequence continues at coordinate 49,199 of JBAZQK010000009.1, read as the reverse complement.
TAAAGAGGCGCGGGACCGCAAAATGTTTCAGCGCGTTCGTACTATTCTTTTTATAGATGAAATTCACCGTTGGAACAAAGCCCAACAAGACGCGCTACTGCCGGCCGTGGAAAGCGGTATCGTAATTTTAATCGGGGCCACGACGGAGAATCCTTCATTTGAGGTAATAGCCGCCTTGTTGTCGCGTTTGCGGGTGGTAGTTTTAAAGCCGCTGGTGCCAGCTGATATTAAGAAAATTTTAGGGCGCGCCATCAGCGATGCGGCGCGCGGGCTGGGCGAAATTAAAATTACGGGCGCCGAAGCGGCGATTGACCATATTTCAGTATTAGCCAACGGTGACGCCAGATTAGCCTTAAATATTTTAGAATTGGCGGTGAAATCAAACCAGCAGAATGGGGCGGCAATTTTGGACAAAGCGATTATTAAGCAGAGTTTGCAGCGTACACATTTACTTTATGATAAAGGCGGCGAGGAACATTACAATTTAATTTCGGCTTTGCATAAATCACTGCGCGGCTCGGATGCCGATGCGGCCCTGTACTGGCTGGGGCGTATGCTGGAGGCGGGCGAGGACCCATTATACATTGCCCGGCGCTTGGTTAGGTTTGCCAGTGAAGATATTGGCTTGGCTGACCCACAGGCCTTGGTGCAGGCTGTGGCCGGGTTCCAAGCGTCCCACCAGCTTGGTATGCCGGAATGTAATGTGGTATTGGCACAGGTGGTGGCTTATTTGGCACGGGCGCCCAAGTCAAACGCGCTTTACTCGGCTTATGGTAAAGTTAAAGAAGATGTGCAGCAAACAATTAACGAGAGCGTACCGCTGCATTTGCGCAACGCGCCCACGGATCTCATGAAAAACATTGGCTACAGTAAGGGATACAAGTATAATCCTGATTACAAAGAGCCGGTGGAGCAAGAGTACCTGCCGGAGAGTTTGAAGGGCAGGAAGTATTTGGAATAATTTAAAAATCAAATATCAAAAATTAAAATGACAATGAAAAATGTAGAAATGATAAAGAATAAATTTCAAATTTTAAATCCTAATATCTAAATAATTTCCAAATCATAAATTTGAGGATTGGAATTTATTTAGGATTTATCATCGCTATGCGAGATCCCGCGAAGCGGGAGAAATTCGGATTTAGGATTTTATAGTTTTATTTTCCATTTTGATTTTTTAATTTTAAATTTGAATTTTATATGGGTAGTAAAATAGAATTTAACGACACCCTGCAAATTACCAGCGAACAGGGGTTTCCCGAGGAGCTTTCGCTTGAGCGTCACCTTGCTAAACCGTTTACCGCTGCAGATTTTTCTGGTCGGGTGTTTGAGTTCCACGGTAAGCCTGGAGCGCGACTGTACCACCCCGCGCCCAACCGCGTTTTTCTAGTACACAATATAGCCGGCAAATGGTTGTACTGGGGTCATGCGCAAATAATTGAACAAACCATTAATTCAGAAACCAATACTACTTCGGGCAAATTTATTATCACTAAAATTTATACCCCAGACCATCAACGGTCAATGAGTATTAATGAGGTGGATGAAGGTAATGAATACAATTTTTAATTTTTAATTCCTAATTTTTAATCAATACCTAACAATTTAAACTCAAAACGCAAAAGTAAAAGCTCAAAACCATCGTCGCTTTGTCGTCACTACGCGAGATCTGGCGTAGCCATGACGAGATCCCGCAAAGCGGGACAAGTTAAAAGTCAAAAGTTTTATAGTTTTTAATTTTGAGCTATAGTTTTGACTGTTGAGATTTGACTTTTGACTTTTTAATAACATTCATCGCTGTAGATTAAAATTTATTTATGATTCATTATTCATAATTCTCTATTCTTAATTCTTACCCAGTATAGCTACTTTGTTATAGCTCGCTTTTAAAATAAAATTTATAAAACAAGTAAATAGCTTAGACCACCGTTATCTCTTATTAATTATTTAGTCTAAGCTCGCTAAATTTTATTTAACAAAGTTGCTATACTGGGCTTAATTCTAAACTTATGACCTACGAACGATGGCAAAGCTTAGTTGGTGAAATTAAAGACCGGTTTAGCGAGGTTAACACCAGTAAAGCTGACCTTGCCGAGGGGCCGGGCCATAAAGAGGTGGTTGCCTTTAAATCACCGGCCGGGCAAGTTAAGTTGGAGTTGATTGTTAAACCGCGGATAGTGGGGAGAAAGAGTATTTATTCTAACCGCATTGGTTCATCGACGACGGTTGAGTATGAGTATGATGCCAATGACAAGGTGTTAGTTTTGCGGGCTTTTAAATTCAGCGAGCAAACCAAGGACTGGGAAGAAATTAAAACCGATTCATTGCTTAGTGTTTTTTGAGCCTTAAGGCCTATGCTTAATCTGCCAAATTGTGGTATAATGGAGCAGTAAAATAATTATCTGCCTTCGTTCCATTTAGCGGGACGTAGTCCCGCTAAGCGGGATGCGGCTTCCGAGTTTCATTTTTAATGTATAAAAATATGTGGTGGGGTATAGTAATAATTGTGCTGGGGGTTGTCTTTTTATTAAAAAATCTTGGAGTCATCAGCGGTGTCAGCTGGGGTATTATATGGCCAGCCATGGTAATTGTTTTTGGCCTAGCCTTGATTAGCCGAAAGTTAAGCAGAAAAAGTCAAAATCAGGGCAGTGATTTTATTAGCGGACCCTTGCTATAATTTTTAATTATGCGTTATTGGTTTAATTTGGCTGAACGTAAAATCGCCATTGGCGCGGCAGTGGTGATCGTTGGTTTGCTGGCTTTTATTTTTTTAAGAACTAAAATTAGTCCCCCGCCGAGCAGTAATAGTAATACGGTTAATGAGGCCGCGGTCGCGGATTTGGTTGCCACGTCAGCTGAAATTCAAAATAAATATCAAGCCCAACGGGCGGATATGGCTAACCAATTATTACCGCTGATGGACAAAGCGTTGTCGGTTGCTGATATTGGCAACCTGACCGAATTACGCGATCAGTTGGTTGACTTAGCCGTGCCGCGTGATAATCAGAGCAATCATTTAAGTTTGGTTCTTAAATTATCATTACTGATTGATAGTTTATCGCCCAATAAAATGCGTATTGCGGGCGGCGGGTTGCCAACGGTCACGCAAATACAGGCACAAATCAAGCAGCTTTTAGCACTCAAGCCAAGTTCATAATTATGCCGATTAGTTTGAGGGCATTGGCCTACTGGCACCAAGCGCGAAATTTTTTGTTTCGTCAACTGCCGGCGCGCACCCAGCGAACTATAAAAATTTTTAATGTTGTTTGGTTAGCCTTGTTGCTAATGCCTTTTATCTTGGTGTGGGTCCAGCCGTTTGTGTGGTTTTATTCTTCATTAGCCCTGGTGGTGGTGAATATTATTATTTGGTGGTGGCACTGGACCGGTTTTAACAAGCTGCGTTCATGGTTGGTGGGCGGCATTACCTTTATGTTATGGAGCTGGAGTTTATTTAGTTGGTGGTTCTTCTTGGAAGACGTAATTATCAGATTGTTTTTTTTGGTTTTTGTGGCGGTTATAAGTTTTTGGTATTTGTGGGAATGGCATCAGTCGGCTAAAAAAGTATTAACCACCGTGATTGGCGCCGGCCCCAATCCCACCTTGATAGTTGGTTTATTAACGGTTATGGGTTTGACTGCTTCAGCTCAATACTTGTTAATTTTATTTGGCTGGCAATTGTGGTTGCTGACTTTATTATTCTTCTTACCCCAAATTTGGTTTTATTCAGCTTGGTTGCAAAGTAGCGGTTGGTCATTGGTTAAACACTGGCGGCCCGGGTTATTTGGCGTTGTGTTGTTGTGGCAAGTGTTTGTCTTGGTGTTATGGTGGCCGAGCGGACCGGCGCTGGCGGGCTTAATTAGCGCCTTGGTTTATTTGCTAGTTATACTTAGTGTGCGGCAGGAGGCCCAAGGTTTTATTAATTATCGTTTATTCCGGCGGGAGATTGCTCTGATTTTTTTAATCGGCTTATTAGCTTTGTTTACCGCCCGTTGGTTGTAAAGGGCGTAAGTCATAATTTAGCTAGCCTAGGACTTACGCGCTTGCCGCTTGCAGGGCTGGCGCAGCCCGACCCCGCAAGCGGCTTTGGCCAATTTCTTCGTTAAAACCTCCGCTTGGCGTTCACCGTAGTTTTACTACGGCTCGCTCCAATGCTCGGTTTTGCCTCGAACTTGGCTCAAACGCGTAAGTCCTATAGCCATTAGTTTTATGAAAGATAGCAACACCACCATACCACCCCAGGTTCAGTATGAAAAAGAAATACGGGAAATTTACCACGAGCGCAATGCCAAGCGTTTTACCGTGCCTAATCAGCCGCTTAAAAACCGACCCCGTTTTTATGGTGAATTATTGGCGGCTTTAGTGGTGGCGGTGGTAGTTAGCGTAGTGGTTAGCGTAGCGACCGTTAGTTTGATTGAGCCGCTAACGAGTTGGACTATAATTCAATCCGGCAAGACAGCCGCCGTATCGCCAGCGCCGGATATAAATGAAGACACCGTAAAGAATTTGTTTAAATCAGTGGTTTATATTTATCCTGCCCAACCAAGTAAGGCTGATAACCTGATTGATCGGGCTTACATTGTAAGTGAAGGTTTGGGGCAGGGGTTAGTGTTGTCCAGTGATGGTTGGATTGTGACGACGCCGGCGGTCGTTAGCAATCCCAAGCAAGTTTATCAAGTTATCGCGGCTGATGGCGTAGCCAGACCAACCGAAATAATTTTGCTTGATCCGGTTTTACCGTTAGTTTATCTAAAGATTAAAGCCGGTAATTTAACGCCCACGGCCTTGGTTGATGAATCTCGTTTAACGCTCGGCCAGAGCACAATCGTGTTGGCTTATGCCAGTCAATCTTTGACCCCGCAAATTTTTTGGCGGCGGCTTAGTAATTTAAATTCCATAAGTGTTGTTCAACGCGGCGATTTGTTGCTGTCCAGCGAGAGTGTGCCGGACCGGATTTTATTAGATCAAAATTTACCAAAATTGGCCCAAGGCGCCATCGTGGCGAACGCCAAGGGTGAAGTGATTGGTTTGGCGGCAAATTTTGCCGGTTCATTAAACGGGATAATTCCGTTTGGTCATTTAACCGGCGTGATTGATTCTTTGTTTAGCTCCCAGCAGGTTAAGCGGCCAGCCTTGGGAATTAATTATGTGCAGTCGGTTTGGCTTAAGGGTTTAAATAATAATTCGGCTGATGCCGCCGGCGCGCAAATAGCCGGTTATGATAAAAAACCGGCGGTGTTGGCCAAATCAGCCGCGGCCCGAGCCGGCCTGCAAAATAATGACCAAATAATTAGTCTTAATGGCGAGCGAGTCGGTGTCAGCAGTTTGTCAGCGATGCTGCAGCAATATCGTCCGGGCGACCAGGTGGAACTGTTAATTAAACGAGCGGTGGTTGGAGAGTTAAAAATATCAGTTAAATTAGGCGAACTAACATCAGGCAGTGGCTTATCAGCTGGAACAATTAAAAAATAGTTGGCAGTTTTATTATTTTATTAGGACTTACGCGATTCAGGCTTTTTGTGTCATTCTGAGGCAGCAGGCCGAAGAATCTCACTCGAAAATCGCTTAGATATAAGCCGAGATCCTTCAGCCGATGTCCATCGGCTTCAGGATGACGGTAAACGCGTAAGTCCTAATAAAATAATGAGCTTCATTCCGATGTGCATCGGAATGGTAGTCCTGTGCCCGTCCTTCCTAATCTTGCTTAGTGGGACAATGGTTAATAAAATAAGGCTAAGGTTAGGCCAATTATATCAAAGGCAGACTAAAGGGCAGGCTATAAGTATCAGATTGTGGAATTTAATTATCCTTTGTGCTATAATTATAAGGTTGAAGGTGTTTGTTACTTTGAACTACGAAATAATATTTTTGTGTCATTCTGAAGCCGATGTCCATCGGCTGAAGAATCTCTGAAAATCAAGCAAAATACTAGATTCTTCTCCGCCACAGGCGGATCAGAATGACAAACCGCGCATTTCGTAATTCAAGATTTGTTAATAACAAAATTTGGTTAAGTTGATAATTTATTATAATAAATGGAGGATACTAAATTAAGTCAAGAATTTAGCCGACAACCGGGTTTGGGGGTCACAACTCTTTCAGATTTAAAAAGGGATTTATATTTTAGCTATGGCAATTTAGGCCATAGTTTTTTATTTTTATAAATTAATTTGTCGGTTGGTTTTGAATTATTAATAAAGTTCAAGCCCAATCAACTTAAAGGAATGACTCATATGCCAGTTCGCCGTCTACTTCACATTTTTGTAATGTTTACCACCGTCCTATGGTCGGTGGGATTTTCTCTGCTCGCGCCTAATGTGGCCTGGGCCGCGGTTACCCCAACGGTAACGAGTTTAATTAATTTTGGCAACAACAGAGCCAAGGCTGCCAGCACTCCGGCCGCGGCAATCAAAATGGTAATTGCTGTGTCTAACGCTGAAAAGTTGGCCGCCGTGACGGTGGTCGCCACTGATAGCGGTTCCACAAGTTTTGTGCCAGCTACGGATTTAGCAGCCTTAGCAACTACTGCGGCCTCCGGCATCGCGCTTTATAATGATGCCGGTGCTAGCGTAGGTTCGTTTGATAGTGGCGATACAGCTGTGGCTTTATCAGGTATTACGGCTTGGTCTTCCGGTTCAACCACCCTGACTTTGAATGCCCTGACCAATGCCGGCACTTTCTATATTGTCTACCGGACCGCCGCCGACGCCGTCAATAATCACGGCTTTGTGCTGACCATACCAACCACCGGCATTGCCACTGATTCTGCTTCGCCAACCATCACCCCGGTTTCCACCAACCCGATAACTATTGATACAACCCTGCCGACACTAAATGTCAATACGACCGGTCCGGCGAACAACTCCATCGACGTCCCGATTTCCGCATTTATTCACGTTGGATTTAGTGAAAATCTTGATCAATCAACGGTTAACCCATCCAATGTTACGTTTACTGCCGGTGGCGCGCCGGTTGCTTCCGGTATCCGAACCTTCCCCGACGGTTTTGACGTTAATGTTTCTTCACCGCCGACTTTTGCCGCCAGCTCGCGTTTTTCCAAAGTCGCCGGCACTTCTACCGCGTTTTATAATATAATGGGGGGTCAGACTATTGCGCCACAACCGCCAAGCGGTTATTCCGTCCCATCCGTGAGTAATATTGTTATTACTCAGCGTGAAACTTTTCCGCCGGAAGTCGGGGTTGTCACTGATGCTACCATGACTGGAGGCATTTTTGCAATCAATGGTTTTTCCGCGTTCGGCGGCCAGCAAATTACCAAATTTGGTACATTTGGCGGCGGAACTTCAAGTCCGGTTAATTTAACAACTACCTCCATAACTACTGGCGAAGTCGTGGTGGCTTATACCGCGGCCAATCCAACCGGCGCAAAATATGACTGGCATATGGTGACCACGGGCGCGGCCGGAGCCGCTCACGCCGACTTGCGGCTTGATGGCGCGAGTGCGGCGCCAACTTACGGCACGCATCCGGGCGGCGGTGTTTCGCGATATTCAAGTATTACCCCAACTGACACTTCCGCGGTAAATGGCGCCAGCGCTGTCGTGGGCACTGCCAATAGTGGCATTAACTTTGCCGTGGGTGATATGGTTTTTGCCAAAATTACGGCGAATGGCGATAACTTAAATAATTACGCTTGGCATATTGTGACGGCGGCGGAAAATATTACCACTGATTCCGCGGGCACAACTCTTCGGTTTGATGGCGCAAGCAGTCTGCCCGCCTTTGCCGCCAGTTCCCAAGTTTCCAAGTTCGCTTTTGGCGCGCAAGGCGCGGTGAGCGATTCTACCGCTCTTTCTTTTGGCGATTTGGTGCTGGCTAAGACGACGGCCAATGCTTCAAATAATAACAGTTATGCTTTTCATATAGTCAACGGGGCAGACGCGGTAAACGGCACTGCTTTGCGGTTTGACAACTTCCCGGGATCCTTAACTCCATCCACTACTTATGTGGTTACTGCCACCACCGGCGTAAAAGATACAGCAGGTAATGCCCTAGCTTCAAATCAAGTTGTAACTTTTACCACTGGCGCCACCGGGGGCACCAATACCACTCCGCCAGTTGTCCAAAGCAGCATCCCCCAGTCAGGCAATCAAACCTTCCCACCCAATGGACTTATAAAATTGACCTTTTCAGTAGATATGAGCACCACTGGCGGCGTTGGTGGAGTTAATTCCGTAACCAACCCGGCTAATGTCGGTTTGTTTCTTGATAATTTTGGCGCGCCCGGAGCCGCGGTAACTGCCACCAACAGTTATGATTCAGCAACTCGAACAGTTACTATTACTCCGGCAACTAATTTAACGGTGAATACGGGTTATGTGGTTAGAGTGCTTACCGCCACCCAAAGTTCAACTTCAGCGCCTATGACCAATTCTTACTTTTTGGCTTTTAGAACCGCGTCCGCCGTGGATAGTACGGCTCCAACCGTTTTGGGAGTTTCTCCAGCCAATGCCTCCAGCAGTATCTCAAGAAGCACGGCTGTCAGCATTGGGTTTTCCAAAGATATGGATCCGTCTACCATTAGCACTACTACTGTGAAGTTGGAAAAAGCATCGGATTCCAGTGTTGTATCAGGAACCGTGGTTTATAATTCTTCAAATAGGAGCGCAACTTTTTCTTCCAGTACATTGTTGCTCGGTGGTGAGCAGTATCGCGGTCGTGTTGTAGCAGGAGCCAGTGGCGCAAAAAGTGTTTCAGCAATTCAATTAGGAGCCGCCACGCCAGCCAACGATTACACCTGGACATTTACTACTGATAATGTTACAGACTCCACCGGACCGAATGTGGCCTTTTCCAGTGCGGACAACTTCGGCCTAGCTGTTACCTTTAATGAGCAGGTTAAAACCGGCGGCGGGCCGAGCGCCGCGGACAATGTTGTCAACTATAGTTTGGAAAGCCCGGTGGGCTCTTCCATTTCACTGGCCGGCAAGGCCGTAACTTATGATGGGGGAACCAAAACCGCCAGAATTACCGGATTGTCTTTGCAAAACGGCAATACTTATAAAATTACCGTGGCCACGCCAGTTCAGGACTTGGCCGGGAATGGAATTTTAATAACCGGCACCCCGCCAGCAAACACTTCTTTTGGGACTGTGGCAAACTCCGACATCACTGGCGGACAACTTGGTCCGGGTAGTGGGATGATTGATCCAAGCATGCAAGGCATGAACCCGACTAGAGTCACGCCCATGAATCGCGCGGCTGGGGCTACCAGCAATTATAAATTGGAGTTCTTAGCAGCCACCTCCATTCCTGCCACCGGACAAATCGCCCTGACTTTCCCATCAGGATTCAATGTTGGCGGCGCTGGTAAAGCCGTCGCCGGCACAGCCAGCTTCTGTAACAGCGACATTAATGGTCCAGCCACCGGAGTGGTAACCCTTGGCACTGTTTCTGGCGATAGCGCTTCGGGAACAGTAACTATCAATACGGCCGGAGCGGCTACGGGCGCTAACGCTTTTATCTGCGTTGACTTAACCGGCATTGTTAACTCCACTATTCCTTCCTCAACCGGATATACGGTGGACATCAAGACCAAAGACACGACTGCGAATAATCGATTAATATTAGAAAGCAAAACCTCTGCTCCTTTCTTCTTAGGGACAACTGGCGCTAATACCCTAACAGTAAATGTGTTTAAGGATGCCTCTCCTTTTAACGGCAATAACGATTCCGGCGAAGGGATTAATGGCGTGACAGTTTTCTTGTTCAGTCCGGCAACCGGCGGACAAGAAGCCACCACTGCCTTAAACGTTGTTAACGGTGTGGCAACCTTTAGCAATCTGGCGAATGGCGATTATATGGTTGGCGTTAAGCCTACGGCGGCCATTAATGTGGCGTTTAATTCCGCTCCTCAGCCGATTTCCATCTCCGGCAATACAATTAAGAACTTTGCTCTAAGCAATGTTACAGCTAAAACCATTGCTGGCACAGTTTATGGACCGGCCAGCACCACCGTTGATGTTTTTGCAAATTCCCAAACTGGTTTTGCCAAGGTAACTGTTACAACCAACAGCACTCCAGTAACCGTGAACAGTGTTGTATACGGCGGGAGCGTTGCTTATTCTTTGCCAGTATCATTAAACACTACTTACAATGTCGGAGTTGGTCCGGCTATGCCGGAAAGCTTCTTTACTCCGGGAGCTCCACCACCACCACCGCCGGACTTTACTTTTATGCCGCCGGCCAATTTGCAAGTTCAAGTTGTGGAATCCGATGTCGCAGGCAAAAACTTTACCTTATCCACCGCTGGCAAGACCATTACCGGAACCGTGGTTGACTCATCCGGTACCACTGGAGTTTCTGGCGCTGGCGTATTCTGCCGTCCGGTAGCGTCTTCCACCACCGGCAGCGCCAGCGGGTTCGGCACCGGAACACAAACTTCCACTACCGGCGCCTTTACCGTAAAAGTCACGGAAGGAGTTTATCTGTGCGGAGTATTCAAGCCGGGTATGCCGCCGGTTGCGGATAGGCAGATTACCGTGGGAGCAGCTGCCAATACCCCGTCCACTCTAACCTTTACGCTGGATGCCGGCACCACCAGCCTGACCATCAGTGGTACGGTGAAGGATGATGCGGGTAATGCCATTTCTTACGCCGGGGTTGCCGGACGCAAGGTTGTGTCCAGTTCAGATACTACGGCCGTGGGCGGAGATTCTTCCAATTTCGTCGGCGGGCCAACCGATGCCAACGGCGCTTATACGCTTTATGTCTCGGCTGGCACCTGGGTGGTGGAAGCATTTGCTCCGGGCTTTGGTCGCTTGGGAACTAAAACAATTGTCGTAAGCTCCAGCAACGCTACTGGTCAGGACTTCTCCGCGCAAACTATGACCTTTAGAACTATTACCGGTACTGCCACCCGCGGCGGCACTGCCACGCAAGGTGTTATGGTCCGGGCCGAAGGCGCCAGCGGCGGCAATATGACTTCGGCTGCCTCGGATGGAACCTATACCATCAAGGTACCGGACGGCACCTATAATGTCAGTTGTTACTTCCCTGGTCTGGGCGATATTGCGGCCACGGGCGGTGCCGTGACTCTTAGTTCCGACAACACCACGGCAGTCCGCAGTTGTACTGCGGGAACGCCCATTATCATTACCGTGAATGTTACTGATGGAACTAATCCGATTACCAATGCCGGAGTGGATGTGCGTGACTCCAATGGCCGCGGTAACTTTACCAATGTTAGTACCATTTCAAGCCCGAATGCCGTTTATACGGTCAGCGTTCCCCCCGGTACTTATACGGTTCGCGTCGGGCACCCGGCTTACGGCAAGATCGGTGAAACAACAGCGGTTAGCACTACGCAAACCATTACCCATACCGCAACTGCCGGAGCAACCTTTGCCGTCACCGGCACGGTAACAGGCGACGGTTCCAATCTTGCCAACGCTTGGGTATCTTTAATTGGAACACCAACCGGCTCAACCAATATTGTTTCCTTGGGCGGTCAAACGATTGCCAATGGTACCTTCTCAATTAACGTCCCGGCGGGCAGTTACCGGTTGCGCGTTGACAAGCCGGGCTATAGATCGCCGGCCGAAAGCACGGTCGCGGTTACCGCCGCCACGGCGGCAGGTATTATTGCCCTTACTACAGCTGCCAAAACAATTACGGGTACCATTAGCATTGCCGGTTCCGGCGTTTCCAACGCGTTCGTGGACGCCTCTGACAGCTTGGGCGGTTACGCGGTGGCGCAAACCAATTCCAGCGGCGTTTATTCACTGGCTGTTGATACTGGCACTTGGACCGTGCGCGCCCGGGCTTCAGGATATGAAGGAGGTCCTCTGCCGGTGGTGGTGGGAGCGAGCAGTGTAACGGGCCAACATCTGGCCTTAACCGCGATATCCGGATTTACCGTAAAACCGGAAAAGCCGGAAACCGTGACTCCTACTGCCGGCGGATTCTTAACCAACTCCGACATTGGCGCTAACTTCAAAATGAATATTCCAGCCAACGCCTTAGGCACCGGTTCCAACGCCGCCACCGTCACCACTAAAATTAATACGGGCATGCCTAATCCTCCCAGCGGCGCGATTCTTTCTAAGAACGCGATCACCATCACCGCCGTGGATTCTTCCGGCCAGAAAGTATCCAGCTTAAACGACAATGTTACGATTACGGTTCCGTATGATGAAGCCAACTTGCCTCTGGGAGCCTTAGAAGCTAACTTAGTTATCGGCGCGTGGAACGATGCCACCCAAACTTACGATACCTTAACGACCACGGTGGATACGACCAACAATACCTTGACGGCGACCGTAACTCACTTTTCGGATTTCGCGCCGTTGTCTCCTTCCAATTCCAGTACGCCGGCGACTCCTTCTGGTTTAGCCGCTACCACTGCCGGCTCTTCGCAAATTAATCTTACCTGGACGCAAACGAGCAACGCCACCAGCTACGATATTTATCGCAGTACTTCTTTGAGTGGCACCTACTCGCGAATTGGCAGTGAACCAACCGTGTCATCAGGCTCCACTACCGCTTACAGTAATACCGGGTTAACTGGCGGCACTGCTTATTTCTATAAGATTACTGCTCTTAATGGGAGTGGCGAATCAGCCGCCTCCAGCGCGGTTAACGCCACGACTGCCGCCGCCGCCGGCGGAGGTGGCAGCAGTAGTTATACGCCCCCCGCTGATACCACCCCACCAACTAATTTGTCAGTTGTAATAGCCGGCGGGGCCCTGACAACCACCACTACCAGCGTAACCTTAACGATTGGCGCGACTGACGCGGCTCAAATGATGATTTCTAATGTCAGTGATTTCAGCGGCGCGACTTGGGAAACATACGCTATCAGCAAAACTTGGACATTGCTGACGGGTGACGGTGTTAAAACCGTGTACGCCAAGTTCCGCGACGCGGCGCTCAACATCTCAACAGCCGTGTCCGACACTATTACTCTTAATACCAGTGGTACGGCTACACCCGCGGACACTGCGCCCACTACTGTAGTGCCACCAGTCACTACACCGGTTCCGGTTACGCTACCGGCAACCGCCAGTGAGCGCGCCCAGCAGGTAGTGACGATTGGACAGGAGGCGAGCACTGTGTCCACTAATTCCGCCGAATCTTTGGCTCAAGCCGTGGGCAAGTCGCGCGATAAAGGCTTAGAGCAACGATACGAATCAACTATCGTGGCTCGGGTGGTAGTCGCTAATACACCGGCGGCTGATAAGGCCAAGGTGTTAAGCTTCGTCACCTACGGCACGCCCACCACCACCATTTTGGGGGCGGGCGAGCGGGCTGGCGTAGTCAACAGTTTCCGCGCCGCCTTTGGCAAAGTGCCAACCGCCGAGAGCGATTGGGCTGATGTTATCAAAATTGCCAATGGCCGCTTCCCCGGTACGCTCAATGTGGCGCGGGAAACAGCTATGAACGCCACCTTTAAAAAAATCTACTTGCGTTCGGCTAACCGCGCTAGCGCCAATGACGATGCCGCCATAACCGTAATGGCTTATGGCTTGCGCACGGCGACGCGCAATTTGACTTCGGAAAAAGCCGCCATCAATAGCTTTAAGGCTATTTATGGCAAAGTGCCGACCTCGGCTTCCGACTGGGACGCCGTCCGCGCCATTGCCTACTCCGGCGCCAAGCGTTAAAGCCCTACTGGCTTAAAACAAAAGTTCCCGAAAAAGAGTCCTTCTCCGAAGGGCTCTTTTTGCATTTGAATAATACTTCCATACTTCCCAGTATCAAAGTATTTTACTGAGGCTTAATACCACTTTTTGTATTTGTTAAATATTCAGTTTTTTATATTTGCTAAATATTCAGCTGCCTCTTTTTGTCTTCAAAAAATACTTCCATACCCACGCACCAGTCCGACCAAGTCGGGGCGGTGCGGGACTTCGCTTCCCAGTATCAAAGTATTTGTCCACCCGCAGCCGGGGAGGTGGCAGTATTAACAGCGGTTTCTTGATGTGTCTTTTTTTGTCCGCCCGGACACTTTTTGACACATGATTTTTTACGCGTCCGCTCAGCTTAAGCAGGCGGGAAATTTAAAATTACTCTCTTGTGTCATATTGTGGCGGAGTTTTTTTATCCATCTGACAAATACTTCCATACCCACGCACCAGTCCGACCAAGTCGGGGCGGTGCGGGACTTCGCTTCCCAGTATCAAAGTATTTGCTTGAGTAGGTGTTTGTTTATTTTATGAATATTCAGCGACCTCTTTATCTGTTTTCCGGCGGCGACTGGGACGCCGCTCGCGAGCTGTCAGGCCTTGGAGTCAGTGGCAAAACAATTACGCAACATCAATTAAGCTATTCAGTTCTATTTAATTGCGTTATAATATTACTATCTTTAGGGTATGAAATTAGCACCACTACGTTTTATTACTAGTCGGATTGAACGTAAATTAGCGTTACTATTAAGCCTCGTAGCGCTGGTTTCACTGGTAGTTTTTGGTTGGCTGGCGATAAGATCTATAACGGTGGCGCGCGAGCAGAATGTGGCCGAGTTGGAAGGGCAATTAGTTAATCAAACTAATGAACGTATAAAAAAATTTGTCTTTGACAAGTTGGATAGTTTTAGAGTTATTATTGCCGACCCTAAAGTGGTGGCCATTGGCCATGACCAGCAAGTTTATATTTTAAAAAGCCAATTACAAAGCGACCGATCATTATTGGAAGTGTCGTTTATCAGGCCCGACGGCCACGAATTATGGCGCGAAGTTAGAAACGAGGATAAACCAATGCTAAGAGTTTTTGCGGCTGAAGCTGATTTGGTGAAAACAGTTGCCGGGGGTAAGTCGTATTTAGGGCAGGTGGTTTGGGTCCAAAGTAAACCAAGGTTGATTATAGCCTCACCGATAACCAGTAGTCTAGGTAAAGTAATCGGTATATTGCGCGGTGAGGTTGATTTAAGTTTGCTGGGTCCGTTGGTGTCGCCCGCTAATCTGGGCCAGACCGGCTATTTGTATTTGTTAGACCAAGACAATCGCCTGATGGCCACGTCGTCTAATTTTCCCAGCGCGGCGTTTACAGCGGGCCGGCGAATGGATTATGCCTATATCAACCGTCGGCGCCTAAGTGGCGCTGATATTAGCAAGGAAGGGGCTGAATATTTAATTTCACCATTAGCCGACAAAAATGTTTATACACTCGGACGTCAATTGGCGCCATTAAATTGGTTGGCCGTGGTGGAGTGGCCGCAAGCCGAGGCGATGCAGGTATTGCCGCAAATTGTAATTCGTTTGCTCGCGGCGGCGGCGGTACTGTTACTGGTTTTAATTATTTTGAGTATAATAATAGCGCGTCGTTTTGCTCGGCCGCTGCGCCGTTTAAGCGCGGCGGCCGGCAATATTGGTCAGGGTAAGTTGGCGGTTGATTTACCAATCGGTGGCAGTGATGAGCTGGGACAATTAGCCCGTAGTTTTGGCGATATGACCAAGGGGTTGCAAGAACTGGAAAAATTGAAAGATGAATTTGTTTTTATCGCCGCTCACGAGTTGCGTACCCCGGTTACAGCTATCCGCGGGTACACTGAAATGCTTACTGATTTGGGTTCTGGTTTGCCGCCTCCAGCCAGGGAATTTGTTCAGCGTTTACAGCAGTCGGGCGCGCGTTTGGCCGGTTTGGTCAATGATTTGTTGGAAGTGGCGCGTGACCAGGCCGGCCGGTTAAAATGCGAAACCGCGGCCCAAGATTTGGTGCCAATAATAAATGGCGTAATTAGCGAGCTCACGCCATTACTCAAAGAAAAAAATCATATATTTAATTTTGTAACATCGGCGCCGTCCTGGAGCGTGATGGCGGATAAGGACAAGTTGCAGGAGGTACTGGTGAACTTGCTAAGTAACGCTATAAAATATACCCCGCCGAGTGGAAAAATTGCGATTAATTTAGAGCGGCGCGGGCCGGAGGTGGAAATAGCCGTTGTTGATAATGGCATTGGCATAGCGCCGGACGATCAAGCCAAGTTGTTCCAACGCTTTTTCCGGGTTGAATCTGATGAAACCAGAAATATTCAAGGCACTGGTTTGGGTTTATTCATTGTGCGCCAGCTGGTGGAGCGTATGGGTGGGCGAATTTGGATTAAGAGCGCTAAAGGTCAGGGCACAACCTTTGCGTTTACCTTAAAATTAGCCTAATAGTGTCAAGCCCGTCCCGCCGAAGTTCCGCTTAGCGGGACGAAGGCGGGGTAAAAATCAAAAAAGTTGTATAATAAAGAATGGCTTAATTTAGAATTATGGCAATCAGTCGCAGTCAACCAATTAATTTAGGTTCAATATTATTAAGGTCAGCCTTGACTATATTTTTTGTTATCTCTGTTTTTGGCATTGCCGGTTTTGGTTGGCCTTGGCCAGCTCGCGCCGATATTTCTCAAACAGTAACGAATGGTATTTGGAATAGCACGATGATGAGTTCATCAAGTCCTACTTGGTATAATATTGGGCAGTTATTTTATCCTAATACCAGTAGTATTAGCGGTATAAAAGTTTATTTAACCCGTACCGTCGGCACAAATCAGACTAATTATTATCTTGATTTATATCACGGGTTGCCCACTGTTCAGGCAAGTTATACCAGTTTGGGCACTGCTACATTGGCTTATACTTCAATTGCTGAATCAGCGGATGGTAATCAAGAGGCTAATTTTGTATTTCCCAGCGCCATAACTTTAATACCGAGCCATCCTTATTTTTTTCGCTTGTCTTTACAGAGTTACGCCACTGGTGGTGTTCGCAGTAGTGTAGCTTGGACTTCGCAAATTGATGGTGAAATGTTAGCTTGGGGAACATTGCCTCAAGCTGACAATTTGCAAAGTGGTAATAGTAATTTAGAAATGTATTTTATAACTTATAAGTTAGCTGATCCCTTGGTAATCACCACCACCACCTTGCCCGCCATCACCGCTACCGCGCTCTACAATCAAACCTTAGTCGCGACTGGCGGCACCACACCCTTAACTTGGAGTTTAAGCGCGGGCGCTCTGCCGGCTGGTTTAACCTTATCTAGCGCTGGCGTGATTAGCGGTCTGCCCACCATTGCCGGCACTTCCAGCTTTACTGTTAGAGTAACTGATAATGCCAGTGTTACGGCTGACCAGACCTTATCAATCATTGTTAATCCAGCACCAGTTATCACCACCACCACCTTGCCCGCCATCACCGCTACCGCGCTCTACAATCAAACCTTAACCGCGACTGGCGGCACCGCGCCCTTAACCTGGAGTTTATTGAGTGGCACCTTGCCCACTGGTTTAACTTTGTCAGCGGGCGGCGTGATATCAGGCACTCCCACCATTGCCGGCACTTCCAGCTTTACTGTTAGAGTAACTGATAATGCCGGTGTTACGGCTGACCAGGCCTTAGTAATCATTGTTAATCCCGCAGGCGGTGGTGGTGGAGGCAGTGGTTCGTTAATTGTTAACCCAGATCCGAATACAGTTGGTGTAACTGCAACCAGCCAAACCACGACGACCAATCCGGTCATAACGCTTGATTTTACCTATGGCTCGGACATAGTCTTGATGGCGATAAGTAATGAGAATCGATTTGACAACAGTAGCCTAAGGTCGGCTGCTAAACAGGTAAACTGGCAGTTAGAGTCTGGTTATGGTTTAAAAACAGTTTACGTGTTGTTCCAAAATGCCAGCGGCGGCAGTGTTATAAAAAATTTGACCATTACTTTAAGCCCGTTGACCAGCGGAACGTCAGATCAATCCGCTAGTAGCAACGCCATCCCGACGCCGCGGGTATTGGGCGAGCAATGCGTTAACACCATTGCGGCTGAGCGTTTGGCCGCCAGTTTGGCGGATGATAAATTAATTAGTCGTCTGAAAGGTTATATTTTATTGCAAGTAGAGTCGGTGGGCGAGGCTTGGTATGTGGATCCCATAAGCGGCTGGCGTTATTACTTACCCGATGGTCCGACGGCTTACAAAATGTTGGAATTGGCCGGTTTGGGCATAACGGATAATGATTTGTCATTGGTACCAGTGGGTTTAGAAAAAAGATTCTATGACCAAGACACCGATGGCGATGGTTTAAGCGATAAATTAGAACAGTCCCTTGGTACTGCTATGAGTAATTCCGACACTGATGGCGATGGTTTAAGTGATGGGGTGGAGGTTGAACAAGGCGCTAATCCGCTCTTGATCGGTAAAGGTAAGGTTAATTTTAATTCACGTTTGACCAATCGCTTACGCGGCCGTATTTTGCTGCAGGTTAAATCGCTCGGGCAGGCCTGGTTTGTTAACCCCGCCGATAGTCGGCGTTATTATATGCCCGACGGTGAGGCCGCTTGGCAAATAATGCGTTATTTGGGTTACGGCATTAGCAATGCTGATTTAAGCAAGATACCGGTGGCCGAATATTGGGGTAAGGAGCCTTACACCAAATTAGTTTGCGGGCAGGATGAGCCTAAGACTGGTTTAGCGTTTCAGCCGCCTTTAATTAATTCTATACCGCCATCGGCTCAGGTGTTGGGCGAGTCAACTACGGCTATTAGCCACCGGGAGATGATTGCCATCATTGAACAAAGCTATAATCAGCGTTACATAACCGCCGCCATTGTGCGTAAAAATTTATTAAAAGAACTGAAATTTATTGGTATTCAACTTGATAAAATTAAACGCTACCGAATTAATAATTGTCGTAATGAATCAGCCTGTTTAGCCAAAATGGATAAACAAAAGAGCGAATTATCAGCCGACTTGTTCAATCGTTTAAAAATTCAATATCAGCATAAATTCATTACGGCTGAAGGTTATAATTATTTGCTTAAACAGGTCGCCGGTTGGTTTGACAGCAATTAGATAAGTATAGGATTTACGCGTTTGCGCCAAGTTCAAGGCAGAACCGAGCATTGGAGCGAGTCCCGCCCTGGCGGGATGAACGCCAAGCGGAGGTTTTAACGAAGAAATTGGCCAAAGCCGCTTGCGGGGTCGGGCTGCGCCCGCCCCCGCAAGCGGCAAGCGCGTAAGTCCTAAAGTAATGCCAACCCCCAACCACCGCCGAAGCCTTGGCCGGGCGTGGTATCCAGGCGTCCGTCCTCGAAAAGATGAACGAAGGAGAATAAATGACGCTTACTTAAAAAACACCCTTAAGGATGGGTGTTTTTTATTTATAAAGTTAAGTCAATCGGATCAAATTTTTTTCTGGCGTTTGGTTTTGGCGGCTCGTTGATTGGCAAAAAAACTAAACAATTCTTTGGCGCCTAAGGCAATAGTTGCCAGATAAGAGGCTGAATTTTCCAATTTAGATTGGATTAAAGTTATCAGATTTGAAGCTTTATGAATGCCGTCTTCCAAGCCGTTAAGAACTCGTACCAGATGGCGCAAGATCAATAAGCAGTAGGTGAGTATCCAGCCGACCAAAATTGATAAGCCGATTACCGATACAGCTATGGCTATGTTTAAAATATCTTTACTGGTTTCAAAATACATAAGCTTTTATAATGAATTTTCAGGATAAATAGGATTTACGCGTTTGCGCCAAGTTCAAGGCAGAACCGAGCATTGGAGCGAGTCCCGCCCTGGCGGGATGAACGCCAAGCGGAGGTTTTAACGAAGAAATTGGCCAAAGCCGCTTGCGGGGTCGGGCTACGCCAGCCCGGCAAGCGGCCAGCGCGTAAGTCCTAAATATAAATATATTATACCACCACTGGTGGCAGTTGGGAAGTATGTGGTAAAATGGATTTAGTATAAGACTTATTAGGTAAGTCAGCGGACATTAATTATAGCTTTAAAAGAGAATAGTGAATCATGAATAGCGAATTAAGAATTAGACTGGTTAGAATTAGGAATCAGGAATTAAGAATTAACCATATCACTATATGATTAAAATTCTCAATTTATTATTCATCATTTAATTTTATGGACGAATTATCGGACAAAGATTTATCCCGCGGCTATTGGTTTTTATTGCATCGCCATCAACTCAACAACGCGGCCATAAGTTTTGTGGGCATAATCGCATTAGGATTAGTGCTTTATTCAGGTTGGCAGTTTATGAATTATTTGGCTAACCAGCGGGCCGAAGAAGAATCAATTCGGCTATTGGTTTCATCAAGCGTGAATACTACCGAATATAATCAGCGGAACGCGCCCCAGGATTTGGAAATAGGCAAAGTCGTGGCGGTGCCGGATGACAACAACAAATATGATTTA
The DNA here is from genome assembly GCA_041645215.1 of Patescibacteria group bacterium. GTDB lineage: Bacteria > Patescibacteriota > Patescibacteriia > Veblenbacterales > UBA10138 > JACRFM01. The sequence continues at coordinate 29,065 of JBAZQK010000009.1, read as the reverse complement.
ATTGCGCAGGTTAAAAATCCTAATTTAAAGTGGGCCGCCCAGCAAGTTGATTTTAGTTTTAGAGCGTTTGGCCAGTCGTTCCCCGGCCAGTCGTTTGTTTTGCCGCTGGAAGACAAATATTTCATTAAACTGGCGGTGCCTTTTGACAAATTTCCCAGCCAGGCGGCGGTCAGTATTGATAACATAAAGTGGCAGAGGATACGCGACTTCAAAAATTTTAATTTACCCAGTTTCGCTGTGACCGAAGAGGTGATTGACGCCGTCAGCGGCACAACCGGCCAAACCAGGCTTAGCACGCGCCTAAAATTCGTATTAACCAACAGCAGTCCCTATAGCTATTGGCAAGTGCCGGTAACAGTGGTTTTGACGTCCAACAGTCATGTCGGGGCTGTCGGCCAGCAGGTATTGCCCAGCCTTGATTCGGGCCAAGCGGTATCGTTGGAATTTTATTGGCCGCGCCAGGATTTTGCCGCCGATAAGCTAATTGTTAAACCAGAAGTGAATATATTAGATCCGAGCGTGGTTAAGTCATTGTTCTAGCGATAGTTATCCGCCTTTGTTCACCCGGCGCGCGGATTGCGGCGGAATAGCATCGGAGATGTAAACCGGGAGGTAATTTCATAAAATTATGTGGCGACGTTTATTGGCAACCGTGCGGGATTGGGATTGGCCCTTATTTATTTTTACAATTTTACTATTGTGTTTGGGTTTGGCGGAATTATATTCCAGCTCATTGTCACGCCCGGAAATTAAAGATTTATTCTATCATCAGTTGGCGGTGGCGGGGTTTGGGCTAGTATTGATGGTCGTTATATCAGCGATTGATTATCGCGTCTACCGTTCTTGGGCCAGAGTTATTTATTTATTGATGATTATCATGCTGGCCCTGGCGCTGGTGTTTGGCCTTACGATACGCGGTAATGCCGGCTGGCTACGGTTGGGTAATTTTGGTTTTCAGCCGGTTGAACTTGTTAAATTTTTGTCAGTTATAGTTTTAGCCAGTTTTTTGTCGCACGTCGGACCGCCGCTTAATACCGCTAAAACCATTAAAGCAATTATTATTTTGTTGATTCCGGTAGTTTTGGTTTTAGCCCAACCTGATTTTGGGTCAGCTTTTGTGCTGGCGGCCTCGTCCGGCGCCTTATTAGTTTCCCTGCCGAAATCGCGACGGTGGTGGTTGATTATGGTCGGTTTGGCTTTAGCCGTCGCGCTGGCGGGATCGTTTTTTTTAAAGGGTTATCAGCGCGATCGGTTGTCAGTTTTGATAAATCCACAGGCTGATCCCTTAGGTCGAGGTTACAATGTAACCCAGTCGGTTATAGCGGTGGGGGCGGGCGGTTGGACTGGCCGGGGGTTGGGTTTGGGTACGCAAAGCCAGTTAAAGTTTTTGCCCGAACAGCACACTGATTTTATTTTTTCCTCAATTGCCGAAGAATTGGGTGCGGTTGGTGGAATCTTGGTATTGGGTTTGTGGGCCGCTTTTTTTATTCGCATAGTTTGGTTGTTGCGCCGCGTGCGCGACGACTTTGCGGTGTTAGTGACAATTGGTATTTTTAGCATATTCGCCATCCAAGTCGGATTTAATATTGGTATGAATTTGGGCTTGTTGCCGGTAGTGGGACTAACTTTGCCTTTTGTCAGCTATGGCGGATCTTCGCTGTTGGTAAGTTTGGCCGCCATCGGCTTGTTGTTTAATTTAAGTCGACAATATGGAAAATCAGCGCCCCGTGAGGCCGTGGGCGAGATTGACAGACGCGGCTCAACTGTGATATCATAATTGGGAATGTTTAAAATATATGAATACAAAAAGGAAAATACCATATTTACCAAACGATATTCTGCGCTTAATATCGTTTTGTCCGTTGTGTGAAACGCCGGGCAAACCGGTGAACGCCAGAATTTTGGAAGAAAGGCCGGCTGGGGATTTAATTCATATCCAATGCTCTAATTGCCACAGCTCAATTTTAGCGTTAGTGGTTAATTCGCCGCTGGGCGTGACTTCGATTGGTTTAATAACTGATTTAACCAGTGATGATGTTTTACGCTTCAAAGATAAGGGAGGCGTGACGGCGGATGAAGTTTTACAAGCCCATCAGCTGTTGTATAAAAAAGGAGATAAATAATTATGTCAACAATTTCCGTCAGTAAACGTTCCCAGATTGGCGCCGGCTTAAACAAACTTCGGGCTCAGGGAATTTTACCCGCTGTGGTGTATGGTCATAAGGTTGAGCCGGCTCATATCAGTGTGGATAAAAACGCCTTTGCTAAGATTTATCGTCAGGCCGGTGAAAGCACCTTGATTGACTTGGTGATAGCTGGGGCTAAGGAGGTAAAAGTTTTAATTAAAGAGGTTCAATTTCATCCTATAACTAATCAGCCAATCCATATTGATTTTTATAAAGTTAGTATGGATGAAAAATTAACGGCTGACATACCGCTTAGGTTTGTGGGCGAGCCCAAAGCGGTTAAAGAATTGGGTGGTATTTTGGTGCGCAATATTGATCACTTAAAAGTGGAGTGTTTACCGAAAGATTTGGTTCATGAGATTGAGATTGACATTACCGGGTTGGCCGAGCTTGAGCAAAGCTACCACGTTAAAGATATAAAATTGCCGCCCGGCCTAAAATTGTTAACCGCGTCCGAGGATATTGCGGTAACAATTCTTCGCCCCCGTACCGAGGCTGAGTTAGAGAAAGATAAGGGCGAGGTTAAGGAGGACATTAGTCAGGTTGGAAAGGTAGAAGCCGAAGAAGAAGTCAGTGAAGAAAATTCGGCTGACGACAAGAAATAGTAGGTAGCTTTGGAAGATTAAAGTAAAACCCAGTCTATTAGGTAGCGGCTGGGTTTTAGTTTGCTCACATTGGTGAGTAAAGACTTGTTGGGTTGGCATGGTTGGCTCCATGGTTGTTGTCTCCTACGAGTTTGGTGAAAATTTCGTGGCCTTTTTTAGTTTGGCCGCGTTTTATTTGCCACTGATTTTCTATAGTTACTTTTATTTTATCAGTAGCAGTTTTGATGATAATCTGGCCGTTTCCATTTAATTGAACAGCCGTGATAGTTACAGCCAAATTTTGGTTGCCATCGGTTAGTATGGCTTTCCAAGGCAAATCACCACCATAGTGGTTATAAACATTGCACCAACCAGCGTAGACATCATGCCAACCACTTTCTTTTTTTAAAGGTTTCATTTTTATACCTCTCTGTTCTGTTTGTGTCCTTTAACAGTTTAATTCTTAATTCCGCTTTAGACAAACAAAGAATTGTAATAAATTTGTAATACCCTAAAAGTTGAATATTATAATTGTTCACTTTTTTTGGCTAAAGTTACTGTTAATAGGCGATTAAACCCGCCTAAATCCTTTTTAACAACCACTTGACATAAAGGTAAAATATTTTGTGCTAAAGATTGTAAAGCAGTGGAAACCAGCGGATTAATTTCTAGAATTAACCAGTCCGGTCCGGCAAGGGGTGGTAATTGCGCTATTTGGGTGAATAATTTTTTGTACCAATTTAAGCCATCTTGGCCGCCATCTAAGGCTAGGGGCGGCTCGGCCTTGAGTTTATTGGTTATTTCAGCTGGTAATAAATAAGGTGGATTAGCCACGATTAAACTGTTAGTTAGTTCAATTTTACGATTGAGCAACGGTATTAAGGTGTCACCCGGCAAAAAAAGTATGGCGTGGCTTAGTTGGTATTGGTTGGCATTGGCCTTGGCTACGGTTAGCGCGGCGGGCGAAATATCAGTAGCGACAATGGGAATATTTTTTAATTCTAAGGCGAGCGTTACCGCGATACAGCCGCTGCCGGTGCCCAAATCAATAATTTTTTTTAAATTATTGCGTTCGGCCTTAGCCAGGGCTAGCGCTTGTTCAATTAACATTTCGGTTTCCGGCCGGGGCACCAAAACATTTTTATTAACGATAAAATTTCGGCCGTAAAATTCTTTATTACCGGTCAGGTAAGCCACTGGCCGGTTTAATCGCCGTTTTAGGATTAAGTAAAAATAAAACCAGCTTTTTAACCAGGGAATTGGCTGGGCCGGCTGGGTTAGCAAATAAACCCGGTCAACTTTAAGAGCAAAAGCTAACAGCACCTCGGCGTCTAAATAAGGTGAGGTGCTGTTGGTTCGCAAAAATTGTTGGCCCCTAGTTAAGGCGCGCTTAATTATCATGAATCCGCCTTTTTAAGTTCACTTATAATCGGTTCTAATTGTCCGTCCATAATAGACGCCAAACCATGCCAGTTTACCTTGAGGCGGTGGTCGGTTAGACGGTCTTGCGGAAAGTTATAAGTTCGAATTTTTTCCGAGCGGTCGCCGGAGCCGATTTGGGCCCGGCGGGACGAGTCGCGCGTCGCCCGGGCCTGCTCCATTTGCCGCGCCAGTAAGCGAGAGCGCAATACGGCCATAGCTTTTTCCTTGTTTTGCTTTTGCGAACGTTCATCCTGACAAATTACGGTTAAGCCAGTTGGCAAATGAACAATTCTGATGGCGGAGTAGGTAGTGTTAACGCTTTGGCCGCCATGGCCCGAGGCGGTAGTGGCTTCAATTTTGAGTTCCTCCGGTTTGATATCCAAATCAACCTCGTCCGCTTTAGGTAGGACCGCCACTGTTACGGTTGAGGTATGAACGCGGCCGTTTTTTTCCGTGGCCGGAATGCGTTGCACGCGATGAACTCCGCTTTCGTATTTGAGTTGGGAGTAAACCCGGTGGCCGATTATTTCCAAGATTACTTCCTTGTAGCCGCCTAAATCACTGCGGCTGGCTGATATTATTTTGGCCTGCCAGCCTTGGCGTTCCGCCCAGCGCAAATACAAGCGCAGCAGCTCGGCTGAAAAAAGCGCCGCTTCGTCGCCGCCGGCGCCGGCCCGTATTTCCACAATCGTGTCTTTAGCATCCAACGGATCCGACGGTTCCACCAGTTCCTTAAAATCGTTGGCAACTTGCGGCAGTTTTTTTTGATGACTGCCAATCTCACTGGCAATCAAGGCGCGCATTTCGGTATCGTTTTCCTCGTTCAAGTTTTTTTGCAAGTGCTCTAATTCAGCCAGTAATTTTGTTCTGGTTTCGGCCAAGTTAATTATTTCATTAACCTGGGAATATTCGCGGTTGAGTTTAGCCAGATTGCCGGTATCGCTTAACACTTCAGGTTTTTGCAATTCCTGCTCCAGCGCTTGTTTACGCGTAACCGCTTTTTGGTAGTAAGCGTTGTAATCCATAAATTTTGTCAATGTCAAACCCCACCTGGGTACAATGAGATGGTTGCAAAACTCATTTCTGCTGTAATTTCATCTTGGCGGCTGCGACTTCGTCAGGCTTCGCAACCAGGATTTCACCGTAGTTCTACTACGTTTCAATTCTTTTTGCTCGCCTTCCTCGTCTCGTTCAATCCGCCCAAGTTTTCTTTCAGAAAATTTAGGCGGACGCCACGAAAGAGTTTTGGAACCATCTCAATAAACCAACAGCGTGGGGATTAAGTCGCTTAAGTTGACGCTTTTTTGGATTTGACCGCGCTCATTTTACGTTGCACTTTTTCCTGAGTGCGGGTAGTGCGCTTTTTAAAGCGTTCCACGCGTCCCGCGGCGTCCAAAATCTTTTGCTTGCCGGTGAAAAACGGATGACAAGCTGAACAAATCTCAATATGGATTTCTTCCACGGTTGAGCCGGTTGTAAAAGTATTGCCACAGGCGCAAGTCACCTTGGCCTTGGGATAATATTGGGGGTGAATTTTTGCTTTCATAGTGAGAATAATATAGCAGTTAATCGGAATTTTGGCAATAACAATCAGCCCCAGGGGCACCCTCGGCATTTCCCCACATGGGGCAATCTTGAGTTTATTCCCTTGCCAAAAATTTAAAAATCATTTACACTATACTAGCTTAATCTTACGTACTGTTTGATGGCCGTTTCCTTGTCCCGCCTTTGGCGTGGTCTATCCGGCCAACCAATCAAACAGTATCAGCCCCCACCATATATGATGGGGGGTAAAGGAAAGATTTTTTTTATGCTCAGTAACAAAATTTCACCAAGCTCGCCCAGTACTGGAGCAAGCATGACACTGGACATAGCTACTGAAATGAATGGTTTGCCAGTAATAGTAGGTTTGCTTAGGCGCGCTTGGATAAAAATTGATAAGTTTTATCTTGCTTTATCCGCCTCCGCCGAAAACCCTAATGTTTATTTAGGGTTGGATGTCACCTTGGGGGTGATGACCCGTAGGGTCAAAGGCGGTACGGATAATGGACGAGATATGAATTTTTGTATGCATGCTTCGGCCGGATTGGGGCACGAGAGATTAGGCGGGTATCGGAAGATACCCCGAGCGTCAGCTCGTGGAGCTTCATCTTTAATTTATAAACCTTTGCTAGTCGCTTATTTTTAAGCGCCTAGTGAAATTATTGTTACTGAGTATGCCTAAAATGCCCACGCTAGTTGATATGCTTAAAGCGGGCGTTCACTTTGGCCACCAAAAAGCCAAGTGGCACCCCAAGATGCGCGACTATATTTATACGATTCGCAATGGTATCCATATTTTGGATCTGGAAAAAACCGTTAAACAATTAGAGATCGCCCTGACTTATATTAGTAAAGTGTCAGCCAATGGCGGTACAGTTTTATTGGTCAGTTTAAAAAAACAGGCTGACGAAGTGGTTAAGCAGGCCGCAGTTCGCACCAACATGCCTTATATAACCGGTCGTTGGTTGGGCGGAGTATTTACCAATTTTGGCGTTATTTCCAAGCTTATCCGTCGGCTTGATATAGTGGAGAACGAAAAAAACACCGGCGCCTGGTTAAAATATTCCAAAAAAGAACAACTGGAACGCGAGCGCGATTTTGACAAGCTCAATCTTAATGTGGCCGGTATTCGCAATTTAACAAAATTGCCTGATGCTATATTTTTAATCGGTACCCGTGAAGCCAAGAATGCCTTGCGGGAGGCGCGTAAGGTTAACGTTCCAATCGTGGCCATAGTTGACACCAACACTAATCCGAGTTTGGTTGATTACGTCATTCCGTCTAATGACGATGCCTTGCAGCCAATAAATATGATAGTTAACTTAGTGGCCGAGGCGATTTTAGATGGTAAGCAGACGGCCTTAGAGGCGTTGACTAAGCCGGCAGTTTAATATCAGATAAATAATTAAAATTTAAAATTATGTTTACAGCCCAAGACGTACAAAAATTACGCCGGGCGACTGGCGCCGGCATGATGGACGCTAAAAAAGCTCTGGCTGAGGCCCAGGGTGATTTTACGGCGGCCGTTGATATTTTACGTAAAAAGGGGAGCAAGATAGCCGCTGGCAAAATGGGGCGCTCTACCAGCCAGGGTTTGGTAGAAGCTTATATCCATGCTGGCGGTAAGATTGGATCACTGGTGGAATTAGCTTGTGAAACGGATTTTGTGGCTCGGACGGAGCAGTTTAAGACGCTGGCGCACGACCTGGCTATGCAAGTGGCCGCCGCCAATCCGCAATATTTGTCGCCCGCTGACGTGCCGGCCGATGTTTTAGCGCACGAAAAGGAGATTTTTGTTGAACAGTTAAAGAACGATGGTAAGACTGGCGCCATGGTTGATAAAATTATTGAGGGCAAGCTGCAAAAATATTATGAGGAGGTTTGTTTGTTAAGCCAACCGTTTTTTAAAGACGACAAAAAACCCGTGAGCGAGGTTTTAACCGAGTCCATTGCCACGATTGGCGAGAATATTAAAATTAAGCGTTTTGCGCGCTTTGAATTAGCCAATAGTCCTTCAGTTTGTGGTACTAAAGAGTAGATACATAGAATTTTTGATTTATAATTTATAATCGTTTATCGCGGATTCGCGACTCGCGGGTTCGTATATTAAATACGAGTAGCGAAGAACGATTAGCGAATTACGAATTAGTAAAATTGAATAAACCCGCCTGCCAAAGCCGCTGTCTTAAACAGGCTTAAGCTACAAATCAGAGTACCGTAGTTTAGTGTCAATCCATCTATCATGTAAGGCGAGCGGCGGGCAGGAATTTAAAATTGGACATTGTTTTTTGATTCTATTTTTGTGTTATAATACTGTTGATGGCTAATCTAAAGTATAAGCGGATATTACTTAAGCTTTCCGGTGAAGCTTTTGGCAATGCCGCCCATGGCTTGAGCGCGAAAAAATTAGCTTTGGTAGTCAGAGAAATACGAGCTTTATCCCGTTTGGGGGTAGAGCTCGGAATTGCAATTGGCGGCGGCAACTGGTGGCGCAAGCGCGACCAAGCCCAAACTTTTCACGCCGTAACAGCTGATTATATGGGTATGACAGCTACGGTGCTTAATGCTTTGGCCCTGTGGCAAGCGTTGACAAAGGCGCGCGTGCCAAGTCTGGTGCAGACAGCCATTGGGTCCGAGATCCCGTTGGTTGAACCGGTTAATAAAAGCCGAGCGCGTAAGGCTTTGTCGCAAGGCAAGGTAGTCATCTTTGCCGGTGGCACAGGTAAACCATTTTTTACTACTGACACCGCCGCGGCTCAGCAGGCGAGTTTGCTGGGAGCTGAAGTTTTAATTAAGGCTGGTCCGGCTGATGGGGTTTACAGCGCCAATCCTAATAAGTATAAGAACGCGCAGAAGTTTAACCGTTTGACTATTAAACAGGCTCTGCGTTTGAATTTAGGCGTGATGGATAGGCAGGCTTTTGCTTGGTGTGAAAAAAATAAGATACCCATTATAGTTTGCAAATGGCAAAAAGGCACGGTCGCAAAAGTAGTTAAGGGATTATCTGTTGGTACTAGAGTCACGCCGTAAAGTACGTATAGTATTAATTCAACCAATTATCTACAATATACCCATCTCACTTTTTGTCCGGCCGGACAAAAAGTGAGATGGGGGGGGTTGATAATTACTTGAACGGGTGAATGATTATCTACGTGGTAAATGTAAAAATTTGTTTCCTACAAATACGTTTACCCATGGTTGGATTTTATGTTTTCTGATGAATTGAACCATTAGTTCGTAATTATCAAGTTCACTTATCCAGACGCTTTGTTGTAGCCTTTTGAACCCTCCAATTCTTAGCAACTGACGAAATTGGCGCCTAAGGCTTCGTTTGATTTCAGGAATATCAAATATTACTACGGTGTTACTGTTGTTTGCATAGCGTTCAGCGCATTTTAATTTGTTTGCCAGTAGTTCAGTTTTACCTTTATCATTTAGAGTAATAGATAGCTTATTACCGAGACGATGCGTTTGTATGTAACGTGTTCTTTTAAGGTTATTTAAAACTTTATTTAAATATAGTTGCTCTTTAAATTTTTTAAATTCTCTAACTTGTTCTAAATTGCCAGGCATTAGCATTCTTTGGTAATTTTGAATGTCATTGGAAAATTCAATGAAATCAATAACGGCTTTACCAGTTTGGGCTAGTAAATTAAGGAGTAGTTTAGTGGCAGGTAATTTATCAATTTGTTTAGGCATCATATGGGTATATATAGTATGGTTAGAATATATACGAATAATACCACTTTTTACTACTTCGTAAAATATGTCCGGCCGGACAAAAAATGAGACGGGGAAAAAATGAGGACTATGGTAGCTGATACACTAGGGGGTCCAAGCAATAATACAATCCTTCCTTTTTAATTGTTAGTAGAGGGTTTGCAGAGGACTCCCTTCTGGTTTCTAGAGGGGAGTCCTCTGCAGCTTATCTAAGTAATTTTATCTATAATTAGCCAAAAATTACCTTAATTTTTATATTTGACAAGTAGTAAAAAATATGGCGTTTTTGGTTTATTTGACCTAAACATCATTTGCTTGTAGTATAAATCATATAAAAAGAAAAAATGTGACTAGATAAACCCAGGCCTAGTTGCAGATGTAAATCGCTCTATAAAAAACAACTATAATCGGAGGTTATATGAAAAGACTCTTTGGTATGTTGTTTGTTTTCATTTTGGTGGCTACTATGTTATCTCCACCAACAACTAATTTGTTGAGTAGCAACCAAAAAGCGAGCAGCATAATAGTATTGAATGGTGCAGGTAATGCGGACCAGCAATTCCAAAATCTGGACGCAATGAGTAGCAGCGGTGCAAAGAATGTTAATGCATGGAACAATAACGCAACCGATAACGCTACAATTAATCCGGTAACCGCAGATTTGATTGCAACTACAGATGCGGTGCAAGTATTAAATGGTAATTTAACAAACAGTTCAAACAATACAGTTGAAAACTTTATACTGGTAAGCAGTAACTCGGCGGAATACGTAATGGCATGGATAACCTCAAATTCATTAATGGTTAACATGGCTAATTACAATAACGGAGCAACAAATAGTTGGAACAGTAAAGTAAATAATATCTCTGCACATAACAATAATAACCTTGATGCTAATGTCGGTACAGTTCAGAATTATCAGTTGAATTATAATCTAGCTGCGTATAACACAGAAGCATGGAACAATTCAAACGATAATACCGGTAAAAGTACAAATACTGCTACACTTAAGAATACTTACTTTAATAGTTTAAATAGTACATTAAACTTTGTTGCAGATAATAGCTCTAGCGGTCTTACAAGTGCAAATTATGCATATAAGACTCAATCAATTAATTATCGAGTCTAGACTGCTTACCTCGCAACGTTAATTTTTTAAAGCCTGGGTAAAAAATTAGTGACTCGCGAGAGAAGGACGAACAAAAATATTGAAAAATCATTCCTGGTACTTGACAGTACAGGATAAGAGGACGCGCATTTTGTTGCCGTCCTTCTTTTTTTAACCAAATTAGGTAGATGTCAGCAGAGGGTGCCCCTCTGGTTTCTAGAGGGGCACCCTCTGCGGTTTCAATGCCCCCGCTTCTTTTTTTAAGCAAAAATTGTTATAATAAGTAAGCATGTTAGCCGTCTACAGGTTCGCTAGGTGTAGCTCTTTATTCCTGATTCTTAATTCATAATTCTAACCTTACCTTTATGTCCACTAAAATCGCTATTAACGGCTTTGGCCGGATTGGCCGGGCGGCCTTTAAAATCGCCTTAGCCAAGAAGAATTTGAAAGTTATGGCCATTAATGACCTCATGTCGCCGGACGTGATGGCATATTTGTTAAAATACGACACGGTTTACGGACGTTACACTGGCGAAGTTGAAGAGGATAAATTAGGTATAAAAGTTAATGGCAAGTCATATTTAGTAACAGCGGAAAAAGAACCAGCCAAGTTGCCCTGGAAAAAGTTGGGCGTAGAGGTAGTTTTGGAATGCAGCGGCCGGTTTGCGGATAAAGAGTCGGCCAGCGCGCATTTAAAGGCTGGCGCTAAAAAAGTGATTATTTCGGCTATAGCCAAAGGCGGCGTGCCAATGTATCTTTTAGGCGTGAATGTTAAGGGTAAAATTAAAGATGATATCATATCAAACGCTTCTTGTACCAGCAATTGTGTTGGTCCGGTGGCGCAGGTGATGGTGTCGGCGTTTGGGGTGGAGAAGGCGATGATGACAACTATTCATTCTTACACGGCCGAGCAGAATTTGGTTGATGGTCCGCCGCCGGCTTTGCACAAGGATATGCATCGGGCGCGAGCCGCCGCTCATAATATTGCTCCAACTACTACTGGTGCGGCTATTACTACAACTGAAGTCGTGCCAGAATTGAAAGGGTTATTTGATGGTTTATCTGTGCGCGTGCCGACCATTTGTGTATCATTATCCGATCTTACCTTTGTTTTAAAGAAAAATGTTACTAAAGAGCAGGTTAATCAGGCTATAGTTAAGGCGTCAAAAACCTCTCGTTATCAGGGAATTTTGGAGGTAACTGATCAGCCCTTGGTGTCATCTGATTTTATTGGCAATCCATCTTCGGTCACGGTTGATTTGTCCTTGACCCAGGTAGTGGGCGGTAATTTGGTTAAGGTGGTTGGTTGGTACGACAACGAATGGGGTTATGCTAATCGTTTGGTGGAAATGATTGATCTGGTAAAGTAGATTGTAGGGCTTGGGGATATTAATTTTCCGATTTTATTCTCGTAGTAGGCGTTTTTATGAGTTTACCCTTACTAACCAATATCCAGCATTTATCGCGGCAAAGGGTTTTGCTGCGAATTGATTGCAACATGCCGATGGCCGGCAAAAAAATCGTTGATGATACGCGTTTGCGTGAACTTTTACCAACTTTGCGTTGGCTGGAGCGAAAGCACGCGCGAATAATTTTGGCCGGACACTTGGGCCGGCCACCGGGCAAGGTGGTGCCGCAATTGTCGCTTAAGCCAATAGGTTTTGCGCTCGGCAAATTATTGCGTCATAAGATTATAGTTATGTCGCTGGCGGCTGGCCCGTATGCCATTCGGCAGAAACTTAAGAATCATATTGTGATGTTGGAAAATTTACGTTTTAACCCGGGCGAAGCCAATAACGACCCGGCCTTTGCCAAATATTTGGCGCAACTGGCTGATTTGTATATTAACGAGGCTTTTTCGGTTTGCCACCGCACCGCCTCGTCGATAGTGGGTATTACTAAACTATTGCCGTCTTACGCCGGTTTTAATTTGGTTCAGGAGGTGGCGGCTTTAGCGGCTGTTAAAAAATACGGCCTTAAGCCGGTAATCGCCTTAATTGGCGGAGCTAAGGTACAGGACAAACTACCGGTTATTCAAAAATTATTGCCGCGCGTAAAAGCGGTTTTAACCGGCGGCGCCGTGGCCAACACTTTTTTGCTGGCTAAGGGTTATAAGCTAGGCGCGTCTTTAGTGGATAAAAAAGTTTTGTCGCAAGCCAAAAAATTGTTGCGCCACAGCGGCGGCAAAATAATCTTGCCCGTTGATGTTATAGTTGCCAAAATCGGCCGTAAGGCAAAACCCTACGAGTGGATTCCGGTTAAGAAATTGACCGGCCAAGATAAGATTATTGATTTAGGCACCGCCACCACCAGGATTTACGCCGCTTTTATTAAAGAGTCCAAAACAATATTTTGGAGCGGGCCGTTGGGAGTGGTGGAAGAGGCGGCCGGGCAACACGCGTCATTGGCTTTGGGCAGATTAGTGGCGGCGCGGGCTAAGCGTCGCGCTTTTGTGTTGATTGGTGGCGGGGAGACGGCAGCCTTTTTCCATCAGAACGAGTTTAGGGTAGACCACGTATCAACCGCCGGCGGCGCGATGCTTGAGTTTTTGGCCGGCGTTGAATTACCCGGGTTAAAGGCGCTGGGATATAAGCAATAGAATTTGGAATTAGGAATCACGAATCACGAATCACGAATCATGAATCATGAATGGAGAATTAAGAAACACTTAATCACTTGAACACTTTAACACTTAAACAAATTAGGGAAATTACCACGGCCGTGGTAATTTCCCAGCTAAGCAAAGTTTAGTAAAAAGCTAATGATAAAGTGATCCAGTGTTATAGTGATTTAGTGAATTAATCAAAATTAAAATGAAAACCGTAAAATTTAGAATTATATTTTTGCATTTTGATATTTAAATTTTACCCAGTATAACTACTTCGCTACAGCTCGCTTTTAACAAAATTAGTAAAATAAACATCTTAATTAAATTTAAATTATCGTTTATTCATTAAATAGTCTTTCAACTCACGCTCGCTAATTTTGTTAGCGAAGTTGATATACTGGGTTTAAATTTCTTATGCCCATCACCATCAAAGACATTTCCGCCCGTGAAATTTTAGATTCCCGCGGCGATCCGACGATTGCGGTAACAATTACAGCGTCCGGCGGCGAACAGGCCACGGCCGCCGTGCCGTCCGGCGCCTCCACCGGTAAGCACGAAGCCTATGAGTTGCGCGACGGTGATAAAGACCGTTATGGCGGCAAGGGTGTGGAGCAGGCGATTGCGAATATTGTAACTAAGATAAAACCGGTTTTGTTGGGATTGCCGGTTAGTGAGCAAGAATTGATTGACCGCGCTATGATTGACCTTGATGGTACGTCTAATAAACACCAGTTGGGAGCCAATGCCATTTTAGGGGTATCGCTGGCGGCGGCGAGGGTGGCGGCGTTAGCCAATAAGTTGCCGCTGTATGAATATATCAGGAGTACTTTTAATCTTTCACCCCTTAAACCCAATCTACCCTTGCCAATGATGAACATTTTGAATGGCGGCCGGCACGCCGATAACAATTTGAATGTTCAGGAATTTATGGTCATACCGCATTGGCCGCGGGCGGACGCGCCTAATATTACCGAAAGCATTCGCGTTGGTTCAGAAATATTTCACGAGTTGGGTAAAGTTTTGCGCCAAGCTAATTTATCTACCGATGTTGGTAATGAGGGTGGTTACGCTCCCACTCTTAAAGCCAACGAGCAGGCGGTTGAATTAATTGCCGAGTCAGTTAAGCAAGCCGGTTATGTTTTGAATAAGGAAGTAAGTTTAGGTCTTGATGTGGCAGCCTCGGAGTTCTATCGTGGCGGCAAATATAATTTTGGGGGACAAGTATTAAGCGCCAACGAGATGATAGCGATTTATAAAGGTTGGCAAGCTAAATATAATTTACTATTAATTGAGGATGGTTTAGCCGAAGACGACTGGCAGGGCTGGCATGAATTAACCGGTGGTTTGGGCGGTAAAATGTTATTAATCGGCGATGATCTGTTTGTAACTAATAAGGAACGCCTGGCGATTGGATTTGAGTTTGGGGCGGCTAACGGTATTTTGATAAAACCTAACCAAATCGGCAGTTTGAGTGAAACGATTGAATGTGTGCGCTTGGCCGGGCAAAATAATTACCAGGTCATAGTGTCGCACCGGTCCGGTGAAACTATGGATACGTTTATTGTTGATTTGGCCGTGGCCGTCGGGGCCAATTATTTAAAAGCCGGCTCAACCTCGCGCGGCGAACGGGTGGCTAAGTATAACCGGCTGATGGAGATAGAGGAGGAGATAGCAAAAAATTCCTAATTTCTCCCGCTACGCGGGATCTCGCAAAGCGATGATAATTTCTAATATCTAATTTCCCCGCCTGCCTGCGGTTGCGGGGCCTGCCTAAGTCTGTACAAAGTAAACGATGCTATTAAATAGAAAGCTACAGCACTAAATAATAATTATCGATTGCAAGAGGCCAAAGGCGGGCAGGTAATTAATTCCCAATACCCAAATCACAAAATTAGGAATTTGATTATTGGGTATTATTTAAGATTTAGGATTTGAGATTTATTTCCCGCCAAAGGCGGGTCCGCCTTGGGCGGAAGATATTAGGTCAATTAGAGCAATTAGAAATTTATCAATTTTAGCTTCTAATTTTAATTATGCCTTCTTCCAAATCAAAACCTTCTTGTCTGCCGTTCGTATTAGCTATAATTGACGGCTGGGGAGTATCGCCCAAAGTACGCGGTGACGATCCGACCACCAAATCAACTATGCCATTTATTCATAGTTTGGTGCGAAATTATCCGCAGGCGATGTTGGAGGCACATGGCGTTTATGTTGGTCTGCCGCTTCGTCAAGACGGCAATTCCGAGGCTGGACATCTTAATTTAGGCGCCGGTCGGGTGGTTGATCAGGATGCAATATTAATTAACAAGCACATTAAAGATGGCAGTTTTTTTAAGAACCCGGCCCTGGGGGCGGCGGTTAAGCATGTTAAAAAATATCATTCGCGTTTGCACTTAATGGGTTTGTTGTCTAATTATAACAGCGGACATTCCTCGCCTGGTCATATTTTGGCCTTGCTTAAATTTTACCAGCGCGCTGGCGTGCGCCGGCCGTTGCTTCATTTTTTTACCGACGGCCGCGATTCGCCCAGGTATGAGGCGATTAAATTTATTGAGGATGTTAAAAAGAATTTTAAAAATCACGAGCAGATTGCCTCCATTATGGGACGGTTTTACGCGATGGATCGAAAAAAGGATTGGACCAATACGGAAATAGCTTATCGCGTCTTAACCGAAGGTAATGGTTTGGTGGAGACAACAGGTAAAGACGCGATTCGGCAAGCCTACAATCGCGGTGAAAGTGACGAATTTATTAAGCCGACTATTATTGTTGACGAGCACAAAAAACCGTACGGCGTAATTAGCAAAAATGACGCCGTCATATTTTTCAATTTACGGTCTGACCGCGCCCGGCAGCTGACCAAACCGTTTGTGCAACCGCGGTTTGAACAGATTAATCCCGGCGCTTTCCAGCGTCGGCTGGTGTTAAAGAATTTGTGCTTTGTCGCCCTCACGGATTTTGGGCCGGATTTGGGCAATGTCTTAACAGCTTTTAAGAGTTTGGATATTAAATCAACCTTGCCTTTTGTGTTGCCTGGTCTTAAGCAGTTGTATGTGGCGGAAAGTGAAAAATTCGCTCACATAACTTATTTTTTTAACGGCGGCTATGACCATCCGGTCGCCAGCGAAGACCGGGTAATGGTGCCGTCGCCCAATGTCGCCGCCTACGACCGCGCCCCGGCAATGTCGTCCGGCGTCATTACGGCGGTGGTAATTAAGGCTTTAAAAAATAAAACCCACGATTTTATAGTTTTCAATTTTGCCAACCTTGATATGGTGGGACATACTGGTAATTTTAAAGCTTGCCTTAAGGCGTGTCGTTCGGCGGATCAGTGGCTGGAGCGAATTGGACGAGAAGTTTATAAACGCCGGGGCGGTTTTATGATTACCGCCGACCATGGCAATATTGAGGAAACTAAAAATTTAGCAACCGGGCAGGTGGATACCGGTCACTCAACCAATCCGGTGCGGTGTTTGTTTTATCATCCGGCCTTTAAGCATAAGTCATTTACTCGCCGCCACGGCCAACTGGCCGATGTCGCCCCAACTATTTTGGATTTGCTTAATATTGACCAGCCTAAAGCTATGACCGGCCGGAGTTTGTTCCGGCGATGATAGAAAATTTAAAATTGAAAAATCAAAAATTAAAATGACAATGCAAAATATAAAAATGATAAAGAATAAATTCAAAATTTAAATCCTAACGCTTAAGTAATAACTGAATCCTAAATTTTGGGATTGGAATTTATTTAGGATTTATCATCGCTATGTCGTCGCTACGCGAGATCTGGCGTAGCCATGACAAAATCCCGCGAAGCGGGAGAAATTAGGATTTTATAGCTTCATTTTCCATTTTGATTTTTCCATTTTGATTTTCTTATGTCCAATTTACGTCCCAAACCGGTAGTGTTAATTGTGCTTGATGGCTGGGGGGTAGCGCCGCCGTCACCGGGTAATGCCATAATGTTGGCGCGTAAACCGGTCTGGGATAGTTTAGTTGCCAATTATCCGAACTGTACTTTACAGTCAGCGGGCGAAGCGGTTGGTTTGCCCTGGGGTGAAATGGGCAACAGCGAGGTCGGACACTTAAACTTGGGAGCGGGTAAAATTGTTTATCAGGATTTGCCCCGCCTTAATAAAGCCATTGGTGATGGGTCTTTTTTTTCAAACCCCAGTTTGGCGGCGGCGATGGCGGCCGCCATCAACCGTCACCGTCCTTTACATTTAATTGGTTTAGTAAGTTCGGGCGGAGTACACAGTTCAATTGATCATTTATATGCCTTGTTGGATTTGGCTAAACAGGCTGGAGTTTCTGAAGTCTACCTTCACGTAATTTTGGACGGCCGCGATACACCGCTTAATTCGGGTCAGGGTTTTATCAAAGACCTTGAGAGTAAATTAAAGAAAATTAAGTTAGGCCGGATTGCCTCCATTATGGGGCGGTTCTATGCCATGGATCGAGATAATCATTGGGAGCGAATTAAGGCGGCCTACGACGCCATGGTTAATGGTATTGGCAAGCCAGCTGATTCAGCCAGCGCGGCGGTGGCCGCTTCCTACGCCGCCCGGGTTTATGACGAGGAAATGGTGCCGACAGTGGTTAATCAAGCCCTCGGTAAGCCAGTGGCGACGATTGAAGCTGACGATGTCGTTATATTTTTTAATATCAGGTCGGATCGGGCGCGTCAATTAACCCGGGCCTTGACCGTGCCGGATTTTGCCAAGTTTACGGTTAAGCCGTTGACCAATTTGCATTTTGTCACAATGACGGAGTATGATAAAAATTTACCGGTGGAAGTGGCTTTTCCGCCGGTGGCGGTTGATTATCCCTTGGCGCGGTTAATTGCCGAAGCCGGGTTAAAACAGCTTCATTTGGCGGAAACTGAAAAATACGCCCATGTAACTTATTTTTTTAACGGCGGTCGCGAATTACCATTCGCGGGCGAGGACCATGTTTTAATTCCTTCCGCGGTCGTGTCATCGTATGATCAAAAACCGGAAATGTCCGCCCGGGGCATAACCGATCGTTTTTTGGCGGAAGTTCGCACCGGCAAGTATGATTTTATTTTAATAAATTTTGCCAATGCCGATATGGTCGCTCATACCGGTAATTTGCCGGCGACCGTCAGGGCGGTTGAATTTTTGGATCAATGTTTAGGTGAGATTATAGCCTCAACTTTGGAATTCGGCGGTACGATTTTTATTACCGCTGACCATGGTAATGCGGAAGGTTTGGTTAATCCCGAGACCGGAGAAATTGACAAGGAGCATTCGGCCCGGCCGGTGCCGTTTATTATGGTTAGCCGGGATTTGGAACATAAGGCTTTGCGCGGTACGACCGCGGCGGCTGATTTGAGTCAATCAGCGCCACTGGGCGTATTGGCCGATGTGGCCCCGACTGTTATTAAAATTATGGCATTGCCTAAGCCCGACGAAATGACCGGCCAGAGCCTGCTATAAATGTAAAATTTAAAAATCAAAAATCAAAATTTACACTTCAGCGTCATCCTGAACGCCGCCACCAGGCGGCAGTGAAGGATCTTGATAAGTTTAGAGCTTTTATTATTTTAGTGAGGTCCTTCAGCTGATGGCCATCGGCTTCAGGATGACATTACAACATCATTTTCCATTTTGATATTTCAATTTTTAATTTCCTATCATGCCCGAACTGCCCGAAGTTGAAACAATCACGCGCGACTTGGCGCCGGTATTACTAAGAAAAAAAATACTGGGTTTAAAAGTCAGCAAGGTTCGGTTGCTTAAAAATCCCCAATCGTTTTTTCAGCGCCATTTAGTTGGTTCGGTCATTACTTCGGTTAGTCGTCGCGCTAAAATGATTTTACTGGGCTTGTCATCAGGTTATACTTTGATAATTCATCTAAAAATGACCGGACAGCTGGTGTGGCACGGACTTAGTAAACCAATGCGCATCGGCGGACATCCGATTACGGGGGTGGATAAAGTTCCCAACCGTTATACTTATATTACCTTAAGTCTTCCTCGCGGCGCCAAGCTGTATTTTAATGACACCAGAACTTTTGGTTATTGGCAGTTGGTTAAATCAGCGGCCTTAAAATCTCACTTTCACCGCTTAGGTCCGGAGCCGCTCCAGGAGAATTTTACAGCGGCGGTTTTGGCGCAACAATTAAAATCGCACGGTCGCGCCTCAATCAAAGCGGCTTTATTAAATCAAACGGTTTTGGCCGGATTGGGCAATATTTATGTGGACGAAAGTTTATTTGCCGCCGGGCTTAAACCAACGCGATTAGTCGCCGAAGTTAAAACAACAGAGGTAAAAAAATTAGTTCGGGCGATTAAATTAATTTTGCTCTCAGCTACTGTCGCCCGTGGCACTTCGTTTAGCAATTATCGCGACGGGCTGGGCCGGAGCGGAACCTACTGGGACAAGCGTTTGGTTTATGGCCGCCGCGGCGAGCCGTGCCGCCGCTGCTCTCGTCCTATTCTAAAAACGGTCGTGGCCGGACGAGGCACTCATTTTTGCGCTAAATGCCAGAAGTAGAAGCTAGAATTAAGAATAATGAATTATGAATAGGAATATCTAATTGACCTAATATTTAATAAAATCCCAATGTCAATTCAAGCTCAAATAACCAAATAACAAATTTAGACATTGGGATTTTAGTCATTGATTTGACATTTGATATTTATAGTTTGTCATTTTACTGATTAGGTATTATTTAATAATTAAAACTCCCAATTCTCCATTCATGATTCTTACCCAGTATAATTACTTTGTTATAGCTCGCTTTTAATAAAATTTATAAACAAGACTAACAGCCTATGTCATCATTATCTCTCATTAATTATTTAATCTCGTACTCGCTAAATTTTATTTAACAAAGTTGTTATACTGGGCTTAATTCGTAATTCTAACTAATAGTAACCTATGCCCTTTGATTATATTATCGCCCAATCACTTTATCAGTTGGTAACCAGCTATCCGGCCTTGAAGCTATTCGCCATTTTTTGCGCCACGGTTTTAATTTGGTTGATGGTGGCCTGGTATGTGATTGTTTATATTTGGCATAAAAAAGCTTGGTCAAGCGAATTAGTTGCGTTGCTACTCGGTGTGGCCAGCGCCTATGGTTTGAACGCTTTAATAGGTTGGTATTTTTTCCGTTTACGTCCCTTTGTAGTTCTTCAGTTAGAACCATTAATAAGTATGAGTCCGCTAAGCAAATCTTTTCCTTCCGACCATTCAACTATAGCTTTTTTATTTGCTTATCTATTGTCGGCGCATAAAAAATCATACCGGCCATTAGCTTTGGCGCTGGCGGCTTTGGTGGCTTGGGGCAGAATGGCTGTGGGGGTTCACTATTTGACTGATGTCTTGGCCGGGGCCGTAATTGGTTTGGTTTTGGGTTGGTTAATACAGGAATTAGAGAAAATTTTTACTACCAAAGGGTAGCCCGTAGCCTTGACACTGATTGAGAGAGAGATTGCCTGCCCCGCCGATTCGATGTCCATCGGATCTGGTGCGTGGGTAATAACCGCACGGGAGGAAACATTTGCATTTTGCAGAGGCGTCTCCGGTGCTTTCTTATAACTCCCTCCGCCTCCCTCTTTAAAAGAGGGAGGGTAAGTTGTTATTTCAGTTTTCCTGTTCTTAGTAAAAACCTCAAATTTCCCCCTCTTCCGCCAGCCGGCGGATAAGAGGGGGTTAGGGGGAGTTATATTGTCTTTATTATTTACTGTGAACTGATATAATAGGAATATATGAAAGAACTTAAAAATAACACCGAGTTAGTGAATTTTTTGGTTAAACAAGGTCATATTAAAAGCCCGGCGATTCGGGCGGCTTTTAAAGCTTGCGACCGGGCTGATTTTGTGCCGGCTGGTTTGCGTTCGCAAGCTTATGAGAATTATCCACTGCCGCTCTCTCAAAGCCAAACCATTTCACAGCCCAGCACGGTGGCGTTTATGCTGGAGCTTTTAAACGCGGGCCAGGGTATGAATGTTTTGGAGGTGGGCGCCGGTTCGGGTTACGCCGCGGCCTTACTTGCGGAACTTACGGGCAAAAAAGGACAAGTGACGGTTTTGGAAATCGTGCCGGAGTTAGTTAATTATGCTAAATCAGCCTTGCGTAAATTTTCTTATCCGCAGTTAAAGTTATTAAACTTAGACGGCAGTCAAGGTTATGTTGAAGCGGCGCCTTATGATAGAATATTAGTTTCAGCCGCCGCGCCGGCTATTCCCCAGGCCTATTTTGACCAACTTAAAGAACAAGGTAAGTTGGTTATGCCGATCGGCGTTACTCATCAGGCTTTGATTGTGGCGGAGCGCATCGGTTCCACTTTTGTTAAGCAGGTTTACCCGGGATACATATTTGTACCGTTGGTTAATAGTTAGAATTGAATGGAATTAGGAATTAAGAATTATGAATTAAGATAATGGGCGCAAATTCGTAATTCTTGATTCGTGATTCTTAATTCTTTTTATCATGAAACTCCTCATTCTCGCCGGCGGCGCCGGCACGCGGCTCTGGCCATTGTCGCGCGCTAATCAACCTAAGCAGGTTCAGCCCTTTTTGGATTCTGCAACTTTGGTACAGCAAACTTGGCGACGATTGCGTCGTCGTTTTGCCGCCCGCGATATATTTGTCTCTACCACCAAGGCCAACGCCGGGCTTATAAAAAAACAGCTGCCGGAATTAACCAGCGGTAATTTGATAGTTGAGCCGGTGGCGCGCAATACCGCGCCGGCGATTGCGCTGGCGGCTAAAATTATGGCGGCGGCGAGCGGGGACGAGGCCATGGCAGCCGTTAACAGCGACCATTTTATCAAACAACCGGACATTTTTTTGCGTTTGCTAATTACCGCTGATAAATTACTGGTTAAGCATAGTAGTTCAATTGTTATGATTGGCATTAAACCGGCCTATGCCGAAACCGGTTATGGTTACATTAAGCTGGGCCGTCGTTTGCCGTTTGGGGGCAAAACAGCTGTTTATCAAGTTGATAAATTCGTGGAAAAACCGGCTCCCGCGCGGGCGGCGCAATACGTGGCGGAGGGTAATTATTTGTGGAATTCGGGAATATTTGTTTTTCGCCCACAAGAAATGCTTAATCTAATTATCCGCACGGCGCCTAATTTTGCGCGTGGCCTTAAAAAAATTAAGCCTCTGCTAAATAAAGCCGGCGAGTGGACGGTTAAGCAATCGGCCTTTCTCGCTTTACCGTCAATTTCCATTGATTACGCGGTTATGGAAAAGGTTAAACACTGCCTGGTGTTAAAAGCCGACATTGGTTGGACTGACGTTGGTCATTGGCGCGCCGTTTATGATATTCTGGCGCGCGCTAACAAACAAAACATTGCGCGCGCCAATTACGTGGCGGTAGATTCCACGGGCAATTTAGTTTACACCGCCAGCAAAAAAATAGTCGGTACCATCGGCTTAAACGACTGCGTCATTATTGATACTCCCGACGCCTTATTAGTTTGCCCGCGCGCGCGCGCGCAAGATGTAAAGTTGCTGGTAGAGGAATTAAAAAAGCGGAAAATGGAAAAATATCTGTAGGTCCAGTAAGTTAAAACTCAAATCATGTCAATTCAAAATTCAAAAGTCAAAAATCAAAAGTACAAGTTAAAAGTAAAAAGTTTTGAGTTTTGCGTTGTGGTTTTGACTTTTGGTTGCCTCGTGCAGCCATCCCGCTGGCCAGCGGGATAAAAGCGAAGCTTTTACTTCTAACTTTTGACTTAATACATCTTGAGATGGTTTCAAAATTAGTTGGATTGTCATGCTGAGCACGTTCGCTACGCTCAGTGTAAACTCCGCGAAGCATCTCTAAAATACTTATAAAATCAGAGATTCTTCAGCCGATGGACATCGGTTTCAGAATGACGTAGTATAAAAGAGTTTTGAAATCATCTCTCCTCATCTCTTGCTCAATTCCCATCAACCAATTGCATGTTTCATTTTTATAGATTGATAAAGAATCGCCTAGCGCCTAAACTCAATCGTTGGTTAGGGCCGTTTGTTTTTATGCTGTTTATTTTTATCGCCGCGGCTGCGCTGGCTTATAATTTGGTTACGCCGCTCACAGTTTCCGCCACTGCTATTAAGTTCAACGTCGCGCCCGGCGAGAGCACCCGGCAAATTGCTGACGCACTGGAGGCAAGCGGTTTAATCAGGTCAACCTTAGTGTTTCGCTGGTGGGCCAGTTTAACCGGACGGGAAAATAAATTTAAAAGCGGGGAGTATTATATAAATCCGAGCAGTAATATAATTGTCATTGGTAAAATTCTAACCGGTGAATTGGCGGGCGCGGCGGAAATTACCTTGCGTTTTATTGAGGGGTGGACTTTGCGCGACATCAATGAATACTTAGTCGAGCAGGGGATTAGCACAACCAAAGAATTTGCTGATTTAACCCAGACCAAGTCCGGCGTGGAGTCGCTACTGGCGGGGCGCGACTATAAAATTTTTAGCAACGCGCTGTCCACGGGAAGTCTGGAAGGTTATTTATTCCCCGATACTTATCGGTTTCGTAAAGGGGTTAGTTTAAATAATGTTCTTACTAAAATGTTGGATAATTTTACCAGCAAAATAAATTTAGTTTACGCCGCCAACGAAATCAGCCGCGCTGCCAATATTCACGAAATAATCACCCTGAGCAGCATAGTGGAGAGGGAAGTGGCGCAAACAGCTGACCGGGCTGTGGTGGCTGATATTTTTTGGCGACGCTTAAAAAAAGGAATGCCCTTGCAAGCCGATTCAACCATAAATTATATAACCGGCAAAAAAACTCCGGCCGTTAGCTTGGATGATTTGTTAATTAATTCGCCGTATAACAGTTATCGTCACGCCGGTCTGCCGCCGGGACCAATTTCCAACCCCAGTTTGGCGAGCATTAAAGCCGTACTTTTGCCACAGCAAAATGAGTATTGGTTTTTTTTAACCACCGCCGACGGTATGGTTATATACTCCAAAGATTTTAACGCCCATGTGGCAGCAAAAAATAAATATCTAAAGTAGTTTATCCGCCTTCGCAGAAGACCTCGGGCGTAAGCCCGAGGATGAATGCGGAGGTAGGACCCTCCGAAGCTCGAAGAGCGAAGGAGGGTGCTTCGGCGGATTTCGCCGAAGAAATGAAGGATACCTCGGGCGTGAGCCCGTGGAGGCTTCATTGCAGAGGGGACACCTCTACAGGCTATTATAAACTCCACGCCGAACCATAATTTTTTCTTCATAATAAGAACTCCGAATTTCCCTCTCTTATTAAGAGGGGGCTGGGGGGAGTTAATTTGTCCAGTCTCCCCGAAAAGGTGTAAAATGTTTAGTATTAAATTAGGAGGGCTATGAAGAGTGTTTATAATTTTTCATCTTTAAAGCAATTAAGGCGAAAATTGCGCTTAAATCAAACTAAGGCCGAGAAAATAATCTGGTCAAAATTAAGGAACAAGCAATTTAATGATTTAAAGTTTTACCGGCAATATAGTGTCGGTTGGTATATTTTGGATTTTTATTGTCCGGCCGTTAAGTTAGCCATAGAGATTGATGGTGGTCAGCACAATGAAGCCACGGAGCAGATTAAGGATATACAGAGAGACAAATACTTGGAACAACAAGGAATAAAAGTTGTTCGTTTTTGGAATAATGATGTTATGGAGAATTGTGAAGGAATATTAGTAAGGCTTAACCAGATATTGAGTGAATGATAATTTCCCCCTCTTTATAAGAGGGGGGTAGGGGGAGTTACATAACTCCCTCCATCTCCCTCTTTAAAAGAGGGAGAGTAAACCGCAGAGTTGCAAAGGGGACACCTCTGCAACTCTGCACAGTGAGTCTAATTCATATATTTTGCCATATTATCAGTGTATACGCCAGCGTATATGAGGATTAAATTCATTATTTCAGTGTTGCGTATATGCTAGCTTTAGCTTATTGGTTAATCTTAAATGATTGCTTATAATTTTATCCTCCTCCGCAAAAAACCACGGGTAGCCTACTCCACTGAAGAGGCGTGCACAGAGGCACGTTCTGCCTAAATTACATAACTCCTCCTAACCTCCCCTTATCTTAAGGGGAGGAACTAGGGAAGCAGAGGATCCCCGGTGCGACTACCAATAACCAGCATTACCCACGCACCAGATCCGATGTACATCGGGCGGTTTTGCTTTTGTTGGGTTGCAGAGGTGTCCTTTCAATTTTTTTCCCCTCTTATTAAGGGAGTTAGGGGAGTTCCAACTCCCTCCGCCTCCCTCTTTAAAAGAGGGAGGGGAAGTTGTTATCTCAATTCTATTTTTAAAAACGACGACAGCTTTATGGTGCAGGCTATACCTTCATAAAATACTAAGAGATGGTTTCAAAACCCTTTTCGTGGCGAAAGCTATGATTTTTGAACGAGACAAGGAAGATGAGCAAAATGCCCGGAAATGTAGCAGTAGCTACGATGAGGACATTTTGGGAAATCTGACGCAGTCGCAGTCAAAAAACAGAGATTGCAGCAGAAATAGGGTTTTGAAACCATCTCAAAGTACCTTTTGCGTTTTTACTTGTTATTAGCGTTATAATATGTCTTAACCACGCCAAGTTAATTTTATATAACTTTTGATTAATGATTTGATTTTTTAACTTTTACGACCATAATCAGGAGTTAATTTTTTCAATTTTTTTTAAAAATTTATATTTTAATTTTTAACAACGTATAGTGCGTATACTATGTCGTATACCTATTGATTTATTTGTTTACCTATGCTATAATGGAAGTATACGGTGGCTAAAATAAGCCAAAATAAGCCAAAAAATACTCTAAGGAACACTGGAACACGAGAACACTGGATCACTAATAAATTCAGAATGACGGAATGAAAAAGCCTTATTTAGTAGCAAACGCGCAAGTCCTATAAGTGTTAAAGTGTTCATGTGATTAAGTGATCTAGTGTTCCAATCGCAACTCCCCTAACCCCTCTTACCCTAAGAGGGGGACAAACCGCGTAAGTCCTAAAAAAACTAAAATAAAAATTAAATAAAATAAAAGTGGCCCAAAATAATGACCATATTACCAGCCGTATAAGTGAGCCAATTCCCGGCGCTAAGGCAGAGGTGGAATCTGATTTGTTGTCGTTGATTCAAGCGGCGCGCGGCACAACCTACAGTTCAACTTATTTAAGGTTAAGAATTAACCAGGGTAAATTAAAAGCGGTCAAACTAGGGAGCAATTGGTTCACGACGCGCCAGTGGGTGAATGAATACATCAACCAGTATTCAGTTAAATCAACTGTAACCGCTAGCGCCAATAACTTATTGACCCCAACTAAGGCCGTCACGGCAGCGCGGGTTAATTCGGTTAAGCAAACTGAAGCGTTATTATTGAATCGTTCACTATGGGAAGCGGGTGCTGATTTGGCACAGCGCTTTTTTGATACCTTAATCAACAAGTCTTATGGCGCCGGGGCCGGACTTAGTGTTGGCGTGAATTTTTGGCAGCGAACAATAAATCCCAAGATTGCCGAGATTCTTCGTCCGTTGCTGAACATCGACATCCGCACTGCCGTTACCCACGCACTAGTCCCGATGAACATCGGGACGGTGCGGGATTTCACCGGTTATAACTGGTTTAAAACTAACTTTCACAATTCATCTTCAGTTTTACTGGTTCGTCGCTGGTCAGTTGTTACCGCCACCGCGGTCGCCATTTTAGTTTTAGTTTTTTCACAAGCCGCTTGGGCCCGGCATTCACTGGCACGGGCGGTTCAAGATTATGCAGACGCTGTTAATCAAACAGTCGCGGTAGTTAAGCAAGCGTCTGGTTATTATGCGGCTACCACCACTGAACTGGCTAGTCGCAGTTCGCGTTTATTGGCCAGCTCGCTGTCAAATCAGTTACAAAAATTTTCCACCCCCGTGGCCGCGGCCGCCTATGAAATAATTTATGGTTTAAATAATCTAGCCGACAACATTGGTGAGTCCATAAACAAATCAACCGTCCCTTGGAATAATTTGGCGCTGGCGGTTGAGCGTCAGGTTGGTTCTGAACTTTATAACGCGACTTTAGTTTATCAACCGTCATTACAGTTCTGGTCTCGCCAATTGGCTTACGCTTACGAAAACGGCGCGCGGGCCTTTGTTGCAAATTCGCGGGCGATATCATTGCTTATCATACAGCCAGCTATGGATATTAAAGTTGGCGCCGGTGTGTTGGCTAGTTACGGGCAAGGCAGTCTGGAACGCGGGGCTGATATCTGGCTGGCGCCGGTGGCGAGGTCGCTTATTAAACTAACGCCGCAGGCTAATATCTGGCCGGCGTTGTGGCAAGTAGTAACCGACCGGCCGCGCGCGGTCGCGCTGGCGTACAAAAATGTAATGGCGCCGTTTGGTAATCTGGCGGTGATTGGTAATCAATATGTTGAGTTGGCTGATAGTTTTAGCGCGCCGCTGTCGTTTGGTTCGCGCGTTATACTAGTTGAGGCTGAATCATTGCTTAATGGTTATAATCAAAAAATTTTAACTCAAGAATATCGTCTTGGTACATTCTTGGCTTCAAGTATTTCACCCTATAATTTGTTTCTTACCCCGGCTAGCCGTTCGCTGGCAACAAGTATGGGTAAGGTGAGCCAGAACGCCATTGGCATTTGGCAAGACACTGTTCTAACTTATACCGGTCCGGTTGAGCTAGCTGAAGTTAATACAGTTAATGTCCATAAGGCATTGGTGAAATCTCGTTCCGAATTAATACCGCCAATAGCAGAAGTAGTTTATACTGGCGGACGAGTTTTAGGAGTTACTACCAAACTTGGTTTTCCCAATAGCAAGACCGTGCTCTTAAAAGTGCGCGATTTAATAACCCAGAGATCCTTCACTGGAGTTCAGGATGACAATTTGGTTTCAGCAGTTAATTCTAAAGCAAAATCAAAAAGTACTGTCATTCTGAACCCCGCCCAAGGCGTGGGTGAAGAATCTAAACCAGCTGCCAAACTGGCTAAGACCCAGACAGTTACTAACGCCGTCTACGCCACACTCATTGCTGATGTTGCTAATATCAAAGACAGTTTAATCATTGGCGCCGCGCCGCAAACTCTGACTTATTCATCGGCCACTGGTTTATTAGATACGCCCAACTTGCAAGTCAGAAACAACGCCATTGTCGCCGGCAATTTAATTGTGCGCGGTCAGTTTAATTTGGAAGGGCAATTGGCTTTAACCAACATTGCCAAGCTCCAAGTTTCCGGCCCGGCTGATTTTCAAAACTTAACTGCCGGCGTTATTACGGCCAGCACGCTTAACACCCGCTCGCTGGCTTTATCCGGCACGCTGATTGCTTCGGGTATTGGTGTGTCGGGTTCAGTTGGCGCCCGTGATGTCACTTCTACTTATTTATCAGTGGAAAAAGACGTTACTTTAGGCACGACCAATACTAACAAGCTGACGATTAACTCCCAAGCCACTTTCCAAGGCCCGGTTACCATTGCCTCGCCCTTAACTTTGAACAGCACTACTACCTTAACCGGCACGGTTACCCCTAACCCCACTGCCACTAGCACCGCCACCACCGTGGACGCCACTGATACGGGTAGCGGCGCCTCATTAGTGGTCGCTAATACCACTGGCATTGACGCCGGCAACTTAATTCAAGTTGGCCCAGCCGCTAGCAATATTTGGACGCGTATTACCGCTGTCGCTGCCGGTGCGCCCGGTACTTTAACCATTGTTCCGAGTATTTCCCGCTCGGCTACCCAAGCCGTAGCTGAATACACCACCCCGTCACTCGGGTCGTCCGCCAATATTCAGAATCGTTTTGACAAAGGCTATTTCTTAAACGGCATTGTGGTTGGTTCTGGTACTACTTACATCACTGATGGTTTGATTTCTACCGCTGAAGGCGACTTAACCTTGTCCGCCGCTACCGGCGCCAAAGTTAATATCGCTTCCACTA
>JBAZQK010000018.1:0-10089 GCA_041645215.1 Patescibacteria group bacterium | reverse complement strand
GCTCCCAACTGAATAAAAATCGTGAAAGTTTTAACAAAGTCGGTTTCAGCGATAGGCAACAATTGGCTGACCAAAATTAAATGCCCGGTTGACGAAATCGGCAAAAATTCAGTAACACCCTCCACTAAACCCAGAATAACAGCTTGCAACCAAGACATAAGTGTATTAAGTATATCAGTTTACTAAATCAAAACAAATAAAATAACACTTTTTCATTTTTCTACCAAAAGGTACTATTTTATTTGGGTTTTTATTATTTCTCTTCTGACTTGAGAGTTTCTAATATTTTTGAAGTAAGTTCTTTTATTTTGTCTACCGTAAATCCCGGCAAATTACGGACAAAAGCAATCTCTCCATCAATTTTTGTACGCAGCATTTTCAAAGGAATGGAAATATTTACAAACTCCCCCAAAACACCAGACCTTCCATCTTTTTTATTTTCTTCATACATACCTTTATCCAAAATCATAGTAAACATCGCACTACCAGCTTCATTTTCATATGTTTTTGCTTCATACATCTCTAAAATACTTTTTAACATTTTTTCTGATTTTTCTTCATCTAGTCCAGAATAAGAAGTTTTTTCATATTGCTCTTTCATAAACTCCTCATAACCGGTGGGGTCAGTAAAAACGTCCGGCGCATCTAATTTCCCTCGTTTAAGACCTTCTTTGGTTGAAAATTGAAATGGATAATTAGGAGATTGAACAATTTCAATATCATTATCTTCCAATCTTTTTTGTGATCTTTCATACAGTTTTTCCGCCACAGTACGTAAACCTTCAGTGGAAGATAAAATTGATTGCAAGAATGCCGGATCAGAATCAAGAAACTTCTCTATATATTTATCAGTTGAGTCAAAACGATGGCCTGGGTTATTTTTATAAAATGATTCAAACTCACTTTTGATGAGATTCTTTTCAATCTCCTGTTGAGATAAAAATTCTTGTCCCATAATCTTTAAATTAATTATTATTCACTACTATAATTTTATTATAGCATAATACGTTTAAAAAAACAAAAACTGACCATTAAGGCCAGTGCTCTTACTATTGATCACAAATCCTGAACCTTGCTTGAACCATTTTTGAACTAGGCCCTGCGCCCTGATGGGCGCAAAAACTGTATGCTCGGACGGGTAAAAAATTCAGTAACACCCTCCACTATGCCTAAAATAATGGCTGAAATTATATCCATATGACTTCTTAAAGTATATCTTAAGCCAAGGCGGAAACAAAATCCATATGAAACTCCCTCCCGCTGTACATCTCCGATGCTATTTCGCCACCGTCCTCAAAAAGGTGAACGTTAGAACACATAAGAACGACCGACTAGACAAAAATCAAACCTTTTGTTAAAGTCTTACCAAATGAAACTCCCTCCCGATGTACAGCGGGAGGGAGGCCGGAAGCTGTGGGATATTCTGGCGCCGTCCCACTTAGTGGGACGAAGGCGGATAAACCTAAAAACTAATAACAAACCTTAACAAACGAGGAGTTGAAAATTATGAACGATCGGCAAAAAATACTGACAAAACTGCAAGAAGTGTTGTCAGAGCTTAATAAAACCCTGGGCAAAAACGCCAAATTTATTTTGCCCGATAGACTAAAATTCAGTTTGATTGCATCGGTGGTAAATCACCCGCTCCATACTATGCTTGAGGTTAGGCCGCATACTGCCGGATTAATAAGCCTGACGGTCGCGCGCTACGCGCCGCTCGCACACTACTACTTTTGCGTCCAAAATGAAATCCAAAAAGACCCCCTACAAAAAATTTGCCACCAGGCCCATATTAGAAGCTATGTAAAAACAGGCCTAACGGCTGAACTAATTAACAAATACCATATACAAATACCCGACTTGGTGATGCTTAACCGCGTAAGTGAAAATACAGTACAAGACGACTTTAACGTTCTTGACCTTTTGGGGGCATACTTACAAAATTGCTACAAACCTATTGTAGCTTATGCCAGCTTAAAATTCTCAAAAAGAAAAAAACAACATGATTTCATTGAAATCATACAAAACAAGTACCAGCCTTTTGTCAAAATTAACCCTAATTTAATCATGTTCAAACTTGATAAAAAAACTTAAAGACAAAAGAATGGAATTTTAAAATTCGTTGCCAGGACGGGCAAAACTTGCCCGTCTTTTTATTTTAGATAAAAAAGGGGTCAGATTAATACAGCTATTGCTTGAGGCGCTGAAAAAACATTATAAACCGCTAACAATCCTGGCTGTTTCTAATTTCAAAAATTATAAGTTGAAAGAATTTGTTACGGCGCTAAAAAATAATAACTATCCCTTTTTTATTAACCGGCGTTTAATTGTGGCTACGCTGAAAACAAACAACGGCGCTGGTTAAAGTTTATTATCCCAAAAAGGCGATGCCCGACATCGCCTTTTATTATTTTTATCCCGGTAAAATTAGTTTGCAGTTTTAGCTAGCTTATCAAGGACTGCTATCTTAAAACGCTGGTGTAATCACCAAAAATTAATGCGGCGTAGATAATGAATCCTCCTTGTGGCAAAAGACCCTAGGGTATTGGGGGCGGAGGGTGATAAAGCTTCGCCTTTCTAATTCAACTGCTCTGGTTTAATATTCAAAAGCTGTGTCTTGGCCTGCTCGGCCCGAGCAGAAAGCGTTTCCGACGTCTGTTTTATCTTTTCCTCAAACTCATTCGCTTGCAAAACCATTCTTGCTAAATCATTAACAGTTTTCCCGGCGAGTTCAAGCAGTTGAAGGAGAGATTTGGTGAGCGTCCCCGCGGCCGTCCGTTGCTTCACCTTTTCATCAATAACTACAAACATTTCCTGAACTTCGGCAAGCTCCCTTAAAATGTTCTGCCGCGTCTCTTTAGTTTGCGCCAGAGCCGCACGAAGATCCTGGATACGCTCCTCCAGGGTAAAGTAATCTTGTGGCCTATCGGGCCGTGATTCTGATTGTTCCATATTAATATGATTAGGACTTACGCGCTTGCCGTTTTAGAGGCGGGCGCAGCCCGACCCCTCAAGCGGCTTTGGCCAATTTCTTCGTTAAAACCTCGGCTTTTCGCTCACCGTAGTTTTACTACGGCTTGCTCAAATGCTCGGTTTTGCCTCGAACTTGGCTCAAACGCGTAAGTCCTAATGATAATAGATTAACCGTTGTTCTGCAACAAATGCAACAAATGTTGTCCGCCGAAGGCGCCGCGCCTGCCGACACCAGACCGCCTTTTGAGCCAGAGGCCCGCCTGCCTAAGCCTGTCTCGAGGCAAGCAATGTTAATAAATAAGAAAATATAAAATTAAACAATAAACAGTTGATTAAGTAAGGCATATGGCGGGCAGGCTCATCTATTGTCCCTACGGGACATCTCTCGTAGGGATGACCTATGATATGGGCGGAAACGACAGCGGGGCTACCTGCCAAAATAATACCCGACAGCGACAACCAAACCGGCAAATCCAGCCAAAAGAATAGTTGTTTTGAGTCGGTTCACCCCGTTAGAAATCAAAGGGGTTTTTATTTTTCATAAGTCCACTTCTCCCCAAACCCCGTAGATAGTCCTTATTAGGAACAAATTTCTAACGGGGTTCATATTCCCCACTTTATCTGGAACTCAATTTCTTCTACCCCACTTGCTCTTTCGTGCTCAATATTTATAACCGCGTCTTGGGGAACAGATATTTTTTCGCCCGCAATTTGAATGGAAAATTTCTTTCCGGTTTCCAGTGCATCAACCAAACGGCGAAGTTTTTTAATAAACTCCGCTTTTGAGTACGCTTTTTCAATATCCCTGGTTTTTCTTTTTTTCACCCCGTTAGAAATAGGACGCAAACGCAAAATACGCCCATATCCTACATGGCTATTACTAATAAATTTTGACTTTTTGTTTGAAAACATGTATTTATATGCGTCCGCGATTTCTAACGGGGTTCATAAAATCGTCTTATTTTTAAGAATATGATTGTTTACCCCGTTAGAAATTAAGGTTTTAAATCTCAATAATATTATGTATATCACAAAAAGGTCTGATTATATAAATAATAACAATCCTGTTATGGAGATTTCTAACGGAACTATTTCTAACGGGGTTTAAGAATTTCTCCCAAACGCCTGATGGCCTCGCCGTAGCGCGCCGTTTTGCCCTCCGAAATAATAACCAACCGCCAGTACGAAGGCAGTTAATCCTCCTAAAAGCAAAGTCGTTTTAAATCTGCTCATCATAATATCAACTTGATTATAGCAAATTTTTCCTCAAATTAAAATGTTAATAATCTTATGGAACTGCACAATTATCAAAATTTAGCAAAAAACCAAAAGTCGCGCGAGAGCGCGACTTTTGGAATTTCAGATTTTCTGAACCAGTTGCCGATTATCGGCTTATTGAACCGCGTTCCATGCATTCACCAACCCCCAACCGTAAAGGTTGTCAAAGCCAGCATCACCGAGATTCGTTGCACTCGCCTGCAATTTCACCTGCACTTCGTCCGGATCCCACTTGCCGTTTGCATTCACATCATTCGCACCAACTGGAGTGTTGAGCACCAATGCGGCTGAACCGGCAACATGCGGAGCGGCCATTGAGGTTCCGGAGAGCGTTGCGTAGCCAGTACCTTTGTATGTTGAATAAATCGAGACACCGGGCGCAGCAAGATCAACTTCCGGACCGCGACTGGACCAAGAAGCAATGACATTGTTCTGATCAGTGGCCGAAACCGCAATCACTTCAGGATAGGCAGCCGGGTAGATAACCGAACCGCCGCTATTGCCTGCAGCTGCTATCACCACCACTCCGGCTTTTTTCGCGGCAATCACGGCATCGTGCAGCGACTGCACATTAGAGCCCGTGCCCAAACTCATATTGACCACCCGTATACCATTGGTAATTGCCCATTGAATTCCTTCAATCACATCCGAAAGATACCCAGAACCACTCGCGTTCAACACCTTAATGGCATAAAGATCAACCGCCGGCCCAACACCAATCACACCGATATCGTTATCAAGCGCCGCAACAATACCGGCAACATGCGAGCCGTGTCCATTATCATCATTCCAGCTTTTGAGAGGATTTATAGTGTTAACACCGCCCTTCACGTTGGCAAGAAGATCGGGGTGCTTGCTGGAAATCCCCGTGTCAATAATGCCGACTTTAATCAGGTCGGCGGTATTGCCAGTCGGCCAGACAAGTTCTGCATCAACTCTATCAATTCCCCAGGGAAGCGATTCAACCGGTTGAAGCGCTCCTTTTTGTACCTTTACATGCCCCTCTTTGAGAAGCGCTTCCACCACCACATCATCATCCACTCGCACTACGTCTGGATGATCCGCCAACTTCGCTGCCGCAGTGCTGTCCGGCACCCATACTGCTTTTGCGCCGATTAAATCGAGGTTTTTCAATTTCACTCCGCCAACATGACTAATCAACTTGTCTTTAGCCGCCTCGTTCAAGGCCGCGGAGAAAACAACAATTTTGCGTCCGCCATCTTTGGCCTCCACCGATAAGGGCTGAAGCGCGAACAGCGTAAAGCTCGAAACGATGCCAAAAATCATCGCACCAAAAATGAGTTTTTTCATATGAATTTTGAGTTTAACCTGTTATTTTGTTAATTTATTCGACCTTTTTATCTTTTTTATATACTGTGCCTCTAAAGGAACTATAATCTACTCCGGGGATTTTGTCAAAAAGACGATTTGCAAGCTCATCCACTCGGTTCATTACGTTTGACAAAGCAACAAGGCAAATTTTTGGTTACGGTTCACCCCGTTAGAAATCGCGTCCCATTAGAAATTAAGGTTTTAAATCTCAATAATATTATGTATATCACAAAAAGGTCTGATTATATATAACAATCCAATAATAACAATCCTGTTATGGAGATTTCTAACGGGGTTTCAGAATTTCTCCCAAACGCCTGATGGCCTCGCCGTAGGCTGACCAATCGCCATCTCGTTGCGCGCGGAGTGCCTCTTCATACACGGTTGCCGCTCTTTGTATACGCTCTTGAATATCTTGAGAAGGCACTATTGGTGGTTTTGCCGTCGCGGTCCCCTGCGGTCTTACTGCTGTTCTATCACTAAAGATTCGCCATTGGGCCTTTCTCGACATCAAATTTTTCTTTTTCGTGACTTGGTCTTCCTATAAAAAGGCGAGTTTTATTGTATCAAACCGGTGCGTCTCGGTCTGGACCAGTGCTGGGAGGAAACAGCCGTTTTTTTCTCTCGATAAAATCCTTGACGAGTATAACGGTAGCCCAGACAGCTATAATGGCAAAGATAACTGCTCTCCCCGATGAACCGGGAGATGAAATGGAGAGCGCGACATCCTTAAATGAATAGACCAGAATACCAGCGCCAGTATCCCACAAAGTTACCGATATGAGCGAGTAAAGAAGGAATTTCTTAAACGGCATATGAATAATCCCTGCGGCCGTGTCGGTGAGCGCGCCGACACTGGGTAGCCAATAGCTTAAGAGAATGGCGATGGGGCCTTTCTTCATCAGGCGCGCCTGTGCCATCTCAACAGCATCTTTTAAACCAAACCGCACTAAGAGTCTATACCATCCGTACCTTCCTAAAGCATAGTTAAATGAGTGTGCAATAAAAAGACCCGCGGTTACCACGGCAACAACCATTGCGGCCTGCAATATTGAATCTGCTAAGATCACGCCGAGGAAGATGACAAAAACACCTGGAAAATAGCCGCCAACAAGAAGCACCCCCTCCACGATTGAGCTCAAAAAAACCACCGGCAGGCCGTATGTATCAAACCAAGTCTTCACAATTCTAGCCAACTCCTCAGGCGGTGGTAAGTTAGCTATTTTCCAAACGACAAAAAGAGACGCGAAAAGTGCGAAAAATAAAATGGGCAAGGTAAGGAGTTTGAGATAATATTTCATTATTGTTTACCCCGTTAGAAATAGTCCCGTTAGAAATTAAGGTTTTAAATCTCAATAATATTATGTATATCACAAAAAGGTCTGATTGAGATGGTTTCAAAACCCTATTTCTGCTGCAATCTCTGTTTTTTGACTGCGACTGCGTCAGATTTCCCAAAATGTCCTCATCGTAGCTACTGCTACGTTTCCGGGTATTTTGCTCATCTTCCTTGTCTCGTTCAATCCACCTTACGGACGCCACGAAAAGGGTTTTGAAACCATCTCATTATATAAATAATAACAATCCTGTTATGGAGATTTCTAACGGGGGTTAAGAATTTCTCCCAGACGCCTTATGGCCTCGCCGTAGCGCGCCCAATCGCCATCTCGCTGCGCTCGGAGCGCCTCCTCATACACGGCCGCCGCCCTTCGTATGCGTTCCTGAATGTCTTGAGAAGGCGCCACTTGCGGTCTTACTACCGCGCTCCCTTGCGGTTTTCCGGCCGCTCCTATGCCAAAAATTTTTGATAACCCCTCCTCCAGCGTTTCCTCCATGGCAATTTTATTTTCATACGCCACAATGACCCGTTTTAGTTCGGGAATTTTGCCGGCTTCAGCCTTGAGGTAGAGCGGACGCACATACAACAGCGATTCCTCAATCGGAATAACTAACAGCGGACCTTGAATTACCTGCGATCCGCCCTGGCTCCACAGCGAAATCTGCTGGCTAATCACCGGATCCTGATTGATGCGGCCGATAATCTGCTTTGGTCCAAACACCAGCTTGTCTTTGGGAAAACGATAGACCGACAGCTTGCCGTAATTTTCCCCATCGTTGCGGGCGACCATCCAGGCGGATAAATTATCTTTGGCTCGCGGGGTAAAAGGCAGCATCAAAATATATTCCTCTTGTTTCTCTCCCGGCAGTTTCATAATAATGTGCCGCGGTTGCATCGGCGGAATCTTGCCTGCCCGTCCGGCAGACGGGCCTGCCAGCGCCCCTTCTCCCTCTGACGCAATGACCGGAATCTCCCACTGATCTTCTTTGTTGTAAAAAATCTGCGGATCATCCATATGATAAACTGAATACACGGCAGTTTGCAGGGTAAAGATATCTTCGGGATAGCGCAGATGCGGAACCAGACTCTTTGGAATCTCTGACAGCGGCCGGAAGACGCTCGGGAAAATATTGGCATATGTTTTTATAATTGGATCCTCGGTATCCGCCTGATAAAAAACGACACTGCCGCTGTACGCGTCAACCACCACTTTTACCGAATTTCTCACATAATTTACGTTCTTGTTATTCAACCGCATAGACTCCGAATAAGGATAACGATCGCTGGTGGTGTAGGCGTCGGCAATCCAATACACCTTGCCATCGGCAATGACAATATAGGGGTCTTTATCAAATGTTAAAAACGGGGCGACTTTGGCGACTCTCTCGGCAATGGTGCGGTAATACAAAATACGGCTGGCGCTGGTGATGTCGTTGGACAAAAGCAGTTTGAGCGATTTAAATTTTAACGCGTAAAAGATGCGCCTTAAAAACGAGTTTATCTCCACCCCGCCCTTACCTTCATATGTTGCGTAGACATTTTCTTCGCCCTTGGGATAATCAAACTCGCGGGATTTTGTTTTGACGATGACATAGTCGTTTGCCAGTTCGCCGAAATAGATTTCCGGGCGCGAAATTTCAAGCTCTGGCACTTCTGCCTTTGGCGGCAAATCCTTAACGAACAAAACCGGTAAGCCTTCGGGAGTAACTTGATTCACCGGTCCGGCTGCCACACCGTATCCATGCGTAAATGTCAGCCGTTCATTAATCCAGTTTTTATTCGGGAGGCTCTCCGATGCCAACTCCCGCGGAGAGAGCATGATCTGGCGAATCTCTCCATCTATGATATAGCGATCATTATCAACTTCGGCAAACTCGTAATAGGTTCTGATTTCTTGTATCTGGGAAAAAGTTGACAAAAGGGGTTTTCTATCCCAAAGCCGCACATTTTTAACAGTGAGATTATTGTTTGCGATATCAGACGCAGTGATCGGCTTATCTCCGGAGATTTCCCGCTCCTCAATTTTATCAAGCGCGAACGCCTGACGGGTAGCGGCGATATTGCGCTTAATGAACGGCGTTTCCTTCACCAGCTCGTTGGGCGCGACCACCAGTTTTTGGACAAGAGACGGGATCACCGCTCCCGCGAGTCCGACGACAACATAAAGAGAGACTGCCCCGATGAGCGGCGCGAGCTTTCCCTGCCATGCCCACCAGGCGGCCGCCACCGCCGCCAGCACAGCGGCCATCATTGACACCCACAGCATGGGTATTCTCACGATGGTGTCGGTGTAAGTCGCGCCAAATACTAAACCGCTCTGGCTCGTCAGCAACGTAAAGCGAGAGAGGTAGACCCCGACAGCAATGGTTGAGAGAAAAATGGCGAGCAAGATGCCAAGGTGGATTCTGGCCCCGTTAGAAGTAACGATGCGTAAGCGCATCGGACTTCTAACGGGGGGAGCCGCGCCTTCTGTCTGCTCGGGCAGACCTCCGAAATTCAGACTGCCCTGTAAAAAATACATAAACCCGCAGCCGATCATTGTGAGCACGATGAGTGTCTTCGTGAGGCCAAGGATCATCTGCAAAAATGGAAGTGAGAAGACATAAAATCCTATGTCCTTGCCAAAAATAGGATCAGCCGCGCCAAAAGCCGCGCCCGAAATAAATTTTAATACCTCCTGCCAGTTAGCCGCCGCTACTAGTCCGAAAAAAAACGCGATTACCAGGCTGGCGACAACGGCTAATTTTTTAACCAGGCGGTTATCCAAATTCACCCCGCCGTGGCGGGGCAAAGTTGCCAGCCAAGAAATTTTTGAGCGGAGCGCCACCGAAAAGTTGGTAAGCAAAAAAATGGCGGCAAAAATCCCGGCTGACAAAAACAACGCTATTTTAGCAATCAGAGATTTTATAAAAATCTGATTATAGCCCACTTCGGAAAACCACCACCAATCAGTGACAAAAGCGACAACATTTGAAAGAAGGATAAAAACGACAAAAAGCGCGATAAAGGAAATTCGTGTAAAATGCTTGGAAATAGTCATGGCTTAATGATACCAAAATAAAGCGAAAAGTAAAGGTGCAAAATTTCTATTTTAAAGCCTTAATTATGGCCTGGAGAGTTTCGGGGAAATCGTATAGGTCGTTATGATCAGCTCCGGGTCTGGCCAC
>JBAZQK010000005.1:0-101355 GCA_041645215.1 Patescibacteria group bacterium | reverse complement strand
TACCATACGAGTCCATCGTATGGCATAATCGGCTAACCTGACAAATCCTTTTACATGGTAGGATAATCGGTGTATTTGCATATCCCTGCTTTTTCCAGGGACTGCAATATGTATCTTAACTTATGCAGATGAATATCTGAACAGATATTTAATGAATCCTCCCGGTGGCAAAACCACAGGGTATAGCTAATTCCTAATTTCTAAATCCTAATGCCTAAATAATACCCAACTCATAAAATCCCAATGTCAAGTAAAAGCTTCGCTTTTATCCCGATGGCCAATCGCCACATCGGCCCTTAGTCCAGATAAAATTAAAGCCAAAAAATAACATTAATTACCACTTCTTTAAAAGAAGTGGTGCAAGAATCGTCGCCTAGGTCTTCGGGTTAGACAAAATTACCTTCTCTCGTCAGCTGATGCTATGCACCACCGCCCACAACACGCATCAGCAAGATTGACTCGCTCAGGTTCCATTTTGTTTCTAACCTTACGACATAGCGACAAAGGGGAAATGGAGGTGGTAATTTTAAATTTCAAATAACAAATGAATGGCAAATGGAATTACGAATTACGAATGGAGAATAACGAAAGGGAAATAATATTGTTAATTACCACTTCTTTGGTTGCCTCGCGTAACCACCCCGCTGGCCAGCGGGGTAAAAGCGAAGCTTTTAGAAGTAATGCAACCCCAGAAGCAGAGGCAAGGCCACGCTACCTGCCCGCCGCTCGCCTCATCCAGTTAACCGATTGTTATAAAGTTACAGTTAATACTTATAGTTAGAGCTTATCTAAAACATCAGCTTTGGCAGGCGGGTACGCCACCGCCTACAGCACGGGCGGATTTAACGCTCAACTGGCTTACGCTCTGCCACGCCTCCTCCAGCAGAGTGGCAAGGGGAAAATCAGTTACTACTCATTCGACTGCGTCATCCTGTGTGGAGCGATAGCGAAATGAAGGATCTAGATTCTTCAACCGACGTACATCGGCTTCAGAATGACACAGGAGAGAGTAATTTTTAATTTTAAATTTTTAATTAAATAATTAAATAAACTTTCCTATTTTTACATTTTAACTTTATTATTTTGATTTTTGATTTTTAAATTTTACATTTATAATGGGCCTAGGCCGGCGGGAATTAGGATTTGGTATTTTATTACCACCCTCTTACTCAGCCCCCTCACTCTTATAGCTCATCGTAATCCCTCATTACCAGTTGTGAATTGATCTGCTTAATACTTTCAATTACCACCTGTACCACGATCAACAGCGAGGTCCCGCCGATAACCAATAATTGGGAGCCGGTGAAGGCTGTCATCGTCAGCGGCAAAACCGCGATTAACCCCAGGAATAACGCGCCGGGTAAAATAATATAATTCATCGTCCGCGATAAAAAATCAACCGTACTGTGCCCCGGCCGAATACCGGGAATAAAACCGCCCTGCTTTTGCAAATTCTCGGCGATTTGTTCGGGTTTAAAAATAACGGCCGTATAAAAATAAGTAAAGGCAAATACCAGCACAAAATAAGCGACCGCGTAGAACAACTGATTCTGGAACAAGTTAATAGTAAAGGCGGCCGCCTGCGTTAACCAGACTGATTGCGATTTAGCCAAAAACTGCGCTATCATTGGCGGAAACAAAATTACTGAAATTGCAAAAATTATTGGAATTACTCCGGCCTGCAATAATCGCATAGGCAGATAGCTGGTAGCGCCGCCATAGGTCTTGCTACCTTTAATCATCCGGGCGTAGGTTATGGGAATATTGCGCTGGGCCTCGGTTACCACCACCACCGCCACCACCATCAACACCGCCAACGCCAAGAAAGCTGCAATGCTAAAAATCTGTGACTGGTCAAAAGTCACTATCGCCTGCTGAATCTGGGTGGGGATAGACGCCACAATGCCGGCAAAAATCAACAATGAAATACCGTTGCCAACCTTGCGCTCCGACACTAATTCGCCCAACCACATTAAAAACATTGTGCCGGCGGTAATGGTAATAATACTGGTCGTAAGCTGCCAGGCATCCATTTGGCCGATGATATTGCCGCCGCCCTGGCTGCGGAACAACACGATAAAACTGTAAGCCTGTATAACCGCCAACGGTATAGTGAGATAACGCGTGTATTGATTTATGCGCCGCTGACCCGACTCACCGTCCTTGCTGATTTCCTCCAGCCGCGGGACTATCATAGTTAGCAACTGAATAATAATTGAGGATGTGATATAAGGCCCCACCCCCAGCATTACCACGGAAAAATTCTCCAAGCCGCCGCCGGAAAAAATATTTATCAGACCAAATAATTGATTATTGGCAAAAAAATTCCGTAAGCCGGCGGGGTCAACGCCGGGAATTGGCACGTGCGCCGCCAAACGGAATATCACCAAAGCCGCCAACACAAACAGAATGTTATTTCTTAAATCAGGTGTTTTCCAAATTTGCTCAATTTTCTGCCACATAAACTAAGTTTAGATATTATAGGAACACTGGAACACTTAATCATTAGCTTACTGCCGAGCCTTATTTATTTGTTTAAGTTAGGACTTACGCGGTTTGTCCCCCCTCTTAGGGTAAGAGGGGTTAGGGGAGTTACGATTTTTAAATGGTTCATAACCCCTCCCCACCTCCCCTTACCTTAAGGGGAGGAGTAGGTGCGGTTCCTTTACCTGCTCGCCGCTAGCCTTACCATATCACCGGATCAAATTTGTTCAAGTGTTAAAGTGTTCATGTGATTAAGTGTCATAAGGTACACTAGTTAGTTTAACACTGCCGCCGGCTTTAATGATAGCGGCCCGCGCGCCCTCGCTAACCCTGTCCAATTCCACATTAAGTTTAACTTTTAACGGCCCGCCGTTAATTAATT
Source organism: Patescibacteria group bacterium (assembly GCA_041645215.1). Taxonomy (GTDB): domain Bacteria; phylum Patescibacteriota; class Patescibacteriia; order Veblenbacterales; family UBA10138; genus JACRFM01. The sequence continues at coordinate 98,489 of JBAZQK010000005.1, read as the reverse complement.
TAACCGGTAATGTCAGGCTGGAAATTATTTTTTTGTGCTTTAAGCTGTTAACGGTAACAGTGGCGCCGTTTTTAAATACGGCTAATTCACCCACTCGCACTACTTGCGTAGTTGGTTTAAAACTTTGGAAGCCGCGGACTTTTGGTAAACGGGATATAAAATGTTTTACGCCAAACTGAACCAAACCTTTGCGTCCGCCCTGCCGCGCGCGTTGACCCTTAATGCCTTTGGTGGAATAGTTGCCCTTGCCCGAGGCGCCGCCGCGACCCAGACGCTTAGTCGTGGTTTTTGACCCGGGGGCCGGTTTTATAGTGTGTAATGTCAATGCCATAGGTTTAGAAAATTTAACGAATTTTCATACTGATTAAAGCCGCAAACACCGCTCGCACATTATTGATCTTGTTGGCCGAACCTAATATTTTGGCAACTACGTTCGGAACCCCGGCCATCTCCAAGACGATTCTAACCGGACCGCCGGCAATAATACCGGTACCAACCGGAGCCGGCTTAAGCAACACCACCGCGCTCTTATTCTTAATTTTAATTTCATAAGGCAAGGTATCTTTCTTTAACAATATCTTTATCAAATCGCGCCTAGCCTGCGTGGTCGCCTTACTGATAGCTAAACTAACATCCGCCCCTTTAGCCAAGCCATAACCAACCTGACCCTTGCGATCGCCAATTACGACCAGCGCGCGAAAACGCATACGCTTACCGCCAGCCATAACGCGCGTAACGCGCGCCAGCTCAACAACCCGTTGCTCAAAACCATCGTCCGGGCGATCACGACGCGGACCGCCGCGCGGCCGGCCTCTGCCTGTTTGTGATTGAAATGCCATATTTTTTCCAAGTTTAAATTAAAATTCTAAACCAGCGGCGCGGGCGGCTTCCGCCAACGCCTTAACTCGTCCATGATAAGCATAACCTCCCCGATCAAAAACCACTTGCTTAATTTTTTGGGCAGTCGCGGCGGCGGCCACGGCCGCGCCAACTTTAGCGGCCGCCAGCTGTGGCGTAACTTTCGCGCCCAATTTTAAACTCTTATCCGAAACTGCCAACAATGTTGTTTGACTGGCGTCATCTATCAACTGCGCGCTAATATGCTTAAGACTGCGCCAGACTGCCAAACGAGGCCGTAGTGCTGTCCCCCTTAAACCTTGGCGCAGGCGGCGATGCCGGCGTTGACGAATTAGCGCTGAAGTTTTAATTTGTTTCATAAATTAATTACTATTTGGCGCCGGCTGATTTAACAACTTTGCCAGCTTTGCGACGAATAACTTCGTCACTGTATTTAATACCCTTGCCTTTATAAGGTTCCGGCTTGCGCAGTGAACGAATTTCGGCCGCCACTTGCCCAACCCGCTGTTTATTGACCCCGCTGACGGTAATAGTGTTTTTTTCCACCTGACCGGCAATATCGGCCGGCAACTCATAACGAACTTGATGAGAAAAACCAAGATTTAACACCAAAGTTTTGCCCTCCAGCTGAACCTTAAAACCAATGCCCGACAACTCCAAAGTCTTACTAAAGCCGTCAGTTACTCCTTTAACCGCATTAGCCACCAACTGACGAGCTAATCCCCACATTGCTCGCTGTTCGCTGTTATTAGGGTTATTGACTGACACTTGCAACCTGCCCGCCTGGTTGTCTATTTTAACCACGGCCGGGATTTTTTCGGTTACTTCGCCTTTGGGCCCTTTGACTAAAACCTGACCGGGATTGATTTTTACCTCGACTCCGGCCGGAACTATAATGGCTAATTTACCTAAACGCGACATAAACAATAATCAAGTTAATAAATTTCACAAATAACCTCACCGCCCAAATTTTGTTTTTTGGCTTCTTGCGTCGTCATTAGACCCTGCGAGGTTGATATCACCGCCGTACCTAAACCCGACAACACCCGCGGCAATTCCAAGCTTTTAACATAATGGCGCCGACCGGGCTTGCTGATTCTTTTTAAATTGCTAATCGCCGGCCGACCGCTCTTATATTTTAAGCTTAAGCGCAACTCGCGAACCGGCTCGTTTATCTCCTCCACTGATTCAATATAACCTTCGCGCCGCAAAATTTCCGCCAAACGCGCCTTAAGCGTGGAATAAGGCACCACTGTCTGCGCCTGCTTGGCCATCAGGGCGTTACGAATTCGAGTTAACATGTCGCTGATTGGATCTGTCATATGATTAGTAGTTCTTGGTTTGTAATCAATAAATGGAATTACGAATTAAGCCCAGTATAACAACTTTGTAAAATAAAATTTAGCGAGCTTAGATTAGATAATTAATAAGAAATAACGGTGGCATAGGCTACTTACCTGGTTTATAAATTTTATTTTACAAGCGAGCTATAACAAAGTAGTTATACTGGGTAAGAATCACGAATTACGAAAAAATGATTAATTTTTATTGAATGACTAAATTATTTAATTAACTAATTTATTTAAAATTACAAATTAAAAATTGTTTGTGAATTTGGTATTGGGTATTATTTACCTGCCCGCCATCGGCCTCTTACAATCAATGATTGCTAATTAGTGTTGTAGTTTTCTATTTAATAGCATCGTTTACTTTGTACAGGCTTAGGCAGGCGGGGAAATTAGGATTTTTCTACTTGTCATTCTGAGCAAAGCGCCAGTGTAAAGTATATCTTCTTCTAAACTATTAATCATAGACTAAAAACTATATGCCATTTAAATTACCAGCTGGCTTTTTTAATGCCGGGAATCTCACCGTTATTGGCCAATTCGCGAAAACAGATGCGGCACAAATTAAAATCTCTCATGTAGCCGCGTTTACGACCACAGCGCCAACATCGCCGCATTACTCGGGTTGAGTATTTGGCTTGGGTGAGCGAGTGGCGGGCTTTAACTTCTTGAGCAGTGGTAGACATAAGAAAATCAAAATGGAAAAATCAAAATGTAAAATTATAATAGTCCGAATACCGAACAGCGAATCAAGAATCATGAATTAGGAATTAGGAATTGAGCATAGATATTTGTCCAGCTTGTGATTCATAATTCATAATTCTTAATTCTTAATTCTGATTCATAATCTTGGTCTGGTTTTAATTTTTAAATGGTTTAAATCGGCGGATTGATTCACTTTATCCACTGGTGCGTGGGTAAAAGGAAAGCCCAGTAATTCAAACAAACGCTGACCTTGATCACGAGTTTTGGCGGTTGTAACAATAGCCACTTCCAAACCGTGAACGGTTTCAATTTCGTCGCTTTTTATTTCCGGGAAAACCGTATGCTCGCGAAAACCAATGGCTAAATTGCCTTGCTTATCTAAACCTCTGACCGACAAACCGCGAAAATCTCTCACTCGCGGCAAGGTCGCGTTAACTAATTTGTGTAAAAAATCAAACATCCGCGCGCCCCGTAAAGTTACGGTTGCGCCCACCACCATACCGGCGCGAATTTTAAAATTGGAAATTGATTTGCGCGCCTTAGTTAGAACCGGCTTTTGTCCGCTAATGCGCTGCAAGGTCTTAATCGCCGCCTCCTGAACTTTAGGCTCACGCAGGGCTCGCCCTAAGCCCACGTTTAATACCGCTTTAACCAACCGCGGCACGGCTAAATTATTCTTAATACCGAACTCCTTTTTAATTTCCGGCACTACCTTGGTGCGATAGATATCTTGTAAATTGTGTAAAACCTTGGTCATAAATATCAAATTAAACAGTTGTCAAAGCCTGCCGGCAACGGTTGCACGAACGAAGGCTTTTGCCGTCAGCCGTTTTAATCATTTGCACACGAGCTGTTTTACCGCAACTGGGGCAAACCACCATTAATTTATCAAGTAAAATCGGCGCCGTATATTGAATCCGGCTGCCGGCCTTGCCTTGCGCCGAGCCTTTACGCAAATGTTTAAAACGCAAGTTTACGCCTTCCACCACCGCCAGACCGGCCTTCGGAAACACTTGGGTAATCTTGCCTTGCCGGCCGCGGTCGCGGCCCGACAGAACCCTTACCAGATCATTTTTCTTAAGTCGTAATTTAGTAGTCATACCCAGTATATCAACTTTGCTCAACCACCTTAGCGCGAGCGTGGTTAAACAAAGGTAAGTAATTAAATGATTTTAAATAAGACATAAAGTTAGAAGATACGGTGGTTAGGGCGAGCGCTAGCAAAGTTGTATTACTGGGCATACCCAGTAACAATAACTTCACTAGGCGCTTAAAACAAGCGAGCTAGTAAAAAGTCTAATAACTAAAGATAAATTCATAAACAATTAACAATTATTCTATATCAATATCAGCGCCTGGGCGAGCTTAGTCAAGTTTTGTTACTGGGCATACCCAGTATAATTAAAATTAGAGAACTTCCGGAGCCAGTGAAATAATTTTTTGAAAGCCTTTACCGCGCAACTCGCGGGCGACGGGACCGAAAATACGGGTACCCTTAGGCTCGCGCGTTTTTTTATCAATAATAACCACCGCATTATCGTCAAATCTAATGTAGGAACCGTCCGGACGTCGCACCTCTTTGCGGGTGCGAGCCACCACCGCGGCCACGACCTCGCTCTTTTTTACCGTACCATGCGGTTCAGCCGACTTAACCACCGCGGTAATAATGTCACCCAGACTGGCATAACGTTTTTTATAGCCGCCGAGTACGCGAATACACTGGACTTTTTTAGCCCCGCTATTATCGGCCACCGCCAACATTGATCGCAATTGAACCATATAATAACTAGTTTAGTTTTTTAACAATCCGCCATTTTTTAGTACGGGAAATGGGACGGGTTTGTTCAATCTCCACTTTATCACCAACCTTATAAGAATTCTGTTCATCATGGCAGGCCAAACGACGGCTAAGGCGAACGCGCTTGCCGTACCGCGCATGGATTAACACGTGTTCAACCACCACCACTCTCGTCTGGTTGGTTGCGGCCGAGGCGACCACGCCGGCCAGTCGGCGTTTAGCGTTATTTTTTTGTTTAGCTTCAGACATAAATTAATCTGGTTTAGAATCAGTTTTATTGTTAATATGCCGCAAAATGGTATAAACCCGGGCTACCGTGACTCGCGCCGCGCGGATCGCGCGCACGTTCTTTAAATCCTGCTGGGCCACCCGCCGCCGCAAATCCCTTAACTCCCGCCCGGTTTCAGCTAACACCTGCTTTAAAGCCGCTTCGTTCTTATCTGTTAAATCTTTCATCTTAACCGCCATAAATTTATAATTTAGTTACAATAGATGTTTTAACCGGTAATTTATAAGCTGCCAATTTTAGAGCCGCCCGCGCCAAACCAACCTCCACGCCATCAATTTCAAACATAATCACCCCGGGCTTAACCGGCGCCACATAATGATCAACCGCCCCCTTGCCGCCACCCATACGAATTTCGTTGCCTTTAACCGTTACTGATTTATCCGGAAAAATTCTAATCCACAATTTACCTCTCCGTTGCAAGTGTCCGGTAATCGCCCGTCGGGCCGATTCTATCTGACGCGAAGTAATCCAGGCGGCCGACAAAGTTTTTAAACCAATTGAACCAAAACTCAATTTGATTTTTTGAGTGGCGGGACCGCGAATTTGATCGCCCCGATGAGTTTTGCGGTATTTAACTTTTTTGGGCATTAACATAATTAACGGGCTCCTTTCCGCGGAGGGCGGCCGCGATTGTTATTAGCCGCCACGGGCGACTTGGACGCGCCTTCGCCTTTGTTTATCCAAACTTTAATGCCTATCACGCCATAGGTCGTACGGGCCCCCGTGCGCGCATAATCAATCTCGGCTCTAATGGTGTGCAGCGGAACTTTGCCGGTGCTTAATTTTTCCGTGCGCGCGATTTCAGCGCCATTCAAACGTCCGCCCACCATTACTTTAACACCCAAGGCGCCGGCTTTCATAACCTGATCCATAGCCACTTTCATAACGCGTCGAAACGGCAAGCGGCGTTCCAATTCCATTGCCATATTCTCCGCCACGATCTCGGCCGACAACATTGGATTAGACACTTCCTGAATGTTAAGCTGTAAACTTTGTTTATCGGTTAAAAACTTTTGCTTGATTTCTTTTTTTAATTCTTCCACTTGCGCCCCGCCCCGACCAATTACCAAGCCCGGTTTAGCGGTTTGAATAGTAACTGTCAAATTATTAGCGCCCCGTTCAACCTCCAATTGCGCCACGGATGTGCCGCGCAGTTTAGTTTTAAGCCAACGCCGCAAGCGCACGTCAACCTCCAACTGCTGGCGATAATTGCGCGCCGAAAACCATTTTGATTTCCAGCCGTAAACCGTGCCAATGCGGAATATTTTTGGATGTACCTTTTGTCCCATATAATTAACGACCCTTTCTTCGTGATGTCTTAATCGGCTGGTCAGTCAGCATTACTTTAATGTGAGACGTTGGCCGTCGCAGCGGCGTAGCTCGACCCATCGCTCGCGGCAGCCATCGTTTTAAAACCGGTCCTTGGCCAACCTCAATCCGCTTAATCCACAATTCCGGCGCCGTCACTTTGTCGTTATGACGCGCGTTAGCCGCGGCCGAATTCAATAATTTACTAACCGCCCGGGCCGGTAATTGCGGCATCACTTTAAGTTGTTCCAGGGCCCGCGACAACGGCAAACCACGCACCAAATCTATAACCAATTTGGTTTTGCGAGGTGACAAGCGAGCGAATCTTAATTGAGCTGATGTATCCATAATTTCTTAATTCATTTCTTATTTCTGGCCGGCCGGCGGGGTGGGAGCGGACGCGGGTTTAACGGCGGCGGCCGCGGCCGAGGCCTGTTCACGGGCCATTTTACCGCCATGACCGGTAAATTTACGAGTCGGTGAAAATTCACCCAATTTATGGCCAACCATATCTTCAATTATAAAAACTGGAGTATGTACCCTACCATTATGAACGGCAATTGTAAAACCAACCATTTCCGGCGTAATCGTGGAACTGCGCGACCAAGTCTTAATAACAGTTTTGTCACCAAGCTTAAGCCGAGCTAACTTTTTAAGCAGTTTGGCATCTACAAATGGTCCTTTTTTTAAACTACGCGACATAAATTATTTACCTAGTCCGCTTAGGGCGACGCTTAATGATTAAACGAGAAGATGATTTGGTGGACTTGCGCGTGGGCACACCCAAGGCCGGTTTTCCCCAGGGCGTTTTCGGATGTTTTAGACCGATTGGATTATGACCTTCACCGCCGCCGTGCGGGTGATCAACCGGATTCATGGCTTTACCGCGGACTGCCGGCCGCCAACCCATTAAACGACGGCGACCCGCCTTGCCCAACCGAACATTACTATGATCAATATTGCTTACCTGGCCAATCGTGGCGGAGGCATTCTCGGGCACGTTGCGAATCTCGCCCGACGGCAATTTCAAACGAGCATAACCATCTTCAATCGACATAAAAGTTGCCCAAGCCCCAGCCGACCGCACCATAACTCCGCCATAACCCGGATTTAACTCAATATCATGTACCGGCAAACCGCTCGGTATATATTTTAACGGTAAACGATTACCGACTTTGGCTTCAATGGCTCCGCGCGCTGACATAATTAAATCATTAACTTTTAAACCATCCGGCGCCAAAATATAACTACGGGTACCGTCGCGATAGCACAGCAAAGCCAAATTAGCAGTGCGATTAGGATCGTACTCCAGCGCTTCCACGCGCGCCGGTAAATCATACTTCATCCGTTTAAAATCAACCATTCGGAGCAAACGTTTAGCTCCACCACCCCGATGACGAGTAGTTATCTTGCCTTGATTGTTCCGACCAGCGGCTTGGCGCTTGCCAAACACCAAAGCTTTCTCCGGCCGCTTGGCGGTTAAATCGGCCTTAAGCACGCTGGCGTGACGGCGTCCGGGAGTGGTTGGTTTATAAAGTTTAACTGGCATACCCGGTATATCAACTTTGCTCAACCACCTCAGCGCGAGCGTGGTTAAACAAAGGTAATTGATTAAATAATTCTAAACAAAACATAATTTTATAATAAAGGGTGGTTGAAGCGAGCGCTAGCAAAGTTGTATTACCGGACATAAACTTCATTAGGCACTTTATACGAGCCGAGTGAGATAAAATTTAAATAAGTTAAAATTGGAGTCATATTATTAAAAAATAAAGAGATTGTTACATGCCGATATCATTGTTTAAACAGTCTTACTTAATTCAATCGATTGTCCGGCGGCCAAACGCACTATCATATGGCGCCGAACTTTGGTTTGGCCAGTCGTACGGCCGCGACGCACGTTTTTACGCGGCAGTTTTGCGCTATTAACACCCACTACCCTTACGCCGTAGGCGGCCTCAATCACCTTTTTTACCTGAATTTTTGAAACCCCTGGTTTAACCGCCAACATATACTGACCTAATTTTTGCAAACGCACGGCTTTTTCCGACATTACCGGCAACAAGGTCGTTTCGGGCGCGCGTTGAACTGTTTTATAGCTGGCAGTTGCCGCTTTATTACTATTTTTTGCAAATAAAGCCATATGGATTATTTAACTCGTTTTAATAATTCTTCAGCCGCCGGCCGCGACATTACCCAGTGGCGATAGCTTAAACCGTCATAGACATTAAATTGTTTGGTTCCCATAATTTCAAAATTAGGTAAATTTTGCAAACCGCGGCGGATGGTTTTTTCCTGATCGGTCAGCAGTGCCAAATACGGCCGCCGCGAAGTCAATTTTAAATCGCGCGCTAATTGGGAAAAAACTTTGGTCTTAGAATCAGTTGGCCAATCCGCTAAAACCGTTACCCGGCCGGTGGCAAAATAATCTTTAATTACCATCGCCGTCGCCAAACTCTTTAATTTATCGGGTAAACGTTGGCCATAGTTACGGGTGTTACGCGGTCCAAACACGACACCGCCGCCCACCCAAATTGGAGAACGAATGGAGCCGTGACGCGCCCGGCCGGTCCCTTTTTGTTTCCATGGTTTTTTACCGCCACCGGCAACTTCACTGCGATTCTTGGTATGAGCGCTACCCTGACGGTGGTTGGCCGCGTAAGCCACCACCACCTGATGCACCACGGTTGGTTTAATAACAACTTTGTCAAAATCAGCGGTCCAGGCTAATTCACCGGCGGCCTCGCCTTTATGATTTAAAATTTTAATAACTGCTGGCGACATAAAATTTTACTGACCTCTGACTAATATTAGGCCGCGGTAAGCTCCGGGCACCGCCCCCTTAACCACTAATTCATTAATTTCCGGATTAACTGACACTACTTCCAAATTATGAATTGTTACTTGCTGATTACCCATGCGACCGGCCATGCGCATACCCTTACGCACGTGCTGAACTCCGCCCGCCCCAATTGAACCGGGCATGCGAGCTTGGTCTTTATGGCCGTGACTGGTAGGGTGACCATGAAAATGATGGCGCTTAACCACCCCCTGAAAACCACGCCCTTTGGACCAGCCGGCAATCGCAATCTTATCACCCGGCTGAAACTGCGTGACATCCAAAGTTTGACCAACTTTGTAATCAACCGCTGACATTTTAAATTCTTTTAAGACCTTAAAGGCCCCGCCGGCCGCCCGACAATGGCCCGCGGACGGTTTATTGGGGCGCTTAGCCGAATGAAACCCTAATTGCACCGCCTCATAACCATCTTTGTCCGGGTTTCTTATTTGCGTAATTACGCACGGCCCGGCTGACAGTTTGGTAACTGGCACCACTGTTCCGTCCGGTCGAAATATTCTTGACATGGCTCCCTTACGGGCAATGATAAACTTGGACATAATTTAATGAATAGGACTTACGCGTTTGAGCCAAGTTCGAGGCAAAACCGAGCATTTGAGCAAGCCGTAGTAAAACTACGGTGAGCGAAAAGCCGAGGTTTTAACGAAGAAATTGGCCAAAGCCGCTTGCGGGGTCGGGCTGCGCCCGCCCCTAAGGCGGCAAGCGCGTAAGTCCTAATGAAATAAAAAATCGTTAACTTCCTTGACTCACTCCAACTAAATATCGTTAACGACTGAATGCATTTAACAAAATGATTAATGGTTTAAATTAGTTGGTGAGTTATCTCCCCGAGCTTACGATTAGGGCGGCTGGCAGGTATGAATCTCTCCCGCTGTTTTATCGGGAGAGGTCCACCGTCGCCAGGCTTAAATCTAAGCCGTCAAATTACATTTTAATTTCAACATCGACACCGGCCGGCAAATTTAAATTTGTTAGGGCGTCAATTGTTTTTGGGGTTGGGTCTATAATATCCAATAATCTTTTATGAATTTTCATTTCATACTGTTCCCGGGCATTCTTATGGACAAAACTGGAACTGTTAACGGTATAAAGCGAGCGTTCGGTTGGTAATGGAATTGGTCCGACTATCCGGGCGCCGGTTCTAAGAGTTGTCTCCAGAATAGTTTTAATTGATTGGTCAATTATCTTATGGTCATAAGCTCGAATCCGAATTCGCAAACGTGAATGCGGCTCCTCCTCCGGCTTAACCGCTGCCGCTGTTGACGCCTTATTCTTAATATCGGCTTTGACCGTTGACATAATTAGATAATAGATTCACTTAAGTTAGGCTACTCTCACTGGAAAAGAACTGAAGCTACGCGCCAGGTTGGCAATTACTTAATAATCTTGACTACCACGCCGGCGCCAACTGTGCGACCACCCTCGCGAATAGCAAAACGCTGTTTCTCTTCCAAAGCTACCGGCACAATCAATTTTACATTTAACTTAACGTTATCGCCCGGCATAACCATTTCCGTACCCTCGGGCAAAATAACCTCGCCGGTTACGTCAGTCGTACGAATATAGAATTGGGGCTTGTAACCCTTAAGAAAGGGGGTATGGCGACCGCCTTCGTCCTTGCTTAAGATATAAACTTCAGCCTCAAACTCGGTATGTGGAGTGACTGAACCGGGTTTGGCTATTACCTGACCGCGTTCCACATCATCTTTCTTTAAACCGCGCAACAGCAAGCCGGCGTTATCGCCCGCCCGTCCTTCGTCCAACGACTTGTTAAACATTTCAATGCCGGTAATAACAGTCTTTTGGGTATCGCGTAAACCAATAACTTCAACTTCGTCGTTAAGTTTTAAAATACCGCGTTCAATCCGGCCGGTAACCACCGTGCCGCGGCCTTCAATGGAGAAAATGTCCTCAACCGGCATTAAGAACGGTTTGTCGGTTTCGCGCTGCGGAAGAGGAATATACTCATCCAAAGACTTAAGCAGACTCAATACCCCCTGCGCGTACGGGTCATCTAATTTACCGGCCTTGGCCGCTTCCAAAGCCTTAAGCGCGCTGCCGCGAATAATCGGGGTTTGGTCGCCCGGAAATTCATATTTCTTTAATAAGTCCCGTATCTCTTCCTCAACCAAATCAATCAAATCTTTGTCATCCACCATATCAACCTTGTTCAAAAATACGACAATGTAAGGTACGCCCACCTGACGAGCCAGCAAAATGTGCTCGCGCGTCTGCGGCATTGGGCCGTCAGTCGCGGACACGACCAAAATCGCGCCATCCATCTGGGCGGCGCCGGTAATCATGTTTTTGATGTAATCAGCGTGGCCGGGACAGTCAACGTGAGCGTAGTGGCGGGCGGCCGTCTCATACTCCACGTGCGCGGTATTTATGGTAATACCACGGGCTTTTTCCTCGGGCGCGTTATCAATTTGGTCCACACCCTTGTCTTGCGAGGAAAAACCAGCCAACCTTAAAACCTGCAAAATAGCAGCGGTTAACGTGGTTTTGCCGTGATCAACGTGGCCAATCGTGCCCACATTGATGTGCGGTTTGGAACGATCAAATTTTTCGGCCATAAAATTACTTTCTCCTTTGTGGCTTAAGGCTCGCTTAACTTAATCACCTTTATATTTAAGGGTTATCAAGCTAATTGCCTAGCCAAAATTAATGTCGTTAAATATGAATTTTATTAATAGTTTAGACTTTGATAACTCTAGCATAATCTTAAAACTTTGACAAGGGGCAGCGGTGGCGGCGGTTATTCCAACGGCTCGGGATAATATTGGTCGTCATCTTCCACTGAACTGGCGGGCGGGTCAATAATTTCAAGCTGATGAACAGTTGATTCATCGGTCCGGGCTGATTTAGCCGAACTGGACAGTGGTGACAAACGTTCGTAATCAGCCAGCGACAACAGCACGATCGGTTCTTCGCCCGGTAAAACTAATATTATTCGCTCCCGCCGCTGTAATAGCGGCAATAATCTGGTTAAATCCAATTTCATAGTTTAAGCGCCTTTATTTTTTTGACCGATAATCTCCTCGGTCACATGACGCGGCACTTCAGCGTAATGGTCAAATTCCATGGTATAAGAACCACGGCCTTGGGTCATAGAGCGCAAACCAGTGGCATAACCGAACATTTCCGCCAACGGCACCATGGCGTCTATGGCCTTAACCCCAATTCGGTCGCGCATTTCCAGAATTTGCGCGCGCTTAGAATTTAAATCGCCAATCACATCACCCATATAATTTTCCGGCGTCACCGCCTCAACTTTCATGATTGGTTCCAAAATTACCGGATTGGCTTGTCGGCAAGCTGATTGAAAGGCTAATGAGCCGGCAATTTTAAAAGCCGCCTCGGACGAGTCAACGTCATGGTAAGAACCATCATAAACCGCCGCCTTAACATCAACCATGGGATAACCGGCCAAAACACCGTTCTCGATGGCTTCTTTAATACCCTTGCCCACCGCCGGAATAAATTCGCGCGGAATCGATCCGCCCTTAACCTCGTCCACAAATTCAAAGCCCTTACCCGTCGCCTGCGGTTCAACTCTGACCCAACAATGACCATATTGGCCATGACCGCCGGTTTGACGGATATATTTACCCTCGGCTTGAGCGATTTTGGTAATCGTTTCTTTATAAGCCACCTGCGGCCGACCAATGTTAGCTTCAACTTTAAACTCGCGTTTTAAACGATCAACGATAATTTCCAAATGCAACTCGCCCATACCCCAAATAATAAGCTGGCCGGTTTCCTCATTGTTCCGCACCCGGAAAGTTGGATCTTCTTCGGCCAGTTTTTGCAAAGCAAAACCCATTTTTTCCTGATCCACCTTGGTTTTAGGTTCAATCGCCACTGAAATAACCGGCTCGGGAAATACAATTGATTCCAGCAACACCGGGTGATCAACGTCGCACAAAGTGTTACCGGTCGTAGTCGCTTTTAAGCCGACGGCGGCGGCAATTTCACCGGCATAAACTTCATTAACCTCCTCGCGCGAGTTAGCATGCAAACGAACAATGCGACTGATTCTTTCCTTTTCGCCATTGGACGCATTCAACACATATGAACCTGATTTAAGCGTGCCGGAATATACCCTAAAAAAAGCCAGTTTGCCGACAAACGGATCAGTCGCGATTTTAAAGGCCAAGGCGGTAAACGGTTCACTGTCAAGCGGCTGGCGCTCAATCACCGCTCCGGTCTTAGGGTCAGTGGCCTTAATCGGCGGCACATCCAACGGCGATGGCAAATAATCCACAATCGCGTCCAACAAAAACTGCACGCCTTTGTTTTTAAGCGCTGAACCGCAGAACACCGGCACCAGGGCGTTGGCAATACAAGCCCGGCGCAAGCCGCGCTTTAAATCCGCCAGCGGAATTTCTTTGCCTTCCAAATAAAGTTGCAACAAATCATCATTATGCTCGGCAATCGCCTCCACCAACCGATGGCGATAATCCTCCACTAAATCTTTCATATCATCCGGCACGTCACTCTCTTCCCATTTCTGACCCAACTCATCCGTATAAACAATGGCCCGTCGCGTTAATAAATCAATCAAACCGGTAAAAGTGTCGGCCGCCCCGATTGGTAACTGCAGGGCGAAGGCGTTCCTAGTCAAACGGTCGTAAATTGATTTTAAGTCAGCGTAAAAATCCGCCCCCATGCGGTCCATTTTGTTAATAAAACAAATTCGCGGCACCATATAATCATCAGCGTAGCGCCAATTAGTTTCCGACTGCGGTTCTACTCCGGCCACACCGTCAAATACCACCACCCCACCATCCAAAACGCGCAAACTGCGTTTAACCTCCACGGTAAAATCAATATGGCCGGGGGTATCAATCAAATTCATCCGGTGCTCTTTCCAAAAACAAGTGGTGGCGGCGGCGGTTATAGTAATACCGCGCTCTTTTTCTTGCTCCATCCAATCCATCGTCGCCTCGCCCTCGTGCACCTCGCCGATCTTGTGTTTCTTTCCGGTATAAAACAAAATCCGCTCTGAGACTGTGGTCTTACCGGCGTCAATGTGAGCGATTACACCAAAATTACGGGTTTTGTCCTGACTGTATTCACGAGGCATAATAAAAATTCAAAAATGAAAAATCAAAATGAAAAATTAGTTAATCATTTCGGGCTTTGCATTATCATTTTGATATTTGATTTTTCAATTTTGCATTAAACTATGCGAAGTGCGCGAAGGCGCGGTTAGACTCAGCCATGCGGTGCACATCCTGTTTTTTCTTAATCGCGTCACCTTCGCCTTTGGCGGCTAACATCAATTCTTCCGCCAGCTTTAAATGCGACGCCCGGCCGGTTTTGGCCCGAAAAGCTTGAATTAGCCAACGCATCGCCAGGGTTTGTTTCCGCTCGCCCCGAACTTCCACCGGCACCTGATAATTACCGCCGCCAACCCGACGCCCCCGAACTTCAACTTGCGGGGCGACTGTCTTCATTGCCAAATCAAACACTTCCAACGGGTCCTGCTTGGTGGTGTCGGCAATCACGGCCAGCGCCTGGTAAACTATCTTGCGGGCGACGGTTTTTTTGCCGCGCTCCATTATTTTATTAATAAAACGAGACAACACCACGCTGTTATACTTGGGGTCGGGCAAAATATTACGTTTCGGCGTTTTCTTTTTTCCACGCATATTAAAAATTACTTACCTTTCTTAACACCATATTTAGAACGGCCTTGTTTGCGCTTGTCCGCGCCAGAGGTATCGTAAACACCGCGCACAATATGATACCGCACGCCCGGCAAATCTTTAACCCGTCCGCCGCGAATCATGACAATGGAGTGTTCCTGCAAATTATGCCCGATACCCGGGATATAAGCCGTAACTTCCATACCATTAGATAATCGGACACGGGCAATTTTTCGCAAAGCCGAGTTTGGTTTTTTGGGTGTGGTAGTCGTTACTTTAATACAAACGCCTCGCTTAAACGGGCTACTTTTAGGCAACATAGTGCGACTACGTTTAAGCGTATTAAAAACCGGCTCCAACGCCGGAGTCTTGGATTTGCGAACTGAACTCTTGCGCCCTTGGCGCATCAATTGGTTAATTGTCGGCATAACTGCTTAACTTTTGCCAAGTTAGGACTTACGCGTTTGGGCCAAGTTCGAGGCAAAACCGAGCATTTGAGCAAGCCGTAGTAAAACTACGGTGAGCGAAAAGCAAAGGTTTTAACAAAGAAATTGGCCAAAGCCGCTTGAGGGGTCGGGCTGCGCCCGCCCCTAAAACGGCAAGCGCGTAAGTTCTACAAGTATGAAACTCGGAAGCCACCGAAGTACCGCCCACATCGGGACGAAAAAGGATAAATACGGCGGTAATTTAATAAAAGCTCGACCTTCAGTGAAACCCGCTGAAGCCTTAACCAGCCTTTTCGAATTAATTAGCAGTCTGTTGGACTGTATTTATTAGCCAAGGCGGATAAAAAAATGAGTTAGTAACCTTACAACTCATAAGCCATCATAACAGTACCGCGACGGCTTGTCAAGAACCAAAAAAATTGAACAAACTAATGAATCCAACCGGACCAGTAGCCAAATTGAATAGGAATAATATAACCGGCCGCACCCAATCAAACAGGAATAAAATGAATATCACCAGTAAAAATATGCCGTAACGGTCCAGCCAAACTTTAGCGGCATACCAACGATCAGGCAACAGCGCGTACAACAACTTAGACCCGTCCAGCGGCGGAATCGGTATTAAGTTAAACACGGCCAGTAAAATGTTGGCATAAACTATAACTGACAACAAATCACTAAAGGTATTAAGCGGTAAAAAACGGATTAACTGCCCCAATATAAAAGCGACGATTAAATTAATGCCCGGACCGGCCACACCAACTGCCGCCGAACCCCATCTTTGCCAACGCAAGGCCAGCGGGTTAAACGGCACGGGCCTGGCATAAGCAAACAAAAATTGGCCGCTGGTTAACAAAAATAAGGAAAACGGCAAAATCAGCGTTCCCCACATATCCATATGCGGCACCGGATTAATCGTAAGCCGCCCGGCCAGACGCGGCGTGGGGTCGCCCAAACGGTCGGCCGCCCAGGCATGAGCGTACTCATGCATGATGGCCGAGGGAATGATTATTATCAGGAAGAATAACAATTGTATGTCCATAGCTTGACGCTGATATAGATTATGTTATACTGGGCAAAGCTTGTGGCCTTATTAGGCCTACAAGTTATACTATAATAATTCAGCTAACTGTTCAAATGAACTCCACAGTTTTATAATTGCGGTGTCTAGGTGAAATTCTGCCGTAGCCAACAATTGGTTACTAAATAAACTTACGAAAAGTTATTTTAATTTTTATTCCTTAACTAACGTCCAGAGACATCAGGGCGAAGGAAAATAATTTATGGCCCGAACCTGTGCTATGTGCGCCCGCGGATATCTGAAAGCGATTTCGCGCAGTCACTCCAACATTCCGACACTTAGGCGTCAGCATATTAATTTGCAAAGCAAAGTGATTAATGGCAAACGTTTAAAAGTGTGCACCAGTTGTTTAAAAACGATGGTTAAGAAGATTAAGTAACTTGGCATTCAAAAATCATTCCGCCGTCAGGCGGAATGATTTTTGATTATCAAACTGTGAAAAACCGATTAAACTATCCGGGCCGAGTGACGCCGCGGCTGGTAACCAACCATTTGTAAGTAACCAATTCTGAAAGTCCCAGGGGGCCGCGGGCCTGCAACTTTTGCGTGCTGATGCCAATCTCGCCACCCAAGCCAAACTCATAGCCGTCGGTAAAACCAATTGAGGTGTTAACATAGACCGCCGCCGCATCAATAGTTTGCTGAAACTTAGCTGCTAATTTTTGATTAGTGGTAATTATACCTTCGGAATGTTTGGAGGTATAGCGACTAATATGCTGAAAGGCGGCGCGCCAATCAGGCACCGTTTTCACACTCATCGCTAAACTGAGAAATTCTTTACCAAAATGCGCTGGTCTAGCCTGGTGCAATAAGTTATTCGGGTAACCGGTTTTAAGAATTTGGTAGCCTTTTTTGTCAGCGTAAATTACCACCCCCGCCTTAGCCAGCTCGGGCGCCAATTTTTTAAAAAGACGTGGCGCAATACTAGTATCAACCAGTAGTGTGTCTAAAGCATTACACACACTAACCCGCCTGGTTTTAGCGTTAAACACTAGGCGGACGGCCCAGGTTAAATTGGCTGACCGCTCCACATACATATGGCACACCCCGGCGCCGGTTTCAATTACCGGTATCGTAGAGTGACTGCGAACATAATTAATTAACCGATTGCTGCCGCGCGGAATTATAACGTCAATATATTGGTTGGCCTTTAATAGGCGTTCAGTGTCCGCGGGTTTAAAAGCATTAATCAAGGTTACGGCGTCGGGCGAAATTTTGTGCTTACGCAAAACCCGGTGAATCAAATCAACCAAAACTTTATTGGTTTCGTAAGCATCGCGGCCGCCTTTAAGCAGCAAGGCGTTACCGGCTTTAAAAGCTAAACTAAACACTTCCACCGTCACATTGGGCCGGGCTTCATAAATAATGCCAATCACGCCCAGCGGAACCGTACGCCGCTCAATCGTTAATCCGTTTTTTAGCACGCGACGGTCAAGCAAACGGTTGGTTGGGTCAGCCAGGCGTTCCACTGCCTGCAAACTTTTCGCCATTCCTAAAATACGCGTTGGCGTTAATTTTAACCTATCAGCATGAGGATAAGCGGCCGGCAAACGCAAAAAATCTTTGTCATTGGCCAGTAGAATTTCCTTAGTTGAAGCTATCAGCCCGCGGCGTAAATCCCGCAGTACGGCATTCTTGGTTTGGCCACTTAACTGCTGTACTGCGCCGGCGGCCAGCTTAACTCTTGGCAAAGTAGTATTAAAATTGGTCATAAAATTTCGAATTGCCTTATTATTTTCGCAACTGTCTGTCAATTAAAACCGACAGTGAATATGAACGCTGGACCGCGGCTGTTAAGGCCCTAAACCACAGCTTATCAAGATGAGCTTTGTCTAAAATACGAAAGGCGCCCGCGGTTGTTCCACCTTTAGAAGTTACGCGTCGGCGCCAGGCAGACGGTGAATCAGCTGATTGCTCCAGCAGAGCCACACTACCCTTGATAGTTTGCATTACCATTTTCTTAGCCACGTCTGTTTTTATACCTAAACGAACCGCCGCGGCCATCAAATTGTCCACCATAGAAAAAATATAAGCCGGTCCGGAACCGCTGACCGCCGTAATGGCGTCAAACAGGCTTTCATCACGAATTTCAGTTTCCTGGCCACCAGCCGACAACAGCGCGCGTATAAAAGTTTTTTGTTCCCTAGTTACCCGGCGGCTCGCGCACCAAGCCGAAAAACCTTGGCCTAAAATCATTGGCAAATTCGGCATTACTCTAATCACCCGTGTAAAATCAACCGCCGTTTGCACGGTGGCCAATCTAACCCCGGCCATAATTGATATCAGTAAACCGGTTTGGGGAAGCTGGCCGCGCATTAATACGGCCACGCCGGGAAAATCCTGCGGTTTAACTGCCACTAAAACCACCGTAGCCTGGTTAAGCAGCCGTGATGATAAATCCGGCGCAGATTTTATTAAAAAACGTGCAGCCAATTTTTGGCGCTTGGTTGAATTGCGTTCCACCACCGTAATATCGCGGGGCAAAACCCCAGGCAGCCGTAATAAACACCGGATAAAGGCCTGGCCCATATTGCCCCCGCCAATAACTACGATATTATTTTTTTTCATAAAGGAAACAAGATTAAATTATCAGCATGTATTACCTCAACATTAAACGGACGGTCCTTAGCCGTAATTATTTTACTAAGTTCAACGCTGGACAAAGACGATACACCGAGTGCGATTGGGTGATTGTTGTAATCAATTATTTCAACCGAGTCTTGAACATCAAAAGTACCATAGACACGTGTTACACCAACAGCCAATAGACTTTTCCGCTGATGAAGAGCCGCCACCGCACCGACATCAACCTTAATACTCGCGCTTGATGTGTGTGAAACAATCAACCGTCGGCTACGATCAGTCAGTGAAATCGGTTGTGGCCATGGTAAACAAACAGTGCCACGACACTGTTTACCATCAACTATCTCAAGCGCATGTTCAATTATTCTCCCATCCAGAATATAAGTGGTAATACCGACAAAACTAGCCAAACGAGCGGCGCTCAGTTTTGATTCCATACCGCCACGGCCAACTAGACTTTTTTTGCCTATATACATACTCATCAATTCTTTATTCACATCTGTAATACAAGCTATAGGAGCCTGCTCCTCTTTTATTTCATCGTCTGGCGCGGCGCGAAAAACGCCAGCCACATTAGTAAATAAAAATAAACTCTCTGCACCAACTACCATGCTAACAATAGTGGCCACTTGATCATTATCTATAAAATCATGAGTCTGGGCCGCCGCCGTAGCATCGTTTTCGTTTATAAGCGGAATAATGCCGGCATTAAGACTTTCCTGAAAAGTCTTTTGCAAAGTATTGTAGCGACCGCGGTCAACAATATCTTGCCGTGAAATAAGAAACTGACTAAATTTCACACCCGCTGATTCACCAAGTTGATGCATTAAGGCTGTGATAATTAGTTGTCCACGGGCGGCCCGGGCCGCATATGAGGCTAACGCTGATGTGTCAGACTTGCCGGTTAATACCGCTCCAGACAACACCAATAAAGAAAACTTCCCTCGACTTTGTATTTCCTTAAGCACACTCACAACCCTCCGGAGGAACGCGTGGTCGATATTACCTTGCGTGTCGAGCAATGAGTTGCTGCCGATCTTAATTACTATAGCGCCTTTCATATTAACACTATAAATGGCTTACCATAATTTATCAAATAGCGCTGGTTAAGCTAAACTAAAAACTCCCCCGGCTAAACATTGGGGAGAATTTTCACAAAACGGAATTTACAACCCTACTTATTTCCCTGGAAACTTTTAGTTTCTTCAAATCCTTCCTACCTACCCATTTATAAGCCCTGTGTTCCGGACTTAGTTTTATTTCTAACCTACGGCCAGTGTATTTAACTAAAAAATTAATTTGCGTAGTATAAACCTTTTGCCTATCTTTAATAAGCCGATAATCAAAAACTGAAATCGGTTTAACTATTTTTACCTTTAAGCCGGTTTCTTCCTTAAACTCTCTAACCAATGCTTGCCATATAGTTTCTGTCGTTTCTTTTTTGCCCGACGGCAGTTCCCACAAATTTGGCAACACTCTTTCGCTGGCTGCCCGCTGTAGCAATAAAACCTTATTCTGTTTTAACAGTACGCCCCCAACGGTAATTTGATATTTACATTTTGTGCTCATATAGCTCCGCTGTTAAAAATACCGCCTTGGTATTTTTCAGGTTTATATTGTTTATTTAAATATATCTGAACCCCAGCGCGTAAGACTATTAAATTCAGTAGTGGTTAAAAAACCAGAAAAATACGAATTAAGCGAGGTTTTCTCAAAATCATTTATCGTTACTCCTTGCAACCTATCGGCACGATTTATATAAACCTCCAACACCCGCATAAAAAAATCATGAGTAACAAACAATACGCTTTCTCTTTTAAGAGCACGCCTGGCCGCGACGCTGTTAATAACGCCAATTCGCTTTTCTAGCTCAACTATTGACTCGGCGCTACCGCCGTTAACAAAAGAACTATACAAAGCTGTCCTAATGGCTGGCATACCATTGATTTTAAAATCATCTTTACTCACTAGCTGCCGAACATCAAAACGAACCTCTTTAAGTTCCGACAAACCAACCGGAGTTATTTCTTTTTTATAGCGCCTTAAAAAAACTTCGGCCATAATTTTAGCCGATTCCAATGAACGGCGTGATTGAAAACCGGAATTATTATAATAGATTCGTGAAACAGCCGAAAAATCAAGCCCGCTCGTTTGTCTATTAAATAAATCAATGGCGTTCTTATTAATACCAGGGTCAAGTGCGCTCGTAGCTAAATCACTTAAAGTAGAATAATCCATAACTAAATGATTCAAGTAAGGTTCAACCAATTGACCATGACGAATAAAGAAAAATTGTATGCTATTGGAATCCATAAACTACTTTAATTATAAAGTAATATTAACAAATAATTGAAAATAAAAATAGGGAGTCCATAAATAGACTCCCTTTACAAGATTATTTTAGTTTTTAAGATAAAACTGTAACTATTCCATTTTTACCATCAACTTTAACAATATTTCCATTTTGTATTCTTTTGGTTACCATGGGAACATTTTGTACACAAGCTATACCGAGATCACGTGCCACTATTGCCCCATGAGCCAACGGTCCGCCTATTTCAGTCACCAAAGCACCATTACCGCCTACAGCAGCAATAATCGGTGCCCAAGTAGGGTCGGTAGTCTTGGCAACAAGCACCATACCTGGCTTTAATCTTGATAGGCCTTCCGTATCGTTAGGATCTAAAACAACTATGGCTTCACCGGTCGTTACTATTGGCGTAATACCTATACCCATCATGATTTTCTCAGTAGGATCATAAGAATCTTGGCCGATGTCTCCCAAGTTATTAAGTGTTATCACTGGAGGTATATGAATATTAGCCAGGATATCCCTTTCTTGGTAGCGCTTTCTCATCAGCAATAATGCCAGGGGAATATCACTAACCAAGAGAGACAACTCACGCGGATCCAGTTCGAATATTAACCTATGCTCCAATTTTAGTTCTGAAGAAATTTTTTCCAATGCCTGACGCAAACAATCATATTCCATGAGAAAGTAATATTTAGCACGTTCGCGAAGAGCAAGATAACGTCTAGCAATTTTAACATCCTTGCGCAGTTTAGCGGCCAAAGACTCATCCAACGAGCTTGCGACCTCATTAGTTACCTTATCGGCCTCGACCGCACGATTATGTAATTCGTTAGCTGGATTTCCTTGAATCCTTTGAGATAATTTCTTAAGTATATCAACTTGATTATGATATCTAGGATTGGCTATCTCCAATTCGTTTGGTCCCAAATGTCCGAATTCTAACAGTACCGACTCGATGTCGACAATTTCATCTCTTAACTGGGCAAGTCTAACGTTAAATAACATTGATGAGTCGTCTTCCAGTCCGGCGGTCATTTGATCGAGAAGATGTCTGCCTTTGTTTTCCCCAAATTCGCCATTGAGTAGCTCCCGTAAACGGGCATAAGCAAAGAATCCTAGCCTTGCTATCTTTACAAACATTACACAACTTACTGTTCTCAAATGATCCAGTATTGATTGCGCATAGTTCACTAGCTCTCCCAAATCTGAAGAGTCTAATCCGGCGATATCATCTCTTTTACCTTCAATATACTTAATAAAACTTGGTTCAAAAGATAATTTAAATTCCTCTACCACTGTTTTCTCAAGCTGATTAACTCTATCGAAAAAATTTTGGTAATATTTAGCATACTGCTCTCCCTTTTCACTACCAAACATTTCAATAAGCGAATCTTGCGCTGGATTTTGTTCATATAACACCACCTCTGGATAGTTAGCGTATTGTACGTTATTTTTAATTTTATCTAAATAACGAGATATAAATCCACTAACATAATCGTCCAGTGGTATTCCTTTCACCCTATAGGTTAGAGCGTCGTGTATGATACTACAACGCGGTCGGCCACCTATAAGCTCAAAAAAACCGTCTGTCAATTCATCGCCTATATCATACCCCATTTGATTACGGCCAATTTTAATTGCACCGTCACCGTGAGCAAATATGTAAGTAAATATACCAAATGCCATACGTGAAGGTTGGTCTGTAATCAATTCAGCGATATTCTGGTCACTCCAGTAATTAACATCCAATGATATATGCCTGTCTTTTAAACTAAGCAAAGATGCTTTCATTAAGGAATCTGTCTGTATTATGCTCCTTAAACGAACATTGGATGAATCTGGGCTATTAAGGGTAGTAATTGGCCGCACTTGAAAAAGTTCAATGGTTCCATCAAGCATTACCCCCCACTCTAAATCAACTGAAAAACCAAACTTAGTTTCAAGAGCCAACGCCATATTATACAGTCTCTCAACGGTTACGGAATCAAATCCGGCAACTTTTCTTTTTTGCGGTATACTGCATATTATTGAACCATCTAACTTGTCAATATACAGAATATCTCCAGACTCTGAACCTGAAGTTAAACCAAAGTTATTACCATGTGTAACTTGCAAAACGATAAGATCAGATTCGTTGCCATTGACATGCACCTCCGAAAATAAAATCCCTGAAAAAACACAATCTCTTTGGGGCATTATCATTACTGAATATCCCTCGCTGTAATTTTTGCCATTCATAACCTTACTATAATTCTGTATTGAACCAGACTCTGAAGAAGCTATACAACTACGCAGAGCTTCCTTAAATTCCTCCACTGAATTTACATCAGTTATAGATTTAAACTGCCCAGCGAAAGATAATTTTTCACCGTCCTCTTGTCCACTACTACGAACAATTAAACTACCTGCCTCTAATCTTTTACAACTGTAATGCCACAAATCACTTACGATTTCGTCAGATATTATAAGCTGCCCATCTTTCCAAATACGAACAACCTCATCAGCCGGGATAATCAAGGCTGGTGGAACCTTATAACCATAACTGTCTAACTGCGCTAGACGCCAAGCCTTAATGCCAACACGACTAGGGCCCTCAATTAAACATTGGTCTAAAGACACAGTTAATACTTCAAATGTTTTTGCTTGCATAACTACACCTCTTATTATTTTATTTTTATAATTTGTTTTTACATTCTATATAGTTGTTAAAGAGCTAAACAAAAAACCCCCATCCCTCAAACAACATAGTCAAGCTATGCTGTTTAAAGGACGGAGGTCATATCAACCTTCGCGGTACCACCTTTATTCTCTCCGCCGAGGCGGAGAACGCTTTCAGAACGCTTTGCTTGGGGCAACACGTTCTAACCCATGGTTACGGCGGGTAAATCCCGGTAAAGACTACTTTTGGCTAAAGTCAGCCAATTTCGGCTTACATCTCGCAGGGCCATTCGAACTATTGGTCTAGAGGGAGTTCACACTATTCTCCCCTCTCTCGGCTAGACTTAAATAGCCTACTATTCCTGGTCACTGATTTTTAGATTTCTTACAAAGAACTATTTTTCTATATCCTAATACAATACAAAAAATATGTCAAATGCATGCAATCAATTAATAAGGGTTGTCCTGCGACAACCCTTTACTGCGGAAACATATAGGGAAATTCTTAAGTATAAATTGTGATAATTAAAAACGACCAATACTTTGATATTGGGAAGCGAAGTCCTCGCCCAAGGCGGGCAGGCCGCACCGCTCCGACTTGGTCGGGCTGGTCCCGTCAGACGGGACTGGTGTGTGGGTATGGAAGTATTTGCACTAATCGCAGGCAAATAAATAGGGACTTGAGTTGATTAAAATCAATTTCTCAAGTCCCGTTCAATTTTTAGAAATCATTTCATACCATCGAAGCGGCCAAACCGTTGGCAACATCGGTAAAATTATCTTTACTTTTAATCTTATTTTTACCAAACTTCTTAGTAAAATAATCTTTTATCAGTGGAGTAAAAGAAGTTCCGCCAGTTAAGAATACCGCATCGATATCTTTCGGATTTTTTGATGAGACCTTTAACATTTCTTGTATAGTCTCATCTATCTTTTCGTACATATAACCTATCAAATAATCATACTCCTCTCTAGACACCTCCTCGTCAATTTTAATGTTGCTTTCCGAAAACAATATCTTTGATACAACATTTCCCGACAACTCAATTTTGGCTCTTTCTATAGATTGGAACAATGTATAACCAAGATTATCTTCTATTAGAGTGTGCAATCTTGATATACCATCGTAATCATCTGTTTTATTGAGAAGCATATTTATGGTCTTGCGGTATTCCGGAGTCCTCATAAAGGCTAAATTTTCCCATTTACATATCATTTGTAAAATATGAACGGGCATTTCTAACCACTTGTCCCAAGACTTAAATTTGCTACCTTGGCCAAAGTATTTAAGCAACTTGTTGCGCATTAAGTCCGAAGTGAAGTTATTCCCGGCTATGGGTATACCGCTGGTTGCCAAAATATCGTCCTTGCGGTCAATTTTTTTATTACCATTTGGAGAAAGATTCATAATAGTGAAATCTGTAGTACCGCCGCCAAAATCACCAACCAAAACAGTTTCCGATGAATTTAATAAAGTTTCGTAGTAATAAGCCGCGGCTATTGGCTCTAAAATAAAATTAACTTCTTTAAAACCAACCATATCAGCGGCCATGCGCAATCTTTCTTCTGCTAAATTTCTTGAAGAGTTGTCTAATTCATTAACAAATTTAGCTGGTATACCGATAACTACCGATCTTATGTTCTCACCAATCAGAATGTCGGCTCTTTTTTTAACCTCGGAAAATATAAGGGCAATCAAGTCATGCAGATACCTGTGCCCAAAACCGGAGATATAAGTTCCAGAAAAAGACTCACTTGGTAAAAACGATTTAAGCGACTGCATAAATCTGCCTTTCATTTTTCGGGCGAGATATTCTTTAACGGCCTCATCTCCGAATTTGTACACTCTGCCATCCGGCGGAAAATACAATACGGTTGGAGTTATCAAACTGCCATCAGAAGACAAGGGGATTGGTCTAAGAATTCCCTTATAATTAGCCACAATGGCCGTATTGGAAGTTCCAAAATCAAGACCATAAGTTATTTTTTCTTTCATTTTTATACCTCTATTTTTAATATTCTTTTTTAGTTTTATTTATTCAAAATATTCTAGCAAATTAACAGAAAAAAAGCAAGGCTTGACTTTACCTCAAATAATACTAAGATATGATAAACAAAAAGTAACAAAAACTAAACACAATAACAAAATCAATTAAATTGAAATTGTATATTACAAACTAAATAAGAGGTAATGACATGAAAAATCCAGGATTATTCATAGTCTTTGAGTCTCCTCCTAAATGCGGAAAAACGACTCTGGCTATTGAGTTAGTTAAACTATTAAGAAACAATAGCAAACAAATTATCCGACACAAACGAGGCGCTTTGAGCAATTCCCCTTTTTCCAGCGAAGTCAAATCAAAAGAAATAACTGATCTTGGTTATTCAACTGCCTTCTACTGGGCTGATTGCATTTTTGATACAAGTGATTCTATTCTGCCGAGTATTGCTAGAGGAGAAACAGTTGTACAAGAAAGATATGATTTATCAATAACAACCTTCAGAGAAATTCACAACCTAAACGCTGATTCTTTATTACTTGATGAATATTTGCGAAGAAACTTATTGATCAATCCTCATCTCACTATTATTTTACAAGCCAATCCAGACATTATACTCAAAAGAATTAAAGATAACAGCAATAGTACTGAAATTGATCATTTGTTTTTCAATAAACCAGATTTGATTTCAACTATGCAAGAACGATTGATCTATCATGTAACTAGATTGCATAGAAATTACTTAATGCTGGATACAGAAAAAAACTCAATCAATGAATGCTTGTCAATAATTTCTCAAGTAATACCTATACAAAGGAGTTAATATGATAAGTCAAAGTCTTTACGTAAATTTTGAGTCACTTGCCCAAGCCAGCAAGGAATTCAAAACTAAGGTCGCTATTATTGCTAGACCTGACTGGTTCTTAAATAAGAACCCGTATAATCACATCATAGTAGAAACAAAAATCGGCATCCACAATCGCTGTTTTTTAACTAAACATGCGGGTATTCCATTTATTATCATATATGGAAGATTTGATCGAATTAGATCTACGTCACAAAAAATTAATTTCCTCCTTACACAAGAAACACTTTCAAGTATGGGTATAGAAACGATTGTTGGAACGTTTACTTGTGGTTCAATCAAGCCCAACAGCCAGGCTGGCGATGTATACATCCTAAACGATTTAGTCGGCATGGGTGGTTATGATCAAACAAGAAACATGGACACTGGCTTTAGAAACGTTGATATGCTTAAACCATTTTGTGCTGAAGCCACGGATGTCTTAATACAATCAACAAAGCTTATACCCTTTAAAGTGCACAAAAAAGGTATATACGTCTGCTTTCATGGTTATCCTCGCATTGAAACAGAAGCTGAATTAAATTATTATGCAAAAAACAGATGGGATGTTGTCGGTCAAACCGCTGACATAGAGGCAACACTAGCCAGAGAAGCTGGATGTCATTATGTTGGATTAGCGGCTACGATTGATGATAGAAAACTTAGAGCACGTTTTTTAGCGCAAGATCCTTTGGCTCGCACATGTATTGATAACAACATCATTACTGGCAGAAAAAAGACGTTTGATATATTTCTTGCCGCTCTACCCAAACTTTCTAAAATCAAAGGCATAAAATGTAACTGCCGTGAACAAAAGAAACATGTTACTAACAAAAGTACTCACTTCGAATATCTACCCGATTTCATGATTAAATAAAATCATATTTAATAAAATGGCCGCCATTTAATGGAGGCCATTTATTTTTATTACAAAGAACAATTACCTAATAATATGAGACTTAAAAAACTGCTCTTGAAAATTCACCCTTTTCATTATTTCTTCGTCTGACATATTTGGAGAATTTGGCGCTATAACTACCAATTTATCATCATCATCGTTGGTACGATGAATAACTGCTATACATCTACCCTCAAAATCTTCCAATGGCCCATCCACTCCTAAAACATAAGCATCCAATTCTTTTTGGTCAGAACTCAAAGTACCCGGCACAAACCCGTAATTAACTTCATAAATAAAATCATGTTTAGGGTGCTTGGCACCTAATGGCCTATCAATCTTCACTTTAACAATTTTATTAAGAAAATTTTTGGCCTGGGTTACCATAAATTTAATGAGAAAATAATAATGAGGAAGCCTTAAACTTCCTCATTTAATTATAACATTGTTTTATCACTTAGGCGATAAGATAAGGGTACACAAATAATCTCTATGTACCAATGATTTTTGCCCAAAATTAACATCAGAAATAAGTGACGAACCCACAATTGTTTCAGTATAATCCTTTAAACAATAAGGATCTTTCACTTCTAATATATTTTTATTTTTATGAAATAAACTGGAACGGGCAGCGCAACCACCACGACAACTATTTAAGTGTTCACAGCAATTACATCCTGGAATGTTTGCTGGGTTACTTCGTCTTTGACGAAAGGCTTTAAATTGATTTGAGTTGATGATATCTATCAAATCGTCTTTAAGTAAGTCCCCATACCGATAATCGTGCATATAAACGCAGGGGCTAACCGGCACCTTGCCATCAGGGGTGATGGAATGAATTCTAAAAGATTTCGTACCGCAAGGACACCCTTTTTCCAAATCAGAATAAACCGAGGACAGTAATGGCTCACCCAAATCAACTATACTACATCTGTCAATCAAGTATTGTGCCGATTCATAATATTGTCGCGCACTTGGAAAAATATCCAAATGTTTTTCTTCAATCGGTTTCAAGTAGTTTATTCTCAAGTTACTACCCGTTGCTTTGGCTAAATTTATCAAGCCTTGCAAATGACTTTCTGAGAGATTCCAATTCATACCGCACATTACCAAAGTGTGCTCAATCCCCTGAGCCTGACACATATTGGCGACCCATATAGCCGAATCAAACAACTGAGCTCCCCTGTTTTTATCATGTTCCCATTTAAAAGGACTATCAATACTTACATCAACATCATTAAGCAGTAAAAAGTAGTCGCCATAATACCTGATCAGGTGTTGAAGTGTCACACCAGCCGTGGTTAAGCCGACCAAGATGTTCTTATCTACTAAAGACTTAATAATATAAGGCAATTTAGTCTTTTTAACATCCAAACCGTTAGTGAATATTGGCTCATTGCCACCTAAATTAACTGTCTTTATCTTGTTTATGCTTAATTGGTCAACTATTCTATCAACGTGTTTGCTTTCCAAGTCTTTACCTTTTAACCTGGCAGTAAGACTGTAACATTGATTGCATCTATAAGGACAATCGTTACCTAATGTCCAGCCGATATTTTCTATGCTTAATTTCTCATTAGGAGGTATTTTTTCTATGAGATTTTCCATTTCTATCTCCTGGGATGTGTAAAAAAGGATTAGACTCGGCTTGGTAAGAAATACCAAAGTCTAAATCTAAATCTGTTACTTCCCCTTCCACTGTGGCGAAAATTTGTTTTGTATTTGTTATAAAGTTATTAGTAAACTCCAGGGCTTGCGGCAGTTGTTTATGAGCAGACTGTTCTAGTAAACTAATTAACTTGGCAAAAAACTGCAAATCCAAATCATAAAGCGGTCGATAAACCCTGAAATACTTCTGATAACCATAATCTGGCAAGTTTTTAGGCGCGGCAATTACGTTTATAGCGTGATCATATACGGCTGAATGGGACTTATGCCATTTCTTTAAACAAGTATAAATCACCCCCACATCATGATTGACTAAATTATACTGCCTATTCATGAAATTACTATTGGGTAGCAGCTCGCCCCTTTTTTTCAACAATCTGGAATAAGCCGTACCTTCGGCTGCGTACATTTCCGTAAATAAACCCTTAATGACCGGCCAGCTAAACTTGTTTAAGTAAAAGAGATTTTCTTTTAACTCGGACCAAGTCGTGCTGTGATCAAAAAGGATCAGATTCATGACTACGTAAATACCGTTTTCTTCTAGCATAGCCAAGGCGTTTAAATTTTGCTCAAGACTAGAAGACTTATTCATCCGACGCAAGGCCGTCTCAGCAAAATTTTCAATACCGACACTGGTCGAAAACCAACCGGCTTCTTTTAAGCAAACAACTAACTCACTGGTTAGAACGTTCGCTTTTACCTGAGTGCGGAATCGAATTTTAAGGTTATTTTTGCGCAACTCATTAAGGAAAGTTTCCGTCCAAACCACATCTCTACCTTCTTCTATAAAGCTATCGTCCACGATTTTAAAGGTAGATATGCCATATTCGTTAAAAAGATATTTTATCTCTTCAATTATGTTGCCTATACTGCGCTGTCGCCAGGTAACCCTATTTTTTGTCAGTCTCTCAAACGAGATTATGGAACAAAACAAGCAATTAGAAGTGCAACCACGGCTGGTAACAAGATGAGCTGGATTTTTCATTTGTAAATTCATTGCCATAGTATCTCTCGCTGGAAAGAACAAGGAATCTAAATGATCAGCCTTAATGGGATTAGTGCGGTTGATTTGTCCAGCTTGGCCTAACCAAGATGCTCCAGATATTTTAGATAAGTTGTTTTTTTGATAATTGCGATTATTTAATAAGTTAGCTAATTCAACTATTGAATCTTCCGCTTCTCCTTTTAACACAACATCCACACCAACAGAAAGAAAATCGGAATCATGAAAAGTTGGACCAAATCCACCAACTGTAACAACACCATTATAACCAAGCGGTCTAAGTTGCTTTATAACATTTCCAACGTCATCCAAAGATGACCGATAACAAGAAATGCCGACAAAAAGAATATTTTTTATCGTCAATATTTTCTCCACTAGAATATTTATTGGATAGTTATATAACCAAGCATCTATAATTACCACTGGGAAACCTTTAGCTCTCAAACTTGAGGCTAAATAGCCAATTCCCAGGTTTTCTTCGGCTGTACGGTGAGTATGCGACGGTGGGGTAACTAATACTACTGTTTTCTTATTATTTTCCATGACATACCCCTTGAGATTGTTTACAAATTTTTAAAAAGCTTTATTTATTTCTTTATAATTACATTTCAACCACTCTTTTTTAATTTAACTTTACTATACTCCTAAAAAATGGTTTTGCCTTACTTAACATGTTACTTTAGCATAAATACCAAAACAATCAAGGCCAAGGGTAAATTAAAAAGAGGTGGTCGGAGTACTAAATAAGAGTACTGTATGACCATCTCGCAGAATTTGGGTTTGTAATTTTCATGTTATAATTCATAGTATCTGATTACTAATAGAACATCATGTCCAAAGATACGTCAGAACTACTAGCCTGCTTTGACGAAAACGGCAACCCAGTAGAACCTCATACCCGCGCCGAGGCACACCAAAAACCATACCGAATTTGGCATGCTGTTACCAATATTTGGGTAATTAATCCTGATGGAAAAATTCTCTGTTCCAAGCGCTCCACTAACAACGAGGGTAATCCCAATAAATGGCAAACTTACTTTGGCGGGCACGTGGCTAAGGGGGAAAACTTTGAACAAAATGTTGCCAGGGAAATAAACGAAGAACTGGGACTAAACCTTAATGATGGTCGGCTAGCCTGTTGGCGGAAAGAAAGGAGCGAAAATTACAAACACCTAACTGTTATGTTGGCTTTTTATTTAAACCAAGCATCAACTCAATTTAATTTTAAAGATGGCGAAATTGAAGCTACGCGGTGGCTTAGTTTTGATGAATACCTGGCTGACAAAAACGATAATCCTGATAATTGGTGCAACTCAATTACCACAGAAATGCATAAAGAGATTCTTAAGCATAAATCATGACAATTATAAAATCGACAAATACTTTGATACTGGGAAGTATGGAAGTATTTGCACTAATTCGTTTAAATTAAAAAACACCTATAGGGTAAAAAGACTGGTTTTGAATAAAAAGTAAAATGATAATATAATAACAGTTGATCGTAGATAAATAAGATAAGGACTTGAATCAACTAAATCAAATGGGAAAGAAATAATGATTACTCCACTGGAAAAAATTACACTGGGCCAATTGCATATCCAGTATATTGATGAGAACCACCTGCCTCAAAAACAATCGGTAAGCGCAGTATTTTTGCTTGGTTTTATAGATGGTCAGATTATTGCAACTCGGAATGAGCGAGGCTGGGATGTACCAGGCGGACATGTTGAGCCAGGGGATACTAACCTACTCTCGGCCTTACAGCGAGAGGTAAAAGAAGAATCAGGCGTTATAATAGATGGTCAGGCGATTCCCTTCGCCACTCTGCAGTTTGAGGGGAATGATAAACAAATGTTGTTTTATACCTCCCGCGATTGCCGATTGAGCGACTTCATACCCAGCCAAGACGCGTTTGAACGAAGTCTTATGCGGGTTGATGATTTTATAGCTTGCTATAATTCGGACAAAAAGGTCATTGAGATTTTGATAGCTCACGCTCTAACTGTCCTTTCTGATAAACATTAATAACAACCAAATTAAATAGGGTTTAGACGAGAAATCGATTATAGATCTTCAGGGTCGCCGCCAGATTGCATTTTGTTATAAAATTGATAAACTAAAAATATGGACATCACGTATTTCAATGAAAAGAAAACGATTGCTAAAAACTTCTTTCAATCACGAAATAGTATTTATAATCCTTATTTTGAAACTAATATAATTCTTAATTCCGACGGTTTGCATCATTTACAATTTTCCGCTCGTCGGGAAAGAAACAAAAAAGAACAACTGCTAAAATTCAGTTTATTGCCGCTGGCTTTTAAAGTAATAGAAAAATCCGGTACGGTACAAGAATACCGAAAAAGCCTTATCATTATTGGTAAAAAATCTAAACGAGACGGGCTATCCCTTACCAAAGAAGTTCAGTATTGGGCTTTGGTGGCAATAGTCGGACAAAAACAAATTAAAATTCGAGTCATATTGAGGCGGGTTGGCGATGGTAATATTACTTTCTGGAGTGTAATGCCTTATTCAAAACTTAAACACGGCGAGCCACAAAAGCTATATACTGACAATATTGCCGATGAATGAACAATAAAAACACCTCGCGTAGGCGGGGTGTTGTTATGTGCTTGCCTTCAGCTTAGGAAATCCTTAGCTGAACGGGGCTTGCGCCCACAAGCACATATTTAATTTATAATAAAAAAACAAATCTGGCAAATTCAAATTGTGCATATTTAACAAAAATGGCTTATTACAGCCAAATTAAAAAGGATTTAGACGAGGAATCAATTATAGATTCGTCTAAACCCTGTCAATGTTGGAGTTATAATTATCATCTCCTACCTATCAACTGCTTTAGCGCTGCGAAGCACTGAAGCAGTTGCTGATTTAAAATTAAATTAAAAGGAGGTGGCCGGAGTACTGGATTATAGAGTACTGAATGACCTCCTCGAAGATATATTGATATTTTATTAGATTCTTCCCTCGTCTGACGGGGTCAGAATGACACCTATTAAAAATAATTTATTTTATGAGTGTCATTTTTTTGGTTTGTGAGAACTGACCAGCGATTAAGCGGTAGATGTAGATACCGCTAGGTAAATTGTTGGCGGAGAAATTAACTTCATAAGTGCCAACAACTTTATACTCGTTAACTAGTGTAACGATTTCTCGGCCAAGTATGTCTAAAACCGTTAGACGAACTTGGCAGGAAGTTGGAACTGAATAACTAATAGTTGTACTTGGATTGAATGGATTAGGATAGTTTTGGCTTAAGGAGAACTTAGTTGGAATACTTAATTCGTCCTCAACACCTGTGGCGAAATCAACTTTCAGGTTGTAAGACAAAGTATCTTTTCCACCCTTGCCGTCTGACACTTCAACTTTTATAACATATTTGCCAATGTCAGTAGACCGGGGAATTCCTTTTACATAACTATCAGCCACAGACAGAAATTGAGGAGCACCTAGCAACCTAAATGTTAATTGGTCACCATCTACATCCACAGCTTTTAAAGCTTGAGTATACTGCGAATCAACATAAGCTATTGAATCGCCAATGTTAATGGTGAATATTGGAGGTACGTTATCGCACCGCCAAATTTGCGCGCCAACACCCCAATAAGTATTACCGAACTTTTTGATGGTCTGCATATAATCGTTGCTATCAAAATTCCTTAATTCAGTTTGCCAGGTTTTACCGCCGTCAATAGAACGTTTTATATGATAATCTAATGTATCTATTGAGTTATAATAAATACCTGATAGTACAATATTATTAACATTAACCACACAAACCGGACTCATAAAAGCTATATAAAACTTACTAATTTCCGACCACAATTGCCAGGTTATACCACCGTTATTTGTCTTATATAACCTAGTATATGAACCATCATTTTCTGCCTTAAAAGAAAAAATCAATCCATCTTTCTCATTAAAGAAATATATTTTTTTTAATATCTCATTAGGTTGAAGAAGGAAATTTTTCTTTTGCCAGGAATTACCAAAATCAGAAGTTGAATACATAACATACCCGCCAATTAATATACCCTTTCCGCTTGGCTGCATCCACATATCATTAAAACCCCAACGAGGCTTACCGACTGCGGCCGCGGTCCAGGTGGTACCAGCATTAGTTGTTTTCCAGACATAGCCGACATTAGTGCCGGTAGTATCGCCACGGAAAGTGATGCCGCGCGTGGCGCCAAAAGCATAACCAACAGTGGCATTTAACCAGAACATTTTGTACATTAATCCATTAACCGGATTGGCAACTTGCTGCCAAGTTTTGCCAGCATCAATACTTTTGAAAAAGTAGCCTGGCTCACCCGCGTCATAGCCTAGTATCCAACCGACTTGATTATCCAAGAAATGAACATAGGTGTATGATTTCCAAATCATATTCCAGTCTGGATAAACTGACCAAGTATGGCCGCCATCAGTGGTGCGGTATGTACTAAGGTCAGCAACAGCAGTGCCGTTGTTGGCGTCGGCAAACGATACATCTTGAAGGCCCTTAAACTGGCCTTGAGTTACTTTGGTCCATTGACCAATTACCGGTTCAGAATAAACTAAACCAAGTATTACGATTAAAATAATTAATCGTTTCATCTTATCACCTTTATAGTTTGTTTATAATATTATTAACTTTTTTAAAAAACTTTGTTAGATCCTTCACTTTGTTCCTCCGCCAAGGCGGGGCAAGCAGGATGACACTTTATTATTGGTTTAAGAAGAATGAGATTGCCGCGTCAGCCGATATGAATCGACTTCCTCGCAATGACAGACAAGAACTACACAATGACTAACTTCTCAAAACAACAACGGGACTATTTAATAGTATGAACTATTTTTATAGATTTAACACTTTACTATAGTTCTAAAATATACCCTTGTCAATGGCATATTGGATCTATAATTATAAAATCGACCAATACTTTGATACTGGGAAGCGAAGTCCCGCACCGCCCCGACTTGGTCGGGCTGGTGCGTGGGTATGGAAGTATTTGTCAAAAAGAGTTCGCGATAAAAAATAAGGTGTTAGAGCGAATACTGATTATGAGTACTGCATCTCTAACACCTAAACCATTATTTTATTAGATTCTTCAGCCCTCTTAAGGAGGGCTTCAGAATGACACCAGAAAATTTTATTTAACGAGTGTCATTTTTTTGGTATTTGTGAAAGTACCAGCGGTTAAGCGGTAGAAGTAGATACCGCTGGGCAAATTGCTGGCGGTGAAAGTTACATTGTAACTGCCAACGAATTTATGCTCGTCAACCAATGTGACGATTTCTCGGCCAAGTATGTCTAAAACTGTTAAACGAACTTGGCAGGAAGTTGGAATACTGTAACTAATGGTTGTGCTGGGGTTAAACGGATTGGGATAGTTTTGACTAAGCGAGAATTCAGTTGGAATACTTAATTCATCCTCAACGCCGGTGGCGAAATCAACTTTCAGGTTATAGGACAATGTATCCTTGCCACCCTTGCCGTCTGACACCTCAACTCTTATGACATATTTGCCAATATCGGTAGACCGGGGAATTCCTTTTACATAGCTATCAGCCACAGACAGAAATTGGGGAGCGTTTAATAATTTAAACGTTAAGGGGTCACCTTCCACGTCAACAGCTTGTAAGGCTTGGATATATTGCGAATCAACATAGGCTATTGAATCGCCTATATTGACAGTAAACATTGGAGGTACATTATCGCAGCGCCAAATTTGTGCGCCAACACCCCAATAGGTGTTACCGAACTTTTTGATGGTCTGCATATAATCATTGTTATCAAAATTCGTTAATTCGGTTTGCCAAGTTTTACCGCCATCAATAGAACGCTTGACTTGATAATTGGCTGTGTCTACCGAATTACTATAACTACCTGATAACACAATATTATTAACATTAACCACACAAACCGGACTCATAAAACCTATATCAAACTTACTAATTTCCGACCATAATTGCCAAGTTGCACCGCCATCTTTGGTTTTATATAACCTGGTATATGAACCATTTTTATACTTAAAAGAAAAAATAAATCCATCATTCTCATTAAAGAAATAAACTTTCTTTAATATTTCATTAGTTTGAAGAAGAAAATTTTTCTTTTGCCAGGAATTACCAAAGTCAGTCGTTGAATACATAACATACGGACCAATCAGTATGCCTTTGCCATTTGACTGCATCCACATATCGTTAAAACCGCCATAAGGCTTGCCAACTGCGGCGGCGGTCCAGGTGGTGCCAGCGTTAGTTGTTTTCCAAATATAGCCAACATTAGTGCCGGTAGTGTCGCCACGGAATAAGAGGCCGCGCGTGCCGCCAAAAGCATAACCAATATTGGAATTAAGCCAGAACATTTTATACATCAACCCATTAACCGGATTCTGCACCTGTTGCCAGGTTTTGCCAGCATCAATACTTTTAAAAAAGTATCCTGGCTCACCCGCGTCATAGCCTAAAATCCAACCAGTCTGATTGTCTAGAAAATGCACATAAGTGTATGATTTCCAGAGCATATTCCAATCAGCATAATCAGGCCAGGTTTTGCCACCATCAGTTGTATAATGCAGACCAAGGTCAGATACCGCAATGCCGTTCTGAGCATCGGCAAACGATATGTCTTCAAGGCCCATGTAATTGCCTTGAGTTACTTTGGTCCATTGACCAATTACCGGTTTAGAAAAAACTAAACCAAGTATTACGATTAAAATAATTAATCGTTTCATTTTGTCACCTTTTATTTATTTGATATTATTAACTTTTTTAAAAAACTTTTTTATTGTCATTTTGAGCGAAGCGAAAAATCTGTAACATTTTGATTATTCGCTTTAGATTCTTCAGCCGATGAACATCAGCTTCAGAATGACTATTTATATTATCCACTGTCTATTTTAATTTAACAATTCATCATACACCCTAAACGCTATTTTGTCTTATTTAACAAGTTACCTTAGCATAAATCATAATAATTATAAAATCGTCAATTACTTTGATACTGGGAAGTATGGAAGTAATTGCTTGATTGGAAAAATGAAAAAAGATAAGAATAATAAAAAAATAAGGTGTTAAATCTCGCAGTAATCAATTATAGAAAACTGTATGAGAATTAACACCTGAATGAACCCTTTATTTTTGACTTGCCAAGCGCGATGCTTGGCAGATTTTTTTATTTTAGATACATCATTTTCTTAGTGCTGACGAAGTTGCCAGCTTGCAAGCGATAGAAGTAGATACCGCTAGGCAAATTGCTGGCATTTCCGCCAGAGGCGGATCCGCCTTGGGCGGAAAAAACTACTTCGTAACTGCCAGCGAATTTTTGCTCGTTGACTAACTCAACGATTTCTCGGCCAAGTATGTCTAAAACTTGAAGCTTAACTTGGCAGGAGGTTGGAATGGAATAAACAATAGTTGTACTTGGGTTAAACGGATTGGGATAGTTTTGGCTCAAACTATAAGTAACTGGAACAGTTTGACTATCATCAATACCAGTTAGCTTATCTACCTTAAGGTTATACTTTAAGGTGTCAGTTCCACCCTTGCCATCGCTAACTACCACTGTAATTAAATAACTACCTGTATCAGCAGTGGTTGGCTTGCCAGTGATTGTACTATCAACTATGTGCAAGAATACCGGACTGTTCACCAAACTGAAACGCAGACTATCGCCATCTACGTCAGTCGCCTGCAACTTTTGCCGATAAGTACTATCTACATAAGCCACGGTGGCTAGGCTGGTAATATTAAACTTAGGCCAATGATTTTGATACTTATAGATGCCATCAAGACCAGCGATAAAACCACTTTCCTGATTGATAAAACTAACACCGTAGTAAGCATTATTATCGCCGTTAGCTAACATTTCCTGCCAATTGTTTCCACCATCAGTAGTTTTAAATAAGGCACCATATATCCTACCCGGGTTCCATTTACCTACTTGTCCAACCGCGTAACCATTATTACTATCCAGCATTTGCAAATGGTAAATATAATAATCTTTATTACCAAAAACAATTGTCCAAGTTTTACCGCCATCGGTAGTTTTAAATACATAATTACCCTGACTTGATGTCTGATTTCCTGCTATTAAGCCGGTAGAATTATTGGTAAACACAATTGATTCAAAGCTAGTAGTAAGACCAGCACTAGGCATAGTAATCTTATTCCAGGTTACACCAGCATTGGTAGTTATAATAACTCGAGCACTATCGCCTGCGGCTATAACAGTATTTTGATTGACTGCCCAAATACTTCGCAGTCTATAACTACTAATAAAAGAATGGGCTAGAGTCCAGGTTTGGCCGCCGTCGGTAGTTTTGTGTATACGAATGACCATAAGATTAATTTCCACAACGTCATAACTCGTTATCCAACCATTTAACCTGTCCAAAAAATGCATGGACATTATAAGATTAAGGCCGGTTAAACGATTTATGGTCCAGGTTTGGCCGCCATCGGTGGTTTGATAAATAACACCGTCGCCGTAAGCGCCGCCGTAAACTAAAACATTGTTATTATCAAATACTTTAATGCCTTTAAACCAGACATCATCAGTTACTGGCTTGGTCCAGGTTTGACCACCATTATGAGAGCAGAGTATTTTAGCGCCGCCGGCAGCGTAAACATTCACGCCGTCCAGTGTTTCAATAGCATACAAGTCTATTTCCGAGCTGACATTGGTCCATTGCGTTGGCAATGAAACTCCCTGCTGGTAAAGAGCCATTACAGGGGCAACAAATAATACAAACAAAACTAGGAACAACTTAACTATTGTTCTCATGACTAGATTCCTTATATATGTTTTTAAAAAACTTTTTTGGTTCAACTATTTATATTATCCACTGTTTATTTTGATTTAACAATCCATCATACACCCTAAACGCTATTTTATCTTATTTAACAAGTTACCTTAGCATAAATCATAATAATTATAAAATCGTCAATTACTTTGATACTGGGAAGTATGGAAGTATTTGCTTGATTGGAAAAATGTAAAAAAGATAAAAAGACAAAAAAATAAGGTGTTAAATCTCGCAGTAATCAATTATAGAAAACTGTATGAGAATTAACACCTGAATGAACCCTTTATTTTTGACTTGCCAAGCGCGATGCTTGGCAGAATTATTTTTATTTTAGATACATCATTTTCTTAGTGCTGACGAAGTTGCCAGCTGTTAAGCGGTAGAAGTAGATACCGCTGGGCAAATTGCTGGCATTTCCGCCAGAGGCGGATCCGCCTTGGGCGGAGAAAACTACTTCATAAGTGCCAACAACTTTGTATTCGTTGACCAAAGTGACAATTTCTTGGCCAAGAGTATTAACAACCACTAATTTTACGTCGGTACTAGTTGGAATGGTATAACTAATAGTGGTGCTGGGATTGAACGGATTAGGATAGTTTTGGCTAAGCGAGAATTTAGTTGGAACTTCATTTGGCTCAACCCAAACCACGTCATCCACATAAATGGAATCCGACTTGAAAGTCTTAAATCCGCCTTCGGTTGTAGTAGCCGTAACTTGGAAAACGAATTTCTTGTGTAACAGAGAATTTGGCACTGTGCCTTTAATCTCCGTACTTGATACCACGCTTAACCAACTAGGATAGTCAACTTTTGCCGTAGCCATATTATCACCGGGGTAGGTCTTATAGGTTGAATACCGGGCTACAAACGGCGTACCAGCTCTAGCCACCTTATCAGGATTAACATTGAGCGTGGGCGGAACAACATAGCGCCAGATTTGTGAACCAACTGCCCAACCGGTTTTCATATCAGGACTCATTTGTAATGTGTAATAAATTTCACCGCTATTCATACCAACCTGAAAATCAACTTTCCAAGTTTTTCCGCCATCAGTAGATTTTAGAATATAACTATTTATTTGCCAATCGTTTCCAACAAAATACAAATCATTTTCATCAATAGCAAGCAAAGAATTGGGACGAAGCGGCAAACCATTCAATTCACTAAGCAACTGCCAGTTCAAACCATTATCCTGCGACATATAAACTGGAGTTTTGTTCAATGAAAATGAACGCAAGACTATATAGACTTTGTTTGCTTTGGCAACCAATTGAAAATACTCATAATCGCCTGACAGTGGCAAGCTGTTGTATTTGCGCCAAGTAGAACCAAAGTCAGAAGTTGTATACAATTCGTTCATGCTTAACAGCCAACCAAAACCATTTGACAACATCTGAATACGCCAAAATCCATATCTTGGCTTACCAAATTTTTGAATATTCCACGTGAAACCCCCATCAGTAGTTCGCCAGACCAAGCCGCCATTAGTACCAGTAGTATCTTTATAATAGTATAACTGCCTAGTACCTCCGGCTAACCAGCCATTTAAACTATCGGCCCAAAACATACATCTGATACCGCTGGCTACAGGATTATTAAGCCGGAACCAACTGCTGCCACCAGTGGTGGTTTTTAAGATTACACCGTAATCTTCACCACTGATAGGACCACCGGCTATATAACCCAAGTTCTTGTTGACAAACTGAACAGCGTTGTATGCGGCCGCCTCTGTGCCTGGCTCTAGTTGCGCTGACCAGGTTTTTCCTGAATCAGTAGAGTGATATATTGAAGGATGGCCATTGCCTACTGTCCAAACATTATTATCCACAGAACAAACAGCTTCAAGTTGCTGTTTAGGATCCCAGTTGGTAACTTGCTGCCACTGGCCGTAAGACAGTGTTGCTACAAAGAGCAACACTAACGATATGTTTAACAATCGTTTCATTATTGCACCTTTATATTTAGTTTTTAATATTATGACTTTTTTAAAAAACTTTGTTATTGTCATTTTGAGCACACTCGCTCCGCTCGCAATGACTATTTATATTATCCACTGTTTATTTTAATTTAACAATTCATCATACACCCTAAACACTATTTTGTCAAGGGCATAAGTGGATATCTTGGCTAAGATAAAGCAAAAAATCAACCCAATTAAGGTTGATTTTTAAAGTTTAACAATAAAATAATTGTTTAACGAACATTAGTAATACTGGGTTTCAAATTATTAACATTTAAAACACTGCTTGTATAAAAATTA
This sequence comes from Patescibacteria group bacterium, assembly GCA_041645215.1. GTDB lineage: Bacteria > Patescibacteriota > Patescibacteriia > Veblenbacterales > UBA10138 > JACRFM01. Next base: position 57,103 of record JBAZQK010000005.1, on the reverse strand, counting down.
TTCTTTATATTACCAGCATTATCCGCTGCACTTACTACTATAGAATAATCTCCGTTGTTATCATTATTATTCGTACCTGTCGTATAACTGTAAGGAGTAAAAGACACGCTTATTTGATTATTAGAATTTCTACATCCAACAGACGCTCCTACTTGAGTTGCACCCTTATTAAGAACACAGGTTGCAGTTTTTAATCCAGAAAGGCTCGTTACAGGCAAAGTAAGACTAAAAGCGGGGTCATTAGCATTGGTACTAGTGGTACCTTTTGCATAACGAGACCCTTTGATATTGGTAAATATTGAAGTTGGGGTTAGGCTGTACTCTTTTGAACCAACTTCAGTAACGGCAGCGTCCGGAATTGGCCCTTGAGTATCTACTACCATAGAACCGCAAGTAGTACCGCTGTAACCGGCTGAATTATGAGCCTGAATACAATCTGCATAAGTTCCTTGCCCTAAAGTTAAGTTCAAATAAGAAGGCTGATTACCTACCACAACCGGAGATGAACCATTCAAATAATAAGTATGCAAATATTCATTAGGCGACCCGCCGGACGAGCCATAACACTGGAAAGTAACTGGCGTTACATTGGTAGCGCCACTACCGCTAACAATCGAAGTAACTCCCACGCTGGTACAAGCTGTCGGCAGCTGCACAGCCGTATAAGGATACGAACAAGAACCGCTGTTACCGGCATTATCACTGAAATTAAAAGTATAAGTGCCAGTGGTGGTAGCGGTTTGAGTTTTGGTGGCTTGGGTGCAACCGGAACCGCCGGTGTCAGAGCAAGTGGCGGTTAAGGTGGAGCCGGAAGCAGCTACTGAACAAGTCGGCGGGGTGGTATCTAAAACTATACTATCGGAAGCGCAATAAGTATTGCCAGCGCCGTCCATATATTGCACGCTGATGTACTTGGTACCGCTACCCGACGACAAAGTGGCCGAAGCAGTGATGGAATTACTACTTTGCGGAGCCGTACCGTTACTAACAGCCGAACCAGAACAATTACCACTAGTGTAAACATTATACGACTGACATCCGCCTTTGCCGGTGGGGCCGATGAAAGCCTCGGCTATCCAATTCAAACCTAACCAATGCAGAATTTTTGAAACAAAAGCGAATTTATTGCTAGGGGGAGCTAAGACTCGTAGATCAGGGTCAGTATTATCAGAACAAGTTAAAGTTAAAGTAACATTGGCGCTACTGGTAGTTGTGGCATCATTGTTTATGGATACGCTGCCAGTAGGAGGAGTAGTATCAACATAAATACTTTGCGATACACAACTGCTATTACCCGCCACATCGGTAAACTTAGCGCTAATAGCCTTAGCCCCCTGCCCGCCCAAATTTATTGTAGTTGAAACTGGACCAGAATAACTGCCAGACGTAATTAAGCTGCTACTGCAACTAGAATCATTAGGGCCGTATAGTTTATAAGTGGAACAACCACTACCACCCACATCACTACAACCTAAATCTACCCCGGAACTGCTGGCTGAAGTATAATTCACGCTGGGATTAAAGTTGACAGTACCACTGGGCGGCGTGGTGTCACAGCTCGGCTTAATAATTGAATCGGAAATAGCATTGCTACAACCAGCCGCGTTACAGGCCGACACCGCGTAAGTATAAGTACCGCCTGTCGGACAAGAAACATCAGTATAACTGGTCCAACCGGTGCCACTTTTAGCTGGAGCTGAAAAAATAGTATTACTTGGGCCGGTTCTGGCAATTCCAAAACTAGATTCACTGGTGGCAGTATCCCACCAGCCTATGGTAACGTTACCATTATTCTGATTGGTAGAAAGCGCAATAGAATTCGGTTGGGTTGGCCTTAAATAATAAGTACCGCAAGCTACAGCGCTAGAATTGCCTAACGTATCCGTACCAAAGTGGCAAAAAGTAATTATTGGACTAGCAATTGTTACAACCACAGAACTAGTGGCAGAAGTAATAGAAGGAGAACAATTAGAAGTGCCATCAACAGTACAATATGTTATAGAGGCCACTCCACTGGCATCAGTATAAGAGGCTGTAACATTATAGCTGTAAGCACTGTAACTAGTGCCCGAGACTGGATTGACGCTGCCGGTGGGCGGAGTGGTCTCATTTTGCGGCACAACGCTATTACCCATTAAAAATACCCCGTTCCAGTTACCGGCATTATCATAAGCCCGCACCCAGGTATAATAAGTGCGATTATTAACTAAACCGCTGGGAAAAAGAGAAGCGCTTAAAACATTGCCCACGGTAGCCGAGGCTACCCAAGCGGCAGTGGTGGAATCTTGCAAAACTACTTGATAGCCGGCAATGCCGGAGCCGGCATCAGTCCCGGCATTCCAGGAATAAGTTAAAGACGGCGCGGTACTGGAACAAGCCAAAGGATTACTGCCTGAACAAGGTGAACCAGAAGCGCTTAGAGAAGTTGGGTTAGTGGGCGGAGTAGTATCTGGACAGGCGGCCGTACTAGCGCTAATAGTGTTAGACGCAGTAGATTCGTAAACCGTCTGGGCCGCGGCTGTTTTAACTAAACCGAGTTCTCTATTAAACCAATTAAAAACTTTGGCGACCGGCGACCACGGCGTTTTTAGCGCCAAACTGTTGATTGTATAGGCCACGGTGCCGCTGCAACTGCCACTGCTATAACAACCCATGCGCAGCACATAAGTGCCGGCGCTAGAAGCCGTATAACTAATATTACTCAACACCCCGCAAGCATCATCGTTAGAAGCTACCTCACTGCCGCCCAAATACAACCGTAAATAAGTATCACCACTGCCTGAAGAACCGGCCACGCCGCAGGTTCCAATATTTAGGGTTTCTCCGGCGGCCAAACTCAAACTATAACTAGAATAGTTTTGCGTGCAGCTATTGGTGTTGCTGGCGCTATAGCTGGTGGAACCGCTTCTAGGAGGCGGTGGAGCACTAACACTATTAATTGCCGTTACATAATAAGAATAAGTAGTGCCGCAGGCTAAACCGGTATCAGTATAAGAAGTAGTATTAGCCCCGACTAAATCATACAGAGAGCCATTGCGGTATATTCTAAAACCGGTTTCATTGCTTGAGTTGTCAGTCCAATTTATAGTAATGCTGGTAGCGGTAGAACTGGATTTATATAAACCGCTGGGCGCATTGGGTGTAGACGAGACGGCCTTAACCGGCAACAGTGGAATAATTAGACCGATTACTATTAAGCCAAACAAAAAAACTCCAGCTTTCGCTAAAACACGAACGGAGCTTTGGGCGCGATATAATGGGTTATTATTATTTTTAGCCGTAGGCGGGACAAATTTTGATTGGCGCATAAAACCCAAATTCTTAACCAATAGTTCTTAGATAAAGCTATTATAGCATATTAGCCAGCCTGCTCCGCCGTAGTCCCCGAAAAGGTGGACGAAGAAGGACAAAATGGAATTCGCGCTCGGTGTCTATAACAATCATAATGGTAGATTACCTTAACTACTATTATAACCTTTAATTCCTAAATCTAACAGCCGTAAATTTCTAATTACCAGTAATATAAGTTTATTATAGCATATTATCTGCTTCTAAGCAAACATGATTAAAAACCCATTCCTAATGAGCGAGCGAATCTTACTACAGATATGGCATTGGTAATTATTTTGACAACTTACGGGTAAAGCTAGTAAAGTATAAAGGTAGTTTATCTAGAAATTTATTTCGCCGGTTAAACCGGCCACTTAACATAAAACCTATGAATGACACGCCAATGTCCCCGCAAAAGCCCAGTAGCAACACCACCACGATTTTAGTGGTAGTTGCCTTGGTGGCGATAGTCTTAGTCGCCATTGGTTATTATTTATCGTCTAACAAGCCAGCGGGCGATAAATCCGACAAGGCTAATCTAACCAACCAAGAACAAGCGGCCGCCAACGGCAATGAACAGCCTAATCCTAACCAACCACCGGCTCCGGTAGTACCCAGCGAGGTTTACTCCTATGTTGGCGAAGTTACCGCCGTCGCTGGCGACACGATTACGGTTTCAGCCAAACCAAATGTAAATTACTTAAAAGTCGAAACTGCGCTTAAGGTAAAAGCTGACGATAACACCCAAATCATCAGCCGCACCATTCCCAAGGTACTGCCCAAGGAAGGCGGCGCCAACCTGTTCAAACAAGAGAATATAAAATTGTCTGATATTAAAACCGGTGACCAAGTTACAGTGGTCTCGGCCGCCAACATTAAGGACCAAACAGAATTTACGGCTTCACGCATTGAAGTGCTGAATATAAAGTAAAGCAATATTTTAGCAAACTGATTAAAAATGGGTTCGCTAAAACGGGCCTATTTTTATTTAATTAATGCAAAATTTAAAAATCAAAATGTAAAATAACCAACCTGCCTAAGCCTATACCAAACACACCCGCTTTATAAATCAACGCTTTACCGCCTTAGTTAAAGTACGTTGATTGCAAGAAGCTGATGGCGGGCAGGCAATGTAAAATGTAAAATTCAGAAATTTAATTTTTATTTTTGATATTTACATTTTAAATTTCCTATGGTTGATTTTTTATCGTCAAAATGCTAAACTACAATTTGCTAAATATTAATAATTTATCATTAATTACTAAATAATATGTCCACACTTGCTTGGCTAATCATCGGCGGCGCGGCTATATTGCTCGGCTGGTTAGTTGCCACCTTTAACCGGCTAATAACCTTAAAAAATCGCAGCGCCGAGGGCTGGAGCGATATTGACGTGCAGCTTAAACGCCGCCACGACCTAATACCCAACCTGGTCAGCACGGTCAAGGGTTACGCCGCGCACGAGGCTAAAGTTTTTGCCGCCGTAACCGAAGCGCGCAGTCGGGCGATTAACGCCCAAGGCGTGGCTGACAAGCAACAAACCGAAAACATGCTAAGTGACGCTTTAAAAAGTTTGTTCGCCGTGGCCGAGGCTTACCCGGAACTAAAAGCCAATGTCAATTTTGCCAAACTGCAGGACGAGTTAGCTGATACCGAAAATAAAATTCAGGCCGCTCGCCGCTTTTACAACGGCTTGGTACGCGACCTTAACACCGCTTTGGAAACCTTCCCCTCCAATTTGGTCGGCCAGACTTTTAACTTTGCCAAGCGGGAATTTTTTGAAATGGATAATGAAGCGGAAAAGGCGAATGTGGAGGTAAAATTTTAAAGACAATTAAAAATGTAAATATCAAAATGAAAAATAACCCGCCTGCCCCGCTAAACGATGCCCGCCAAAGCCTGTCCTAAGGCCAACGATAGTGTTAAACAAAAAGACATAACACTAAATAACTTATTTTTAATTAAGCGAGGCCGCTGGCGGGCAGGCAATGTAAAATTTAAAATTATTTTTCTTCATTTTAATTTTTGATTTTTCAATTTTAAATTTCCTATCATGTACTCCCAAATTACCGCTAACAAGCAAAAAACCTGGGCCTTAATAACCATATTCTTGGTGGTTATACTGGCGCTCGGCTATGTAATGGGTTTATCCAGCGGCTCTTTATATGGCCCGCTAACTATCGCCGGCCTAATCGCGATTGTAATGGCGTTAACCGGCTACTACGCCGGCGATAAAATCGCCCTTGGCCTGGCGGGAGCTTACCCTATCAGCAAGACGGATAATTCATACGTGTGGAATTTGGTAGAAAATTTATGCATTAGCCAAGGCTTGCCCATGCCAAAAGTTTACCTGATACCGGACCAGGCTATGAACGCTTTTGCCACCGGTCGCGACCCGCAACACTCGTCCATTGCCTTAACCCAAGGCCTGGTGGCCAAACTGGCCAACGAGGAACTGGAAGGCGTAATTGCCCATGAATTATCCCACATTAAAAACTTAGACATTCGTCTGGGCACGCTGGTGATTGTTTTGGTTGGCATGATAGTAATTTTGTCCGATATATTTTTACGTTCGCAATTATTTTTTGGCGCCGGCCGCCGCTTTGGCAATCAAAACAACGGCAGTGGCGTAATTATGATGGTCGGCTTAATCTTAGCCATACTGTCCCCCCTAATCGCTAATCTTATTAAATTGGCGATTTCACGCAAACGCGAATACTTGGCTGACGCCGCCGGCGCGCTGGCTACCCGCTACCCCGAAGGTTTGGCCCGGGCCTTGGAAAAAATCGCGGCCGACGGCCAGCCGTTGCAACGGGCTTCGCAGGCGACGGCTCATCTGTACATAAGCTCACCGTTTGGCGCCGGCGCCAAGCGTATGACTAAATTGCTCTCCACTCATCCGCCCCTTGCCGAACGGGTAAAAGCTTTGCGGCAAATGGCATAGGAAATTAAAAATTCAAAAATAAAAAATAAAAATTCAATTTCTGGATTTTACCTTATTATTTTGCATTTTGATTTTTCAATTTTTAATTTCCTATCATGCCGGACATTCTCTCCAAATTCACCACTCATTATCAACGCATTTTAGCCATCGCCCATCGCGTCGCGGCCGAATCTGGCCGGCCGCAGGTAACGGCGGTTGATTTATTTTATGCCCTGACTTTGGAACAAGGCTCGTTAGCTAATGATTTTTTAAACAAACAAACTTTAACACCGGTAACTGTCCGACAACGGTTGTACAATTCGGTGACGGACAATGTTGTTACCCGGCCGCCACTAGCGCCGGCGCCTTACGAACCGGTAAACTGGATGATTATATTGACCGATTATTTAACGGTTACCGCTAAAAAGCTGGTGGAAAAATCAATCGCCACCGCCTGGCGATTTAATCACCACTACATTGGCAGTGAACACTTGCTCTATGCCTTTACCATTAGTGACGACTTAACTATATCTGACCTGTGGAAAAAGTTAGACATAACCCCCACTGTATTAAAATTGCAAGTGGTATCGGCTTTAAAAAGCGCTTCGCGTTTTCCCGACTTAGCACAGCTCTTGCTTGACAATGAAGAAAAAACCGACGACCAGGCTGGCGCCGAAACGCCGGCGCTTGATTTTTTTTGTACTGACTTAACCGCTGACGAAATCCAACGTAAAGTTGACCCGGTAATTGGCCGCCACGGCGAAATTGACCGCTTAATAAATATTCTGGCGCGGCGCACCAAAAACAATCCCCTGCTGCTCGGCGACCCCGGAGTGGGTAAAACCGCTATTGTGGAAGGTTTAGCCAAACGAATTATGGACGGCCAAGTGCCGGAATTCTTAATGGACAAAAAAATCTACGCGCTGGATTTGGGACTAATTATTGCCGGCACAATGTACCGGGGCGAATTTGAAAACCGGCTTAAACAAATATTGGACGAGCTTAAGGTTCACGAGGAAATAATAATATTCATTGACGAAATTCACACCATTATCGGCGCGGGCGCGGCGCCGGGATCGCTTGACCTGGCCAACCTTATCAAGCCGGCTTTGGCCAAAGGGTTAATCCGCTGCATTGGCGCCACCACGCCGGAAGACTATAAAAAATCAATTGAATCCGACGCGGCCCTGGAACGCCGCTTTCAAGTGGTTAAAGTCGCCGAACCAACGCCGGCGGAAACCATTAGCGTGCTCAACGGCCTGCGCCATAATTATGAACTTTTTCATGGTGTTAATATAAGCAACGAGGCGATTGAGGCGGCGGTGGAATTGTCCGAGCGCTATCTGCCGGAAAAATTTTTACCTGATAAGGCCATTGACTTGCTGGACGAAGCCGCCTCCAAACTAAAAGTTACTCAACCAACTGACAACAAATTAATAACTCGGCGCGAACTGGAAACTAAACTAAAAGAGTTAAACCAAGCTAAGGAAAATGCCATCAAGCTGGAAAATTTCTCACAGGCGATGAGCTACAAAACCGAGGCTGGTAAAGTAGCCCTTGGTTTAGATCAGCTCGCTGGTCAATTTGACCCCCGCCCCGCCAACCCCAAATTGACAGTTACCCGCCAACAAGTGGCCGAAATCGTGGCCCAAATCACCGGCGTGCCGCTAACCGAACTGGTGGCCAAGGAACGCTTGCAACTCAATAAACTGGAAGCCTTAATTGGTCAGCATATAGTTGGCCAGAGCGAAGCTATTCAAGCGATCACGCAGGCTATCCGCCGCGCCCGGTTGGGTTTGGGCAATCCACTGCGCCCGATCGGCTCATTCATTTTTCTGGGACCGTCAGGCGTGGGCAAAACTGAACTGGCCAAAGTAATAGCCGAACAAGTATTTAAAAACCGCCACGCCTTAATTCGTTTGGATATGTCGGAATTTTCCGAAGCCTTTAACATTTCTAAACTGATTGGCGCTCCGGCCGGCTATGTTGGCTACAAAGACAGTAATAAGTTAACCGACCTTATTAAACGGCAACCATTCAGTGTGGTATTGTTTGATGAAATTGAAAAAGCCCATCCTGATGTGTTTAACTTGCTGCTGCAAATTCTGGAAGACGGCCATTTAACCGACGCCGCCGGCAAACAAATCAACTTTAAAAACACCCTTATAATAATGACGTCCAATTTGGGTTTGAATGAATTAAACCAACAAGCCCGGCTTGGTTTTGACGCCGGCGGCAAATCAACCCTGGAAAACTTTCAGGCCAATTTCCAACAAACCAAAAACCAGTTGCTGGACGAGGTTAAAAAATTTTTCCGGCCTGAATTTTTAAACCGACTGGACGGCGTACTGGTATTCAATCCCCTGTCCGAATCTGACCTGGCTAAAATCGTTCAGCTGCAAATAAGCGAATTCAACCAACGCCTGACGCGGCAAAAAATAAAACTTACCGTGCGTTTAGCGCCGGGGGCCGCCCGCGCCATTGCTCGTTTAACCTTCTCGCCCGAACAAGGGGCGCGCGGCATCAGACGACTTTTACAAAGCGAATTGGAGGATAATTTAACCAACCAACTGATTGCGGGGACAATTAAACTGTCCGGTCAAGTTAAAATTAAAGTTAAAGACGGTAAACTTATAATTCAATAATTTTACCGCGAGATGGTTCCAAAACTCTTTCGTGGCGTCCGCCTAAATTTTCTGAAAGAAAACTTGGGCGGATTGAACGAGACGAGGAAGGCGGCCAAAAGAATTGAAACGTAGTAGAACTACGGTGAAATCCTGTTTGCGAAGCCTGACGAAGTCGCAGCCGAAAAGATGAAATTACAGCAGAAATGAGTTTTGAAACCATCTCACCATCTTTAACTGGAAGGTTATGAGGCAAACTTTAAAACAATTTTTTAATTGGCTGGTGGAAGCTTTGTTCCCGCAACGTTGTGCCGGTTGCGGCCAATTTAACGACTGGGCCTGCCCGCTCTGCTTAGCTGAACTAACTTATCCCCGACAACTAACTTGCCCGACTTGCGGCGCCAACAGTCCGGTTGGTGAGTTTTGTGAAAACTGTAATAGCAACCAATCGCTGAACGGCCTGTGGTGCAGCCAATCTTACAGCAACCGCTTAATAAAAAAATTAATCTCCGGTTTAAAATACCAATTCTTAACGGCCGCGGTGCCGATTTTGGGGCAAATACTTATTACCACCTTGCGCGTCTACAATTTACCGCCGCCCTGGCACGCAACGCCGCGCAGCAACTGGTTTTTGGTACCCGTACCATTGGCCAAGTGGCGAGCGCGCGAACGCGGTTTTAACCAAGCCGCGCTGTTGGCGCAGGTGGTTAGCGAGGCGGCTAATTTGCAAATAGCCGATATCATTGAACGAACGCGCGGCACCCAGCCGCAGAGTAAAATAACCGACCCGGCTAAACGCCGACAAAATCTGCAAAACGTCTTCAAATTAAAAGCGGGAATTGATTGCCAAAACCAAGTTTATATTTTGGTTGACGATGTTTACACCTCCGGCGCCACTTTGCAAGAATGCGCCAAACTGCTTAAAGCGGCCGGCGCTATGGAAGTCTGGGGACTGACCGTGGCCAAAGGATAATATACCAAAATAGAAAATGGAATTACGAATACCGAAGAGCGAGTTAAGAATAGTTAGAATTAGGAATCATGAATTAGGAATTGAGAATACAAAAAAACTGAATACTAAATAATCATGGTTAACTTTTTCTACAAACTTAAATCCCTGCTTAATAAGTACTGGTGGCTGACGCCGCTGTTATTTTTTTTACTGTGGCGGATAAGTATAGAAATTGTCGCCCGGCTGGCGAATTTTTATTTAACGCCGCCTATTAATCCTTGGCCTTGGGAACAACAAGCGCCGCTGCTTGCCCGCTGGGACAGCGGCTGGTACGCCAGCATTGTTGATCATAGTTATTGGTTTAAAACCGATGCTATGTCCAATGTTACTTTTTTCCCGCTTTACCCGCTGTTATGGAAAATAACTAAACTGGTTACAAACCTGCGCTCTTTGTTAGCTGGAGTGGTAATAGCAAACGCAATGGCTCTGCTTTTTAGTTTAGTATTTTGGCGCTGGCTTGATCAAAAATACTCTCGCTTAACAGCCAACTACAGCCTAATAACTTTATTGGCGTTTCCAACATCATTTTTTATGGTTAGTGCCTATAGCGAATCCACTTTGTTGCTGCTGTCAGCTTTAACATTTTAGCTGGTTGAACAAAATCACTGGTTTAGCTCAAGTGTAACAGCTGGACTGGCCAGCGCCAGTCGGCCAGTGGGAATATTTTTGTGGCCAGTCCTACTAACTAAACAGTGGCTTAATAAAAAGTTACTAAACCGGCGTACTTTAATACCGCTTTTAATTCCACCGCTCGGACTAGTGGCTTTTAGTGTATACCTTTACTACCTGGTCGGTGATCCATTGGCTTGGCTGCACGGCCAAACTTTGGCCGCGCGGCACTTAGTTTGGCCGCATAAATTATTAGCCGGCACGATTCACAATGTTTTAACCCAGGGCGACCGGTGGCTAGTTCATTTGAGCGAGCTGGCGGCGCTGGGATTGGTACTTATATGTTTGCCCAAACTATGGCGGTTAGATAAAAGCTACGCTTTGTTGGCTGTTCTCACTATATTACCCTCGCTTTTCTCCGACACACTCGGCAGCCTGCCCCGCTTTATATTGGCAATATTGCCCATATTTATAGTAATTAGCCAGCTAAAAAATAAATGGCTGTGGTATTTGTATTTGGCCATTTCCATACCGCTGTTAATATTAAGCGTAGCGCGATTTGTTAACTGGCAATGGGTTAGTTAATTAACGGTTAGTTAATTCGTAGCGTTGACACTTAAACTGTCAATTACTATACTAAGTTAGCTTTTTGAAGGCGTGACCCGCAGACAAGACGGGATAAACCGGAGTGACAAAAGCAACATTATTCTAAATCAGTACAGAGAGGTGCGAGAGTCCCCGATAGTACCCCGCTAAGCGGGGACACGGGGCGGGGGTTTAATCGGACAACTTGCCCCGTAAGAGAGCGGTGGGGTGGCCGAGCGGTTGAAGGCGGCAGTCTTGTTCCCTGTTTGTCCAAGAGCGACGCGATTGGCAACAAACAGCAATCCGCCGAAGCTGAACATTAATAGCGGAGGCGGAAAAACTTCACAATAAATCTAATATAATCTTATGGTGGGGTCGCATAGTGGTTTAGTGCACCGGTCTTGAAAACCGGAGTCCGCCAAAACGGACCGCGAGTTCGAATCTCGCCCCCACCGCTCTCTTACGGGGTCGCGAAAAACCGTTGTGCCGCAAGGTACCGAGGGATCGAATCCCACCCTCTCCGCACTAGTAAGGAATCTTGTCCACCAGAGGCATATCCACCTTGGGTGGAAAAACTGCTATTCTAAACTAAGGTGAGAATTTTACCCAGTAGTTTAAGCGCAGCTTAATACTACCGGGCCTCTCGCCTCCGCCAATTTTCAGAATTCGGAAGAGCTATGTATTATATCTATATAATTAAGAGTCTGATATCCAGCAGATATTATGTAGGTTCAACTACAAGTACAGCAACTCGTTTGAAAAGGCATAACAAAGGAGGTAATAAATCTACAAAATGGGGAGCGCCTTGAATATTAATTTATAATGAACAGTTTAATAACAAACAGTAAGCCTATAAGAGAGAATTTGAGATAAAAAGTTATAAAAGAGAAGAATCTTTTAAAAAACTGGTTAGTTAATTCTCAATTGGTGGAAGGGTGGCCGAGTGGTTTAAGGCAACGGTTTGCTAAACCGTGGCGCCATGAAAAGCGCCTCATGGGTTCGAATCCCATCCCTTCCGCCAATTGAGAATTAGGCCGACCACCGCCTGTGGCGGGGCCCCGCGTAGCGGTGGGCGGTTTAAGGCAACGGTTTGTCCCGCCACTATGCTAATCTAAAATTTAAATGAAGGCGGGATCCCGCCATAGGCGGTGGCTAACCCGAGGAGTCCTCCTAAGGAGGACGACGAGAGCCGAAGCCGAAAACACCCTCTCCGCCAAGACAATTTCTTATCGGCGTGACCCGACTGCCTAAAAAATTGTAAATAAAAACAACGACTTTTGCGGTCGCTGTTTTTGTGTATTAATCAGTTAGTTTTGAATCACAATTTACCCAACTTAACATATTCTAATATTTCATCATGAAGAATCCCATTGGAAACTACACAGCCAATTCCATCCTGGTCGTATCTTCTTTCATCTCCATTTAAATCTGTAACTTTTCCACCAGCTTCTTCAGTAATAATTTTTAATGCAGCAACATCATGAGCGTATTTTCCATAATATACAGCTCCAACAAACTTTCCGTTAGCCACTTGAACGCCACCATAAATAAAAGAAGGAAATTTCATTTGCGTGCATTTCTTTTCACTTAGTGATTTTATAAGTGGTAGGGGTGAAAAACCAACATCTTCTCCTGAAGCGCCGGTATTTAAATATGTATTTTTTAAAGTAGTATCCTTTGATACAAATATTTTTTGACCATTTCTATATGCTCCGCCATCTTTACACGCCCAATACATATTTTTCATTATTGGATCATTTATTAATCCTAAAATAGGCTGGCCATTTGATTGATCAACAAGAGCAATTGAGAAAACAAATATTGGTAGGCCACAAGAAAAAGCTATAGTCCCATCAATCGGATCACAAACCCAAACACATTGTGACCCTTCTTTTTTATTGCTTTCTTCTTCTCCTAAAATACTATGGTTTGGATAAGTTTCATTTATCATTTTTATAACCAAATCATTAATTTCCGTATCAGCTTTCGTTAATGGCGTATCGTCTTCCTTCCAAGTATTTTCCGTTTCAAAACTAAAATATTTTAAAGCTATTTCCTCGGCTTCTTTAGCAAGTTTTTTTGCAAATTCTAAATACTCTTTCATAAAATTATGATATCATTTTCAAATTTTTTTCTTCTTATATTCTGTATTCTATCACTTTTAACCAATTCTTTGAAGTGGTGTCTCACTTGTCTCATTTTGTAAATTAGACAGCGATCTGAGTGCTTGAAAAATCAGTTTAACCAAATCGTTAAAATGCTTTATAATATTTGTATATTTTGAGTACTTAACCCAAGTACACCACTATAACAATTTTATCGGACATAACCCACCTACCTTAATATGAATACTAATACACTCAAGAAACTCGTGAAGGATATCGTTAGTCAGGCAAAAGCACTAAAGGATAGGCACACCTTAGAACCTAATGCCCCAGTGAACTACGCTTGCATCTTCGCGCAGTCAGACACCGAATACAAAGAATTAATTGAAGCGACCCAAACTATTGGCAAGGTTGTGAAAGAGATGAACTCTGGCCTATTGTATCACATAACCGACCTTGAAACCGTGGCGGGTGTACTCCGAATTTTGAAAATTCGTATTCCTGACCCCACAAAACCAGAACGAGGCGATGCTGATTTCACTGTCGCGGACTATCCCTCTTTTAAGAAGGAATGCCTTTCTCGCCCAGGATTTAAACTGATCACACGAACGGATATGGAGATGATTGAGTTAATGGAGTTGAATTGTACAGCTCGTGCCTATTTCTCCAATCCTCCGGTGGACCAACAACTCTTAGGTTCATAATTCCAGACTAATCAAATGCAAATTCCCATACGAAAGTCAGGCAAGTATACTCACGCTAAACCCGACCCGCACCTGACGGCGGTAAAGTTGGCTGAACTTAAGCACGAATTGGAAAGCCTAAAAACATACCAGCGTCCGCGCGTAGCCGCCGAAATGAAACGGCTGGGGGAAATGGGCGACTTTTCCGAAAATGCCGCCTACGCCCTGGCCAAAGGGCGCTTGCGTAACCTAAACCAAAGGATTATTGAGCTGGCAGAACAGTTAAAGAGCGCTAAGGTAATTACGCCAGCTAAGAACGCCGCTACGGTGCAACTTGGCCACCACGTCACTGTTGAAATTGCCGACAAACAAAAAACTTACCTGATACTCGGTTCAGCCGAAACCAATCCGAATCAGGGGGTTATCTCTCACCACTCGCCTATTGGTTCCGCCTTAATAGGGTGCCAAGTGGGCGACAGCCTAACCTACCGGTCAGCAGCCAAAAGCATTGAATGTAAGATAATCAAAATAGAGTAAACCGCGGCTGGGAATGACGCACCCCGGCTATGTGCCTGGGCGAGGAAGAATTCCCTGCCTACCGGCAGGTGGGCACTCCTTCCGCCATAACAAACTCGTTCACCCTTTGCGGGTGAACGAGTTTGTTAATAATATTTTTTAATTAATTTCAATATCAATATATTTTATACCGGGATAATCTTTTTTTAACTTGGTTTCCAAATCATCAATTCTCTTGCCCACTAACCTCGGAATGCGGTCGGCATAATCCACGCAAAACCTTTTAAACTCCTCATAATCGTCTTTAACTTCCTGATACTGCGCGCGCAAAGAACTTTTTTTATAAATCTCTTTCAATAACACTGAACCGTTAAATTCTACTTCACACTTAACGCGATAAATGCCCACGTCCAGCACGTTGGATTGAAAATTCAATACTTTTTCAATCGCCGGATCAGCTTCCAACAATTCAATAATTTTCTCCTGCATAGATTCGGGTATAGATTTACCAATCAAGTAACCCTTGTTTTTCATAATTAATACAACCGCCGCTACTCCCAAGAATATACCAATGATTATTGAACCCACGGCATCCCAAACATAGCTGCCGGTTAAATAGGTCAGGCCGATGGCCGTAGTCGCGATCATAACTCCCAAAATCGCCAAGCCATCTTCCAATAAAACGGCCAAGGTGGAGGGGTCGCCTACCCGCAATCTTTGCCACCGAGACAAATCGGGGTAATGACGTTTTAACTCCCGGGCCGCCAATAAAAAAGTTACGGATTCAACCGCCAAAGCAATTAACAAAACTATAAATACCAAAGGCTGAACTATAATTTCTTTCGGCTCAAGCAAGGCCATTACGCCGCGATAAATTGTAATACCGGCGCCAATAAAGAAAATGCCGCAGGCTGATATCAAAGCCCAGAAAAAACGTTCATAACCATAGCCATAGGTAAAAACTTCATCCGGCTTTTTTAAAGAACGGCGCAAGCCTATTATCAGCAAAGTCTGATTTAAAGTATCGGCTAAGCTGTGAACCGCTTCGGAAAACATGGACACAGAACCGGAAAAAAGGGCGGCCAGGAATTTTATCACCATGACTATAATATTTCCGAGCAAAGCGGCCACCACCGGCAAATAACCCGTTGTTTGGTTAAGATTCATATTGCTTATAATGCCTTTAGTTTATCCTTGTTCTATATAAAAATCAAAATTGTTTTAATTTTTTAAACACCCCCGGCTACGCTAAAGACACAGGCTCACCAAATTAAAAAGGGGCAAATTAATCACCCCTTTCTGGACATTCAGAGAAAATTTTAAACTATTTTTTTAGATCTTTAAGGCCCCTTCCATTGAGGTAACCGTAAATACGGTAATCAGTTTTGTAATAGTTAACAAACTAACAACTTTTTCACTTGGATTTACGAGAATTGTTTTACCATTCAAATTTTTAGTTTTTGTAAAAGCCCATATTAACACTCCTAAACCAGTGGCGTTCATAAAATGAACTTTTTCTAAATCAATAATTATTTTTGGAGTGATTTTTTTATCTTTACACTCCTCAACATATTTTTCCACCTGATTACTAAATTCTTTAGTTGAAGTTGAGTCTGTAAACTCCCCCTCAATTTTCAATATAAAGATACCTTTTTTGTTTTTAAATGTAATCTGTGCCATAACAACACCCTTTATTTTTGTTTTAGAATTTATTTATTTGAGACTAGCAAGTTATAATAGTTCAATATATACAAAATGTCAATGCCCGGTATGCCGCGACACGGTATTGACAACAAAACAAATCAATATTAATATACACAGTTACTAAAACCAAAAAACAACCTTAAAAACTCGGAGAAAAAATGAAAAGCAAATTATTGTTTTGTCTTATTGTTTTGGCCGCAATAAACATTTTCGGTCAGAACAGAATGCTTGTCAGTTTTACTGATAATACGGTTACGGTAAAATTGACAACAAAAAATGTGGCGTTTCCTCAATTCACAACCGGAAACCATTGGATAGATACATCTCTTACTTTTAAAAAAGTAAAGTCCAAAACATATCAAGCCAGGTTATTTCCGTTCAAACGCGAATCAGGTTCCGGCAAAATAGGAAAATCCATCATTTTTCACATAAGCTCCGGACCAGTGCCCAAAAATATGAACCAAAAACTCTCGGTAACAGTAAATATACCAAAAGGGGTTGATTTATTCTGGTATGGAAAAATGTGGACGGGTAAACAAGCCAAGGTATGCTTTCCCAATTATGATACCGGCAGAGAATTTCCCATGTATCTTTTGGAAAAAGACAAATACCAAATAAAACCGTCAGCACTCAATAAAGTGGATTCAATTACCGTGGTTTATTGCTGGCAAGACAGTCTTACCCATTCAAAACTAAACGACGTTATGGCGGCGACTGATAAAGCCATAGCTAACATTGGCCAAGTAGCTCCAACTTATTGGCATAAAAGAGTGCAAAATTACGGAGGAGCTAAATACGGCCTGATTCACTATATAAGTGAACCAATGTTCGGGCTGGAACATTTTAACTCTCCTTATGTAGTAACCAGTTTTTACTATCATAACCTAGCGGAACAAGGAGTATTTCACGAAGTAATGCACAGTCTATGGGGACGCTCAATTGGAGCCAAAGAATATGCCATGAGCGACAGACGTTTTCATACTTCTAACTCTATCGCCTTAATTGAAGGATTGGTGACCTTTCTGGCTATGAAATACACACCCCAAGATTACTTTGCGGGCTGGCTGTCAATAATGGCCTATCGAGCAAAACTTGCTCAAAATTGCAATAACCTGCGTCTTAATCCTTTCTGCGATAGTAAATTTGAAACAGCTTACAACAAAGGTTATATGTTCTGGCTATTCTTACAGGAAAATGGTTTAAACATAGATTTGTTCACTAGTTGGTTATTCCAAATAAAGTTGATTAATAAACCGTTTCCGGTAAAAATTGAGTTCAACGATATAATCTGTTGGCTTAAAGAATTCAATAAAAAAATTGGTGAATTGGCTGACAAAAGCTGTCAAGGCAAATACTTAAATAAAGCTTTTGACATGTTACAGGCCAATGGCTGGAAGCCGTTACCCATAAGCCAAGTACCCTACTGGTACGATTCTTACATTGGGCCTTATCCCATTGCCGGTGTAACCAGCAAAACACCAATTCTGCCGAATGATGATTACCCTACGTTAGCCGCCGGTGTTTATCCGACTTATCTTGTTACCGCAACCGGTAAATTGAAAATCAACCTGGAAAAAGATAATCCGGCTGTAAAATTGCTAAAACAATTTCCTGATTCATTGTTCATGGTTGAATTTTCTAATGGCCAATTAATAAAGTTAAAAAACAAATTAAAATTTTCCGATGGTACTGAATATTTTATGCACGGTACTATTGATTACAACAAAAATCCGGCCTTCTGGCGCCGGTTAAACTATTATCTAAAATAATTTTCCCCTGTGGCCCATGGCCACAAAATCCCGCTTAAATCACAGCGGGATTTTTTTATAATCACCAATCTTGTGATAAGCTTACTTGTATGAATAAACTTAAACTACTGCAAATCGTTTTAGTCTTAGGGGCGCTGTATTATTTAATCGGCGCCATGGCACACTGGTGGGGGTTAACTATATTCCCCTTTTACGATGGCCGGTTATACACCCCTTACCACGATTCGGTTATTGCGCTAGCGGCTATTATTGTAACCAGCCTGCTCCTAACTGTGGCGCGTGACCCGGTTAAAAATATAGACATTTTAAAAGTAATAATTGGCGTCTCGTTTATAGCCAGCCTGTTTAGTATTTTTATTATTTATAAAGTTGACTTTGCTGCCTTGGGCGCGCCGGACAAAGCCGTGCAAACTGTAACTGAGGGAATTTTGGGATTTGTTTTTACCGGCGTACTGGTGTGGTTATATCCGCGACCAACAAAGTAATATGAATCATTTATACTTTGACGAAATAATCACCCGAATTGATACTGACGAAGAATACACCAATGCCGGGGTGACGCTTAAAAACTACATAAAAATCATTCCACTATCACCCCCAATCAAAGGGATTATTTGTAATATTTCCCCCGCGACGTTCTCCGTCGCATCTAGCTAATATACTTAAAAAGCATATTTACTACAAAGCAGGCTACTCTTATTTAAATTACGAATTTATGTCCAATAAACCCTTTCCGCCGGCTAACATACCGCTTAAAAAAATCTTAGGCCCGAGTTTTATCATACTGGCGCTGGGTTTTGGTTCGGGTGAGGTAATACTGTGGCCGTACTTAACCAGCAATGTTGGTTTGGGTATTGCCTGGGGGGCGCTATTGGGCATTACCTTTCAATTCTTTATCAATATGGAAATTGAACGCTACGCGCTGGTAAAGGGTGAAAGCGTGTTTGTAGGTTTAAATAAAATCTGGCCGTGGGCCGCCTGGTGGTTTATAATTTCCACTTTTTTAGGTTTTGGTTTGCCGGGAATCATTGCCGCGGCGGCCAAAGTGTTTGCCGGTCTCCTGGGCCTCACTAATTTTAAGTGGATAGCTATAACATTCTTAATATTAATCGGCTTTATTCTTAGTTCGGGGCAAACGGTTTATGAGCGAATGGAAAAAATAACCCGCACTATAATATTTATCGGCTTGCCGTTAATTTTTATATTAGCAGTCATCTTAAGTCGCGGTACTGATTGGCTGGAATTGGGCAAGGGCTTAATCGGGATTGGCCAAGGCTATCGCTGGTTGCCGGAAGGCCTAAGCTTGGCCACCTTCCTGGCGGCCTTCGCCTACTCCGGCGCCGGCGGCAATCTTAACCTTACGCAATCAATTTATATTAAAGAAAAAGGCTACGGCATGGGTTATTACGCCCAAAAAATTTCCGGTCTGTTTAAAAACCTTAAACAAAAACAAACTATTAAACTAAGCGGCGAGGATTTTGACCTGACCGCAGAAAATCTAAAAAACTTTAAAGCCTGGTGGAAAAAAATCAATCTGGAACACTTGCTCGTCTTTTGGTTTTTAGGTTTGGTTGGTATGTTTTTGCTGATGGTACTTAGCTACACGACCGCCTATGGCTTACCCGGCAACGCGCAAGGTATTAACTTTGTCATTAACGAGGGGCGTATAATCGGCCAAACTTTATTGCCGCTAATCGGTGTTTTGTTTTTACTAGTGGTGGCGATTATGCTGTGGCAAACCCAATTAGGAGTTATGGATTCAACCTCGCGGATTATGGCCGAAAATTTAGCGCTTAAAAAAATCGGCCGCCACGGCGAAATTAATTTGTCTAAAATTTACTTTACTTTTGTGTGGGCGCAAGTCGCTTTTGGTATCATTCTATTCTTGCTTAATATTTATGAACCAAAAACTTTAATCGTGACCGGGGCGGTTATTAACGCCGTGGCGATGTTCGTTCATATCTTCATGGTTAATTTCATGAACCGTAAGTTATTACCAAAAGTACTCCAGCCGGTCTGGTGGCGTCGCCTGATTATGCTGGTGATATTTTTGTTTTTTGGCGTGTTTAGCGCGATAACTTTGTGGTCCTTGTTACTAACCAAAATATTCTAATTAAACCCATTATGGCATCTTGGCTAAATAAAATTTCCAAATAACATTTTAACTTCCCGTTGACGCTCAATTATGGCATCATTATCGCTATCTTGACAAAATCGGGTTTATAAAGTAGCATAAAAGCCAGATGTAAGTGAACTTCGCCCGTTTTCTTTCTAACCCAATCACGTCAATCCGTGCCCAAGGTGAATGCTGCCACAAGGCCGCAGGCAAAGAGAAGTCAAGCGAAAAAGGTCGCCTTACACCTACTATTATTAGGTTAGAAAGAAAATACTATGGCGAAAAAGTTATATGTTGGTGGCTTGTCTTATGGCACTACCGATGAATCGTTAAAGACTTATTTTTCTCAAGCTGGCGCGGTTGAAACCGCCACTATCGTTATCGACCGGGCTTCCGGCCGTTCACGTGGTTTTGGTTTCGTGGAAATGACTAGCGACGACGAAGCGACTAAGGCTGTTGAAATGTTCAATGGCAAAGAGTTTGAAGGTCGCACTATCGTGGTCACCGAGGCCCGACCATTGGCCGACCGGCCTCCGCGCAGCGGCGGGTTTAATCGCGGCGGCGGACGCGGCGGTTTTGGCGGCGGTAATCGCGGCGGTTTTGGCGGCGGTAACTCCGGCGGCAGTCGTTGGTAAAATACAGACTTTAAACTACCCCGTCCCGATGTACATCGGGACGGGGTTTTGATTTGCTAAAAATTATTATCAACTTCGATTCATCTTCATAATTATCTTGACTGCCATTGACAAAACCTTATAAAATGCCTATTATCATATCGTATTAATTAATTTAATACCCCGTCAACGGGGATTTTTTATTAAAGCATCTAATAGGCTCAGAAATATTCCGTATGAATATACCCAAACGTCGCCATCACCCCGCACCACTCCGACGTAATGTCGGAGGGCACGGGGCAAGCCACCGCCGTTGGCGGGGCAAGTCGCTCACAGCGGATGGCGTAACTCGGAGCTAGAGAATATTATGCAGATTCGGAATGTAGCCATCATCGCGCACGTTGACCACGGCAAAACCACACTAGTGGATGCTTTGTTGCGGCAAACCGCCACCAAACTAACCAAGGAACTGCAGAACACCAACTTAATTATGGACAGCAACGAACTGGAAAAGGAACGTGGTATTACAATTTTTTCTAAAAACGCCTCGGTTATATGGCACGACACCAAAATTAATATTATTGACACGCCGGGACATGCCGACTTCGGCGGGGAGGTGGAACGAGTGCTCACTTTGGCCGATGGCTGTTTACTATTAATTGACGCCAAAGAGGGGCCGATGCCGCAAACCCGCTTTGTCCTGCGCCGCGCCTTGGAAATGAAACTTAAAATTATTGTGGTTATAAATAAAATTGACAAAGCCGACGCCCGGCCAGACGAAGCCCTTAACAAAACCTTTGACTTATTTGTTGAATTGGGAGCCGATGACGCTTCCTTGGACTTTCCGGTGGTGTACGCCTCGGCCCGGCAAGGCTTAGCCGGCACCGCGGCCGACTTAAGCAAAATGACTGACATCGCGCCGATTTTTGAAGCTATTCTGGCTAATGTCCCGGCTCCCTCGGGCCATCCAGCCGAACCGCTGCAAATGCTGGTTACCACTCTAAGCGCTGATACTTTTAAAGGACGGATCGCGACCGGCCGAATATTCCACGGCACTATAAAAGCCGGACAAACCGTGGCCCATATTAATCGCGCCGGCGAACTTGACACCTATCGTCTGCTCTCGCTTATGACTTTTAACGGCCTGGAACGAATTGAAACCACCGAGGCGACGGCGGGCGATATTGTGGCCATTGCCGGCATACCAGACATAACTATTGGCGAAACTATTGCCGACCCGGCTAATCCTCAAGCCTTGCCGTTACTGACAATTGAAGAACCGACCGTAAAACTTACCGTTAGTGTTAACAATTCACCCTTTGCCGGACAAGAGGGCCAATACTGTACTTCACGACAAATTAAGGAGCGCTTGTTCAAGGAATTAGAAACTGATGTGGCCCTGCGCGTGGAAGAAGTTGAGGCGGCCGCCTGGACGGTATCGGGTCGGGGCGAATTACATTTAGCGATTCTTATTGAACGCCTCCGCCGCGAAGGTTATGAAATGCAAGTTTCACGGCCCCAGGTAATAAACAAAACCGTTGATGGCGTAACTCTAACGCCTTATGAACAGGTGTTTATTGAGATTCCTGAAACTTATGCCGGCATTGTCATTCAAAAATTAGGCATTCGCCGGGGCGAAATGAAAGAAATGAAAATTGACAACAACTTGGCCTCATTGGAATTTGTTATTCCGACTAAGGGTCTGCTGGGATTCCGCAGCGAATTTATTACTGACACTCGCGGTTTGGGAATTATGAATAGTTTATTTTATGATTTTCAACCTGACCCGGGAAACTGGCGCGAGCGTGAACAGGGCTCGCTGGTAGCCTACGCCGCCGGCATTACTAACCTCTATGGCCTGTTAAACGTGCAGGACCGAGGTATTTTGTTTGTCGGACCGGCCCTCAAAGTCTACCAAGGTCAAATAGTCGGCCAGCACTCGCGACGCGGCGATTTAAGAGTTAACGTTTGCAAAACCAAACAGCTTTCTAATATGCGCTCCAAAGGCGATGGTTCGGCTGAACATTTTGACAAACCTCGCGATATGGATTTGGAAGACGCTTTGGAATATATCGGCGACGACGAATTGGTAGAGGTAACGCCGCAAAACATCCGCCTGCGCAAAACTATTTTGGATGAAACCGCCGCCCGCCGACAGACCCGGGACGAAGCCAACTAACTACAACGCTGATTTGTTTAATGGCGGAATAAATTTTTGGCCCACTCTTGCCAAGTTTTATCTGCCTGGCTATCTTGATTTTGCCACCACGCCCAAAAATCAGCCGGAGTTGCTATTTTACTGTTATTAATATGGCCAACATCCAACAAATGCCGGTCATCAGTAATCAGCCAATCAGCCTCACCTGCCATGACCGCCGCCAATAACTTAATATCTTCGTGGTCGTCTATTTCAACCTTAACTTTAACCGGCTTAACTACCGTAGCCATAGATAAATAACTCATAATGCTCCGCTTAAGTCGTTCATCGTTTATTAACCGCTCAACCAACAATTGATTCTCTTGTCGCACTTGATGAGTAATAATCGCCCTAATCTGGCCAGTCAAAACCAAATCCAAAATCCGTTTGGGGTAACTAAATTCGCCGCGGTCGGCGTTAATTAACACATTGGTATCAAGCACGACTTTAATCATAAATACAGTATAAGGCGGTTAGACCAAATTTGCCAAACCGTCAAAATAAGGTAGAGTAAATAAAAGAACAGGTCAAAACTCAAATCGCAAAAGTCAAAACTACAACTCAAAACTAAAAAATTTTAACTGCTAGTTGCTTATCGTAACTATTCCGTCTGAGCGGGATGCAAGCAAAACCTTCACTAGTTTTAACTTTTGATTTTTTACTTTT
The DNA here is from genome assembly GCA_041645215.1 of Patescibacteria group bacterium. GTDB lineage: Bacteria > Patescibacteriota > Patescibacteriia > Veblenbacterales > UBA10138 > JACRFM01. Next base: position 33,650 of record JBAZQK010000005.1, on the reverse strand, counting down.
AACTTTACTAACGTGTCTTTCCAAATCGGTATTGTGGGATTGCCTAATGTCGGCAAATCAACCTTATTCAAGGCCCTAACCCGTCAGCAAGTTCATATTGAGAATTACCCTTTCGCCACCATTGATCCTAATGTCGGCGTAGTTGCGGTGCCGGACGAGAGATTAAATAAATTAACGCAAATTTCTTCATCCGCCAAAACCATTCCCACCACGATTGAGTTCGTGGATATTGCCGGCTTGGTTAAAAACGCTCACCAAGGCGAGGGGTTAGGCAATCAATTTTTAGCCAATATCCGCGAGGTGAACGCTATCGTGCAAGTGGTGCGGGCGTTTTCTGATAAAAATATTATCCACGTATCAGGCGAGGTTAACCCAAAATCTGACGCCGAGGTTATAAATTTGGAATTGGTAATGGCTGACTTGGCAACGGTGGAAAAGAGATTAGCCGCCCTCAAGCCAAAACTTAAAACCGGTCAGGATAAACTGGCTGTTATACAAATAGCGATTTTGGAAAAAATGCAAACTCACCTGGCTGGCGGCCAGCCCATACGGGTAATGACGCTGGGTGAGGCTGAACTGGAATTACTGCGCGAATTACCCTTACTTACCGCTAAGCCACTGCTTTATGTGCTAAATGTAGATGAGGAAAAGATTGAAGTGACGGCTGATATGGCCATTTCGCCCGCTATTGCCATCTCCGCCAAACTTGAGGCTGAACTGGCTGACTTGCCAGTGGAAGAAGCCCGCACCATGCTTAAAGATTTAGGCCTCCAAGAAAGCGGGCTTGATAAATTAATCCACGCCGCTTACAAATTATTGAACCTGATAACTTTTCTCACTTCCGGGCCGGAAGAATCACGCGCCTGGACTGTCACAGCCGGAACTAAGGCGCCCCAAGCCGCCGGCGTGATTCATACGGATTTTGAACGCGGTTTTATTCGGGCTGAAGTAATATCTTATGATGATTTTGTGGCCACGGGCGGCGAGGCTGGCGCCAAAACTGCCGGCAAATTCCGCCTTGAGGGCAAAGATTACGTGATACAAGACGGCGATGTCTGCCATTTTAGGTTTAGTGTGTAAAAAGAATTACGAATCACGAATTAAGAATCAAGAATAAGAAAAATAAATCCTAAATAATATCAAAGTTCTTCATAACTAATAAATCAACGGTTCTTAAGTTAGCTTGGAAATTACGATTTTGGATTTATTTAGAAATTAGATATTAGAAATTAGGATTTTTCCATTATGCTCTACCAAATTTCTGAACTAACAAGATATAACAAACTTTTTCACGCTTTTTCTACAGCAACTGACGGCAATATGTCGTTTAAATGGGGGCAAGCCAGCGAAGTGCGGCAAAACCGGCAAAAATTTTTATCTGACTTAAATATTCACCCAAGCCGCGTGGTTAGCGCGGAACTGGCGCACAGCGACAAAATTATTAAAGTCACGGCCGCTGATGCTGGCTGTGGCGTACTGCAAGACAACTACCAACTCAAAAGTGACTGTTTAATCACCAACGAATTGGGTTTGTATTTGTGGCACATAGTCGCCGACTGCTTATCAGTAATGTTGTATGACTCAATGAATCAGGCGGCGGCTTTAGTGCATGTGGGTAGGAAAAATGCCAATTTACAAATAATCAGCAAAACCATTAAAGCTATGACCGAGTTTTATAATACTAAACCAAGTGATTTGGTGGCGGGCATTGGACCGGCTATCAAGAGCTGCTGCTACGCTTACAACGAAATTGAACAAATAGGTAACCCGACTTGGCAAAATTTTTTAACCAGCAAAAATAATTTAATTCATATTGACTTGGTTGGTTTTGCCGCCCAACAATTGCTAGCCTCCGGCGTTACTAAAAATAAACTCCACATTAGTCCTGACTGCACGGCTCATAGCGATAAATTCTTTTCCCACTATCGCGCTAAACAAACCAACCTGCCGGAAAAAAGATTCGCCGCCGTTATTGGCTTATCAAACCTTAAATAACTTACTATTTGTCTTGTATTAATGTGTTAACACGCTGATACAAGAAAAAACAATAAGTACACTCGGGTCACAGATGACTTATGGCATTAGATTTCTAACTTTGCCAAAAACCTCTTTTAAGTCCTGAAAGGTTAAAACTTCCAGTGTTTGATCACTGGTCAGCCATTTAACAGTCTTTAACTCCGGAGTATAAGAAATTTCCAGTGGATTGTAAAACTTGCCTAAAAATACTTGATAATGGCCAGTCGCCCCGGCTCGTTCTTTTTTCTGTGGCCCAAATATAAATTCGTACTTTATTTCAGTTGAAATCAGCTGATATTGATTTTTATCAAAACCCAATTCTTCTTTAATTTCCCGCTGCGCCGTAGCGAGCAAGGAATTATCATAATCCTCTTTAGCGCCAGCTACAAAAGCAGTATTGCCGGTTTTAGTATTCTGCACTACCAAAAATAACGGCTGGCCATTTTTTATTTGATAAAATATGACTACCGCGCCTTCGTATATTTTTTTAGCCGGCATATCCATCTACTTTATAAAGCTGACTTGACGGGCGAGGTCAAAAGCAGCCTTAAGTTCCGCTTCGGTCATAATTTCGTTCTGCAACAACAACTCAATCTCCTTTTTCATATTGCTGTTTAAAAGGTAAGGGCCATCGGTATTAATGGTGAACTTAACGCCAAACTCTTTTAGTTTAAAAATAATATCTTTCAATTCCGCCACATCTTTTACAGCTTTGGTTTGCAAATTGGAAGATGGACATATTTCCAGCACGGTTCCGGCCGCCGCCAGCTCTTTAAGCAAGGCCTCATCTTTGACCGCCTGAATACCGTGGCCAATTCGCTCGGGTTTAATATCTTTAAGTACTTGGCGCACGCTCGCCGGTCCCGTGGCATTAGTCTCGCCAGTATGCACGGTTAAACCTAAACCAACCGCTCGCGCTTCGGCAAATAACTTTCGATAGCTAACAAAATCCGGGTCTTGTTCAAAAGTGTGCTTTTCCGGACCGGCAATATCTATACCCACCACACCCCAGGACATATACTTAATGGCTTTACGCACAATAATCTCATTCAGCTCAAAGGGGAATTCACGCGCCAAGCAAAATAACAAACCAGCTTTCACGCCATAATCCAAACTAGCCTTATCCATACCATGCAAAGCGGCTTGAATAATATGGTCCAAATCCATCTCGCCACCTTTATTACGCTTCATGGGATTAAAACGGACTTCAATCTGGTTAACATTGGACGAACGGTACTCTTTGGCCAAAATCGAATAAACACACCGCTCCACCGCCTCGGGACTGGATTGAATTTTCTCAGTCCAACGGTGCATTATATCCACATACTCTTCCAAACTATTAACCGTTTCATCCGTGGCCGTAATTAGTTTCCAAAAATCCCAGTAATTTTTTACCGGTAATTTTAAGCCTTGCTTATGCGCAATTTCCCACATAATGTGCGGCGCCACAGCGCCACCCACATGGATATGCAAATCTATAAGTTCTATACCTAAACGATTGCGATAATGAATCATAGTTAATTCAAAATTGAAAAATCAAAATGCAAAATTATAGAAATACTTGACTAACCATTTTTTATTTTACATTGTCATTTTAATTTTTTCATGCCCGAGGCAGATCCGCCTTTGGCGGAGATATTTACATTTTAAATTCTAATTATATCTTACTCTACCAAATATTTCCAACTTTGCCAAATTATACCTTTCGTAAGACGACTATTTCCCGCCCGACTCTTTGGTCCGGGCGTTCGTATATAAGCGTATGACGAAGATTTACCCACTCCACCGGCACGGCCGCGGGCAAACAATTTTCAATTATCCAACCAATTTTTTTTGCCTCCCCTGTTAACGGCAAGGCATATTGACGGCTACCGCTATTAAACAATGGCCAAATCATGACTAAACGGCCACCTGGCTTTACCAAATTAAACAAGGTTTTTAAAGTCGCGCCATACAAATTCAGCAACTCGCTTTCAACTTGACGATACTGGTTCATATCTTTAAACCGTCGCGGCGGGCCCAGATACGGCTCCGTCACCACGGCGCCAAACTTAATGTCGTTAATATGATTGGCTAATTGCCGCACATCAGCCACTAACAAATGCCAATCAAACTCCCACTTCGGTTGAGCTTGTTTTAACCATTTTAAATTGGTTTCAGTGCGTTTAATGCCTTTATCGTCAATATCAGCGCCCCACAAAACCTTAAAACCAAGGCTGGCGGCTTCCTGTAAAACCGTACCCGAACCGCAAAACGGATCCAACAAAGCATCAGTCAATTGGCTTTGGGCCAGATTAACCATTAAATGAGCTAACTTAGGCGGCAACATACCAACCTGTGCATCACGAGCCGGCCGGCCGTAATCGCGCTCGGCCCAGTCGGCAAATTCTTGCACGCGCACGGTCAAAGCCATCAATACCTTGTCCGCACTCAAAGGTAACAAAATTAGGTCGCTGCCACGCGGCGGCAATAAATGATTTTTCTTTACTACCACCGAAGATAAAACATTGTCGCGTGATTCAACCAATCTAACATGCCCGCCCGACTCTTTAAGTTGACGTTTCAGCTCCATGCCTATTCCGCGCAACCAACGAGGCGGACGACGACCATACCAACTAAAGCCAAACAAACACTCATCAACAAAACCTGATAATTGTTTATAAACGGCCGCCTTAATAGCCTCGGGTTTATAATCAACCTCGCCTAGCACCTCGGCTAATTTTATCGTACCAGCCAGATCGTTAAAAAAATCACCAGGCAAATCAGCCTCCACCATAGCATAAAGCGGGGTTATCTTGCGCCAAGTCAAATTAATTTGCCGCCGCTTGGCCACCGCCGCTATCTCGGCGACACTAAGAGCTGGCTGGCGACCTAAGATAAATAAATATGGTTGAACCATAATAGTAAGCTATCACATAAAAACTGTTTGTAAAAGTACATAAACCTTAGCTTCAACCAATCTTGCGTTTATATGCGACCTGTGCTAATCTAACCGCACATTAAGCGCTTAGCAAATAAGCGCGCCATATTCCGCCCGAAGGCGGATTCCTTGAGGGTTAGAGGGGTTTTACTCTTAAGGGCACATTAAACAAGCGTTTTTTATTTACCTAAATTAACCCTATGAAGCACTACGAACTAATGTACATTATTCCGGCAAAGGTCGGTGTTAATGACGAAGCCGCTATCCAAGAAAAAATCAGGGCTATGTTGTTGGAAAACAAAGCTGAAATTACCATGGAAGAGGACTTGGGTAAACGCAAATTAGCTTATGCTATTAATCATTTGCGTCATGGAACCCATGTCGTAATTGAATTTGATTTAGAGCCGACGAATTTGGCCCGCATCACTAATTGGTTGCGTTTATCCAGCGAAATACTGCGGTCACAAATTTTAAGCAAACAGAAAAAAACGCCGGAACAAATTGCTCGTGAAAAAGCTTTCCAGGAAAAACTGGGCCGACTACAAGCTAAAAATGAGGCTGATGAATTGGCGGCCAGCGCCCCCCAACGCCCTAAAACCACAACCAAGACCGTAAGGGTTGAAAAGACTAAAGTTGAACTTGATGAACTGGACAAACGGCTGGAGGAAATTTTAAAAAAAGAAATTGTCAAATAAACTAAATCTTATTGGCTTAGCGTCGGCACCTGTCACACAGGCCAGCCGGCGACAAAGGATTAATTTATGAACTATCTTAACAAAGCCATGATACTGGGTAACATTACCCGCGACCCCGAAAGTCGCACTACCCCCCAGGGAACCAATGTAACTACTTTTAGCGTAGCCACTAATCTGCGTTGGGTAAACGCGGCCGGTGAACGCCAGGAAAAAACTGAATATCACAATGTTGTCGCCTGGCGAAAATTAGGCGAAATCTGCGCCCAGTATTTAAAAAAAGGCGCCAAAGTTTTTATTGAAGGACGTATTCAAACCCGTTCCTGGGACGACGCTCAAGGCCAAAAACATTGGCGCACCGAAATTATTGCCGACAATATGATTATGCTTGATCGGGCTAACGCACCAGCCGCAGAAAGTCCGGTTGAAGATACAACTATTGTAGCCGACGGCAACGCCACGGAAACCGAGACTAACATTGAGGAAATACCTTTTTAATAACTAAACCATAATCACGCCTAGAGGGTAATTATTTAAGATTGCTATGAATAGTAATAAAAAATCACAGCCTATTATGAAAACCCGCGAATGCTACTTTTGCGTAAACGGGTTTAACGAGGTTGATTATAAAGATACGCGTATTTTGCAAAAATTCCTGTCTGGCTACGGCAAGATTCTGCCGCGCCGCCGCACCGGCAGCTGTATGAAGCACCAACGCAAATTGGCCACAGCCATTAAGCGTTCACGCATGATGGCCTTAATTCCGTTTGTCGCCAGATAATTGTTTCATCTAATATTTATGGCGGTATTACCATCGCTCAACTCCATTAAAATTGGCCTTAATATTCTGGTTAACGACGATCCCTACCAGATACTGGAAGCGTCGTTTATGCGCACCGCCCAGCGCAAACCGGTCATGCGGACTAAGTTGAGGAATCTGCTTAACGGCAAAGTATTGGAACAAACCTTTAAACCAGGCGATAAAGTAGAAGAGGCTGATATGGCCCGGGTGCGGGCTGATTTTCTTTATGCGGACGAAGCTGGCTGTCACTTTATGAACCAGACGACATTTGAACAATTTGATTTTACCCGCGAGGCGCTCGGTGAACAGGTTGGTTACCTGACCGACGGCGTGGAGGTTAATATTCTTAATTTTAATAATATACCGATTAACGTGGAATTGCCGAAAAAAGTTAAACTCAAGGTAGTGGAAACTCCACCCGGCGTTAAAGGCGATACCGCTACCGGCGGTTCTAAGCAGGCCAAGCTGGAAACCGGCATTACTATCAACGTGCCACTGTTCATAAAGAATGATGAGATGATAGTCGTGAACACCGAAACCGGCGACTACGTGGAACGGGCCTAGACAGGCATTAAACACCGTACAATTATAAAAAGGCCTAGTTGTCTAGGTCTTTTTATTTAAATAAAAAAGAGTGGATTCAAATTTGAATCCACTCGGAGTAAAAATTTTTTGATTTAAACTTTTAATAAATTACTGCAGTCCGCCCATGACCCCGCTTACCATGGTTCCAACCGGCTCCGCCAATATCAGCGTCGTAATTAAGATGAAATTCATATTCATCCATTACTACGCCACCGGGGTCTTTATAAATTCTTTTATAAGCAACCCAGCGCAGCTGCCAACTCGGAACGTCTGTAAATTTTCTTATATTATAAGAATGGACGTTAATGTCTACTAATTCATCGCTAGAAAATGATTTTTGGGCTGATATGGTATAATCGCCACGTTCGTGCGTAAGAATATATTTCACATTTTCTATTCTTCCTACACTAACCGTATAAGAATAATTACGATAGTGATATTCAATAAACAAACCAACAACAATTACTAACACCCCCAAGCCAATAATCCAACCAAGAAACTTCTTAGATATTTTCATTTTATTTTACCTCCTTTTGATGACAAATTATATTTGTTACACCCCGCAATTTGCGGCCGTAAGGGTCAAATATTAAGACTAGTCTTAATATTACCTCCTCCAGCCACTTTTTGAATTTGCGCAACAGACTATAATTCCTGTAATCTTTCAAAGCTTTCCAACAAACACGTTTAGCATTCGCAGAGTTAAAACTTTCAGCCAAAACACTTTCGGATTTATAGTAAATAATATTTTTAAACCCGAAGTTTTTATGAATCTTAAGTGCTCTTTTACAATGATAGCCCACGGTTAAAAGTACAACCACTTCATCCAACAAATTACGTTCAGCCAAAATTGTTCTTACCTTTTCCGCCCCTTGCGCCGTATCTATACTTTCGGTTTCACAAAGAACTTTATTGCCTCTTAATACTGGGAAATAGTCTGAAGCGTACTTGTGCATTTCTTCAGCCCCGGTTGGCCAATCTTTGCCGGCCGTATGACCAGTGACAAAAATTATCTTTTTTATTCCATGATACTTTTCAGCCAATACTCCGGCGGCCAGGGCCGTAACTTTTGAATCTCGGCTTAATTCCAGCTTCCAACCAGCTGGTGGATTTTTAGACGGATATTCCACCCAATTTTTTCCAAGTACTACTAATACAAACGACTTGTCCTTCTCTAGTATGGCCAATTTATCCTCCTATGGCTTATTTGACATTTATTGTTAAACTTCAGTGTTTATTTACCTTTCTTTTTACCACCCTTTAGCTGGACTGTCAACGGTTTGTACAAGAACCGTCATCACTTATCTAGCAACTGCTTCGCTGCTCGCGAGCAGCGAAGCAGTTGCTAGATAGAAGTAAGATAAAAAAAATCACCATTATTAATGGTGGAGTGTTCTGGTTGACAAATAAACTAAATTAAACTAAGGTATAACCAAATAAAACAAACATCAACGAGGAGGAATCCATGCTTAGCAAAAATATTTCCTTAACAAACTATTACAAACCCTACACCCTATCCGGAATAATCAGTATCCTAATGGGTATGGTAATTTGGCTAATTGTTCAACTATTCTGTAGCGTGATATTGCGGCTGTCACAAAATGAAAACACGCTACTCTTCATTACCTCTGCATTCTTTGGTTTTATTTGGGGACTTATTATTAACCATTGGATGTTTGGAAAAATTGAAACAGCTTTCACACTCCATCCACAACCGTTAAAAATAATAAATCCGGCAATGACCAAAACCTTGAGAAAAACCGCCATGCCTATAGCCACAGTATTAATGTTACCAATAAGCTACTTGATATTAAGTAACAATAATACTAACTTCTCTAATTACTTTAACGCCTTCGCCTTTATACTTGTTTCAATAAGTGTAGTATTACAGTTTAATGTGTTGAATAACACATTCATAGTAGGTGAAAATCAAGTAATAATAAAAAGGAATCAAGTTTTACTGAAAGGCGATAAGTTCAAATTTAACCAAATAATACCAATTAATGTGCCGACCTTATTCCATGAATCACAAAAAATTGAATTACAGCCCATAGGCAATATTAAATGTTTAGAGGGAGGGATAAGAGACGTAATCCTAACAATTCAAGCTAACATTTTATTTGATAAATTAGATCGGAGTTTAAATTGTGATTATAAAAAGGTTATTGAATCTCTACAAATCTATTGTACAAACAGCCTATTCTCGGGTACCAGCGAAAGCGAAAAAAGAACCTTTGTCCAAAAATTAAACCAAGAATTAATTAATCAAAGAGTTAACATTCTTGGCTGGTATTTCAAGATTGATAAGGCTACAGTACTATTTGATTTACCTCAACTAACCCTCACAGCGGTAAAAAATTAACCTGCCCGTATTGCAAGGGCAGCGGAATAGAGCCTAAAAAATCTCTAGCAGACGAAATTGAGGATGACGAAGACTAAACAATTTTTTAACTACAATTAAAAACCCTCTTCTGTAATGGAGAGGGTTAATTTATTTATTAAACTATCTAAAAAATTTTCATAAATTAACCTAGATTAACTTTTACTATTGGGTATTTTTCAAGTGAAGCAACAATTCGTACCACAATTGTATCTAATAACGCATCGAGTTTAGAACAAAATACCATATCTTCTTTATATTTCTTTAGAAACTCACTTTCTGGAAACTTTTTTTTATATTCAGACTCAAAAAGTTTTTTTAAACCTTCTAATAAATCATCTGAATTAATCTTAATATTTTGATCCTGTCTTTTACTAGGCCAAATAACGTGTATTTGAAAAATGTCTTCTCCTTTTTTACCGTAAGAAGAATGTGTCATATCAAAATCAAACATATTATCTCCAGCATCTCCCTTATAGGAAATAAGAGAGTCTACTTTTGAGTCAGAAACTATAGGCTCATATTTCCCATGTAACCCAGAAGGAGGATAATAACCAAGGGGCTCTTCTCCTTGATTTCCCTTATTATTAATATATAAACGAACGCCACCTGAGTAAACCATTTTATCCAGCATTTCATCAACCATCTTTTCAAGAGACTTTTCTGATTCTAAACTATTTTCTTTAAATCTGATTAAATTCATAAATTATCTAAAATTGATTAAACCTTAAATCACCTTGATAAGCTGGACGAATATCAGACATACCATATTTAATAACCATTAATCTTTCAAGGCCTGGGCCAAAAGCAAAGCCTTGATATTTATCCGAATCAATACCACAATTTTTTAAGACATTTGGGTGAACCATACCAACGCCACCCATTTCAAGCCATTTACCATTAAATTTCAAATCAAATTCAATAGCTGGTTCGGGGCTACCGTAATCCTCGCGCAAGGTGAACGAAGGAGAATAAAACCGTGACGGCTTTATTACAACTATTTGTATGATTCCTGTTCCGCCCTTACCTTTTGCCAAATTATTTGCTTGATTTCATCAGCGACTTTGGGATTTTCGCGCAAAAATTGCTTAGCCGGCTCACGACCGACGCCGAGTTTAATCTCGCCAAAGGAAAGGGTATTGCCGGATTTAGTTACTACCTCGCGCGCCAAACCAAGATCTATCAAATCACCAGCCAACGATATACCTTCATTATACATAATATCAAATTCAGCTGTTTGAAACGGCGGCGCCACCTTGTTCTTAACAATTTTAACCCGCACCCGATTGCCCACCATTCGCTCACCCTGCTTAATCTGCCCCAACCGGCGAATTTCTATCCGCACCGAGGAATAAAATTTAAGCGCCATACCGCCGGTGGTCGTCTCCGGATTACCAAAAAATACACCTATTTTCATTCTAATCTGGTTTAGGAAAATGACCACGGTGTTAGATTTGGAAATTATGGCAGTTAATTTACGTAACGCCTGGCTCATCAACCGGGCCTGCAAACCCATATGATGGTCGCCCATATCGCCCTCAATTTCAGCTTTGGGGGTAAGGGCCGCCACGGAATCAATTACAATAATATCAACGCCGTTGGAGCGCACCAAGGTGTCAACAATGTCCAAGGCCTGCTCGCCGGTATCCGGTTGCGATATAAGTAAATCATCAATTTTAACGCCAATCTTTTTGGCGTACAACGGGTCCAGAGCGTGCTCCGCGTCCACAAAAGCCGCAATGCCGCCGATTTTTTGCACCTCGGCAATGGCGTGTAACGTCAAGGTGGTTTTACCGGAAGCCTCGGGCCCAAATATCTCAACCACGCGGCCGCGCGGCAAACCGCCGACGCCCAGCGCAATATCAATCGACAAGCAACCAGTTGAAATAGAATCAACCGCTATTTTTCGGGCGTCGCCTAATTTCATAATGGCGCCGTCGCCAAATTTTTCCTTAATCTGGTCAATGGCCAATTGAGCGGCTTGGGCGCGAGCGTCGCTCTCGCTTGATTTGGCGGTGGTTTTTTTCATATCACTTTTCATATTCATATTATAAACACTAAAAAATTATTTTATTAAACTGACTGATTTAGTTGGCCAATAAATCACCTGCCGCGATATGATAGTTGGTTGGCTGTAAGTTTTTTGCGCCATAACCGTAATAATATTAACCCCGGGCTTAAGCGGGACTTCTTGGGCAAACTCGCCACTGGCGCTAACCTCAACCGCCTGTCCGTTAATGGCAATCGGCGTACCAACCTGTGTCTGGCCGCGTACCTTAATAACCGCACTCACGCTGGTCTGGCCATCAGTAGGCTCAAATAACTGCAACCGCGGCGGTACTAAATTCAGCCACGCCGCGCTAACTAAATAAACAATCACTGCCGCCACTACCCCTCCGGCCAAAATTAAACGATAAGGATGAACCGATGTGTTAGCTATCTTAATGGGTTTGGCGATGGTTAGCGGCTTATGACTAAGAGAACTGGCGGCATCAATGGCCAACAATTTATCAGCTGAAATATTTAAAACCCCGGCATAAGATTTTATAAAATAACGGCGATAATTACCCTCTGGTAAAGCTGACCAATTGCCGTCTTCAATCGCCTTAAGATATTTAAGTAAAATACCGGTTATATGTCCAATGGCCGGCAAACTTAAATTTTGCCGCCGCCGTTCAGTCTGCAAAATTTCACCGGCGTGGCTGGATTGGGACAAATTGTAAGTTAAAAAACGCGACATAGGCCCTAATTATCATTATAGTCGTTTTCGCCGTTTTTAGCAGGTTCAATTTCCTCATCGCTGTCAAAAGCGCTAATTGAATCATTTTTCACTAAAACTTCCCGTGGTTTGGAACCTTGGCCAGGACCAACCACTCCTCTTTGCTCTAATAAATCAAGCAGACGAGCGGCGCGCGCGTAACCAACCCGCAAGCGACGCTGCAAATAAGTGGCCGAGGCCTTGCCGGTGCTGGTTACCAAAGACTGAGCCGCCGCCAACAAATCATCACTGCCAGCCATCGGCTCGCCTAAACTATTTATATCCCCGCGCGGCTTAACCGCAATATCCATATTATAATCGCACGAACTTTGGTCTTTCACAAAATTTGTTACTCGTTCAATTTCCTCATCGCTGACAAAAGCCGCTTGCAGGCGCTTGGGCTTGGATAATTCAGCCGATATGTACAGACAGTCGCCGCGGCCTAATAATTTTTCGGCGCCGCTGGTATCTAAGATTGTGCGCGAATCAATGCCAGAGGCAACCGCAAACGCGATCCGGGACGTTATATTGGCTTTAATCAAACCGGTAATAACATCAACTGACGGCCGTTGCGTTGCCACAATAAGGTGAATGCCGACGGCGCGAGCCATTTGCGCCAGGCGAATAATGGCGGCCTCAACTTCTTGCGCGGCCACCGCCATCAAATCAGCCAGTTCGTCAATTACCACAATAATATAAGGTAATTTGGCATCGGCGGTTTGATTGTAAGAAGCGATATTTCTTTTGCCAACCTGACTCAAAACCTGATAACGCCGGTCCATTTCACCTACCACCCATTTAAGGGCGTTAATAGTTTTATCAATATCGGTTATAACCGGCGTCCACAAATGAGGAATGTCGTTGTAAGACGACAACTCCACCCGCTTAGGGTCAATAATGATTAACTTAAGCTCGTCCGGTGAATTGGTAAATAACAACGACAATAAAATATCATTAATACAAACCGATTTGCCCGATCCAGTCGCCCCGGCAATTAATAAATGAGGCATACGTTCAATATCAATAACCCAAGGTTGGCCAGCTACATCCTTACCTAAAGCCACCGTCAGCTGCGACGGACGATTCTTAAATTCTTTAGAGGTTATAATCTCCTTTAACCCCACCACCGCCACACTTTGATTAGGAACCTCAATTCCGACCAATGACTGACCGGGGATGGGCGCCTCAATTCGAATTGGATGAGCGGCTAAAGCCAGCGCTAAATCATTGGACAGCGCGGTAATATGCGACAGTTTAATTCCTTGAGCCGGAGCTAATGTGTACTGCGTGACAGTTGGCCCGACGTTAACCGGCCCCATTTCAACTTCAATACCAAAATTAGCCAAGGTTTTATAAATTTTTTCCTGATTAGCCTTAATATTACCGACTGTCGGATTACCAATCCGATCATCCAACAAGTCCTCTGACAGATCAATCCGGCGCGCCGGCAGGGGGAGTTTGGGTTCGGTTACGGTTGTTGTTTTGGCGGCTTTGTCAACCAGATTGTCGGGCGTGACATTACGGCTTTTAAACAAGCTATTAAGTGACGGCAAAGTCATCTCAACGATGCGACTGGCTGGTTTAAATGACCCCGGCTGGCTGATTACGGTTTTGGCGTGAGCCGCAAAGCGAGCTTTAATAGCGTCATAGTAACTGCGTAATCTGGCGATAATTTGAGCGGGTGAGGTTTGAAAAAATATTAGAGCGCCGCTAATTAAAAACCCAAACAACAAAACAACCGACCCCCAAAAACCTAACACCTTAAACATTAACCATAAAATTCCATAACCAATATAACCGCCGCCGCGCAAGTCGCCCGCCGCCTGCCTCCATTCATTAATCGGCAGGGTAGCGTGCCCTAAACTACCCAAACTAAAAACCATTAAAACTAACCCGAAACTTTTCCAAAAATGCCAAATTTTGTCCGACGTCAATAAATAGTAGCTGACTAATAAAAGTAAAACCGGAATTGACCAAGCTAAGCGCCCAAACATAAAAAACAAAGCATAGCTGACCCCTTGACCAATCGCTCCGGCTAAATTAAGAACCGACAATACAAAAATCAAAGCCGTTACGAATAAAAACAACACCTGTAAACCATGTTTGGTTTCAGCTGGCAATGGATAATTAGATAGACCGTCTTTTTTTTCTTTAGTATTGGAACGGGTCGTAGTCATTGGCTTCTGATTATATGACCCTTACATTGTAGCTAATTTAAGCTTAAATTACTACCCAATAACACTGGAACACGAGATTACTGGATCACTGGATCACTGGATCACTGGATCAAACTGCTACTCAACCACTCTGGCCGCCGCCGCTTGGGCTTGGGCGGCTAAGACGGCTTCCATTTCTAGTTGGCGCTGCCGGGCCGTGGCTTCGCGCTTAACTTTAATTTCGTCCATCGCCGTCTGCAATCTATCCACCAATGGACCATTACCGGTACCGGCCGGAATCAAGCGGCCAATAATTACGTTTTCCTTTAAACCTCTTAAATGATCAACCCGTCCCGTTACCGCCGCGTCTATCAAAACCCGGGCGGTTTCCTGAAATGAGGCGGCTGACAAAAAACTGTCAGTTGACAACGACGCTTTGGTTATACCCAATAGTAAATAATCACCGGTTGCCTTGCGGCCAGCCTTTAACACAGCCACATCATTGGCCTCCTCAAATTGAGCGGCGGTAATTGTTTCACCTGACAACAAATCAGTATCGCCCGGATCCATGACATACATACGCGAGAACATCTGACGAATAATGAGCTCAATGTGCTTATCATTCAATTTTTGGCCTTGCGAAGAATAAATATACTGAATTTCCCTGAGAATATACTTTTGCACGGCCTCTTTTTTACTCAACCGATACAGTTCGTGCAAATCCAGACTGCCTTCAGTTAATTGTTGGCCCTTACTTACCTTTTGACCATCTTTAACCCACGCGCTAACACCAATCGGAACCAATAATTCCTGCGTCAGTTCCGTGGTTCGGCTAAGTAAAATTGCCTTAGCGGTTACATTTATTACCAACGCTTCGGGGTGAAGCAGTTTTACAACCTCCTTGTCAAATTGCATTAATTCGGCGCCGGAGCGCAAAACTTCACCCGGTTTAACCAACACCTTCAAATTTTTATGCTTGCCAAACTCAATCGTATCTATCACCTTATCCTGATAAGTTAATTTAATTATCTTCTGCCGTCCTTGCGCTATAATTTCAACTTGACCGTCAGCCGGCGATATCAAACCAGGACGCTTTACCGGTCGGGCTTCAAATACTTCCTCAACCCGCGGCAACCCTTGGGTAATATCCTCGGCTGAAGCCACACCGCCAGTATGGAAAGTGCGCATGGTTAACTGCGTGCCCGGTTCGCCGATTGACTGCGCGGCAATAATTCCCACTGCCGTACCCATTTCAACCAGGGTATTGAATGCCAAGTCATTGCCGTAGCAACGCTGACAAACGCCGCGCCACGTCTTACAGGTCAATAAAGATCTAATTTTAACTTCACTAAATCCCAGTTTGTCTATTAACCCGCCCTGCTCCGTGGTAATTATCTCCGATTTTTTAATTATAGTTTCACCGGTTTTAGGATCTTTCAAATCACTCACCAAGAATCGCCCGCTGACCCGCGTACCTAATGAATCGCCAATATCCTCACTGTCAGCCACTGTTACCACAAAGCCCTGTTTGTCGCCGCAATCTTTTTCCGAAATAACTATATCATGCGAAACATCGACTAAACGACGGGTTAAATAACCGGCATTGGCTGTCCGCAGGGCGGTATCAGTTAAACCCTTACGCGTACCATGGGTGGATATAAAGTATTCCAACACGTCAAACCCTTCTTTAAAATTACCCTTAACCGGCAATTCTATAGTCTGGCCGCCGGGGTTGGTTACTAAACCTTTCATACCCATCATTTGCGTAATTTGACCCCACGAGCCGCGCGCCCCGGACTCAATCATTGAAAAAACTGAACCCTGTTTCGGCAGGGCATTACGCGAAAATTCAGTCACCCGGTCTTTTACCTGAGCCCAAATTTCAATTATCTTAGTATGACGCTCTTCGTCGGTTAGCAAACCTTGCTCATATTGATCGTAAATCTGTTGCACCATTTCATCAGCCTCAATATAAACCTGTTTCCGCTCGGGCACATTAGGCAAATCCGCCATCCCCCAGGACAGCCCCGATTGGGTTAAATAACTAAAACCCAACTCTTTCATGGCGTCTAACAGTTGAGCCGTCTTAGCCACGCCATGTTTAGTCAAACAATCAGCCACCAAGCCCTTAAGAATTTTTTTATCCACTGTTTTATTGCAAAAACGCAAATCCGGCGGCAAAATTTCATTAAACAAAATGCGACCGACGCAAGTTTCTACTCGCTCACCCTGATAACGCGCCACTACCTGATCTTGCAATTTAAGCCGACCAATTTGATAAGCCAAAATCGCCGCGGTAAAATCAGCGAATAAAGGCGGTTTAACTCCCGTTGCTAAAAATTTAAGATCAGTCATATAATAGCAACCTAGAACTATATCTTGGCTGGGGGTTGCAATTGGTTCGCCGGTCGCCGGTTTAAGCAAATTATTAGTTGAAATCATTAAATTAGCCGCTTCCCATTTGGCCTCTTCGGTTAAAGGCACGTGCACGGCCATTTGGTCGCCATCAAAGTCAGCGTTAAAGGCCGGACAAACTAAAGGATGAATCTGAATTGCCTTACCTTCAATCAAGACCGGCTGGAAAGCCTGAATACCCAAGCGATGCAAGGTTGGCGCGCGGTTTAACAACACATAGGAACCCTTAACCACCTCTTCCAAAATATCCCAAACTTCACTTTTAGCCGACTCAATATAACGGTTAGCCGAGCGCACATTATGAACCAATTCGCGCTGAATAAGTTTAGAAATCACAAACGGTTTAAACAACTCCAGCGCCATTCGCTTCGGCAAACCGCATTGATTTAGAGCTAATTTGGGACCCACAACAATTACGCTCCGGCCGGAATAATCAACTCTTTTGCCTAACAAATTTTGCCGGAAACGACCTTGCTTGCCTTTTAAGATATCGGCGATAGATTTAAGCATGCGGCGCTGTCCGGTTGACGCGGTTACAGTCTTACCGTGACGAGCGGCATTGTCTAATAAGGCGTCAACGGCTTCCTGCAACATGCGCTTTTCGTTGCGACAAATAACCTCCGGCGCGGTCAATTCCATTAATCGCTTTAATCGATTGTTGCGGTTAATAACGCGACGATACAGATCATTCAAATCCGACGTGGCAAAACGGCCGCCATCTAACTGCACCATGGGACGTAAATCCGGCGGAATAACCGGTAACATCGTCAACACCATCCACTCGGGACGCAAGCCGACTGATTGCAAACTCTTTAAAAGCTTAAGCCGTCGGATATATTTCTTTTGTTTAGTGGGAATGACCTCGCTTGATTCACTTTCTAAACGCTTAATCTCTTTAGCTATGTCAATTAGCCCCAATAAATAACGAATCGCTTCCGCGCCGATAGAGGCCTCAAAAACTTGCCCGTACTTAAGCGACAAATCTTGGTACAGGCTTTCGGAAAGTATTTGCATGACGCGCAATTCTTTTAGTTCACGCCGGGCAATTTCAAAAGCTTCTTCTAATTTTTCCAATTTTTCCTGCTTCAAAGTTTCCCCCGCCTGCCGCTCGCGTTCCAGCGCCGCGCCGGTAAACCGTTTAGCCACTTCTTGTTGTTGGCGGGTCATCTCTGACTCAATTGATTTTCGCTTGGCTTTGAACTCAACCGTTACCTGCTCCAGTAAATTCTGCTTTTTGTCGTCATCAACTTTAATTACTATAAAAGAGGCAAAATAAATCACCTTTTCCAGTTCCTGAACCGACAAACCAAGCACCAGACCGATCTTAGACGGCACGCCGCGTAAAAACCAAATATGTGATACCGGGGTCGCTAAATTAATATGGCCAAAACGTTCGCGTCGAACCACTGACCGCGTAACTTCCACGCCGCATTTATCGCAGATAATGCCGCGATAACGAATCCGTTTGTATTTTCCGCAGTAACATTCCCAATCCTTGGTTGGACCAAAAATACGCTCGTCAAACAAACCGTCTTTCTCCGGTTTTTGCGTGCGATAATTAATAGTTTCCGGTTTGGTCACCTCGCCGTACGACCACTCGGTGATTTCGTCGGGCGAAGCCAATTTTATACGGATTGAATTAAAATCGTTGGCCGTAAGATAATCGCGATCAGTAAACATAGTCAGCCAGATAATCAGTTATTAATTGGACTCTTGGTTTGACATATTAGGGGTCTCTTTGGTTTCTCCAATGTCAATTATTTTATTGTCTTTCATTAGTTCAACCTCTAACGACAAGCCTTTAAGTTCGCGTATTAAAACATTAAATGATTCCGGCACATTCAGTTTAGTAATTGGCTCGCCTTTAATAATCGACTCATAAGCCTTTGATCGTCCGGGAACATCATCTGATTTAATAGTCAAAATTTCCTGCAAGGTGTAAGCCGCCCCATAAGCCTCCAAGGCCCAAACTTCCATTTCGCCAAAGCGCTGTCCGCCAAATTGAGCCTTACCGCCTAAGGGCTGCTGCGTTACCAATGAGTATGGTCCGATGGAACGCTGGTGAATTTTGTCCTCCACCATGTGATTCAATTTCAACATATAAGTAACTCCGACTGTCACCGGCTCATCAAACGCTTCACCGGTACGGCCATGGTAAAGGCGAATTTTACCGGCGGCGGGATAACCGGCTTTTACCAACTGTTCGCGAATAGTAGTCTCACTAACGCCATTTAACGGCGGCGTGGCCACATAATAACCCAGGGTACTGGCCGCTAACCCTAAATGGGTTTCCAAAATTTGCCCGATGTTCATGCGCGACGCCACCCCTAATGGATTCAAAATAATATCTACCGGTTTGCCATTAGCCATAAACGGCATATCCTCAACTGGCACAATCTTAGACACCACGCCTTTGTTACCGTGACGGCCGGCCATTTTATCGCCGACTTGAATTTTCCTGAGCTGCGCTATCGACACCTGAATCGACCTAATAACACCCGAGGGCAAACGGTCGCCATTCTCACGCGAAAAAATTTTAATATCAATAACCTTGCCGTGTTCACCGTGCTCTAAATAGAGCGATGAATCCCGCACATCTTTAGCTTTTTCACCAAATATAGCCCGCAACAATTTTTCCTCGGCTGAAAGTTCAGTTTCACCCTTAGGCGTAATCTTACCCACCAAAATATCACCGGACGAAACCTCGGCGCCGATACGAATAATGCCCTCCTCGTCCAAATCCTTGAATTTTTCCTCACCCACATTGGGAATATCGCGAGTTATCACTTCCGGACCCAGCTTGGTATCGCGCACATCAATTGTATAATCTTCAATATGAATTGAACTGAACGAATCATTATGAACCAAACTCTCCGAAATCAAAATTGCGTCTTCGTAATTTCCACCTTCCCACGGCATATAGGCCACCACGATGTTTTGTCCCAAAGCTAATTCTCCTTGGTCAGTCGCCGCGCCATCAGCCAAAACCTGGCCGCGCTTAATTTTTTGCCCCTTGCTCACAATCGGTTTTTGGTTCATGCAAGTTGACGCGTTAGAACGAACAAACTTGCCAAAATTATAAACCTTAACTTCACCGGCCTGATCTTTAACTTCAACCTTTGCGCCTTGAACCAAAATCACCTCGCCATCCTCCTGCGCTATAATAGTTTGACCGGAATCTTGGGCGGCCTTGGCCTCTACGCCCGTGCCGATAATCGGCGCTTGCGGACGAACGCACGGTACGGCTTGACGTTGCATGTTTGTACCCATCAACGCCCGAACCGCGTCATCATGTTCCACAAACGGAATCAAGGATGTGGTTATAGAAATAATCTGTTTGGGCGACACATCCATGTAATCTATCTTATTAATACTGTCCATGGTTGGCTCCCCGTGTTCTCTAACTTCAGCTCGTTCAATCAGGAAATAGCCATCGGGCGTAATCGGCGTGGTGGCGGCGGTTGTAATATGACGCTCTTCCTCAAAAGCATCCAACCATAAAATTTCATTAGTCACTCGCGGCTCAACCGCAATTTCTTTTATGGCCAATTTGCTTAAACGCTCGGCCAGCGCCAAATCAATTTTATCACCCGCCTGGGCCATCGTTTTGCCCGCCTCGTCAGTTATAGCTTGACGGCTCTTTTCACCAATGGCTGATTTACCGTCATTAGGCAAATCATGCACGACCCGTCGAAACGGGGTTTCAATAAAACCATAGCTATTAACCCGGGCATAAGACGCTAAATGTCCAACCAAACCAATGTTCGGACCTTCCGGGGTGGCAATCGGACAAATACGGCCGTAATGGGTACGATGGACGTCACGCACGTCAAAGCCGGCTCGTTCACGCGATAAACCGCCCGGACCCATAGCTGACAAACGTCGTTTATGTTCCAGCTCAGCCAATGGATTGGTTTGATCCATAAACTGCGACAGTTGTGACGACATGAAAAATTCTTTAATCGCGCCAATTATCGGTCGGGCGTTGATAAGCTGGTTGGGGGTTAGAGTAGTAATATCCAAAGTTGACATGCGATCTTTGATAATTCGCTCCAACCTCGCCAAACCAACGCGAAACTTATTCTGCACCAACTCACCAACCGCTCGAACCCGGCGGTTGCCCAAATGATCAATGTCATCCGCCTCCGTCTGACTATTATTAAGTTTAATAATTTCTTGAAGAATCAAAATTAAATCCGCGGGCCGTAAAACCCGATTGGCTTTATCAATCGGCAATTTCACGCCAAAGCGCTGGTTTAATTTATAGCGCCCGACTCGTCCAAAATCGTATCGGGAAAAATTAAAAAACATATTATGAATCAAGGAGCGGGCGTTATCAACGGTCGCCAAATCGCCCGGCCGAATACGCTTATAAACCTCAATTAAACCTTCGGATTCGTCCTTGGCCAAATCTTTCAACAAGGTGGCGTCAATATAATGATTGTCCGGGTCAGTATCAATCTCTTGGAATACCTCGCGAATAGATTCATCAGAGCCCAAGCCAAACGAACGCAACAAAGAAGTTGCGGCCACTTTGCGTTTACGGTCAATTTTTACCCAAATAACATTGTTAAGATCGGTTTCAAATTCCAGCCAGGCCCCGCGATTAGGGATAATTTTAGCTCCATAATGATAACGGCCGCGCAAAATTTCCGAAGTAAAAAATACGCCCGCCGATCTAATCAATTGTGACACTACCACGCGCTCAATACCGTTAATAACAAAAGTCCCCCGCGGGGTCATAATCGGAAAATCACCCAAATAGACTTGCTGTTCTTTTATTTCACCCGTTCGCTTATTAACCAGTCGCGCCTTGACGCGCAAGGCTGATTCGTAAGTTGTATTTTTAGCTCGCGCCGTTACTTCATCAAACTTAGGTTCATCTAAATAATAATCCAAAAAATAAAGCTCCAAATCACGTCCAATAAAATCACGAATTGGAGAAATCTCGTCAAACAACTCTTTTAGACCATCATCAAAAAACCATTGATAAGAGGCTTGTTGAATTTCAATCAAGTCGGGCAAATCAATAGCATCTTTCATTTCCGTAAAACTTTGTCGCGCGCGTGACAGATGGGGGGGAGTAATTTGAGCGGACATAAAAAAAGACCCGTTCCTCTTAATGTAGGATTGAGGAATAAGGTTAATTAAGCTGAAGGCTAATCAATTGGCTTTAGACGCATTCACTTTGTGTTAACTCACGAAAGTATGGCTCGTCAATAAAAGTAGTTAAACTCTATCACTTGGGGGTATTCACTGTCAAGTTGTCAAGTGATTTTTTGTGTATAAGTTAGATAATTATTTATTTTTGGCTAAAATTAGCCAAAAATAAATAAAAACCATTGATTAATAAAAAATCATTAACAAATTCAAATTTTAATCAATTTTGTTATCCACAGGCCAAATTTTGCCTAATTAGACCCTAAAACCAATCTTAGCTAATTCCTCTTTAACCACCAGTCTATCATCCCAAGGTATTTTTTGATTATCAGCTATGCATAACCATTGCTCACTGCCTTTGCCGGTTATAACCACAATATCCCCTTTACTGGCTGTTTTTAATGCTTCCTGGATAGCCTCCCGCCGATCATTAATGATAAATAAGTCCTGATTTTTGATTTTACCAGCCGCCATTGCTCCTTCAGCCACAGCTGACATAATTTGCGCCGGATCTTCATCATAAGGATCTTCATTGGTTACCCAAACTTTAGCAGCATACTCAGCCGCCAATCTACCTAAAATCGGCCGCTTAGCCTTATCTCGTCCCCCGCCACAAGAACCGATCACAGCTAACAAACGGCCATAAGGTCTCAGAGTTCTATAAACCTGCGCCAGCGAATTAGCCGTATGCGCGTAATCAACTACCACATAAAAAGATTGTCCTTGATTAATAAACTCCATTCGGCCGGGGGTACCTTGATAATTATGCAAGGCGGGGATAATCACCGTCCACGACAACCCCACGGCGACGCCGACGGTGGCCGCCGCTAACGCGTTATAAACATTAAATTCGCCGCCGACCGCTAAAGTTAATAATGAATTATTTATTTTGACCGTGGCGGATTGCGGACTGATACTTACGGCTTCAGCTTTAATCAAATGATCAACCGTTTGGTTGCTCGCATTACGCAAACTATAACCGTAAACCGCGCCAACCTTAAACTGCAAATAATACGCGGCCGCCGGGTCGTCCAAATTAATGATCGTTGCCACGGGTCCACGCCGGGCTTTGATGGTTCGCGCCAAAGCGCCAAACAATTTTGTCTTGGCCGCGCGATAATTTTCAAATGAGCCGTGGGATTCAATATGTTCAGGCGATAAGTTGGTCAAAACGCCGATTTGATAGTAAATTCCTAACTGCCGCCATTGCGCTAAACCCTCCGATGATGTTTCCAATACGACATACTGGCAACCAGCCTGTTTCATTTCCCGTAGCCGACGCTGTAGTTGCCGGCGGCTCGGCATAGTCATTTTCAAGTCGTTAATCGTAACTTTCTGGCCCACGGCAAACTGGGCGGTGGAAATTAACCCGGTTTTAAAACCAGCCGTCTGCAAAATATGCCAAACCATATTAGCGGTGGTGGTCTTGCCTTTGGTTCCGGTGATACCAATCACCGGCATAGACCGTCCGGGAAAGCCGTAAATCATGGCCACGGCATAAGACGCCAAATAGTGGTACAAGCTCAAAAGCCAGCGCGGAGCCAAGTTTCTGATAAACTGTTTTATTTGCATAATACCCTATTAGTATAAACGATTTACCGGCAAAATAACATTTCACACTCTGGCCGCCAAGCAAAACCGAGCCCTCCTAAGGAGGACTCGGTTAAAACTCGCTGGTAGGCTGCTACTTTTTAACCGGCGCCGGCGTTTCCGTCTTATTCTTTAAATCATCAATTTGCTTTTGTACGTCCTGATTGCCCGGATTCAACTCCAGAACTTTTTCCAATTGCTTAATGGCATTATCTTTATCGCCGGTTTTGGCATAGACCAAAGCCAAACCATAATGGGCGTTAGCGTGATTAGGCACCAAGGCGGTAATAGTGGCAAAGGCCTCCCGGGCTTTTTCCATATCGCCCTTGCCAAAATAAAGACTGGCCAATTCATAAATGACATCAATATCTTGGGGATTATACTGACGCATATCCTGCAATTTAGCAATCGCGTCATCAACCTTGTTCTGCAACTCCAAGGCCAAAACCTGATTAAATTGAGCCGGGGTGTAATTAGCTTTTAATTTAATGGCCTTATCAAACTGTTCCATGGCTTTAACAATACTTACCGCCGCTTCTTCCTCTAACTTGCTCTTGACGGCCGGATCTTTAGTTTGATTCGCCTCTTGACGATTGCGGGTGCCGGAAACCAAATAGGCCTTGCCTAACTCAGTATAAAGCGCCGGGTTAGATGGCTCCAACGCCACCGCCTTTTCAAACGAATCAATAACCCAATTTTCCGCATCACGGGCAAACAACACCGTTCCCCGATAAATTGAGCCTAAAGCTTCCCAGTTAGCCACATTTTGATTGGTTAATTCAGTGGCTGAACGAGCGGCCGCAATTGACGATGCAATATAAGATTGAAGTTTCTTTATCTGAACTTGTTTTTCCTCATCGCTTTTTCCCGCCGGCTGGTTAGCCTCGCGATTGGCCAAATTTAAAAATACCCGGGCCAAACCAATGCGATAGGTGTCCCGCCACGGATTCAACGTCACCGCCTCAATCAACTCGGTACCAGCGGCCTCTAAAGTTTCCACTTTATTGGAGGCAACCTGGGCGCGTGCATAAGCAACGTCCGCCAGCCAAAACCTGACCGCCACAAAACAAATTCCGACCGCCGCCAATACCACCACCGCCAAACCAAAAGAAAATAAAAACGAGGCCCGGGGCGATTCAGCCAACGACACTTGTCGCTGCTTAACTGAAGTTAGCATGCCTAATAAGCCCAACAATAACCAAAAGTTAACCGCTAAGACCGTATTAGCAAAATAGAAAACATTCCCAACTATTAATACCACCAACGAACTGCCCACAGCGGCGCCCAAAAACCAATCGGGCTTGGTTTTATCTTTAAGCATCTTCCCGACCAAATAAAGCGCCATCAGCAAAATAATCCCATAACTGGCCAAACCGACAAAGCCGGTAGTGGCGGTAAACTGCGCCAGCTCCGAAGCGGCTTTATCAAAACGAAAAGCCCAAAAATTGGAATCATTGAAATTTTCCGGCTTGTATTTGGAAAATCCATAAATAAACGTTTCCGGACCCGTACCCAACAACGGACTGGATTTAGCATTTTGCCAGGCTATCTTCCAGCTGGAGCCGAGCGACAAATTAACTTCCACCGGCACCGGTAATCGGGTTAAGGCCGGTGTGGTCAATGGCCAAGCAACTACTGCCAATAGCAAAGCTAAAGCCGGCACCAAAGTCCACAACGGACTGACCGCCTGATTTTTCCAAAAAACCAAACCGAGCCAGACGGCGGAGCCGACAATCAGACCAATCCAACCTAATTGGTAATCTACTATGAACAATAAAACCAAGGATAATATGGCCAAAGCGATTGAAGCCCAGCGACTCAACCGCGTCTTACCGGCGCGCGTCAAATATAAAGCTAAGGGGATGCTGGCGGCCAAAAGTAATGACACCGCATTCAACGAACCGCCTAAGGGGGTAAAACTGGAAAGTTGACCGGCCGCAAACGGCAACCACTTAAGCCCCAAAAGCTGAAGTAATAAAACCAATCCGCCTAAGCCAACGCCCGTCAGCCACGAACCGACAACCCAATGCACATCTTTGGATTGTTTAGTATTTTGCAAAATCAGGAAATATAGTATCAAATAAGCGGCCACACTCTGCAAACCGCCGTTAAAACGGCCGTAAAAACCCAAAATTGAAGTTATCGGATCAATAGAAAATATAGTGGCTAAAATAAATACTCCTAAAAAGGCGGCGACCGCCACATTAAGCCAGTTTTTGGCCATAGTTGTGGCACGAGCCAATACACCCCGCGCCACCCAAACGGCCAGTAATATTGACCCCAAAATCAACAAAATAAACTGCTTGTTAAGCTCAAAAATCTCTGACGTCCATGGTAAAAAGAAAACCGGTATTAAGAAAACCAACCCTCTTAAGCCCCAAGTTAGGACTTGGTCCAAATAAAAACGCTCTATCTTTACCTCGGTCGGATTGACCGAAGGCTCGCTGGCGCTGGGGCGGGGTGTTAATGAACTCGCAATTGAAGACATAAAATCCATAAGATTGTTCCTTAATAATTTTACCCTAGGTTTTAGGGATTTAATTGATTAATTTTTAGCAACTTAACTATAAATAGTATAAATGATTTATTAAATTTCCACCAGCTGTTGATAATTCCGGCGCGGCCCTTATCACTATTTTACGCCCAAGAGGAGTCAAACCTCTATTTCAGGCTCCGCCCTTTGTATAAACACGCAAGACCAAACATTTGTTTTTTCAGAAGAATTTTTGTGCGCTGCGCGGAGCGCAGCGTATGGTGGAATGGGCACAAATTGAATTTCTTTATTTTTTAACGACAGGTTGGAGCCGAAGATTTTTTGAGGGGGTATCTGCCCCTGCTCTTATAAATTCAATATCTTTTCTGCTTTTTCTCTATCTTGCTGTGTAAAGCTATTGATAATTGGCACTAGACTTTCTTCAATGATCTCTCGCATTGATTTCACTTTTTCTTCGCCATTTATTCGTATGTTAACTTCATCTTTCAGTCCGATCGCAAACATCGGCAGTTTTTCTACAAAAATATTTATTTCTGTATCAAAATATTTTTGCGCCTCACTTATAAAGATAAGGTAAAGAATCTTTCGAAAAACAACTTTCTCGGAAGACGAGCCCTTTTTGAACAAAGGAAGATCAATACCAATGACTAACTCCAAATCTTTTCTCGATATGTTATTGGCTATAAAGATATTTTCGATGTCTCCGCTTATTAACGACTTATGCCAATTTTCTTCTAAAAATATCTCTAAGAATTTTTTGAGTTCTGGCTTAATTTTATTTTGTAGCCTTTCGACATACTTTAATTCGTCGCTTATTAAAAAATCTATACCCTTCTCATCGTACTCAACTCTCCCGCTCGCATGAGAGCAATGATTTCTTGCTTCTACGTGGCGATTGCAATTATCAAAATCGTTTGGGTGGAACCCTGTCTTTCCTAACAATCTTTGAATTGCTTCCGATTCACTTATTAGTGAATATTCAAATAATTCTTTAATTGATACGGTTTCTTCTTGCACTTGCGCTCGGCCGTCATCTTTTATCTTAAGTTTGTACGTCTTTTCCTCCGGAGATTCCTTGTTAGTTATTTTAATAAACCAACTGAATTTATAGATGCATGTCATATAAAGCATATGAAATGCTTTAAAGGCAAATTGGTACTTTCTATTTTTGATATTTTCTAGATAAGTTTCCGCAAGATATTTTAAAAAATCATTCGCCTCATTATCGGCGAATTTAAGGGGAAGATACTTTCTGATTTGGTAAACATAGTCTTCCATGGCGGATTTCCCTTATCTACCCCAGATAAAGTCGAGCTTTTTATTAATTTTATCTCTCATCATCTTCGCGAGCTGACTATTCGCATGAACTAATTTTCTCTCCTCACTAATTTGCTCTATAAGGTTCTTTTGAACTCCAATTTTAGGGACGGGTATCTTGTGTCCTTTAACAAAGTCGATATTAATTCTTTGTTGCCCAGCTGATCCGGTCATTGTTGTCTTTCCCTGTCTGATGAATTCTCCACGAGAAATAAAATAGTATATCCATTCAGGCAGTACTTTCTTTTGGTTTGCCCGAATAACTATAAATTCGGTCGAGCCGAAACCAATTCCATTTTTAAGTTTTTTTGCAATTCCCGATTTTCCATTTTCAAAACACGGAGTAATTTTTGCCAACAAAACATCATTATCCCTAAAATAGGTATAGCCCTGATATACCTCAGATATTTTTCTTGTTTCCTCTGTACTAATTTCCGGACTGTGCTCACGTAGGGCAGACATAGGAACAAAAGATACTTCCGTGCTCGGCTTCAATTTAGAGATTTCTGATTTTTTTGGCCTGATGTCCGCGATATCGGCTATTTCCATTAAATCCCATTCGGCATCAATAGCTATCTGCGGTTCGTACGAAGTTATTATTGTGTTAGAGCTGTCAAGAACTTTTTTATAACCTTCCAATTCACTTACAATCGTTGCTTGTTTTTCAAAAGAAGGAAGTGGGATGTTAAGAGCCTCCACGTCTTTATTTTTCAAATTGTTAATACTACTACCACTGGTAATTCTTTCGATGTATTCTCTGTAGGGCTCCGCCGACAGAATAAAGTATAAATATTGGGGAAGCACTTTTTTTGTATTTGGGCGGATGATTGACATGAAACCACCGCAGTAGAAGTTTTCTTCTTTCTCAATTAAGGCGAATTTACCGAGGTGTCTCTTAGAGCCATTTGAAGCACAAACTAGAATATCATTCTGTATTAGCTTTTTTTCATCATCAATCTGAAAATCATTTTTTAAATATTTAACTTCCGACAAATCAAGGCTGTTTGTTTCCGAATCAATATTGTTTGCCCGTAAAATTGCCTTTCTCGTAGGGGTTAAGCTTTCATCGTGTTTAGAGTAAGTTACCCCACGGATAACGCGAGTTATTTCACCGATGCTAGCTGATTCCAACTCTGTATCGCCATAATCGAAAGCTTTTTTATAGCGATTACCACTCAAAACTAAGTCGTTTCTTTTAACTTCGTCTATGCTGATTTCGGAAAAACCAACACTTAGGATTTCTTTCCTTTCCTGAACATCCATATTGCGGTATGCCAGAAACTTTTGTAGGTCGCTCTCGCCTTCAATTCTCCGACGGTGGCTATCTAAGGTGTAGCCGTCATTTTTAACGTCGAAATACCAAAACTTTTCTTGTTTTTTATTTTTCTTAATATCCGTGCAATACAAGATGTTTGTTTTCACTCCCGTATACGGCAAAAAGACACCTTGCGGTAGCGATATGATGCTCTTCAGATAGCACCGATCCAGCAAGTATTCCCTCGTCTTTTCCATATCTTTACGGAATAAGAAACCTTCGGGTACAACGACTGCCATTCTTCCATTTTCACTCGCTTTGTTTATGGCTTTTATACAGTGCTGGACACAAATACTGTCTCCGTTGGAACTCGGCAAATCGTAGTACGCGCCGTGTTCCGTTTTTTGTGAATACGGCATGTTGGTAATTACCGCATCGTATTTATTCTCGATGGAATTTGGATCAGCTAGACTATTTTTCTGCTGAATACCACTATGGCCATCACCAATTAGAATCATGTTCATTTTGGTGATCCGGGCAGTGCTGGTAATTTCGTTCCCGAAGACAGTTTCTTGTTGAAGGGTTTTTAAGTTTGCTGGATTTCTCGGCATGGTGTTATAGATGTGCTTGAAAGTCTCAATCAGCATGCCGCCAGTGCCACAAAAAGGATCATAAATTTTTTCGCCGAATTGTGGGTTGATCAACTTGACCATCGTTTTGACAATGTGCCGCGGAGTGAAATATTCCCCCAGATCATTTTTAGTGCTTGTGGATTGCTTCAGGAAGTATTCAAAAGAATCACCCTTTATATCGGAATCTATGTTGATTAACCGTAAGGGTTCCAATTTATCGATTATTTTTTCTAGTACTTTCGGGTTCCTAATTGATAGTGGTAAAAATATTTTTTCGTCATGGTAAGCTTCGCCGATTTTTTGTAAAACGGTGTCATTCACAAAGCGTAAAAGTTCAGCACCCTTTTTATTTTTCCACTGACTCCATCTCAAGTATCTATCTAGAATAATATCGTTGTCTTTTCCTTCTTCTTCCTTTAAATCCTCTATTTCTCCGACCAGCTTTAAAAACAGAATATTCGCAAACTCTCCAAATCTTTCAATTCCTGCTCTTAGCCCCTCGTCTCTTAGCAGATCGTTCGCTTCCTCAAAAATATTTATGAGTTGTTGCCTGTCGTATTTAACCTCCTTGGAGATAGTATCGACTTCGTTGTTCTCAAGAAATTTGATCGCTTCGAGTTCACGGATGAGCTCGTTTACTTCTTCTCCGTTAAGATAGAGCGGTTTGTGAACTTTCGAATGTAAGGTTTTGTAGTAAATTCCGTCCGTCGCGAAAACTAGAGGAGCTTGTAGTTGCTCCGCATACCAGTTGCCTTGATCTAAGGCGTCGTTAAGATTGGTGCCAGGTTTTTTGGTCTCAATGACCATTAAAGGCTCCTTCCTGTATTTATCTTTGCTTGAGTAGAGAACGTAGTCGGGTCTTTTTCCTTTCAATTTCTTTTTTTGATCATCCTCTCTTGGCTGTTCCTGAAAGACATTACGATTTGCGCCTTTAAAAACCCAGTCGAGATTTTTAAGCTGTTCATCCACAGAAGACCTGATGTCTTGTTCTGATTGAAAAGTTTGCATACTTACTTTCCGTTTAATAAAGTATCCACGGTAACACCAAGCCCCTTAGCAATAAGCTGCAAGGTATCTACTCGTGGATTTGTGGTTGCGCCCGATTCTATTTTTATTATCGTGTTATAGGTGACGCCGGAAAGCTTAGAAAGTTTGTCTTGCGAGATGCCCTTTTTCTTACGATATTTTTTGATATTCTGGGCGAGCATACTGATTTTTATTTCGGATAGTAAATATTTACTACTAAAATGAGGTATAGTATAATTTAGATAGGTTATCCACAGCTATATACATAATAGCACACCTCGAAATCCAACCAAAATATCAAAATCTATGGCTAATTATTTCCTCTACGCCCGCAAATCCATTCTCTCCACCCCGTCACTGTTCTGCCCTCGGCAGGAATCGAACCTGCATCTTAAGCTCCGGAGGCTCACGTTCTATCCATTGAACTACGAGGGCATATAAATCTAAATTAAATACTAAAATTGATGGATTTCACAAAATCGTTGCTAAACGCTCGCGAAAACGAGCGGCTAAATCCGGCCGCGTATCAGTCTCATGAAATTTTAATATATAATCACTGGCCAACACCGCCTTGCTGCCATCACCAAAACGGGAATTTTTATGACTCTTAATTAAACTCATTTGCAGTCTTTTAAAAATTTTCTCCAAAATATTATTCTTCATTGAGCCAACTTGAGCAATTTGACCTGAATTGGCTGATAATGGCGCTGGCGCCTGATTACCATACACCACCGGCCGCCAATTAGGGAACTCGGGAGCCAGCCACTGGTTATGTTGAATGAATTTTGGATAAACACCGTCGTCATAAAGCACGTCCAAACTTAACAACCAAAACCGTAAATAAGGGTCATCGGCATAAGTTAAAGGCCACATATTCAAAGCGTCGTCGCTTAAATAAAAACTTAAGCATATTCGATTATTTATATAATTATCGTGGCGGCGCCAGCGCAAAATATGAATTAAAGCGGTTACCAAAAAACGCACCGTAAAAATATGACGGCGCCGGGCAATGATAAAAAAATCAATATCACTATTGGCTAACGGGGCGTCAAGCGCCACCGTATTAACCACCGCCACTAAACGAACATAAGGCAGATGCTTTAGCAGGCGCGCGGCCCGATAAGCTCGCTGGCGCTTTTTAATTGCCCACCGTAATTTTTCTAAACGACCGGGCAAATAATTTGGCGAGGCGGCTAATTGCCAATATCCAAAATTACCGGTAACGCGGCCAGTGCGGGCGAGTTTGGACAAAGCCGCTAATACCTCGGCTGGGGTAACTCGTTTTAAACCTTTGTTTTCGTCCCATAAATAATACCAACACTCCCAACCGGTTAAGGGATATTTAAACATATCAAACCAGGTTAGAGTATTAATAATGGCTAGCTCTAAAGAAGACATACTAATAAATTAAAAATGTAAAAATCAAAATGGAAAATGAAGCAGTAAAATCTCAAATTATAATTTCTTCCGCCCAAGGCGGACCCGCCTCTGGCGGGAAATAATTTCCAAACTATAAAAATTCAAAACTCAAAAGTCAAAAATCAAAGGTACAAGTCCCGCCTGCCAAAGCCACTGTGCCAAACACGCTCTAGCTATAAATCAAAGTGCTGAAGTTTAATGTCAATCTATCTATCAGGTAAGGCGAGCGGCGGGCAGGTAAAAGTAAAAAGTTTTTAATTTTACGTTGTAGTTTTTACTTTTGACTTCTAACTTTTGACTTAATACATCTTTTGACATTAATATTTTATATTACAATATCTTTCTTATTTTACCCACTATCTTATATATCCTATATCTCCACCTTTTATAAACCCAATCATAAGCCCCCATATAATCAATAATCTCACCACCCCAACCAAGTTTAAAACGGGTAATGCCCTGCCATGCTTTTTGTTTATCACCAGCTACGGCCACTCCCCGCCAATCATAAATCTTATAGCCTAATTGTTTAGCCTCTTGTACGGTTCGCCAATGTAACAAATAAGTTGGCATAAGAGCACGTTGTTCATTGCTAGAAGCACCATGAAGATAAGTTACCATTTCACCACTGAACAATAGTAAACTCATGGCTAAAACCCGCTCGCGATATTTAACTTGGGCAATTCTAACGGCTAACTCTGGCCGATTGGTCAGCGGCCGGTTGCCATATAAATCAAGCAGTGATTTATAGTATGACTTGGCAAAGGCAATAATTTTATCGCGTTGGGCCGTTTCTTGCATTAACGACCAAAAATCATCCATTCCTTTTACATCAACTAAATTCCAAGTTAATTCTTTTTTTTCTGACAAACGGATATTATAGCGCGTTTTAGCATGCATTTGATTAAGCAAATCATTTTCCGACAAAGTTAAATCAAGCCAACTGGTATTACTGGGTTGCACATCTGCCGCTTTTATAAACCCAGCTGGTACTGATTGTGATTCATTTAATCTAAACGGCGGCTCCACCCGCAACCAAATAAACCCACGCTGTTTATAATAATCTTTAAACGCCTCCAAAGTTTTACCCAAGTATCCAACTTTTACTACTGGCCCGCGCGGCAAATATACATATCGCCACTTGCCATATTTGGTATGAATAATTGCCGTAGCCACGCCTACTAATTCGTTATCAACATAGATACCCAGATGTTCTCCCTGTCTGCCAACCGTGTTCTGGAACTTTAACCAACCGGGAGTTTGCAAAAAAAGTCCCGCGGTCGGCGGCTGGTTAGAAATAAATGACGAAACTTCAGTGGCCGCAATTGGCTTTATTTCCATAGACTTAATGGCGACTCAATGAACGCAGGGCCGCTTTAACTTTTTGCTCCACTGTCCCTTTTTCCCCTTGAATCGCCCGCACGGCCTGCCGCGCTTCAGCCAAAGAATAGCCAAGCTGTATTACCGCCTGCAAAACAATCTGCTCGTCGCTGCCGGCCACCGACTCAAAAGCGCCGAACTTGTCTTTAAGTTCATGAATAATTTTTTCGGCCGTCTTCTTGCCCAACCCCTGCACGGCTTGCAGGCGACCGGCATTTTGCTCCACCACTGCCTGCTTAATTTCTGCCGGCTGGGCTGAATTCAAAATACTAAGAGCTGATTTGGGCCCAATGCCAGACACGGTTAAAAGCAGCTTAAAAAACTCTAAATCATCAGCACCTAAAAAACCATACAAATCCAAAGCATCTTCGCGCACGCTAAGGTAAGTAAAAAGTTTAACCTCGCTACCCAGCCGATATTCCGCCAACACCTGGTTCGGACAAGCCACTTCATAACCAACGCCGTTAACATCAACAATTAGGGCGCGTTCGGTTTTAGCGGCAATTACCCCGTTTAATTGAGCTATCATACCCAGTATATCAACTTTGCTAAACCACCTCAGCGCGAGCGCGGTTAAACAAAGGTAAGTGATTAAATGATTTTAAATAAGACATAAAGTTAGAAGATACGGTGGTTAGAGCGAGCGCTAGCAA
>JBAZQK010000001.1:0-188476 GCA_041645215.1 Patescibacteria group bacterium | reverse complement strand
CATACCCAGTATATCAACTTTGCTAAACCACCTCAGCGCGAGCGCGGTTAAACAAAGGTAAGTGATTAAATGATTTTAAATAAGACATAAAGTTAGAAGATACGGTGGTTAGAGCGAGCGCTAGCAAAGTTGTATTACTGGGCATACCCAGTATATCAACTTTGCTAAACCACCTCAGCGCGAGCGCGGTTAAACAAAGGTAAGTGATTAAATGATTTTAAATAAGACATAAAGTTAGAAGATACGGTGGTTAGAGCGAGCGCTAGCAAAGTTGTATTACTGGGTCATATATGTTTATTGTATATTATCTGTCTTAGCTTGACAAAAAAAATTAAAATCAATATTAGACTCCCAGCAGCTTATTTCGACCTGTTGGTTTTTATTTTACCCGTAAAATACCTATACTAAGAATATACGGATTTTAAGTCATCAGCCCCGTTTAACCTCAAGGTGACTCCGCAGTATACACCTATCGGGATAACTACAGGTAAGCCACCGCCCGATGCGGGGCAAGTCAGCCGCAACAATATGCAGCCAGCCAAATTTAAAATTGTAGCCCCCTTCCGGCCCACTGGAGATCAGCCAACCGCCATCGCCAAACTGGTACAAGGCTTAAAGCAAAAATACCGCCACCAAACCTTGCTCGGTGTTACCGGCTCGGGCAAAACTTTTACCATGGCCCAGATTATCGCGCAGACGAACCGGCCAGCGCTTATTATTTCGCACAACAAAACTTTGGCGGCGCAACTTGCCAGTGAATTCAGGCAATTTTTTCCCCAAAACGCGGTGCACTACTTTGTATCTTATTATGATTACTATCAACCGGAAGCTTACCTGCCGTCGTCTGACACTTATATTGAAAAGGAAAGCCAGCTGAATGAAGAGATTGACCGCCTACGCCATGCCGCCACCCAAAGTATTCTGTCGCGCCGCGATACCATAATTGTGGCTTCGGTATCGTGTATTTACGGACTGGGCAGTCCGGCGGAATATAAAAAAGTTAAAATCAGCTTGCAGTCAAACGCGACTGTGCCTCGTCAAAAATTATTACGGCAGTTAACGAGTTTGCGCTATCAACGCTCGGACCTGGATTTTCAGCGCGCCACTTATCGCGTTACCGGCGAAGTCGTGGATATTTATCCGGCCTTTTCCTTAGACCGTTTTTACCGTTTGCGCTTTGCCGGCAACATAATCAAGCGAATTGAAGAATGCGAAGTTATGACTAACGTTCCTGTTGCCGAGCTGGCCGCGGTTGATATTTATCCGGCCACGCATTATATGGCGCCGGTTGATAAGTTTGACAACGCTATCAAACAAATTATCACTGACCTGCCTAAGGAGGTAATAAAACTGGAAAAAACCAACCGCCTCCTTGAAGCCCAACGCTTAAAAGAAAGAACTAACTTTGACCTGGAAATGCTGCGCACCACCGGCTACTGTAACGGCATTGAAAACTACTCGCGTTATTTTGACTCTCGCCCGCCCGGTGAGCCGCCTTATACTTTGGTGGATTACTTTCCGCCCGACACGATAGTTTTTATTGACGAATCACATATGACTATTCCCCAAATCACCGGCATGTCGGCCGGTGACCGCGCGCGCAAACAAACTCTTATTCAATATGGCTTTCGCTTGCAGGCGGCGATTGATAATCGACCCTTAACTTTTGCCGAATTTAATAAACGCGTTAACACTTTAATTTATGTCTCCGCTACGCCAGCTGATTATGAGTTAAATAAATCGGAGCAAACAGTTGAACAGCTTATTCGTCCAACCGGCCTACTGGACCCCACCATTGAGATTAAACCGACTAAAAACCAGGTTGACGATTTAGTGGCGGAAATAAAAGCCCGTGTGGCCGAAAAACAACGGGTGCTGATAACCACCCTGACTAAACGCATGGCGGAAGACTTAACTGATTACTTGCAGGACGAAGATTTAAAAGTTCAGTATTTACATTCCGAAGTTGACACTTTGGAACGTTTGGAAATTCTGCGGGACTTGCGCTTAGGGAAATACGACGTAATTGTAGGTATTAACCTGCTGCGTGAAGGCTTGGACTTACCTGAAGTCTCATTGATAGTTATTTTAGACGCTGATAAAGAAGGTTTTTTGCGCTCCACCACCGCCCTGATACAAACTATGGGCCGGGCCGCGCGGCATCTTGACGGGCATGTCATTATGTACGCTGACACCATAACTAAATCCATGAAACAAGCCATTGCCGAAACTGACCACCGGCGCAAAATTCAAGCTGATTATAATAAAGCCCACCAGATTACGCCGCAAACTATTATTAAGGCCATCAATAAAGATAGATTAGCGGGCGCTAAACCGGTTGCGGAAGTGTTACTATTAAGTCAACAGCTTAAATTAGACAAGCTGGACAAAAACGAAGTGGCGCATATCATTCGCGATTTAGCCAATCAAATGGCCTTAGCCGCGGCCAATTTGGAGTTTGAACGTGCCGCTACTTTGCGCGACCAGATTAAAGAACTTAAAACCTTAACCAAAAATAAAAAGAAGGGTCATTGAAACAACCCTTCCGTTAAACATCAAATCTTATTTTACTTTTTCTTTTTTCTTCTTAAAAATCTTCCGATTCTATCAGCCAAATCTTCATAAGGCTGAACAATCCAAGGATACTTACCAGATTTAGGATCAACTTCTACCGCTTCGGCTATATAATCAACCATAAAGGCTGAACAAGTCTTATGCCATAAACACAAGGTTCTAATCTGGAACTTATCACCGAAGTGTTTCCTTAACAGCCATAAACCTTTATGCAAGGTCCGGCCGGTATCATCAAGATCATCTACCAACAAAATATTTTGAAATTTGGCAAAAATCTTTTTTGTTAGCTCCAATTGTTTGCCATCAAGACTAATAAACACCAGATGTTTAGAAAACACTATTTTTCGACTGGCTACGTCGTACTTGCTACCCGATTTATTTTCATAACCTTGAGCTTGCCAAATGGCGCAAGGCACATCCAACACCCTTTTTAACACTGAACCCACATATAAACCGCCAGTGGCTATGAAAATTATTAAATCCGGCTTATAATTTGATTTGACTAACCTTTTAATGGCTCTCTTAATGAGATTATCATGCTCCTGATGATTAATATACATTAATGGCTGGCCATCGCTGGTATATTTAAAACGACGTCTGGTTTTTGTCATGATAGATATACTCCTCTGTTGTTGTCTGATTGTTAATTTACTTATTTTATGACCACACCTTATAACTTTATTCTCTATGCGTCAAGCTGATAAAAAATTAAACAAACCTGACAAGGTTTTGGTTTTTGGCGTGTTTGATTTACTGCACCCTGGCCACAAATACTTCCTGCGTCAAGCTAAAAAACATGGTAAACATTTAACAGTCGTGGTGGCACGCGACAATGTAGTGTATTTGGTAAAAGGCCAACGGCCTAATCAAAACCAAACCAAGCGCCGGCAACAGATTAAAAAACTTAAATTTGTCTATCGCGCCGTTTTGGGTAATCTATCCCGACCGCACCACTACCAGATGGTTAAAAACATAAAACCGGATGTAATTTGCCTAGGCTATGACCAAAAACCAAACCTAAAACAAGTTAAACAAGAGTTGAAAAAAGCCGGCTTAAATCCAAAATTCATCCGCCTCAAATCCTATCAACCTCATAAATTCAAATCCAGCTTAATCAAAACCCTGGCAGGAAAACAGAATTGACATTTCTATCAATATTCCTTATCATAAGCATACATTTTACATTTTGATTTTGGTTGCCTCGTGCAACCATCCCGATGGCCATCGGGATAAAAGCTAAGCTTTTATTTTTGATTTACCTATTATGCCCAACAAATCAGCTGCTATTAAAGCCTTACGTCAAACCAAAAAACACGCGATTCGCAATCGTAAAGTTATGGCCAATGTGGAAATTGCCGTCCGCGCCGCTCGTCGAGCCGCCGCCGCCAAAGCCAGTGACTACATGGATAAAATTAAGTTAGCGGTTAAAGCCTTAGATAAGGCTAGTCAAAAAGGCGTTATCAAACGCAATACCGCCGCCCGTAAAAAATCACGTCTTATAAAAATGGCTAATAAGGCTATGGCCTAATCTAATTTTATACTAAGAGTTGCCAATTTGCTCAAAAACAAGCCAAACCGAGCCTCCGGCTCAACCTGGCTGGTTTTTAATTTTATATCCAAATTGGACAATTCATTATACAGCCAACTTAATTTCTTGGCCGAATAGTAAGGTATCTGCTGTAACGCGCGATTGACGACAAAGGAATTTAGGCCCAGTTGGTCAGCTAACTCACGAGCGGATAATTTACGATTACTAGAATCAATGGCCTGACGCACGCTCATCAGAGTACGTAAGTGCCAAGCTAACATACCCACCAATTGTTGCGGGCTGGTACCCTGACGAAATTGACGCGTTAAAACCGCCATCGCGGCGACTAAATCGCGCTTACCCACCGCATCTAACATAGCAAAAGAACTGTCTTTAATTTCCACCTCCACCAGCAAGTTCACATCCTCTGGTTTTATTGCTTGCTTATCACAATAAGCCACCAGTTTGGCAATTTCTTGGGTTAGTTTTAAAAAATCATTGCCTACTCCTAAAGCCAACTGACGCACCGCCAACGGTGAGGCTTGTCCGCCGTGAATGTGGATTTGACCAGCTATCCATTTTTCTAACTCTGGAACTGATAAATCATTAAATTCGCGAGCTGTAATTTTACCGTTATTAATCAATTTCTTAAACGCCGCCGGCAAAGCCTTGGACCAAATGATTTTGTCTGGCTCCAGCATAATTACAAACACTCCGCTGGGTAAATTCTCACTTAGTGACAGCATAATGCTGGCTAGACCGGATTTACTGTCAGTTGATAAAAAATTACTTAGCTCAACTAATTTTTTTTCCGAAAACAAGCCGCCGCCAAAAATTGCCTGTTGCAAGGCTCGGGTTAACTCATCAGCTGTATCAGCTTCATATTCCAGACGCACTAAAACCGCCTGCGGATGGCGCTTGCGGAATTCACTACGCCAATGCGCCGCCTCTACTTCCAGTAGCGACAAATTCGGCCCATGCCACAATTGCACCGCGTTGACAGCTTTATCTTTTGATTCAGTTACTGTCTTGCTTTTTACCATATCTTTTAAACCTTAAACTTTTTTATTATCTTTGTCACCTGACAATAATTATTTACCTGACAAATCGCAATAGTATTAGCAGTGAAAAAAAATCTTATAATCTTCATCCTCTGGCCCACAATTTTAGCATCAGCATCAAATTTCAGCTTCACCATTGTGAAATGGGGACGAAATGCCTTACCAATATTATAATGAGTACCGTATTTCTCCCTATTAAATTTTTCTAATTTAGTCGGTAACCGCTTTGACATCCACGGTATCATACCGTCTCTTAAAGGATAACAATACCTAACCATTTTACGATTTAGATTTATTAATGACTTATGGTTTGATAATAAAATCCAAACACCGTTTCCATCTACTAAAATATTTTTCGTAGATATTTTCACAGGTTGATAATTGTTGATACTTTTCTTAACAGCCGCAACCAGATTAGATAATTTTCTTTTATTGATATTTACATGAAACAAACTCACATGCGGAATAAGTTTCTTATTATCAATAATATATTTATACTTAAAATCACCTACTGACTTAACCACCGCCTGACCAACCAGATTTCTAATTTTATAAGGTGGCAAAATTACAATGTCTAAAAGCATAATAGCAAACTTCTAAATTTTAAATCTTTTTAAAATCCTGGTCACTTGATGCCAAAAGTTAACTTCACAAATTGCTACCTCTTTAACTATAAACTTAACCCTCATATTACTTAATCTCTTTGCCACTATTTGTACATCAGTTTTATTCTTCAAACACACCAGAGTAAAATGAGGTTCCTTAAGCCTGAGAACGTGCTGTGTTCCGTACTTCTTACGAAAATACTTTTCAAGCTTAGTGGGAAGATCAATAGGTGTCCAAGGCATTTCTCCGGTTCTAAGGTGATAACATTTTAACACCATATTGCGATGCATTTTTTTAAATGCTTGGCTATTAGACAACCGAAGACTCAAAGTACTATCAGGTTTTATTCTTTCAGACTTAATTACAAAAGACTTCTGTTGGTGCGTTATCTCTTCTACTATTTGAGATAATTTTGATAGTCGCGTTTTGGAGGTTTTAATATGAAACAACGAAACATGAGGAATTAACTTTTTATTATCAATCACATACCTATAAGCCACGCCTTGAGTGGCGTTAAGTACAGCTTTTCCAATCCTCTCACGTAATTTTACTGGCGGCAAAATTACAATGTCCAACAACATAATAGTAAATTTCTAAATCTTAAATTTTTTCAAAACTTTTGTCACTTGATGCCAAAAATTGACTTCACAAACAGCAATTTGGTTAGAAATAAATTTCATCTTAACTGGTTTCAATACATCTACAATCTCTTTAGCGTCAACCGCACTCTTAGCTACCCCTATTGTAAAATGGGATTTAAAACTTCGGCCGCCGTTATTGCCCAATCTTTTTCTATTATTTATTGCCTGTTTGGTCGGCGGGTAATCTTCTGTCCAGGGCATAGTGCCCGTACGCAACAAAAAACACTTATTTATAATTTCCGTATTTAATTTTTTTAAATGTTTACTGTTTGATAAAAACAGCGTAAGCCATCGATTACTAGCCGAATAATTCAAAGACCTAAATACTAACGGCCTACAATCTTTGATTACTTCCTCTGTCGCTTTAATAACCTCTAGTAAACCGGCTTTATTGGTTTTTAAATGAAACAAAGAAATGTGAGGTATAAACTTTTTATTGTCAACTACCAACGTCATCCGCTTAGTAACCGATTTTGGTATAATTCTACCAACTTTCTTACGTACCTCACTTGGCGGCAAAATTACAATATCAAGCAACATGTCCAGTTTGAATTAAGAATTATGAATCAAGAATTAAGAGATTGCCTCGCTGGTGCTCGCAATGACAATAATCTACAAACTATTAACTAAGAACTACCGGTTCCATCCCGGTACCAAGAGGATCACAATTTTAATTGTAGACAAAATGATCCTCTGGTACGGGATATTCGCCCCTACTAGCATACGATGAATACCAAGGGCTATCTAAGGGGCTCCATCTCTCCCCAATTATCACCCACCTTAACCTCAGCCACAATCGGCACGCTGAATTGGGCAGCTTGTTCCATTTCCAGTTTAACTAACTGGGCAATTTTATCAACCTCTTTAATCGGCACCTCAAATACTAATTCATCATGCACTTGTAATAGCATTCGCGACTCGGATTTGATGGCGGCCAAACGAGAATTAATTTTTATCATCGCCAATTTCATTAAATCAGCCGCCGTGCCTTGGACTGGCAAATTTATAGCCATGCGTTCGGCTTGATTGCGCATTTGCGCCAGTCCGGAATTTATCTCCGGCAAATAACGCCGCCGGCCAAACCAAGTTGTAACAAAACCCTGTTGGCGCGCCTCAATTTTAATATCTTCAATCCATTTAGCCAAAGCGGTAAAGGATCTAAAATAGCGCTCAATAAATAATCTGGCCTCTTCCCGGTTAATGCCCGTCCTTTCAGCCAGTCCCCAAGCCCCCATTCCATATAGCACGCCAAAATTGACTTCTTTGGCGCTACGGCGTTGGTCAGGTGTAACTGCCTCGGGCTTAATGTCAAAAATAAAAGCGGCAGTGGCGGTGTGAATATCATGTCCACCTTTAAAAACATCAATCATTTTGCTGTCACCCGCTAGGTGCGCGGCCACGCGCAGTTCAATTTGCGAATAATCAGCCGACAACAGTTTAAAACCTGACTCCGCCACAAAGGCGCGTCTTATTTTATTACCCCAATCGCCACGAATCGGAATATTTTGCAAATTCGGCTCGGACGACGACAAGCGCCCGGTAACGGTAATAGTTTGGTTATAACTAGTGTGAACCCGACCGGTGGACGGGGCAATCAATTTTGGCAAAGCTTGAACGTAGGTTGATAACAGCTTGCTTAATTCACGATACTCAAAAACTTTATCTATCACCGGATGCAAGCCGCGCATCTTTTCCAGCTCGGCGGCGGCGGTGGAAACTCCGGTTTTAGTACGGCGCAAACCCTGCTGGGAAATATTTAACTTATCAAACAAAACTTCTTTAAGCTGTTTCGGCGAATTAACGTTAAATTTATGGCCGCTTAACTCATAAATGTTTTTTTCCAGCGCGGTCAGTTGGCCCGACAACTGCTGGTTTAAGGTTTGCAAATAAACGGCATCAATTTTTATACCGTACAATTCCATTTTGCCCAGTACAGCTACCAGCGGCATTTCAATGGTTTGGAACAATGACTCCAACTTGTTGGCGGTTAACTCTAATTTTAATTTTTCCATCAATTGCCAGGTATAATCAGCATCAGCGGCGGCGTAATCAGCTACTTTAGCCACTGACACGGCTGACATATTTTTTTGCGCTGGGCCGGGTGCGCCGATTAGCTCCTCAATTGGCTGCATTTCATAACCCAGTTCCTGAAACACTAAAGTTTTTAAATCTAGATTTCGCTCGCCCGGTCGTTTTAAATACGCGGCGATTAAGGTGTCAAAAGTCAGATTATTTAAATCAAAACCATTTTGATTTAATACCTGCCAGTCATATTTTAAATTATGACCGGCTTTGCCTATTTTAACGCTGGCCAACAAAGTTTTTAATTGCTGACCGGCGGCGCCAACCAATAACTTAACTGACGCCGGAATAAAATAAGCTTCACCGGCCTTACAACTCAAACTTATACCAATCAGTTTGGCTACTAATGGATGGAGTGAGGTAGTTTCAGTATCAATCGCAAAAACCTTTTGACGGTTTAATTTTTTAATCACTGCCATAAGCTCAATTTCGGTCGCAATCAATTTATACTTAACCTTAGATTTAACTGACTGCTTTTTGGTCATTGAATTATTGATGGCTGGGGGTAACTCAAGTTTAGTCTGCAATTCCGGCAATCGACCCAGCAAAGATTTAAACTCCAAACGCTGAAACAATTCAACCAGGGTTGGCATATCAAAACCAAGCAGGCGGCTGTCCGCCAATTTAAAATCAAGCTTAACGTCACACACAATTGTTACTAACTCGCGCGACAGCGCCGCCTCTTTAGCCTGATTAGACAACGCCTCAACCACGCGGCTAGAAAAATCAGCAAACTTAGACCGGTCTTTGGCCAGGGTCGAATAGAGGGCCGGCACCGAACCAAACTTTTTAATTAACTCTAAAGCGGTCTTTTCGCCAATACCCTTAACTCCCGGTATATTATCAGACGGATCGCCGCGCAAGGCCTTATAATCTATTAACTGTGATGGATTAATCCCAAAACGCGTTACTACAGTCGTTGCATCATAAAGCACCGGATCGCTTAAACCTTTTTTGGGTAAATAAACAAAGGTCCGATCATCAACCAGCTGTAAGGTATCCATATCGCCGGTTATTATCACGCTTTGTACTTTGTCCGATTCCAACTCTACTTGGCGCGTTAAAGTTCCAATAATATCGTCGGCCTCAAACCCGGCTTTTTCAAAAACTGCAACCTTAAAGGCCGTCAAAACTTCCTTAATCAACGGTATTTGGTCGTATAATTCCTGCGGTTGTTTGATTCGTTGGGCTTTGTATTCCTTAAACGCCTCATGCCGAAAAGTTGGCTCGCGCCGATCAAATGCCACCGCCACATATTGCGGTTTAAGATCTTTGAGTACTTTCAAAAACATACTGGTAAAACCATAAACGGCATTTACCAACGTGCCGTTCTTAGTTGTTAACGGCGGCAAGGCGTGCCAAGCGCGATGCACAATCGCGTTGCCGTCAAAAATCACGAACTTTTCCGTTGTTTGAACCATAACTATATTTATTCCTGATTAACAAAATTAGTTTATTAAAAAATGCCAACTAAACTTATAAATGGAGGCCAGGACGGGAATTGCACCCGTGTATAACGGTTTTGCAGACCGTCGCCTTACTGCTTGGCTACCTGGCCGCACCCAAAGCAAGCAGACCATACTTTACCAAAAAAATACCATTTAATCAACCAAAAACTCCACCAGCCGATGGCTGATGGAGTTAATACTCAGTCGATTATAAAACCTCAATATTTAAACGCCGAACGCCCCAATCAACCGCTTCGCCGCGAGTTTCCATCCAAACATCAACCCGGTTAGAAAAACGAGAATGCATTCTGTCCTCCACTACAAAAACTTTATCGCCAAAATAATCGGGCATACGGATGCGAGTACCCATTGGTAAAAAATTAGCCGCCACTATACCAGAGCGAACGCGGCTACCGCTGGCAGTAATGAACGGCGTGTCGTCAGTCTGATCAACCGTTGACGAATAAGCTGTTACCGGAACTTTCATAACATAGCGGGCTGGTATATTGTTTATCACCGGTAATGGCAAGACTATTGGTTTATCATCAGCCGCCTGAATCGCCTGACCGGTTTGGTTAATACCGGTTTCCGCCACTAGCCGATTGGGTTGCGCCTGGGTTAACAACTGCTCGGCCATAGCTGACTGCGGAAATAAAAACTGCACAGCCAGACACAATCCGGCTACCACCAAGGGCCCGGGCCAATTCTTGCGCCAAAAACGATGTTTCATATATTGATTTACAATTAGGCGTAATGTATCAGGGTACCAAAAAACCCTCCTGTTTGAGGGTTTGTGTTTATCTATTCAACATTGTTATATTAGCATATCGGGCTATTTTTGTCAATAGCAATCTGGCAAATTCTAGTTTCAAACGCAACGGGAAGTTAAAATGTCATAACCGGCGAGTTATGTTATAGGCTCAGCCT
Organism: Patescibacteria group bacterium; assembly: GCA_041645215.1. Lineage (GTDB taxonomy): Bacteria > Patescibacteriota > Patescibacteriia > Veblenbacterales > UBA10138 > JACRFM01. The sequence goes on along the minus strand of JBAZQK010000001.1, from coordinate 177,609 downwards.
TAACTCGAGCCGCATCCGCCAACCTCATGATTTGTTCGGCAATTTTATGCGGGTCAGGCACTAATTCAAAAATAAAATTAGGCGCCGTGCCGGCAGTTTGCACCCGCACTGTGCCAAAATCAAAAATCGTGGCGGCTAAACCCTTAACATCAGCGGCCACGTCCTGAACTCGGTTTAACCTCAATTCTGAAGTTGTCCGGCTAAACAAACCCTTCTGCTCCAGATGTAAAATTCGTTCGTTCGTCACCAACCAAACGTCCAAATAATAATCCACCCAAGTATTCCAAAAAAATAGCCATACTGCCAGGTAATAAAGGCTAAGTCCCAATTTAACCAACACTTCCACCAAAGCTCCATTGAACAACCATTCAACTAATCCCGGATAAAATCTTAACAAACCCAACAATATAACTCCCGGAATAATACCCAAAAAAGTATAGAACAAAATTATCTTTAAAAATTTATACCAATGCTTACGCAAATAAAAAATCACTTTTTCTCCTGGCAGAGGCGAACTTAAAACGCGACCTAAATACATATTAGCGAAGTGGATTAAGGTTAAAAATAAAACCGAACAAATCAAAACTCTGATTCCAGTCCACCGGCGCCAGTGTCCGATACGATATAAAAAGAACTACCACCGTCCCGGCGATCATTATAAAAGTTAAAAACACCGACCCCCACGACAAAAACCCATAGCGCAATAAGTGCCACAAGATAGATGCGCCATAAAGCAACAACGCCACCGCAATCAGCAGATATATAAGTAAAAAAATATAATAAGGAACGGCCATAATAAATGTAAAAAATTATTACTATACCAACCGATTTTGATTTGATTTAGTTTCGTCAAGACCAAGATGTTTATAGGCCGCCTCCGTCGCCACCCGCCCGCGTGGGGTGCGCGCCAAAAAGCCTAATTGCATTAAAAACGGCTCGTAAATTTCCTCAATCGCACCCATCTCCTCGCTCAAGGCGGCGGCAATGGAACTTACTCCAACCGGACCGCCTTTGTATTTTTCAATAATAACCCGCAAAATTTGCCGGTCCAAATCATCAAGTCCCACCGGGTCAACGGCTAATTGATCAAGCGCGGCTTGGGCTAAATCAGCTGTTACCACCCCCTGTCCTTTAACTTGCGCGTAATCACGAACCCGCCGCAACAGCCGGTTAGCAATCCGTGGTGTCGCCCGCGATCGGTCAGCCATCGCCGTAGCCGCACCCGGCTCCAATTTAAGATTTATCAGTTTGGCGGAACGCTCGACAATCTGCTTCATTTCGCTCGGACTGTAAAAATTTAAACGAAATGTCGCCCCAAAACGATTACGGAGCGGGCCCGATATCAAATGATAACGCGTGGTCGCGCCAATTAACGTAAACCGCGGCAAATCCAAGCGCAAGGTCCGGGCGGACGGACCCTTGCCAATCACTAAATCCAGGGCCGACTCTTCCATGGCCGGATACAGCACCTCCTCAATTATTTTGTTTAAACGGTGAATTTCGTCAATAAATAAAATATCGCCCGGTTCCAAATTTGTTAAAATGGCCGCTAAGTCGCCGGCGCGTTCAATCGCCGGACCGGAAGTTACTTTTATGCCAGCTTCCATTTCCTTGGCGATTATATGAGCCAAAGTAGTTTTACCTAAACCAGGCGGACCATACAGTAAAACATGCTCAATCGGTTCATGGCGTTGTTTGGCGGCCTGCAAAAAAATAGCCAAATTATCTTTAACTTGACCTTGACCAATATACTCGGCCAGCGTTTGCGGACGCAATTTAGTATCTAGCAGCTTATCCTCAGTTTGCTCGTCGCGGTTGACAATGCGAACACCGGCTGGTTTATCGTTCATATATGGTTAGATTACCATTCTTAAACCCCCCTTGACAAGAAAAATACCGCGTGCTAAGATTGCCAGTTAAATAAAAACTCCCTAACATTACAAATCCCTCAAAGCAACGTTGTTTTGGGCTTAAACTGTCAAAATCCCGCCGGCTCGGCTGAACAAGGCAGGCGGGAGATTCGCTGATTGCAAGAGGCTGATGGCGGGCAGGCCCCGCCTGCCAAAGCTAGTGTTTTAAATATAATCTGGCTATGAACAAGTACGGTAATTAAACAATGATTTGTTGATTGGGTGAGGCAAACGGCGGGCAGGCCCCGCCGAATCGGCGGGACAAGTAAAATACCAGAGCTTGATTAACAACTAGGTATTTATAAATACACTCAAAAGCGGTGGCACGACAAGCATGGGAATCGTGCATCAGCTTACTTCCGGCTCGTTCGCGGGCTAGAATTATGCTAATGCAGATTTTCTTGCCACCCCCTGTGGGTGTATTTTTATTCTCCTCCGCCCCGCTTAGCGGGGCTCCGCCGCCAACCCAAGCGGTTATTGAGGGTTTTGATGTCAAGAAGGCGGGTGATGGGAACGTAGGGGTCAAAGGCGGGGGTGGATAATGGACGAGATATGCATTTTTGTATGTAGGCTTCGGCCAGATTGGGGCCCGAGCGGTTAGGCTTTATAACCCGCCGTAGTCCCGATGTACATCGGGAGGGAGCTTCATATGCTCTTTTTACCTGATGCCCGCTAAATAGTCAATGCTACCTAAGATGATTAACAAGGACTTTATCAAGACGGCGGCAAGACTCTGCCTGTCCTTAGGGTTATAACGACTTAAATAGGACTTACGGGTTTGCCGCTTTAGGGGCGGGCGCAGGGACGACCCCTCAAGCGGCTTTGGCCAATTTCTTCGTTAAAACCTCCGCTTTTCGCTCACCGTAGTTTTACTACGGCTTGCTCAAATGCTCGGTTTTGCCTCGAACTTGGCTCAAACGCGTAAGTCCTATTAAATACTAACACGCTCCTTGGCTATTAAACTGGATAAAACAACCGCCAGAATAATCAGTATTCCACCAGCCATTTCCAGGGGCGATAAAATTTCCTTAAAGAATAACCAGCCAAAAATAACGCCATAGACCAATTCCAATAACATAATAATACTGGCAATTTGCGCTGGTAGATTTTTAAAGCCGGTAAATGTCATAGCATTGGCGCCAATTGTTATAAAAGCGAATAGCCCAATGGTGGGTAATTCCGTAAAAAAATTAAAGAATGAGACTGGCTCTCTAAACACTAAGGAAAGCGGCAAACAAATAATAATCGCCATTATGGCATCAATTAAAATTATTTCGCTGAGCGGATAAACAACCGAAACTTTTTTAGAAAATACATTCCAAATAGCGCCGCTTATCCCGGAAATACAGGCGAGCGCCAAAAACTGCCAATTATCACCATCAAGACGTCCGTAAAAAAGCAGTATAAGTCCGGCCAAAGACAGCCCCAGTAGAACTAACTTACTAACGGTTAATTGCTCTCTAAACAGCCAATAGCCAATTACGTAACTCGCTATAATTAAACTTGAGAAAAAAATAAATAAGGCGGTGCCGATTGGTATATAATTAAAAGCCACAAAAATCGTCAAAAATGAAATCACGCCGGCGGCACTCATGCTGGCGAACCATTTGTAATCTCCGGTTTGTAACTTTATCCAATGCCGCCGTACAAAAAAAATTATTAGAACAACTAGACCGATAATAACTCCCCGACTCCAGCCTAAAAAGAAAACACCAAAATCAATGCCAACTATTTTTGAAATAACACCATATAAACCGTATAAAAGAGCAGCCAACATTAAAGCCACCAACCCTTTATTGGGGTGGAGTTGAATTGAATTTTGAATCATAACTGGTCAAATCAATTGCCAAAAGACTAATAATCTCCGGACTTACGGGTTTATCTTCACTGAATCAAGAGATTCTGACCCAATGTCCGCCGGAGTTGCGGAAGCGGGTCAGAATGACGGCTACAAAAACACCACCTTCCGAAAGTCAAACGCGTAAATCCTGTTAAAATTAATTTCCGGTTTGACCAGAAATATCAGCGGCTGGTAAATCGGACGAGGCGGACGGAGTTGCGGCTGAACTATCGCTGGTTGAATTTTGTTCACTTGAATCTAATTTAGCCACCCCCAGCAAACAAACCTCCTGCCATGGTACATAATGACTGCGAAATGTTTGATCTTTAACCTCACCGCTCGGATAAGTAACTTTGTAATTAAATTCGGCATCCGCTCCCGTATGCGCCTTTTCCGTGCATTTTTTTTGACCAACCGGCAATTCAGTTGTTTCAATAATTTTAGTTGGCGGCGGTTTAACAATATTATAGATGCGCGGCTTGGTCTGCTCCGCCTGCCGCCCGTCCTTAGCTCCCCAAAATTCAAATATCAACTCATCGCCCTTGATTTTAGTTTGTATCAAAATTGCCCGGCCGGTATCGTTCTTAAACTTAAAATCCGGACTGGGGTCGTAAATGGTGGCGTCAGTACCAGCCGGTTCATAATAAGGCACCCGGTAAGAATGGCTGCGTCGCTCTAAAATCGGCAACCCTGAACTTAAAGCCGCCCGAAAAGTAGTGGTGCCAATTTGACACAAGCCGCCACCGTACTCCGGAATAGTTTTATTGCCCTTTATAACTAATTCCTGCAAATAACCGGATGCCGCATCAATCGCGCCTAAGGTTTTAACCAGCGAAAATTCTTCATCCGGCTGAATAATTACGCCGTTCAACTTATCAGCCCCAACTTTAATATTATGGCGGCGATTGGGCGGACTACCGGCAAAATTAGACTTACCGGTACCAATAATTTCAGTAACTCCCAGATTGTTAACTTCGGCGGTGGTTACATTTGGTTGGGTTGATTTAACTACCAAAGGCCAGGTTATATTATTGTCTATCGCCGCCAGTTTCTCATTGATTTGAGCCAAGGTGGCCGAAATATCAACCTCCCGACCTTCTTGGCTGGCTTGAAATAATTCTACCCGGCCATCTTTAATCTCAAATTTAGCATCCTGCGCCGGCTGATTAACTGTCTGGCCGATGGCGCTGAAAAATCCAGTGGCGGCCTCGCTGCTTAATCTAATCGCCAATTGGTCCGGGTTCAACACTGGCTGCAACCAAGCCTGCCACACACTTGGTTGAGCTGCCCAAGTCGCATCGGCAAAAGTAAAAATTAATTTTACCGGCTTTAACGCGGCTTGCGCCGCCGGCAACAAAACTGTTAACTCTTGCGCGGTCACGGCGGCTGGTTCAGATTTTAACGTTAATTCAATGGCCCCGGCTGACATGGTCTCAATTTTGGCCTGCAACTTTATTCCTAAATCTACGGCATCAATCTCTCTACCTATAGTTTCAGGGATTATTTCCAGTTTGTCGTTGGTATTTAAACGCAAACGCGCCGGAATTGATTTTGCGCCAAGTTCGGGCAAACTACTGCTGATATATTTAACTAGGCGATTTATATCAATGTCAACCGGCAATTTTATTTGACCAAAGGTCGGCCATAATCTAATTAACACCGGCTCAACTAAATCATTATACCAAACGCCGCTGTGCCCAACCTGATAAGCCGCCGTAGCGGCTTGAGCCAAATAAACATACATTAAATTAACGGCTAAATCAGAATTGGTGGAATTTAAAACTGCCGGCACGGTAACCTGATACTTGTCTGATTTTACAACTATTCCCGCCTGACTATAATCATTCCAAACCGAACTTAATTTACTTTCCGCCTGACTAGCCGTTAAACCAGCCAAACTAATTTGTCCCATTGCCACCCCGGGGAAAATTCGAGTCGCATAGGCTAAATTATAAATCGATAAACTGGCACCCAGTAGCAACAAAAAAACTACGGGAAAAATCACCCCCAGCCAACGCGGCGAAAAATAACGCTTTGGTATACTCATTAATTAGACTTTAAGACTTCGTTAAGCAAATGCCGAGCTTGCTCTTGCTGGTCAAATGTCGCGTCAGCGTCTTTGACAATAGACAAACGAACTACCGAGCCTTCCGTCGTACCGATAGGCATTAAGGATAGCGGGAGCGTAATTTGCATGTGGTCGCTAAAAACTAAAATTGCCTGGTCGCCTTCAACACGGTCAAGGGTTAATTGAACAGTATTAGCCATAATTATTATTCCTCTACCTCCACCTTTACCGACACGCTCTTAGTTTTAATTTTTGGTAATTTAATTGTCAGAACCCCGTTTTTTAAACTCGCCTCCACTTTCTCGGGGTCAACCTCCACCGGCAGCACAATGGAGCGCGAAAAACCGCCCCAGTAACACTCCTGATAAAAATAATCCTCCGGCGCAACCTCAGCCTCTTGGTAACGCCGGCCGCGGATAGTAATAACATCATTATTCAAAGTAATATCCAAATCTTCCGGCCTGACGCCGGCAATCGTGGATCGTACCACTACATAATCAGGCGTTTGAAAAACATCCACTGATAACTGCCCTTCATACTCATCCGAGTACCACTCCACGGCTGATTCAGCATCAGTTGGTGCAATTTTACCGGCCTTAACGACAGTCTGATTAGGGACGGCGGCGGGCACACTATCGGCTTTAACAAAAAAAGAAAATACTGACATACTTATATAAACAGTATAGCAAGGCTACTGTATTGGACAAGATTTTACCAACAATTAACCAACTGGTTGACTTAGAATCAATTACATTTTAGAATGTCAACGCTTGACACGCGGCCCCTTCGTCTAATGGTTAGCCCGTCGGAGACGGGTCCTCCTCCGGAGGAGACACAACCATAGTTTGTTAAAGTATGTATTATCTTTATGTACTTTTAGGAAATAAGAAAAATTGGCATTATATAGGCAGTACGGATAATGTTGAAAGAAGGCTGCTAGAGCATAATAAAGGTAAGGTCAAATCTACTAAAGCATATAGACCGCTAAAGGTTATATATACTGAAGCTTACAGTAACCGAATGTTAGCTAGAAAAAGAGAACTATTTCTTAAAAAGACAGCCAAAGCTAGAATTGAGTTATTTAATAATCTACATGCCGCTATCGTCTAATGGTTAGGACCCCAGCACCAGAGCTGAGCTCGGTGCGGGGCAGGCACCACGCTTTTCCAACCCGCCCACCAAATATTATGGCCCCTTCGTCTAATGGTTAGGACACGTCGCTTTCAATGACGTAATAGGGGTTCGATTCCCCTAGGGGCTACCAAGCTAATATTTAATTTGGTGGATGAATAAAAACCAGGGTTTGACTTGCGCCGTAGTGTCCCGCTTAGCGGGACTACTATCGGGGTTCCCGGCAACGGTAAAAATCATAAGCCACCCGATGCGGGTGATTTTTTGATAAAAAAAGACCACCTCGAAAAAACTATAAGGTGGCCCTGAATTAATAACTTAGTTTTGTTTTTTCAGACTTTCTTAGTTACTAGTCCGTGGAAACTTAACGAGCCATTCGTCTCTGTCAACAGTTATGTATTTGCCGTTGTCGCCAAGCTCAATGACTGTTCCACCAGCAAATTTGTAAAACACTACTTGCTGGCCAGTATCCTTTATTTCTTGCCGAGCAAGAAAACCAGCGGTATCAAATACTTGGATTTCCAATGGCATTACCGTAAAACTCCGACAGGGAAAAAAGAAATCCATCTTCGTTGAAACCATCCTGCTGATAGTTAACGGGTTTATCTCATATGCTATTCTTAGCTAGCTAATTATTTACGTAACTCGTAAGTTTTTTTATAAAGAACCCGCGGGGTAGAAAGGAGCCTAGGTATATGACAGATGTTTGCCCGAAATGTGACAATGAGCCATGCACTTGCCCTCCGGTTGAACCAACCACCCCGGCTGCTTAAGAAATTAATTGTTAAGGCTCTAGTCAACAATTTAATAACAATTAAATAATTCGCCGGAAGTTTAATTTGAACATAAGCCAGTTGATGGTGTTAGTTTTTAATAAAAAAAGAGTGTGTTGGGCGTTGCCCTACACACTTTAATTTTGTTTGCGTCTCTTTATAGTTTTAGCCATAAAGACATAAATAGGCGACTGGTTCAGGGCAGGAAAATATAATTTTCGTACCTGGCTCAAACACGATTGGATAGCCACCAGGGCGAAGACTGCCTTCCTTTGTAAAGACCATACCCTGCAAGACAGAAATTGTTTCTTTTTGTTTAGCTGTGCCGAAATTGTATTCGCCTGGCATTATTACGCCAATGGTAGCCTTTTTACCGTCCGGAGTCAGAAATTCTAGACTCTGTACATTACCGCTAAAATAGACGTGGCGTTTGATTTTTTTGATGTTATTACTCAAAGTAACCTCCCATGAGTTATTTATTTTTGTTGATTAATGGTTAACGTGTGGTGCCGGTTAGATAATTCCATTGGGGCCATTTCCCCTTGGCCATCATTCCGCCGACGCATCGGCACCAGCCAGTGTAGCCAGCTTCGTTATACTCATATTCGTACTGGCCTATTGTTATCCAGCTTGTCATAATGACACCTCCTTCGTTTTTGGTTTTTGATTATTGAATTATTTGTAGTTTATGATTTATTTTTTGAACTAGACCCATTGTTTACAACCCTCTGTTCTGACCAGTATGAAAATGGCCACAACAGAGGACTATAAACTTTTGTTAAAGAACAAGATAATATAATTCATCTAGCTATATTTGTCAAGGCCGTGTCGCAGCAATGTCGCGGCAACGTGATAATGTCCTAGTAGGGCAATATTAAACCAATTTGCCATTTTGCCAAGCCCACTCAAAAAGCGTTTTGAGCGTTAAAAAAATTTCTGGATTATCAAATAAGGTTACGATAACCCTATTTTTAAAGCTGGCTATAAGAACCTTATTCTCATAGATTACTAGATCATTAAAAATAGGGAAGTCGGTTGGCAATAATTTAACAGGGTGCGAGATACCTTTATGGCGCAACAATCTAACATAACGCCTGCCCTCCTCGTCGTTTAAGATTAGTTCCCGAATTTTATAATCTTTACGATTATGAAATTTTGCAAAATAAGCATCCATTACCAGAGGAAGATTTTTAAACAAGTCACCGACAGCGCTCAAAAAACAGACCTCATCTTTATTATTAAAACTTGAATACACTTCATCATATAAGTTTTTTACAGAAACTTCCGATTCAAGAATTTGAATGTTTGGTATTTCTTTTTTTGTATTTCGAATAGTTTCTAACTGCGGAAGTAATTGCTCCAATTCTCTCTCACGAGCTCTAATAATAGTCAATAATCGCTTGGGTTTCTCGGCATCGTATAGGGTATGTTTATTTCTACGAATAAGTACCAAGAATCCGCCCCTAAGCAAATCCTCTATAACGTTATAAATGGTGGAGCGTTTGTGGCCTGACAGTTTAGAAATATTTGTAATAGTTTCGGGCCCATGTTCAAGGCAAGTAAGATAAATATCTACTTGCTTTTTATTTAAACCTAAGGCTTCTAATATATTTCTTATGTCCATAAAGTTATACTATGTAATATTTTAAAATATGTCAACTTTTTAGTCGTCGTTCGCAATGAAATGTCGTTATTTACCAATAAATACGCCCATATTCTTGAATATTATGTTGACAATAATGACATTATTGATTAAATTCTCAATAATTCAATATCTACAAAAACATGATGGAAAATGTAATTACTACGGGATTAGGAAAATTTAGTAAGGATAAATTCAATGCCCTACTTAACGTGAGGAGTACTGCTTTAAACGCAATAAGAAAAGCTTTAATCCAAAATGGTTATACCGAGGTCTCAACCTCATCACTCGTAAATATCGCCGGCTCATGTGAAAATCCCTACGCCTCTTTCAGTTTGAATTATTACGGACGAGAGGCGCACTTATCGCAAAGCGCGCAACTCCAACTTGAGGCGTTGGTTATTCGCCTCCAGCGAGGCGTGTTTACTGTTAATAACAGCTTCCGAGAAGAAAATTATGACGATCCGGAAACAAAAGGCCGCCGCCTTTCAGAGTTCACACTCATTGAGCCGGAAAAACCTTATAAAAATTTGACGCCTGAACAAATCTTAGACGCAATAATCAGCACCGAAGAAAAAATTATTAAGTTTGCGATCAAAAAGGTTTTAGAAACTTGCAAAAAAGATGTTGCGCTACTTGGCGGCCAAGTTGACTATCTGAAGTCAATTTTAAGCAAGAATTTTGCCCGTCTTACTTACGATGAAGCGTTAGAGTTGCTTAATAAATCTAACGGTAATTATAAATTTGGTGACGATTTCGGAGCTCTAGAAGAGCGCAAAATTCTTGCTCATTTCGATAATATTCCCACTTTTATTTCGCATTATCCGGCAAAGATTAAATTCTTCAATATGAAGCGAACGCCGGACGGCGAGCGTGTTTATAGTGTAGATTTACTTATGCCTCGTTTGGGCGAAACGACTGGTGGCGCGGTAAGAGAAGAGGATGGTAAAAAAATTAAACAATATCTGCTAAATTCTAAAATTGCGAAATACATTACAGCCCAAAATGGCGACCCCTTATTACCCTTTCAAGAATATCTGAACCTTTTTAAACAAGAAAAACCGACAATGAGGGGCGGATTTGGAATTGGCTTTGAACGATTAGTTGGATTCTTACTCAACAGTAATGATATTTTGGAAACTATCGCTTATAGATCTATGCAGCCAAAATAGAACTCTTATTATGGAATTGATAAAGTTAAATAATTTCTTTGATTCCATCCTAACTACCCGCTTCTCAAGCCTCCACCAACTCCTTAAGCTCCAAACAAGCTGGTTCTCCGCCCAAAGCGGACAGGCCACCGCTTAAAACGACAACGGCCAGGGGGTAGAAATAGCTAAAAGCATCAAAGCGGCGCCGAGCAACGCCATATTTTTTGTAAAGTTTACCATCTCCATCATTTTCATATTGGGTTCAGACACTTTCCAAAAAGCGTGCATCTTAAACGATACCGGCACTAAGAATAGCACCAGGGCCAAAACTGCCCAGCTGACATATACACCAAGCAGTATGCCCGCGCCACCCGCCAATAAGAGCAAACCGCTCACAAAAACGGCTAACTTTGGCGATTTAACACCTTGGGAGGCCGCGTAGCCAGACAACATATCAGCCTGGCTGAAATGGTTAATGGCATTCATTAAAAAATAACCGCCAAAAAGAACACGACCGATAAGAAAAAGTAGTTCGTTGGACATAGTATTGTATAAATTAAATAATAAATTATTCCTATTTTAGCCAAAACGGCTAAATTATTATTGGTGTTTCTTGACAGCCAAGGTTTTCTCCAGTTTGGCAATGTGCAATTTGGTAGCTACCACCGTATCCGGGTTAAGTGAAATGGAATCTATGCCTTCGCGCACCAAAAATTCGGCAAAGTCCGGAAAGTCCGACGGCGCCTGGCCGCAAATACCAATTTTGGCGCCCACGGCGCGAGCTTCACGAATAACCTGGCTGATAAATTTCATAACCGCCACGTTGCGCTCGTCATAAACCTTACTGACCAGTTCTGAATCCCTATCCACGCCCAAGATTAATTGAGTTAGGTCATTGGAACCAATAGAAAAGCCGTCAAAAATCTGGGCAAATTCGCGCGCCAAAATAACATTGGACGGTATTTCGCACATCACATAAACCTCTAAACCGTTTTTACCACGCTTTAAGCCCTCGCTGGCCATAATCTTCAGAACTTTTTGTCCTTCTTCAATGGTGCGGCAGAACGGCACCATTACCTTAAGGTTAGTTAAACCAAACTGCTCACGAACCCTTTTTAAGGCCTTGCACTCCAAACGGAAACCAGCTTCGTACTGGGCGCTGTAATAACGCGAGGCGCCGCGCCAGCCAATCATGGGATTGCGTTCCTCTGGTTCAAATTCCTTACCACCGATTAAACCGGCATATTCACTAGACTTAAAATCAGATAAACGAATAATCACCTCGCGCGGATAAAAAGCCGCCGCCAGCACGCCCACACCATAAGCCAGTTTGTCAATAAAATACTGACTTTTATTATTGTAACCAGCGGTTAGTTTGGCAATTTTAGCTTTAGCTTTTTTATCCTTAAGTTTATCAAAATGGAGCAGTGCCAAAGGATGAATTTTTATAGACCTGTTAATTATAAATTCTTCTCGGGCCAACCCTACGCCGTCAACCGGCAAGAACGACTGGGCCAGGGCCTGTTCCGGCTCACCAATGTTAATCATTATCTTGGTTTTGGTCTTAGGTAGATTTTTAAGATTGGTGGTTTCAATTTTGAACGGCAAAATTCCTTCATAAACCTTACCAATTTCGCCTTCAGCGCAGGAGACGGTAACTTTTTGCCCGTCTTTTAGTTTGCTAGTGCCGTTTTTTGTACCCACAATACAAGGAACACCCAGCTCTCGCGACACAATGGCCGCGTGGCAGGTGCGCCCGCCGGAATTAGTGACAATCGCCGCGGCCTGCTTCATAACCGGCTCCCAATCCGGGTCGGTCATTTCCGTCACCAGCACGCTGCCCGGCTTAAAATGGCTGATCTCTTTAACGTTCCTAATTATATTCACCGGACCCTGGCCAATCTTAGCGCCCACCGCCGCACCTTCTAACAAAACTCTAGAAGTTTTGGACAAAATCGCTTTTTCAATCACGCTAGTTGATTTAGTAGACTCAACTGTTTCCGGACGGGCCTGCACAATATAAAGCTCTTTGCTGATTCCGTCTTTGGCCCATTCAATGTCCATGGGCTTATTGTAGTGCTCTTCAATTTGCATACCCCACTTAGCCAGTTGCAAAACCTCAACTGGTTTAAGGGTGAATTTCTGCCGGTCAGCTTCACTTACCACCATTCGCCGGGTGGGCGATTTGGGGTCATTCGCATAAATCAGTTTATACTGCTTAGAACCGAGTTTTTGTGAAATAATTGCCTTATAGCCCTGTTTAAAAGTTGGCTTAAACACCACGTATTCATCCGGATTGACCACGCCCTTAACAATATACTCCCCCAAACCCCAAGTACTATTAATCAAAACCACATCTCTAAAACCGGATTCCGTATCAAGCGTGAACATAACGCCGGAACAGGCTTTATCGGAACGAACCATCTTTTGCACGGCAATGGAAAGAGCCACGGCAAAGTGGTCAAATTTTTTATCTACCCGATAGGAAATGGCCCGATCGGTAAAAAGCGAAGCAAAACACATTTTACAGGCTTGTAAAACCTCGTCTTCGCCGCGGATATTCAAATAGCTTTCCTGCTGGCCGGCAAAACTCGCGTCCGGCAAGTCTTCGGCCGTAGCCGAAGAACGGATGGCCACGTCCAGCGCTTTAACTTTTAATTTTTTTGACAAAGCGCGATAATTTTTGGTTATCTCACGTTTGAGTTCAAGGGGAAACTCACCCTGCATAATGGTCTTTCTCACCTCGCGGCCACGTTCAGCTAAATCTGCCAATTTATTAGTATCTAACCCTTGTAAAAGTTTTTTTATCTGGCGATCAATGCCAGTGGAACGCAAAAACTTTCGGTAAGCATAAGCCGTTACCGCAAAACCGGGCGGCACCCGCACACCTTGTTTAGTCAGCTTTTGATACATTTCCCCCAATGAGGCAGTCTTACCGCCGACCAGCGGCACGTCTTTAATAGTAATTTCAGAAAAGTTAAGAATGAACTGTTTAGAACGGTTAGGCATAAGATAGAATTACGAATTAAGAATTATGAATTAAGAAAAATTTTTTAAATCTTCAACTTCTTAGCGTATTCACCTAAATACGGCATTACCCAATATCTGCCAGTTAAAGCGGAGGCTAAACCCAATAAAGTCAAAACTACCGCCGCCAACCAACCGACAAAAGCCACTAACCAACCGAGCACAGGAATTGGCGACACTATCATTATTATAATTTCAGCCAAAAACAGTAAAAAACCCTGACGAGCGTGCCATTGCACAAACTCGCGCTGGCGCTTAAAAAGCAGTGGTACTATTGCCAGCACAAATAAATACGATAAAGCGGCATAAACTTTATCATCGGCAGTGATTGGGGTGGTAATCATAAAATTATATGGTTATTTTTTAATTTTCCCCGCCCACGGGCGCAACACCGCGGGCAAAGCAAAAAAACCTAAAGTTAATAAACTTATTAAGGCCGCCAACAAACCGCTCCAAATCGGCTCGGTAATTAAATTAAAAACCATCCACAAGCGACCAAACCTGATAAGGGCGGCCACAGCCGAAATCAGACCGGCTAGCATCCCCACCAAAACAGCCAAACTGACAATTTGCGGCCAAGTGTCATGATTTAAAACTCCCCGCCAGTAAGCCAACGCGGCAGCGATTAAAATTTGTATCAGCAATATCAAAGATACGACCAAACCATAATAGGACATTTCCATCCAAATACTGATCAGGTAAACCAAAACAATCAAGCCGGCCGCGATAATGAATGGCCATTCGGCCAATTCAACATAATCGCTGATTGGTTTACCATAAACTTCTAGACCAACGGTTTTTTGAGCTTGATCCATACTGTTTAAATTATAGCATATTAAGCATTAACCGACTTCAATAGGACTCACGCGCTTCATCCCCCTCTTAGTCCGCCAGTTGGCGGAAAGAGGGGTTAGGGCGTACAGCCCCCCGTAAAGGGGGAGTTACGATTTTTAGATGGTTCATAGCTCCTTCCTTACCCTAAGATGGGGACCAAACGCCTAAATCCTAATTAAATACAAAACTCCTCCGCTTGTACAAGCGGAGGAGTTGATTATTATTAGTTATAATACGCTATTAGCTATTTGCCACTAGCTATCAGCTATTGGCTAATACCCCATATCCATTCCCGGCGGCATACCGGCCGACTTGTCGTCTTTCTTTTCTGGGATATCAGTTACGACCGCTTCCGTGGTTAAGAACATAATGGCAATTGAGGTGGCGTTCTGAAGAGCTGACCGTACGACCTTGGCCGGATCAACTATACCCGACTTGACCAGGTCTTCATATTTATCAGTGGCGCCGTTATAACCGTAATTGCCGTCATGACGCTTAATCTCGTCTACCACGACGGCGCCATCTTTGCCGGCGTTTTGGGCAATCTGTTTCAAGGGTTCCTCCAGAGCGCGCGCCAAAATATTAACACCAATTTTTTCTTCGCTGCTGACTTCTAGTTTTTCCAACTCCTTACCGGCCCGAATCAAAGCCACGCCGCCGCCGACCACTATGCCCTCTTCCACCGCCGCCTTAGTCGCATGCAACGCATCCTCAACTTTGTATTTACGCTCCTTCATCTCGGTTTCGGTCGCGGCCCCAACTTTAATAATCGCCACCCCGCCGGATAGTTTGGCTAAACGTTCTTGCAACTTTTCTTTGTCAAATTCTGAATCAGCCTGCTCAATTTCTTTTTTGATTTGGGCTATGCGGTCCTTAATCTTAGCTTGATCACCCTTACCATCAACAAAGGTTGTATTATCTTTGGTGGCAATAACCTTACGCGCCCCGCCCAACACCTCAAGTTCAATGTTTTCAAACTTCAAACCCAAATTCTCCGAGATAACCGTGGCGCCGGTCAAGATCGCGATATCCTGCAACATCTCCTGGCGACGGTCGCCAAAACCGGGAGCCTTAACCGCTAAGGTATTAAAAGTTTTACGCAAATTATTAACCACAAAAGTAGCCAAGGCCTCACCCTCAACATCATCGGCCACAATTACTAATTCTTTCTTACCGGTTTGGGCCATTTTCTCCAATAACGGTAAAATTTCATGCACTGATGATATTTTCTTATCGGTTACCAAGATATACGGATTGTCATAAGACGCCTCCATCCGTTCGGCGTTAGTCACCATATAAGGAGAAACATAGCCTTTATCAATCTGCATACCTTCAACAACTTCTTTTTCGGTAGTTAATCCCTGCGACTCTTCCACTGTAATAACACCGTCCTTGCCAACCTTCTCCATCGCCTCGGCAATAACTTGGCCAATTCCCGGGTCATTAGCCGAAATGGAGGCAACTTGGGCAATCTCCTCTTTGCTAGCAACCGGTTTAGATTGCTTTTTCAAGGAAGCGACCACGACCTGCAAGCCTTTTTCCAAGCCATGGCGAATCGCTTGCGGATTAGCGCCGGCGGCCAAATTTTTAAAACCTTCGTGAATCAAAGCCTGCGCCAAAACTGTCGCCGTAGTGGTACCGTCGCCCGCCACATCATTAGTTTTACTGGCTACCTCCTGTAACAATTGGGCGCCGACATTTTCAAACTTGTCCTCCAACTCAATTTCCTTGGCAATAGTCACGCCATCGGTGGTAACAGTGGGAGCGCCATACCCTTTATCTAAAATCACATTGCGGCCGCGAGGACCAAGGCTCACCTTGACCGCATTAGCCAATTTGTCCACGCCGCGCTTTAAGGCCGCGCGCGCGGCTTCATTAAATAAAATTTGCTTTGCCATAATTTTTATACAGAATTAAGAATAAAGAATTATGAATTAAGTCCAGTGATAACAACTTTGTTAAATAAGTAGTTATACTGGACAAGAATTAGAAATTACTCAACAATCGCAATTACATCAGAGAGTTGTAAAGTGCCGAATTCTTCATCGTCTAATTTAAACTCATCTAAGGCATACTTTTTAAACAAAATCTTATCGCCGACTTTTACTTCCATAGCGGCGCGATTACCATTGTCCATCAATTTACCGGGGCCGACCGCTATTACTTCGCCGGTCTCCTGTTTTTCTTTATCTACTGTATCGGGCAATAATATGCCGCCCTTAGTAGTTTTATCCTCCTGATTGACTTTGACCACTAAATGGTCGCCTAATGGCTTTAATTTCATATTTTGGCTTAGTTAATTATAAATTTAGTAGAAATTAGCACTCTCTGATATGGAGTGCTAATAGCATTTTAGCAAGTTTTTACAAACTGTCAAGTGTTTATGGCTCTAATCTAGCTTGGCTTAAACTCAACCACAAACCACCTAAAACCAGCATTGAGGGAATGGTCCACCAATAGTGGTCAAACAAGCTGGTGATAAGCACCGCGGCTAATAGCCAATGGCTAATAGCTAATGGTTTTTTTAAACAAACCATAGAACCAATCAACCACATAAACAATAATAAACCAATTATTCCCAGTTCGGCCAGTATCAACAAAAATACATTATGCACCGGCTGATAATAATAAGCGCGCTCATTGGGCATAATTTTTTGCAAAGCCACCGTATAATTTCCTAGGCCAACGCCAAACCACTGGTTAACCGCGGCAACTTTCTGGCTGTCCTGAACACTGGCCATGCGTTCCTCAACTGATTTAACCTCCAAACGGCTGTAGCCTAAAATACGCCCCACAGTCGGTTGCCACAAAACTACACCCAAAGTAATAAACACCAATAATGTATAACCTAAAACTACCGCCAGACGCTTTTTTAAATAATGCCGTCCCAATCTCAAGCCCATCTGATCGTCATCCTGACAAAATATGTCCGGCCGGACATATTTTACACAATTGTACATTATCAATACGGCTAAAGTTATAAATAAAGCTAACCAAGCCCCCCGGGAAAAAGTAAAAAACAAACCAACTAATTGTATTATATACAGTGCTACTAATATTATATTCTTAATTCGTAATTCGTAATTCTTAATTCTACTTATTAACAATATCGTCGCCAAACAAGTCACTACTAACAAACCACCCAGAACATTAGGGTGCACCTGCCCGGCGTAAGCTCTGAGCCACCGTCCGGCATCAGTTAAAACCACCGAAGTACCATATTGTGTTATGGGATGAACAGCCACACCCAACCATTTGCTGGCAAAAGTTGATTGAGTAATAAACTGCCCGATGGCCCACAAGGCTTGCACAGTACCAGCAGCTACCAACGACCAACAAACAACTGACAACCTCGGTTTAATAAATTTAATTAACCACCACAACGCGCCCACTTCTGCTATCCGTCCCAGCCAATAAAGCGTCAATACCTTATCCCCCGCCCAGCCGATTGAAGTAAAAGTAAAGAGCAAGAGTAAGAGATACACCAAAACCGGATTTTTAAAAATCTTAAAGCTCCACTTGAAATTTGATTTAAAATTAAAAATTAAAAATTTAAAATTTTTAACCATCTGCCCAACCGCTAGCAGACTAATTAATAACAATACAATCAAAACGATATCCCACCCATACAAACTAACCCTTCCATATTCCCACACCTCGCCGCCGATTAAAGGGTCGCGAATAATCCATCGGGTTTGCCAGGGCAATATAAAAACCAATAAGTAAAATCCATACTCACGTACTTGGTTTAAACTGATAGTCATAATTTAATTATGGTATTATCTCGTCTGATTGACAAGAAAGCCGATTTTTAACAAAAAATAAAGCCAGTTCAAGACTGGCTTTGCTTAATCAAAAAGGTTTAGTTAAATTTATTTTTCCGCATTAGGACCACGGGCCACTGGCGAGTCAAAATAGTGATATGTTACCACTAATAATTGAGGGCCCAATTTTTCAACATACGGAGACAAATATTTTTGCATTTCCACTTCCCAAGAGCAATCCTTACCAGTTAATTCATATTTATCCGCGTAGGCGTTAACCTGGCTGTACAAATTTTCCGTAAACCGCCCGTCAGGACCGGCTAACCCAACTATCTTTGAGTAATACTCGTCAGGTCCCAAAAAATAATTGAAATAGACTTTAAATATCACTGACTTGTTTTTATACATTTTTTCTAACGCTGATGACAACTTAACCTTAACATCACCATAAGATATCCCGGCGTTGTTAGGAAAAATAATACATTTTTCATTGGTAAACACAGTTGCGTCACTTTGAAATTTGTACAAATTTTCCCCTGTTCTTAATAACGCCACTTCGTTCTGAAATAACCTTATACGACATGGGGGATAGTTTGTCCATAACCATATAATGGCAACTACAATGACCAAGGCGGCAGTCCATAAAGACATCCCCCAAATCAACTTAGGCCATACTTTAGTTTTAGCAACTATAAAGCTATAAATTAATACAATACCTGTGAAGAAGAAAACTAAAAACAGAATAAACGCAATAAACAACCATCCACCCGATATAACTAAACATAACGTTTTCATTTTAATCTCCCTGTTATTTAGTAGTTTTGTTTTCTAATTAGTTAATGAACATTTTTTAACTTAATTTCATTTTACTTTAATACCTAAGCCACAATTTGTCAACAACAACTATAACCCGCTTGAACGGGTTATAGTTGGCTTAATTTTACAACACCTTCTTCAACCACTGGCCGGTGTAACTGGTCTTAACCTTAACCACATCGCGCGGAGTGCCGGTGGCTACCACTTCGCCGCCTTTGTCGCCGCCTTCCGGGCCTAAATCAATCACCCAGTCGGCTGATTTAATAACGTCCAAATTATGTTCTATCACCAGCACGGTATTGCCCCGGTCCACCAACTCGTTTAACACCTGTAAAAGCTTTCTCACATCCTCAAAATGAAGCCCGGTAGTCGGCTCATCCAAAATATAAAGGGTGCGGCCGGTGGAACGGCGCGACAATTCAGTGGACAGTTTAATACGCTGGGCTTCACCGCCCGACAGCGTGGTGGCACTTTGTCCTAAGTGAATATAACCCAAACCAACCTCGCACAAAACCTTTAACTTGTCGTGAATAATCGGCACATTGCTAAAAAAATTCATAGCCTCTTCGGCCGTCATTTCCAAAATATCGGCTATATTCTTGCCTTTATAATGAATTTCCAAAGCCGGCTGATTATAACGCTTGCCATGGCATTCCTCGCACTCCACATAAACATCAGGCAGAAAATGCATTTCAATGCGCACCAAACCGTCACCTTCGCAAGCTTCACAGCGGCCGCCCTTAACGTTAAACGAAAAGCGGCCCGGCTCATAACCGCGAATCTTGGCCTCTGGTAATTGAGCGAACAAATCTCTAACATAGGTAAAAACCCCGGTATAGGTTGCCGGATTGGAACGCGGCGTACGTCCAATCGGCGACTGATCAATGCTAATTACCTTATCAATATTTTCTAAACCGGTAATGGCCTTATGTTTACCGGGAATATCCTTGGCGTTAAAAAAATGCTGCGCCAAAGCCTTGGATAATATTTCCGTCATCAAGGTTGATTTGCCCGAACCCGAAACGCCGGTTATACAAACTAATTTACTCAAGGGTATATCAACATCAATATTTTTTAAATTAAATTCGGCCGCGCCTTTGATAGATAATTTGTGGCCGTTGCCAAGACGATATTTTACCGGGGTGGAAATCATTAACTTACCGGCCAAATACTGGCCGGTCAAAGATTGTTTGACTTTAGCCACCTCCTGGGGCGTACCTTGCGCCACTACTTCGCCGCCGTGCTTGCCGGCCCCGGGTCCGATATCTATTAACTGGTCAGCCGCCATCATTGTTTCATAATCATGCTCCACCACAATCACGGTGTTACCCAAATCCCGTAAACGACGCAAGGTGGCAATTAATTTTGCATTGTCGCGCTGGTGCAAACCAATTGACGGCTCATCCAAAATATAAATAACCCCCATTAAAGACGAACCGATTTGGGTGGCTAAGCGAATACGCTGGGCCTCGCCGCCGGCTAAAGTAGCCGCTGGCCGATCAAGTGTTAAATAATCAAGACCAACATCAAATAAAAAACTTAACCGTTCCTTAATCTCCTTAATTATTTGGCGGGCAATTTTATAATTCCGCTCGGTCAAAATACCCTTGCCTCCCAAATTCAAAAAAAATCCTAAGGCCTCCGTAATTGACATTTTGGTCAATTCGGAAATATTGATTTTGTTAACCGTAACCCCTAATACTTCCGCCTTAAGGCGACGGCCCCGACAAACCGGACAAGGCCAAATCCGCATATAGCGCTCAATTTCCGCGCGAATATAGTCTGATTCAGTTTCACGATAGCGCCGCTCCAAATTGGGAATCACGCCTTCAAAAGCGGTGTAAAATTCCCGGGCCTTGCCGTTCTGGTCAGCCCCCGCATTAACATTATAAGTTTGGTTGCCGGTGCCATACAAAATTATTTTTAAATCACTGGCCGAAAGTTTTTGTACCGGCACGGTTAAGGAAAAATTAGACGCCCGGGCCACCGCCTCCACAATACGGTAATACCAAGTTTGATTAACGGCGGTGCGCGACCAGGGACGAATCGCGCCCTCGGCAATTGACAGTCGCTTATTGGGAATAATCAAGTCCGGATCAATCTCCAATTTTGTGCCCAAGCCGGTACAGGCGGCACAAGCTCCGTAGGGAGAATTAAATGAAAAACTGCGCGGCTCAATGTTAGGCAAATCAATCTGGCAATGCGGGCAGGAAAAATGCTGACTAAAAAGCATTTCCTCGCTGGTATCTTGTCGCCAAACTTTAATAATGCCATCTCCCAGCTCAAGGGCCGTTTCCAAAGAATCGGCTAAACGACTAATGTCATCATTATCGGCGGACACGGCCACGTTATCCACCACCACTTCTACGGAATGCTTTTTTTGTTTATCAACTCGTAAATCCTCGGCCTCCTCAATTGACATAAAATTGTTATCAAAACGTAATCTGACATAACCGGCTTTTTTGAGTTCGGCAATCGTTCCTTTGTGCTCACCTTTTTGGTCGCGCACAACCGGCGACAACAACGATAATGGCGTGCCGGCCGGTAATGTGTTTAAACGTTTTACTATTTGATCAATTGTTTGTCGGCTAACTTCACGACCGCAACCGGGACAATGCGGTATGCCAACGCGAGCGTACAACAATCTTAGGTAATCATAAATTTCCGTAACCGTACCGACGGTGGAACGCGGGTTATGTGAAGTGGAACGCTGGTCTATAGAAATAGCTGGCGACAAACCGTCAATCTGGTCTACGTCCGGTTTATCCATCATGCCTAAAAACTGACGCGCGTAAGACGACAATGATTCAATATAACGACGCTGACCTTCGGCATAAATAGTATCAAACGCCAACGATGATTTACCGGAACCGGACAAACCGGTAATCACCACCAACTTATCGCGGGGAATAGTCAAAGAAATATTTTTTAGATTATGAACCCGCGCTCCGTGAATTACAATCTGATTTCCATTCCGAGTCATTGCTGAAAAACTGCCCACTGAAGACTGCTTGCTCTTTTTGCTAAAACTATCGGCTGGCGCAAGTTTATTTTTGGCGTTTGTCTTAGTCATAAAAATGGCACAAAGTTAGGTTCAATTATACTCCGCCTGTCAAGCCAAGTCAAGGTTTAAGGTTAAAACCAAAAAATAAAAGATGACAACCTGGCCAAAAACACTAAATTTGCCTGCCTACATAGAGTAATATTTAGATTTAATCCTGCCACTCTACGATAAAAACATTGGTAAATAAAACAATTTATATTAACATCAAAGATATGAATCTCGTTCTTAAACGCCAGTTGAGCAAACTGCCGGCCGCACCCGGTGTATATAAGTTTTTTAACCAAACCGAACAACTGCTTTACGTGGGCAAGGCTAAATCGCTCTATGCCCGAGTAAATTCTTACTTTCACAGCGGGGCTAAGCTAAGTCCGGCCAAACAAACCATGGTCAAAGAAATTACCAGTCTCGAGACCATAAGAGTAAAAAATGAAACCGAAGCTTTGCTGCTGGAAAGTAATTTAATCAAGCAATACCGTCCGCCTTATAATGTGGTTTTAAAAGATGATAAAAGCTGGCTCTACCTGGCGATTGACTATCGTACCGACTGGCCGGAAGTAAGCCTGGAGCGCACCACTAAAATTAAAGGCATAAAATACTTTGGTCCTTATACTTCGGCGGTAGCCGCCCGTCGTACTTTTTATTTGCTTAAAAAAATCTTTGGCCTTAAAACCTGCCCTAACCCGCCGGACAAACCTTGTTTTGCCGCCCGCCTCGGGCGTTGCCTGGGGCATAACTTCGCGCCCCAAAGCAAGTCAGTCTACCGGCGTTCACTAAAACAAGCTGAAAAAATATTACAAGGCAAAACCGAACAAATTATTAACGAACTTAAGCAAACTATGCGCCGAGCGGCCGCGGCTAAAAAATTTGAACTGGCGGCTAAACAACGCGACCAGATTAAATCTCTGGAACAAATTATTATTAAACAAAGCGCCCTTAGCCCACAACCAAGCAGTTTTGACATTTTTGGTTTGTATCAATATTTGGACTTAGCCGCGGTTTGCCATTTGCCAATTCGCCGTGGCGCCCTGCTTGATACTCAAAATTTTCTACTGGAACACACTCGTGGTTTACCAGCCGAAGAAATTTGGGAAGATTTTTTGCCGCAATACTATAGTCTGGCTACTAATCTGCCGTCGGCAGTTTATCTGCCAATTAAAGTCCAAACCAAACTCATTGGAAAAATTAAAATAAAAGTTGCCCAGCGCGGTTACAAACGCAACTTGGTCAAATTGGCCGCCATTAACGCCCAAAATTTTTTGGAACAAAGCCGCACCAGCTGGGAACGCCAATCAGTCCGAGCGCGCCGCGGTCTGAAAACCTTACAAAAAGCGCTCAATTTATCCAAACTACCCGAGCGCCTTGAAGGTTATGATATTTCCAACATCCAAGGCCAAAATGCCGTAGGCGCCATGGTAGTAATGACTGATGGCTTACTGGATAATAAATCTTATCGTCATTTTAAAATCAAAGGCCTTACCACGCCTAACGATGTTGCTATGTTGGCACAAGTGATAGCTCGTCGTTTTACTAAAAATCTTGATTGGCCGCAACCCGATCTTATTATGCTGGATGGCGGCGCCGGGCAACTGTCAACAGTACAAAAAGTCTTAAATAGCTACGGTGTGACCGTGCCAATTATCGCGCTGGCTAAAGCCGAAGAATTAATTTACCGGCCAAACAAAAAGTCTGCTCTACGATTGAAATCAAATAATCCGGGACTACTATTGCTGGAACAATTGCGTGATGAGGCTCATCGCTTTGGCATAACCTTTTACCGCCAAACTCACCGCCGGCGCAATCTTAAATCCGGTTTGGATGGACTCCCGGGCGTGGGTCCAAAAACCAAAAAACTATTAAAACAAGAATTTGGTGATTTAAAGAATTTGCGCCTGGCCAGCTTGGACAAATTGGAAAAAATCTTAGGTAATAAAAAAGCAGCTAAACTATTCTCACATTTGGAACGGATATAATCAAATTTAACTGTGTATCAAGCCAATCCTCAACTAACAATATTATCTTCCTTTCCTAGCGTGCCAGGAACGAGGGGTGCAGGTGGTAGAGATTTTGTGTTATCTCTTTTGCCACCATGCTGGAGGGTATGTGCAGAGCGCCTGCCCGACGGCCGGCGGGGAAGTTAGACACAGGTTAAGCTGGTGCGTGTTTGTGGTGGTTTGTACACCCACCTGCCTAAGCCTGTACAAAGTAAACGATGCTATTAAATAGAAAACTACAACACTAATTAGCAATTATCGATTGCAAGAGGCCGATGGCGGGCAGGTAGCACCAGCCCTGTGTCTAACGAGCACTGCCATACCCGTAAGCCTTGTGTGGCGACTCTTATGTTACTTCTCTAGAGAAGTAATGAATAATAAAATCAGATTTTATTTAGACTTTCTATAAAGTATTGACTTTTTTCAATTATTTAGATAAGGTCAAGGCAAACAAACAATCAAAACACAACCAAAAGGTGGCCCCATGGGACAAATACCAACACCTCCGTACCTTAAAATCAGCCAAGAATTAAAAAACTCCATTGACTGTAACAACTATCATTGCCTTGACAACGGCAGCCAGGAAGAAAACATTCTGTGCGCAATCTTCATCTTATTTAGCACAGCCGATATGCCCATTGAACCAGAACAGTTTTTGAAAATTTATATAGCAATGGTTAAAACTCTTTATATCGGCCTAAACATAAGTCCCGAGTTGCACCCTACGGCGCAAGACTCCAAATTGGCAAACGACGTCAGAAGCATGAAAGGTATAATAAATAATAACTTGCTTAAACGCGAGGTTATTAAAAAAATTGCCAACTTCATTATTGACGGTAGTATCAGTTTTGAATCGGCCTTAGATGAAATTATCATAAGGCAACTAGGACCGCTGTCGGCAACTTATGCCAAACTAATAAATAAAAATAAAAAACAATCTCAATCTGCCAGAGTTTATTAAACTTTCTAACTTTATAGTTTAATTAACCTCTGGCGTTATTTTTTTAAGAAAGCACAGCTCCAAAGCAGAGGCCAGACCTGTGCAACGTAGAACACTGTTTCCCAGTGTTTTATTTTCCCTACCATTAGCCATTAGCTCTTGGCTACTAGCCAAAATTGTTCCACGACCCTTGACAAATAAGAGGTTTAGGCGTATATTGATAAGTTATTTAATGACCAAGTCGTGATTGGTGAAAGGAAGGGTTCTTTAACAATGTAGCTGTCAGTATGTCATTCCCGTGCCAACGGGAATCCAGGAAGGATTTTCTAGATTCCCAATTAGATTGGGAATGACACTCCTAATTTCTCCTTACTAACTCGGGAGGGGAGAAGGGTTAATAAGCTTAGGATATTAATTGGTGCTAGTTAGCTGGTTACTGATTATCTCCAAGGTCATTAACCTTAAAACGTCGTCTCCGGACATAAGACGTTTAGACCTTCTCCTCCGGATTAGTAGGGAGAAAATACAATTAAATAAAATAAATCACAAATCAAAAAGGGACTACCATGAATAATTATTCATTAAAACCATTGTCTATTGTCAAAATTGTAGTTGTCATATTAATTATGGCAGCAGGTGTAATTCTGGCCGTAAAAAACGGTGGCGCAACCCAAGCAGAAAAATACACTATGCTTAACGGCGGGGCGATAATAATAGCAATCGGTACAGTCTTCT
The DNA here is from genome assembly GCA_041645215.1 of Patescibacteria group bacterium. Taxonomy (GTDB): domain Bacteria; phylum Patescibacteriota; class Patescibacteriia; order Veblenbacterales; family UBA10138; genus JACRFM01. The sequence goes on along the minus strand of JBAZQK010000001.1, from coordinate 151,923 downwards.
GCATTATAAAACCGGAACTGCTATATTTTTTTGGAATTATTTTCTTTTCAATAGGTTCATTCGGTGTCACAACCTATGCCCTAACCGGACCGGAAGACTATATGTTAATTACACTACCCAATAATCAAATTATGCTGGTTAGCCTTATACCAATGCAACTAGTATTAGTTGGTGCAATAATGATGCTGGTTATAATGCGGATAGGAAAGCATTTCCTATACGACGATAGAATGTTAACAGAAGAATTCTGTTGAGGTGGCGGATGGAATTAACACAGAAATTAGCCTGGGTACTTATTGTACTAGGTTGCGCTGGAATTTTTCTTTCTGTACGCATAGGCAGAGAAATTAGTTACTACCAGGCCAGCGATGTTAAGCGATGGGTGGCAATAGTCTTATTTTTTGGAGGAGCTATATTAGCCATTATTGGCGCAAGTTTGTTGGAGTAATGTGAAAAAAATTAACAATCAAAACACTAAATCAATCATCAAGTCAAAAAGGATGGGTAAAATGAAAAACAAGTATCAACTATTCGGAAAAGCTCTAATTCTTCTCGGTGGCTTTTTTCTAGCTTTATTTCTCGTTGTTAATAGCGAGATACCAGGAAATGCGACCCGAATTTTAGACAACTATACATTTTGGGTACTATTGTTCGGCTGTCTAATTGTCTTCTTGGGTATCAAAGTAATTAAGCAACGAAGAGAAACTTTCTCTTTGTTGCGGTGGTTTATGGGATTAGTGACCAGTTTAGTTGGACTAATAATCCTAGTGTCAGTTTTTGTTACATTGTCGGAATATTCGCAATTGATGAATGATATTTGTCGTTTGCCTAATTATTTCTATTTGGTAACAAGCGTCATCCTGTTATTCGGTGGATATTACGTAAAGGAAGAAGGTTACAAACCAGAAATCAAAAATATGGACGAGTTAATTAAAACGATAAAAGAAGCTAGAACGGAAAAATCTGACGAAAAAATTACCACCACCCCGATTCTTGTTTCGTTTAAAAGATTTATTTTCAGAAGACATTGTGGCGTTCGTATGCTTAAATTCTCTGTTTTTACAAACAAATATGGAATCTCACCTGACCACAAAATGTATCAGGGTGAGCTGGCTACCATGAACAGAGAAATAAATTATGACCATATAATTTGTCCAAATTGTTTACACAATGAAAAGTGTGAACCGAACAGTGGTGGCGATGATTTTTAATAAAACAAATCTTGACAGGCGGTCTGAAGTTTAGACCGCCTTATTTTATTTTTTTAAAACGGATTGGCTAATGATTTAAAACTGACCAATTCCGGTGGCAAATCACCAATAAACCGCGAGGGTATGCCAAACGTCAAAGTGCCGGCCAAGCGGCGGTTAACCGCATAAACACAATAGACTCTTTCCTTGGCGCGGGTTAAGCCGACATAACACAAACGCCTTTCCTCATCCATTTCCGCCGGGTCGTTAAAACTGGAAGCATGCGGAAACAGGCCCTCCTCCATGCCAACCACAAAAACATTTTTAAACTCCAACCCCTTAGCCGCATGCAAGGTCATTAATGTCAGTCCACTTGATTTAATGCCCAACCCATCCTGATCCTGCCACAGCGATACCTCGGTTAAAAATTGTTCCAAGGCCGGCTGGCCTTGGCCGGCGGCGCGCTCAATGGCTACGGTTTTAAGTTCCTGAATGTTCATAAATCTGACTTCGCCCTCGTCGGTGCCGTCTAAAATATCGGCTTTTAATCCGCTGGCGGCCATCACCCAATCAATCAATTGGTCAACCGTCAAATCAGGTAATTTTTGCCGGCAAGTGGCGAACAATTTAATCAAATCTTGCCAAGCCGCCTGGCGCTGCCCGCTTAAAATCGCTTGCTCGGCCAATTGCAAGACATTTAATTTTTGCGTTTGCGCTGTCTGGATAATTAACTCAACGCTCGCCACCCCCAAACCGCGGTTAGGCCGCGTAACTAAGCGGCGCAAACTAACCGTATCAAACGGATTAAGCAAAAATCGCAAATAGGCCAACATATCTTTAATTTCCCGACGTTCGTAAAAACGGACACCGCCAATTAAACGATACGGCACGCCTTGTTTAAGACAAGCCTGTTCTAAGGCGCGACTTTGTATATTGGTCCGATACAAAACGGCGGTTTGCGACAAATCCGCCGCTGAACCGTAAAACCGCGAGGGCATTCTCACATCCGGCAAAAAACTTTTGCTGGTTGTTGATTCATAAGTCAGTTCAACGTCGGCGGTATCGCCTGGCACCAGTTTGACGGCCTGATTAACCACGAATTCCGCCTCACTATTTTCATTATCCACCTCCACCACCGCGATAGCCGTACCGAAATCGTTTTCGGTCCATAATTTTTTATCACTTTTTAACACCGCTTTAACCATAACCGCGTTAGAAGCCCTGATGATAGTCTGGGTTGACCGATAATTTTGCTCGAGCTTGATTATTTTGGCATCAGGGTAATCTTTATTAAAACGCAGAATATTGCCAAAGTCGGCGCCCCGCCAGGAATAAATTGACTGCCAATCATCACCGACCACATATAAATTACGATAACCGCCGGCCAATAATTTGCACCACTGATATTGCGCTTGATTAGTATCTTGATATTCATCAACCAACAAATAACGGTAAAGTTGCTGATAACGCTGGAGTATTTTAGGATTGGACTGCCACAACCAAACCAGTTGGCTGATTAAATCGTCAAAATCCATTGCTTGATTTTGTCGTAAATCCGCTTGATATTGTAAATAAACCCGGTAAACCACCTGATTAAAGTAATTCCCCTCACTGTTCTCTAAAAATTCGGCCGGCTTTAACAAATTAGACTTAGCCTGCGATATAACAGCCAGCACCGCCCGCGGCGGAAACTGTTTAAGCGACAGACCGACTGTTTTATAAACTGACTTTAGTAAATTCATTTGGTCGTCAGTATCATAAATAGTAAAGTGACTGGGCCAACCCAAATGACGAGCTTCACGGCGTAACCAGCGACAACTGACGGAATGAAATGTTCCGACCGTTGCCATATTAACTAAGGCCGCCCGGCCAACCAAATTTTCCACCCGGTTCTTAAGCTCGGCCGCGGCTCGATTGGTAAAAGTCACAGCCACAATTTCAGTTGGTGAAACTGCCCGTTGTTTGATTAAATAACCCAAACGATGAACAATTGTTCTGGTTTTACCACTACCCGCCCCGGCCAATACTAAAACCGGACCGCTGTTTTCCGTAACCGCCGCAACTTGAGCTGAATTTAAACCTGACAAAATATTATCTGGCGACATAATTAAGGGCCTTGACAAACTAACCGCAGTATGTTACTTTTAACTTAACTTTTGCTAAATTGATTAGCAACCCACTTTATTCTGACGGAAATGATAAGATACGTCCAAATCGTTCAAGCGGCGATTTCTCTACTTTTGATTATCGCGATTATTTTGCAAAGCCGTGGTACTGGTTTGGGCGGGATTTTTGGCGGTGAAGGCAATGTTTACCGAACCAAACGAGGCGTTGAAAAAGGACTTTACATAAGTACGATAATTTTAGCAATCATTTTTTTTAGCTTAGCAATTTGGAGTTTGTTGGTTAGTTCCTAAGTTTAAGTTAACTTATATCTACTTTACCACAATTCACTAAGACGATTGTTTTAAAAATCTCCAATCGCCTGCTTAAGCTCTGGCGCCTGCTATACGGCCAGCGCCAGTCTGACATTGAATATGGTTTTAATCAAGCGGTTACAAAATTTTGGCCGTCGTGGAAACAATTATCGCTCTTTCCTAAAATTCTTAACTCGCCCGAACGCACTTTAGTCATAAGTTTGCTCTTAATTTGCGTAATGTCAGGCGGTTGGTTGATTTGGAGTTGGCACAAAAATACTACCGTGGTTATGCCCTCAATTGGCGGTGAATATAGCGAAGCCATAATTGGCAATCCCCGCACCGCTAATCCGCTATTAGCCGCTAATGATGCCGAACTTGACCTAAGTCAACTAACTTATCGCGGATTATTTAAATATAGCAAACAAGGTAAAACTGTCACTGATCTGGCCGAAAACTGGGATCTAAGTTCAGACGGTAAAACTTATCAAATCAGCCTGCGGCTAGGCCTAAAATGGTCAGACGGCGAACCGTTAACAGCTGATGATATTATCTTTACCTTCAACCGCCTGCAAAACAAAGACCTAATGAGTCCGCGTTATAATGAATTTCGCGACCTTAGTGTCAACCGTATTAATGCTCTGACCGTCAGTTTTACTTTAAAAACCCCTTATGCTCCTTTCCTAAGCGCCCTGACTATTGGCATCATACCGGCTCATATATGGAACAATATACCAATTCAGTCTTGGCTGACTAACGAGGCTAGCTTAAAACCAGTGGGGACCGGGCCATTTCGCTTTAAAACTGTTAATAAAGACGCGTCCGGTAATATTAAAAGTTATAGCCTGGAACCAAATACGTTTACTCACACCAAAAGACCGTTTTTAAAAAGTCTTACCATTAAATTTGTGCCTGATACGGCCGCCGCGCTTGACTATTTGCGCCAGAACGCGGTGGACGGTCTAGGCGGAATTGATACCGCCAGTGTCAATTCTTTATCCAGCGGTAAATTTAATCTTTATGACATTCCCTTACCCCAATACACCGCTATATTTTTTAACCCGGAACAAAACGACATTCTTAAAAATAAATCTGTCCGCCAAGCTTTAAACTATGCCACTAATCGACTAGAGCTTATCCAAAAACTATCCAATAATAATTACCGGCCAGCGACCGGACCATTTGTAGTGGGAGAATTAAAAAATAAAACGGCGGCGGTAGCTTGGCCCTTTAACTTAGCGGCTGCTGAAAAATTAATAACCGCCGCCGGTTTTAAAAAAGATAACCAGGGAAAATTTTTTGTTGATTCTCAAGGTGAACCGCTAACTATAATTCTAACCATAATTGACCAAAGCCAATATCTAGCCACGGCTGAAGCCATTAAAAACCAATGGGAAAAAATAGGGATTAAGGTTGAATTAAACCTGATACCGCCAAGTGAACTGCACAGCAATTTAATCAATAACCGCGCTTATCAAGCCATATTAGCCAGTGAAATTACCGGCCTCGACCCGGATCCTTATCCATTTTGGCACTCTTCTCAAATCATCGCCCCGGGACTTAACCTGGCGAAGTTCCAAGACCATGAGGCTGACAAACTGTTAACTGAAGCCAGACAAACCAACGATGACAAAAAGCGGCAAAGTTTATATCTTAAATTTCAAGAAATTTTAAAAGACGAGAGTCCGGCTATATTCTTATTCAGTAAAAACTACATGTACGCCCTAAGCTATAAACTGCAAGGTTTGGAACGAAGGCTGATTAATCAGCCGGCTAATCGTTTCTTAGATATAGAAAACTGGTACACCAAAATTGGGCGCGAATAATAATTAGCCCGGATGGCGGAATTGGTATACGCATACGCTTCAGGTGCGTACTCCCTTACGGGATTGAGGGTTCGAGTCCCTCTCCGGGCACCATGAACCAGAGTTGCTCTAAAGCAACACGGTTCATGGTAGGCCTGAACCGTGCTATGCTCTGGTTCAGGCCACCAAATTAATCAATAAATCGGGATGGTTGCGCGAGGCAACCAAAACCAAAATGGAAAATTGTAATACTCCGAATAGCGAATCAAGAATCGTTACAATTACTAATTCCTAATTGACCTAATTACTAATTAAACCCCAATGACTAATTACCAACTCTTATCAAATTTTAGCTTTTGATATTTGGGCATTAGTTATTATTTCCCGCCCGCACACCCCGCCGAATAGCGGGCCGAGGGAGGCAGATCCGCCTTGGGCGAAGATTTTTACATTTTGCATTAATATATTATTAAATTTTTATCAAAACACTCCCGTTTTATAACGACACCAATCCATAACAAACTACGTGTATCTACGATAAACTATGCTAATCCAATGAACACCGAGAGTCTAAAAACAATCGTCCAAGAAATCGTTAAGCAAGCTCGTGAACTGAAGGATAAACACACGACTGAGAAGGATGCAGCTGTAAATTATGCGGCGATATTCTCGCAGAACGACAGGGAATATCAAGGTTTGCTTGAACCAGCAGGACAAATCGGGAAAATCATTCAAGATACACCCACAGGCCCACTTTTTGAAATTGGTGGAATAGACACAGTTGCTGGACAACTGCGGTTATTAAAAATCCGAAAGCCCGAAACAACCCGACCTGAAAGAGGAAATGCCGATTTTACAGTTGTTGTCTATCCAATATTCAAAAAAACGTATTTACCAAAAGTAGGATTCAAACTAATTGAGCGTAAAGAATATGAGATGATTGAGTTAATAGACCCATCGTTCAATGTAAGAGCTTATTTTTCCCATCCGCCCTTAGACCAGCAGCTTGGCCTGAAACAAGGATTGCCAAATTCGTAATTCTTGATTAACCGAGTTTCAATTCAATCTGACCAAGCGCACCAAACTCATATCTAACAATCTAAACCAAATTAATATTCATTCACTATTTTATTATCCCCTATTTTACTTATTAACATTTTTACTTATTAACATTCATGACAACTGAAACAATAATAAACCCAAAAATAAACCAACCAAATCGCGCGACTAATCCGCACCGACGCTTTTTTAGGCGTACCGGACCACGGCCGATTATGCCTAAATACAATCAACCTAATCAAGGCCCTGCCAATACTGCCGCCACCCCCAAACTGCGCATAATACCGCTGGGCGGGCAGGAGGAAGTTGGCCGCAATATGACAGTTTTTGAATACGGCCAGGATATAGTTATTCTGGATGTCGGTTTGCAGTTTCCCGAGGAAGATATGCCGGGAATTGATTACATAATTCCCGATATCAGGTACTTAAAAGGCAAAGAAAAAAATATCCGCGCCGTTATTTTAAGCCACGGCCACCTTGACCATATTGGAGCCATTCCGCATATTCTACCCCAACTCGGTTGGCCGCCAATTTACGCCAGCAAGCTTACCTTAGCCTTAGTTCGACGTCGTTTGGAAGAATCACGCCTCAACCGGTTTTTAAAGGCTTACGAAATAAAAAACACCAAAGAACAATTTGCTTTTGGCAATATCAGAGTAAATTTCTTTGATGTTACTCATAGTATTATGGACGCGGTGGGAGTAATTATTCAAACCGCGGTTGGCAATATCATTCATCCGGGTGACTGGCGCTATGAACTAAATCCGGTTAACGGGCAACAAACCGATTTTTCGCAATTAGCCCAATGGAATAACAAAGCCACCCCGTCAGTGCTGATGATGGAAAGCCTAGGCTCAACTAAAGAGGGTTATCAAATATCCGAGTTGGAAGTTTACCGTAACACCAAACAAATTATAGAACGCGCCACCGGCCGCGTTATTATCGCCACCTTCTCCACCATGGTGGAGCGAGTCGGCTGGATTATCAATATGGCCGAAGAGTTAGGTAAAAAAGTGGTACTCGACGGCTACTCAATGAAAATTAACATTGAGATAGCTAAAGAAATTGGTTATCTCAAATTCAAGCCCACCACTCTGATAGATATAAAACGCATGCACGACTACCCCGATAATAAGCTAATCATTATAGGTACCGGCGCGCAAGGTGAAGACCGGGCGGTCTTAATGCGAATTGCCAACGGCGAACACCGCCAAATTAAACTACAAAAAACCGATACGGTAATTTTTTCGTCTTCGGTTATCCCCGGCAATGAACGCACAATTCAACGATTAAAAGATTCACTATATCGCCAATGTGACGACGTTATCCATAAGGAAATTATGGGTGTGCACGGCGGCGGACATGCTTTGATGGAAGATATTAAACTACTGCTCCGCCAAATCAAGCCCAAATACCTAATTCCGGTGTACGCTAACCACTACTTGCTTAAAGAAGCGGGCAAGGTGGCGATGTCCATTGGTTTCCCGCCACAAAACATTTGTTACCTTGATAATGGCAGTGTGGCCGAATTGTCAGCCAACGGATTGCGGGTTTTACCGCAAAAAATACCAATTGACTATGTTTTCGTGGACGGACTCGGTGTGGGTGACGTTTCCCATGTCGTCTTGCGCGATCGACAAATTTTATCGCATGATGGTATGGTAGTCATAGGAATAAGCATAGACAGTAAAACTGGCAAACTGGTTGGCTCGCCCGACATCATCTCCCGCGGCTTTGTCTATATGAAAGACAATAAAAAACTGCTTGATGAAACCCGCCATAAAATCAGGGAAATAATGAGAGCAGCTGATGACCAAAAAGGCGTTAACGATATTCAGCTGCGGGATAAAATTCGCAATGAACTCGGCCGCTTCCTCTTTCAAAAAATTGAGCGGCAGCCTATGATAATACCTGTTATAATAAAAGTCTAAAAATAATTTTGATTTTTAATTTTAAATATTATGTTTCCCAAAGGCAAAGTGATATTTTCCGGCATTAAACCATCGGGTGAGATTCATTTAGGAAATTACCTGGGCGCCCTGCAAAACTGGGCCTATTTGCAAAATGACAACCGTTGTTTCTTCGCGGTAGTTGATTATCATGCCATCACCGCGCCTTATAATGCCAAAGACCTGCCCAAGCTGGTTAAAGACGCGGTGTTAGATATATTGTCAACCGGCCTTGATCCGGAAAAAAGCGTCATATTTATCCAGTCCCACGTTCCGGAACACACTGAACTGGCTTGGTTGCTTAATACCATCACGCCCGTTGGCGAACTGGAAAGAATGACGCAATATAAAGATAAATCTCGCCAACACGCCACGGCCGTTAACGCCGGTTTGTTGAATTATCCGGTTTTAATGGCGGCTGACATATTGCTTTATCAGGCTGAACTAATACCGGTGGGCGAAGACCAGGAACAACATATTGAACTTACTCGATTTATTGTTCATAAATTTAACAATTTGTTCGGAGACTACTTTAAAGAACCAAAAGCCTATTTGGGTTCAGTACCCCGGGTGATGGATTTATTGGAGCCGGATAAAAAAATGTCAAAATCACTTGGCCCCAACCATTGCATCACTTTAGATGACAAACCGGAAACGATCCGCCAAAAAATCACCAAAGCCGTAACTGATGAAGGCGGCGCTGACGGCCGTCAGGTATCCGGCGGCCGCAACTTGCTTGATATGTTTAAAATTCTTTCCACTGACAAACCACTAAAACAGCAACTGGACGACGCTTACAAAGCCGGTGAGTTAAAGTATTCGGAATTTAAACCGATTTTGTCTGAAACTATTATTAAAGTTTTACAACCAATTCAGGAGCGACGGGCGGAACTGGCGGCTAAACCGCAGGAAGTTAATAAAATTATGAGCGCGGGCCGCGACCAAGCTCGCTTAATCGCGCAAAAAACCCTGCAGGATGTTAAAGAACGAATGGGCTTGGCTTAAACAACCTAATTAATTTCCTTCACTAAAAACCCACAATAGTGGGTTTTTAGGTATTATACAAAGGCTTGACAAAATTACCAAATAGTATATGATATAAAGTTAAAAAATAATAAAAATAAAACAGCCTTAAGGAGGAAAAATGTATTCTTTAACATATTTTTTAAATTACTTTGATTTTGGTGGAGTCAAAGCGCCAATTCTAAGAGTCAAGTTATTTGCTCTTAAGATGTTATATGTTGTCTTGGTATGCCAAATGGGTAAACATAACAATTTACAAGGAGACTACAACATAGCTTATGTAGAATCATGTTTCTACAATAATTTAAGAAGATTAGGCAGACTTGTTTTGGGTTATAATGCCACTGAAATGAAAATTAGAAACCTCCTGCCTGTTATTTCTAAAATGACAGAGCAAGAAATTGGCCCAATTCTTATTGAATTGTGGGAAGAAATCGTTAAATTAAAAAAAGAAATTGGTACGTTTGAATACTATGCGGCAGAAAAATTAAACGTTAAGACCACTGAAACTTTTAAAATGAGTATGATTTTAAAAGACCAAGAAACAATAAACGGCTACAAACATCTATCGGGATTAATGCTGTTACTCTTGGTTCATCAAGAATCTTTTTGTTTAGACCTTGGCACATCAGCCAGTGGTTTTGAAAAGATAAATAGCATAATCCGTGACTACTATGGGAACGACTACGAAATACTTAATGATGCGATCATAATACCAAACAAAGATATACTCATAATTACTGGCTTCAAACATGATTTTAACCAATTTGTGGTCGATGTAGCCTATGATGATTTGAGCATGTAAAACAAAAAATAATAATTAGAAAAAAGGGCCTTAATTTAGACCCTTTTTATTTTTAACAACCAATAACCACTATTTCTTCTGCCAGTTATCAATATCAAGAACCGAATGGCTAATCCACACCACCACCAAAGTAAGCAAAGAAAATAAACCCAAATTAAGCAGCCACCAACCAAGCGGCAGCCAAGAATAAGTCACCACGGCGGCGATAATTTGAATAAACAAAGATATTAGCACGCCGCTGTAATAATCCATCGGCGCCAAGGCCAACCATTTTTTGTGCCACCAAATATGTTCCTTTTTAAACTCACTTAAAGGATAATAAGGATTAAGCACAAACCACAAAAAATCCCACAACACCACGAACAAAAAGAATAAGGATAAAGTTTGCGACCAATGAGACAACGTGAAGGGAAAACCAAAAACATAAGGCAGGTGAAATACCAAAAAAACAAAACTAAAAATACCAACGTGATAACCGGTTAAATCCTTGTCATTCATTAGCCGCCGCCAGCAGCGCGTGTACCACTTCTGATTACTGGGACGCCAAGTCGGCAAATCACCAGCCCAGCCGTGTCGGCCCTCGGTTTGAATTTCCATTAAGGCCAACACCACAGCCATGATAAATAAATAAAAGTTCGTATATACGGCCTGCATAAAATTGTTAGCTGACTTTAATTATGAACCGTGTTTATCGGCTGACCTGCCAAATAAGCTTTAATATTATCCAAAGTGGTATTCAAAATGCGCTTAATAGACTCTTGGCTGTTAAAGGCATTGTGCGGGGTAATAATCACGTTAGGCATTTCCAATAAAATATGATTGGCTATCAAAGTTTTGTAATCACAAGTTTTGTGAAATTCTGGCGACAACAATTGAATTTCCTCTTTGATATACGATTCCTCCTCCAATACATCCAAACCCGCCCCTGCCAACCGCCCGCCTTTTAAGGCTTCAGCTAGAGCGAGCGTATCTATCAACCCGCCCCGGGCCGTATTAACCAAAATCGCGCTCGGTTTCATTAAACGTAAATTATCACGATTTAATAAATGATGGGTCTTATCATTATAAGGCGCGTGTAAAGTTATAACATCAGATTTCTTTAATAGCTCAGCCAAAGATACATAAGAAAATCCCAAACTAGTAGCCAGTGACTCATCCTGCTTAGGATCAAACACTAAAACCTTCATGGCAAACCCTTGGGCCATTCTGGCTACATGCTGACCAATATGCCCGCCGCCGATTATACCGAGCGTTTTATCTTTTAAATCAAACCCGCGCAAGCCGGCAAAAGAAAAACTGCCGGCTTTGGTGCGGTCGTAAGACGTACAAATATTACGCGATAAAGCTAAAATTAATGCCCAGGCGTGTTCGGCCACAGTATTTTCCCCATAGAACGGCACATTACAAACGGTTATGCCCTTACTTTTGGCAGCGGCCACATCAATATGATCAAAGCCAGTGGAACGAGTAGCTATTAACTTCAAATTCGGTAACTTAGCCATAACTTCGGCTGTTATGGGTGTATAAATAAACGGCGCCACTATCTCGGCCGAACCAATAGCCGCATAATCTTCATCTTTAAGCGGCTCGGTTTTTAAAACCAAATCATGTTCCGGCAGGGCCGCTTTAATATCGGCTTCTTCCCAGCCTTCTAATTCAGTAAATAAAATCTTGGCCATATATTTTTTGTTAAAAATTTATAAATTTACTTTTTCTAAATTAACTTCTCGTTGTAACCATTTCTGCGCTATGGCCTGGGTGTGAACCGTAAGGTCAGTCACAAAAAAATGATGCTCCGGCTTAGCGCTGGAAACGGCTAAGGCTGGCTGTTTATTAACTAAGGCGGCCACCACAGCGGCTGTTTCCTGGGCTGGATCAATAACTTTTGTTCGCTTGCTTAAACGGGCAATAATTAATTTTTTAACTAAGGGATAATGGGTACAAGCTAAAACCAAAACCTCAACTTGCGCCTGTTTAAAGGGTAACAAATAATGTTTAATAATCCGTTTGGTCTCGGGTTTATTAAGCCAACCCTCTTCTACTAACGGCACTAACAATGGCGCCGGATAAGAGACCACTTCGCGGCCAGGCGCGTTTAATAATTTTTCATAAATGCCACTGTTAACCAGAGCTCGTGTGCCCATAATGCCAATTCGTTTAGCATGAGGTAAATTCTTAATAGCCTGCACCGCCGGAGTTATAACATCAAAAACTTCTATTTCCGGATAGTGCTCCTTAATAGCTTCTATACCCACCGCTGATACCGTATTACAAGCCACCACTATCACTTTAGCGCCATGCTCCACCAAAAATCGCGTCGCTTCCAAACCATACTGCTTAATTACCTCCGGACTTTTATTGCCGTAGGGTGTACGAGCCGTATCGCCAAAATAAAGCAAACTTTGGTTAGGTAACTTTTTCATTACCTCGCGCACGACGGTTAATCCGCCAATGCCGGAATCAAATAAACCAATCATACCCAGTATATCAACTTGGCTAAACCACCCTTACGCACGAAGCGTGGTTATACAAGAATAAATGATTAAATGATGTTAGATAAAACATAAAATTATGATAGCTGGTGGTTAGGGCGAGTGCTAGCCAAGTTGTATTACTGGGCATAATAAAAATTTTTTACCGTGATAAACTCTTAATAAAATCAACTATTTCTTTCAACTTTACCTCCATAAGTTGCTGGTTATTAGCTTCTACAACTACTCGCAACAATGGTTCGGTATTTGATGGTCTGGCATTAAACCACCAATTAGGGTGACTAACCGTCACGCCGTCTAACTCATCGATTTGAGAATCAGCATAGTGTTTTTTAAGTTCAGCTAAAATCATTGGCGGATCTTTAACGGTCAAATTAGTTTCTGGTGATTTAACGTATGGCGAGTAGGCCTTTATTAATTCCGATAACGGCTGGTTTTGCCGCGACAGCAGCTCCAGCACCAATAAAACCGCGACAAAACCGGAATCAGCATAATAAGTATCACGGAAGGAATAATGGGCGGAAAGCTCACCGCCAAAAATCGCTTGATTAGCTATCATACTGGTTCGCATATTAACATAACCAACGGCGCTCCTGATTGGACGACCGCCCCATTTTGTAATAAACTCCGGTACGGCCCGCGAACAAATCAAATTATAAACAATCGCCGAACCGGGTTCACGGCGCAAAAACTCTTTGGCCAATAAAATTAGAGTTATGTCAGCCGGAACAAAACGGCCCGTTTCATCAATAAAAAATACACGGTCAGTATCGCCGTCAAATATTATTCCTAAGTTAGCTTTAACTTGAATTATTTTTTCTGTCACTGCTCGGGTTGCGCCATCGGCCAACGGATTTGACGGCCGATTAGGAAACGAACCATCCAGCTCAAAAAATAAAGGTTCAACTTCAAACGGTAAACCGGTCATCAGCCGAGGTATAACCAAACCAGCCATTCCGTTGCCGGCGTCAACTACAACCTTAAGTGAACGCAAGGCTGATAAATTAACAAATGACTTTAAATAATTAATATATTCTGACCACAAATTTACTTGCCGCAGACTGCCGGAGTTAGCTGGCTCGACCAAATCGCCATCCATTATTTTTTTTATATCTTGACCGCGCACAATCTCGACCCCTTTTTTTACTATTTTAAAACCATTATATTCCGGCGGGTTATGCGAAGCCGTCACCATTATACCGGCGTCATACTCATATCTGCCTACGGCAAAATAAACCGCGTCAATTGATGCTAGTTCAATATCTTCTACTTTGGCGCCGCCGGCAATCAAGCCTCTTATCAATGCTTGGTGAAGACTTAGTGACGACAGGCGCATATCCCGTCCCACTACCACTCGGCCGCCGTTAACTATTTTGGCCACCGCCCGACCTGTCGCCAGCGCGGCGGCCTCATTCAATTCTGTCGGGTAAATACCACGAATGTCGTAAGCTTTAAAAATATTCTGATTCATATCTTTATGTTTTAACTAATCCATTCTGTTTAAACAAACGGATTACCGCTCCCCAACTTATTAAAGCTACCACCACGGCGGCCAACGGGCCGACCAATGTCACTAATCTAAACAAATGATAAAACAGCAAAGCTAACAATATCAAGGTCAGCTCGGAATAACCGCTGGCAAACTTGAGCAATGGCTTGGACCGGGCGTAATCCGCCGCCGCGGCGGCGGCCAACACCGGCGCCACCACTATTCCGCCGACATAAACCAAAACTGCCAATATCGCCAACGGTATGCCAATCAAAGTTAAAATCAAAATTATACTAAGCACCGGAACAACCACTGTCCACAACAATCCCCAACCCAAATTCAACCAGGGTTTAACTAACATTTGACGACCAACTTTCATTACTAATTGAGGCGTCAAACTAAACAAGACCATTCCCAACACCAATGACCCAAATAAAGCGATTAACCAATTACGACCGCGCTGACCAAAATTGGACGATTGGCTGACTAATTCTTGGTGCGTGACGCCTTTGGCTAAGCGGGCCTGGGTAGAAATTAACGCCGGCTTAAAAGCGTGATAAATAAATTCATTGTCAATCACAGTTTGATCTTTAACTTCTAATCTGCCATTTTTCTCCAGCCACAAATTAACCGGGCCGTTTATGTAGTTATTTATTTCCATGGTTACGGCTCTAACCAACAAACTGCCGCTAATTGTGCCCAGGCTCTTAAACTCATTAGCCAGCACCGTAACATGACCGCCAATCTTGCTGTCGGCGGAAATATCCACGGTTCCGGCGGCAGCAAGAATATTCTTAGCGACCACACCGGATATTTCCACTGTACCTGCCAAGACCCGCACATTACCGCCAATCTTGCCTTTGATCCGCACCTTTCCCGCCATCACAAAAACATCACCGGCAACGTCACCGGTTAAATCAACCCTTTGACCAATCGCAAAAACATCACTCGTAACTTTTCCGGCAATTTCAACATTGGTGTTAACGGTATAATAATTGCCATCAATAACCTTATCTGCCGCTACCCCCGTATTATTATCATCAACCGCCGCCCGCGCCGGCAGACCGTTAAGTAACGCTATTATAAATAAAGACAAACTAAAAATTTTATACAATTTTTTCATAAATTATTACTTTATCAGTATAAGGCTTTATAATCGGCTTAACAAGCTAAACCAGGCCAACTAAACAACTAAACGTAGACAAATTGGCCGCGGAGGAGGTACCATAATTATATGCGTAATTGGCTACCAAACACTGACCCTGAAATATCCAAACTAATCAATCAGGAACTTGACCGCCAACGCCACGGCCTGGAAATGATACCCTCGGAAAATTTTACGTCACTGGCGGTTATGGCCGCCAGCGGCACCATCCTGACCAATAAATATTCCGAAGGTTATCCGGGCAAACGCTATTATGGCGGTAATAAATATATTGACCAAATTGAAGAAATTGCCCGCGCGCGAGTTAAAAAATTATTTGGCGTCGCCCACGCCAATGTGCAGTCTTATTCCGGATCACCCGCCAACCAAGCGGTAATGTTTGCCCTTCTTAAACCAGGCGATAATATACTGGGACTGGAATTATCTCAAGGCGGCCACTTAACCCATGGCTATAAACTAAACTTCTCGGGCCGATTCTATAAAGCTTTTGGTTATGGTGTTGATAAATCTTCTCATTTACTGAATTATGAGGAAATCAGTAAAATTGCCCGCGCCACCAAACCTAAACTTATTATTTGCGGAGCTACCGCCTACCCGCGGCAAATTGATTTTTCCCGCTTCCGCGTCATCGCCGATGAAGTAAAGGCTTATTTGTTAGCTGATATATCACATATTGCCGGATTAGTTATTGGCGGCCAACACCAATCGCCCGTTCCCTATGCCGATATCGTGATGACTACCACTCATAAAACCTTACGCGGACCGCGCGGGGCAATTATAATGACGCCGAATGTTGCCGACCGCTGGCACGACCTTTATCACGCGACCAGCAAACGGAACCTGGCGGAATTAATTGACGCCGCCATTATTCCCGGGTTGCAAGGCGGCCCCCATAACCACCAAACCGCCGCTATTGCGGTAGCGATAAAAGAGGCTAGTCAGCCGGACTTTAAAAATTATGCCAGTCAAATTGTTAAGAACAGTAAAGCGTTGGCCAAAACTTTAACTGCGTCCGGCGCCAACTTAATAACCGGCGGCACTGACAACCATTTAATACTTATGGACGTCAGCAACTTCAACTTAACCGGCCAGGCCGCCGAAACGGTTCTTGATACCGTCGGCATCACGGTAAATAAAAATCTTATTCCTTATGACAGCCGCTCGCCGCTGGACCCTTCCGGTATTCGCTTGGGCACGCCGGCTTTAACCACCCGCGGTATGAAGGAAGAAGTCATGATGGAAATTGGCCAAATTATAAGTTCGGTTCTAAAATCACCGGTTGATGAATCAATTTTAGAAAAGGCCAAACAGCGAGTTAAAAATTTAACTAAGCAATATCCTTTATATCCTGAATTAAACTAAATGGCCACTCTGTTAAACGGACGCGCTCTTGCCGAACAGCTTTTGCAAGAACTTAAACTAAAAATATCAGCTCTAGATTTTACCCCATGTCTAGGGGTAATTTTAGTTGGCGATGACCCAGCTTCACATTTATATGTCAGCCTAAAAGAAAAAGCCGCGGCTGAAGTTGGCATCAGTGTTAATAAAATCATCTTACCAGCCACCGCCACACTCTCCCAAATTACTGGAGCTGTTAAAACTTTTAATGAAAACGCCAATATCCACGGCATTTTAGTGCAATTGCCCTTACCCGCCCCTTTACCCGAACAAACAGTTATTAACTCTATTGACCCTAATAAAGATGCTGATGGTTTTCACCCGCTAAACTTAAAAAAATTGACCAGCGGACAACCATCAATTATTCCCGGTCTTAGTGAAGGTATTATTAAACTAATAAATCTAACCGGTTTGGAATTAAAAAACAAAGCTGTCTTAATTTTAGCTAATAGTGAAGAATTCTCCCAGCCCTTAAGCTGGCTACTCGGACAACTTGGATTAGTGGTAAAAACCAGTCTCCAGCCGGAAGCGGCTGAATTACTTAAGGCTGACATTATTATTGTGGCCCTGGGGCAACCGGAAATAATCACTGGTCAAATGGTAAAAGACGGCACCATCCTAATAGATGTTGGCACCACCAAAGTAAACAATCAACTTAAGGGCGACATTAAAGCTGCCGATTTTATAAATCGGTCAGTCTATTTAACGCCCGTGCCGGGTGGCGTGGGGCCTATGACGGTAGCTATGCTGCTTTGGAATGTTTATCGCTTGGCAACCAATCAAAATTCTACCTGAATTAAAGCCACAACATCTAAGTGAGGTTCTTTTTGGCCCCCTTAGAAGGATGAGGGAAAATAACTAACCGACTATCTCCACTACAATAAATAAGTGCCACATGTTAATGGCACTTCAATTTTGATACAACAATGGCAACTATTTTTTATTCTTTGATTTTTTCTTTGGCGGCTTTTTTGACAAAATCTTTTTAGTATACTTCAGTGCACGCCTCATTACAGGACTACTAATATCACTGGTTACAAATCTGCCATTCTCCCACAGTTTTCCTGCGTAGTAACAACATGGTCCAACAACTCCACAATGCCCGGTTACGTGGCATATGCACCCACAAGGACAAACGCTCCTAATTGACATAGCTCACCTTAATATTTGTTTTTTGTATTGTTATTTAATTGTTGCTAAATATATTTTAGTTTTTTAAAGATTAGTCCTATTGTAACTATTTGTCAAATCAGTGATCAGATACCAAATACTAAACCTACCATAACGTACTACCCACGCACCAGATCCGATGAACATCGAATCGGTGCGGGGTTTTCCACCACAGGTGGACAGGCGCGCTCCACCAGCCGAAAAGTCTGAAAACCCCGACGGCCACAGTAGAATACCCCACGTAGTTGTCCTACAATGTCAGTGAGTGCCTCACATTTTAAAATATTGCCGCGCGGTTGCAATGTCTTGCTCAATCAATTTTTTAAGCTCGGCTACGTCATCAGTGAAAACTAAATTTCTAATTTTATGACCAACTGACACCTCCAAAGCGCGGCCATAAATATCCTGATGCCAATCAAGTAAATATACTTCCACTTGCGGTTGGTTCCCATTTTCCTGATGTACTCCGCAAACCAATAAACCATACAATGGTTGGGCAATCAAGCCAGTGACAGTTGTTAAATAAATCCCCGGGGCGGGACGTACACTGTCAGCCGCCAACTTTAAATTAGCCGTGGGATAACCTAACGGCTTGCCTTCGCCTAAACCTTTAACAACAATGCCTCTTAAACTAGGCGCGGTGTTTAATGGCCAAGTCATATTGAATATCTTCCAAACGGCGCAAATGATGCCTGGCCTGGTCATACTTACTGCGCAAGCCGCCAGTTAGATTCATCTCGCCTAAAATAGCCGTGATGATGGTGGCCACTTTTACTACCGCGCCAACCTTAACGCCCTGGCCATCAGTAGCCAGCTTAACGGCATAACGCACCATCTCGCCCACTAAATCACTAACCGCGCCAATATATACCTCCACGGGTAACTCGGTCTTTATAATCGCGCCCAGATTACCAGTGGTTAAATAATTATAAAATAATTTAGCCTCGGCAAATTCTTCCCAGGCCGCCCGATAACTGCCTTGGTTTTCCAAATCTTCAATTTGACGCACTAATTTTTGCCCATTAAACAGCTGTTGCTCAGCCTGTTTCAATAAAGCAGCCGCCTGATTTAAATCACCTCGTTGGCTGGCAAAAATGGCTTGTTTGCTCAAAGATTGGGCCTGATTAGACATTTCCGAAAGCTGCCGGCGACCCTGGCCGGAGGTTTGGTAACGCTTTTTTAGTTGGTTAAAAAATTTTTTATCAATCATGGTTGTTATCTTAACACAATAACCGGTTAAATTACCAGATGACAAATATTGCTCAAAATCCAAACTCTAAGTTATACTTAAACTAACTATGCCTATAAACCTTAATGTTGACCCGCAAGCTAATATTGGCAATGTCATCCTACGTTGGCAATTTCGTGAGTTTAGAGCGCCAGAGCGCAGTAAACGCTGGTGGATTACCGCCGGACTGGTAACACTAGCCATGCTCGGTTATGCTTTATTTAGCGGAAACTTTTTGTTTGCCCTTATATTACTGATGGGCGGGGCTTTGTTTATTAATGAAACCAAACGCCGCCCCCGACAAATTGACTGCCGTTTGACATCAACGGGAATAGCGGTCGGTAAAAAATTCTGGCACTGGAAAGAGGTAAACCAATTTTGGATAGCTTACCACCCGCCGGAAATAACCAACCTCTACTTGGAACCAAAAAGTTTGTTGGAGCCGCGCTTAACTATTCCGCTGGAAAAAACCAATCCGCTGAACATTCGTGAGCACTTAATAAAATTTCTGAACGAGGATTTGTCGCGCGAGGATGAGCCCACCTCGGAGGCGTTGGCGCGCTTGTTAAAACTGCAGTAATCATGCAATAATCAGCCCTTGATTTTTTTACTTACTAACCCTACAATAGTGGGGCTTATTTTAAATCAGAAGTCAAAAACAAAAATACAAAACCATTTTAATTTTTGATATTTAATTTTTAAATTTCCTTCAGGCCCTCGTAGTTCAATGGATAGAACGCGAGCTTGCGGAGCTTGTAATGTAGGTTCGATTCCTACCGGGGGCAGATTTGGTTAGGTGAAGAATACCTGCCAGCAGGCAGAGAACGCGAGCTTGCGGAGCTTGTAATGTAGGTTCGACCTGCCCAGTAGTGTCCTGCCCCGCGGGACTACTATCTGGGTTCCTACTGGGGCAAAATGATTAGCTAAGCACCCTCAAGGGGTGTTTTTATTTATGGTTCAAGGTTATAATGTAATTATAATGATTAATTTTTAATTTAAAATTCCTGCCCGCCGCTCGCCTTACATGATAGATGGATTGACACTAAACTACGGTACTCTGATTTGTAGTTCAAGTGTGTTTAAGATAGCGGCTTTGGCAGGCGGGTTTATTGAATTATTTAATTTAAAATTTCTAAATTGATTAAAAATATTAACTATGCTTTCGCTATTAAACCCAATAACCAATATCAGCGGCATTGGCCCGGCCATGGCCAAAAAACTGGCTACCTTGGAAATTTTTACAGTCAATGATTTACTGTGGCACTTACCCATTAGATATGAGGATTATTCACAAATCACTCCTATTAAACAACTAACCGCCGGCGATAAAGTTACCATTAAAGGCCGCGTTAACCTAATAAGCGCTCGCCGCTCGTTTAAAAGCCGTTTAACCATTACCCAGGCCGTAATAAGCGACGATACCGGCAGTATTAAAGCTATTTGGTTTAATCAGCCTTATCTGATAAAAAATTTAAAAGCCGGCGATATAATTCTCCTGTCGGGCAAACTATCACTGTCTAACTACGGCTTGCAACTGGAACAACCAACCTACGAACCAAGCAAAACCTATGGCGTACATACTGGCCGGCTGGTGCCCTATTATTCATTACACGGCTTGTTAAACAACCACTGGTTAAGAACACAAATTAATAAAGTATTACCTTTAGCCAAAGGAATAAATGATTGGTTGCCCGCCGCCATAAAAAACCAAGCTAAAATAATAAATTTAAACCAAACTATAATTCAATTACACTTTCCTAAAAACCACAACGACATCCTACAGGCTCGTCGCCGCTTGGCTTTTGATGAACTATACTTAATCAACTTGCAGGCCAAGTTGGCCCGCCAATCATTGCGACAGCTTAAGTCACCGGTTATTGACTACTCGCCTGACACTAAAAATTTTGTGGCCGGCCTGCCTTGGCAGTTAACAGTTGACCAAAAACAGGCCGCCTGGAAAATTATTAAAGACCTGGGACAAGCCAAGCCAATGTTTAGGTTATTACAAGGTGATGTTGGATCTGGTAAAACCATCGTGGCGGGCATTGCGGCCTTAAACGCCGTTAAAGCCGGCTGGCAAGTGGCCTTGGTAGCGCCCACGGAAATTCTGGCCAAACAGCATTTTCATACCCTGGCTGATTTATTTAAAGATTACCCCATATCGTTGGCTTTATTATCACGCGGCTATCATTTACTAAACCGACCAAACGACAATAAAAAAACTACCAGTGCCAGCATAAAAAAATTGTTGGCTGAAGATAAAATAAACATTATTGTCGGCACGCACAGTTTATTGCAAAAAACTATACAATGGGCTCGGCTGGGATTTGTCATAATCGACGAGCAACACCGTTTTGGCGTGGAGCAAAGGCGCTATTTAATGAACCAGCCACAAGCTCTATACCCTCATCTTTTATCATTATCGGCCACGCCTATTCCCCGTTCGTTAGCTCTGTCAATCTACGGTGATTTGGATATTTCCTTAATCAAATCAATGCCGAGCGGCCGCCTGCCCATAACTACTAAAATCGTAGAACCAAATCAAAGAACCGCGGCCTATCAATTAATTAAACAAGAAATAGCTGAACAAAACCGAGTTTTTATAATTTGCCCGTTAATTGAAGACGACGACGAAGGCGGTCAAAAATCCGTCACGACTGAAGCTGACCGGTTAGCCCAAGAGGTGTTTAAATCTATAAAAATTGGCCGGTTGCATGGCAAAATGTCCAGTCAGCAAAAAACTGAAGCGATGAACAATTTTAAAAATGGCACTACTCCAATACTGGTAACAACCACGGTGGTTGAAGTTGGGGTAGATGTACCGGAGGCCACCATAATGGCGATTGAAGGGGCGGAGCATTTTGGCATTGCCCAACTGCATCAACTGCGCGGCCGAGTCGGGCGTTCAAGCCGACAAAGTTATTGTTTATTGTTTACGGACCAAAAAAATAATTTACCATCACGCTTACAAGCTATGGTTAAATACCAAAACGGCTTTGCCCTGGCTGAATATGACCTGGCCGAACGCGGACCGGGTAGTTTACTTGGTGATATCCAATCGGGCTATTTTAATCTTAAGTACGCTGATTTAGTAAACGCCGAACTTTTAGTAACTGTTAGAAACGCGGCTCAATATACAATTCAAACTGACCCTAATTTTACCAAATGGCCGCAAATCAAACAGCAATTAAAAAATATTGATTTTCATCCTGAATAATATTGACAAAATAAAACATCCGTGGTATAAAGTAATTTACCAAAAAATAACAACTTGGATAGAGTTAACACGTGTCGGTGGTGAATCCTCCATCAATTCGTGCTCGAGCGCTCTATCCAAAGTTAATAAAAACAAATGTCGGAGGAAGAATGAAACTTAACACCAGCTAAAACCATTGTTTACTCAATTTTAAATCTGCGGGGGAGTTCAGATTAAAACAGCTAAAAAAAACAAAAATAACAATTC
This sequence comes from Patescibacteria group bacterium, assembly GCA_041645215.1. GTDB lineage: Bacteria > Patescibacteriota > Patescibacteriia > Veblenbacterales > UBA10138 > JACRFM01. The sequence goes on along the minus strand of JBAZQK010000001.1, from coordinate 129,270 downwards.
TCTACTATTCGGAGTAAAAATGGCAAAGTCAAATGGACAAAACTGGACACCACTTGCTACTTATCCAAACGGCGGAAGTAGTCCTCATATAATCTCAATCAACACTTCTAACCTGTCAACACAAGGAGCAGTAGTCGGTAAAATTAAAAGAACTCTTGAACTTGTACAACAAAAAAATGTAAAAATTACTGTAACAAACAAAAATTTGTTTGTACAAGTATGCAAGCGAGAAGGTTTCGATCACAAAAAATTTAAAAAAGTGATCAATTTCAAATAATCTACCAAAACCAGGCCCCGTAAGGCTTGGTTTTCTCCTTTTAACTGACCCAATTTTACCTACCAAACTACTTATTTTAATCAAATCTACCAAATTTATCTATAATAGGACTCACGCGTTTGATACTAAATAAGGCTTTTTCATTCCGTCATTCTGAATTTATTTCAGAATCTCAGCCTTTCTTAACGGTGCCGAGATCCTGAACCAAGTTCAGGATGACAAACGCGTAAGTCCTATATATGTCAAAAATGTCCGATGCCGCCATAACGGCAGAGGGCAAAATTAAAATTTTTTTAATAGTAGGTGCGGTGACCGGACAATTTTGACCCATGGTATATTTACTACCCACACCATCTGCTATTTGCTCTACGCTATACGCCAACTGCTATCTCACCCACTCCACCGCTTCTGTTAAATTTCTTATTAATACTAGCTCTATGTCTTTGGGCAACTTGGCGTTGGCTGGCAATTTTGGCGTTAGCGCCTGTTTAAACCCTAATCGGCCGGCTTCGGCCAAGCGGCGTTCCATTGCCACCACCGGCCTGACCTCACCGCCTAAGCCAACCTCGCCCCAAACAACCAAATCGCGCGGTAAGGTTTTTTTAAGCGCGGCGGAAGTTACGGCTAAGCAAACCGCCAAATCAAGCGACGGCTCGCGACTTTTAAAACCACCGGCTAAATTAACATAAACATCTTTAAAATCAAGTTTTATTGGCGTTCGTTCGCCCAAGACCGCCAATAACATCTGCAAGCGATTCAGGTCAAACCCGGTGGTCGCGCGCTTGGGATATTTTATGTTGCTGGTTCTGGTAACCAAAGCTTGGACTTCTATTAACAAACTGCGCGAACCTTCTAATAAGGCGGCGACGCAAGAGCCGGGCCCGCTGTGACGTTCGGCTAAAAACAGGGCGGATGGATTACTAACTTCAATTAATCCATTTTCCGCCATCTGAAACACGCCAACTTCATCAGTCGGGCCAAACCGATTCTTACTGGCGCGCAAAAATCGCAAAGCTTGATGTTCGGCTCCATCCAAAGTCAAAACAATATCCACTAAATGCTCAATGGCTTTGGGTCCAGCCGCCACCCCCTCCTTAGTAACATGACCAATGACTAAAACTATCATGCCTAAATTCTTGGCCAGGGCAATTAGCTCACTTAAAACGCCGCGGGTTTGAGTGGGTGAACCAGCCGCGCCGTCAATATCTTCCAGTTGCATAGTCTGCAATGAATCAACTACCAATAAAGCTGGTTTAAGTTGCTTGGCTGATTCAACTACGGCACGAATATCAGTGGCAGTGGTAAAATGAAGCCGGCCAGCTGTTAAACCTAAACGCTTTATTCGGCCTTGTACTTGCTCAACTGATTCTTCGCCCGAAGCATATAGAACATCAGCGCCGCATTTTTCCGCCAAAACTAAAACCAAGGTTGATTTACCAACCCCCGGTTCGCCGCTAAGCAAAACCACACTGGCTTTAGCCAAACCACCGCCTAAAACCCTATCAACCTCCATCAAGCCGGAACTAAAACGCTTGACTAACTGTACATCAGCTGTATTGCCCAGCAGAACAGTACTGGCAACGGTAGAAAAGGCAGTAGTCTTGGATACTTTACTAATAACCCGCGGCGTGGTTGATACTGTGCCAAACTGCCCGCATTCCGTACAACGCCCCACCCATTTGGGGTATTGGGCGTCGCAGTTGGAGCAGAAATAAACAACAGCTGAATGCGCACTCATTTTATGTTTATAAAGATGGACACTTACTTATATCGTTATCTGGGCACTTCTTTACTGTGACAATACCCGTACTTTTCACGGCTTGCTGATAGGCACTTGGACCTTGACCGAAATATAGATCAATCCGCCGCCCGGTGATAGCGCCCCCTGTATCATGCACATACCACACGGCAGTATTTACCCCATCCTGCTTAGAACCAAACACCTTCAATACCGTTCCGGTCATATTGCATCCTTTCTGTGCTACTGTAACCCAAGGTTCCGGTGTCTTAGTGGGTGTTGTCTGTCCTGGTGGCGGTGGTGGCGTGCGCATTTCTGCTGCTGCATTGCAGTAAGGTACATCATTATTAAACTTTTTGCAGGGTTGCCACTTCATGGTCCCTGACTGACACGAATATTCAACTTCCCTACCATTTGGGCAAGAACACTGCATGGCAATATTACACCAAAAACTTTGGTACCGCTCTTTATCTTCAAAGTTGGGCTTATAATAACCTGTTGTAAAAAATTTAACTCCAGCCAGTAATTCCGCACTTGAGGGACATGACATTATTTTATATTCATCAGCAGTACTTTTAAGACCAGGATTTTCCAATATACCCGGACGTATGCTAAATTCTTCCGCTTTAATTGATTGTATTGCTAAGGTTTTTAAATTAACTAACTGCGGATTTATTAAATTAAGCAAAGTATAAGAAATTAAAGTAATAACCAAACCAATAATGGCGGCAAAAATTGTATCATTAGCGTCTTTAGTTTTTTCAGCTGAACCGGCGGCCATAATTCGCTTAAACCCGCCCCACATTATCATCACCACCGTAACCACCACCATAAAACCGACAAAGAATTTATAAAAGCCGCTGACATATTGAGCAAAAGATTCGCCGGTTATCTCAATCTCTTTGCCGGCTGTAAAAATTGTGCCGGGTATGGTAACGCTGGGCTTGAAATATATGGGTTCAGGTGGGGTTGTTTGGGCGTCAGGTATCTTTTCTATACACCCCGGTACTCTAGGAGCTAATGGTGCTGCATTATTAGGATCTTCTGGTTTTTGACAACATAATTTATAAGTAGGACAACCTTCACATGTAATAATTGGCTTTAGTTTTTCCGCTGTATTAATAGTTGATTCGCACCACATACCATCACCTTGTTCATTTTGTTTACAATCACCTATTCCAGTATAACCAGCGCTCTTACACTGTTCTAAATCAGTTTGCGCCAAAACATAATTATATGAAACCAAAAAAGAAAATACCGTGATATATAGAATTAATATCTTACTAATATTTGATAGCTTCATAAATAATTACTGCCCAACTGATAGTATAAATGATTTTTATTTACTAACTGAATTAATAAGGGAATTTAACTCTTCCTGGCTTATTATACCGCTATAAACTTGCCCGTTTATCACAAAATACGGCGTGCTATCAACCCCAATGGCTCGAGCCTCGTCAATATTCTGCTTTATTAACGGTACAGCTTCGTGATTACTTAGGCAACTGGAAAATTTCTCCATATTTAAATTTAAAGACGAAGCTATCCTGTTATACAAATCTTGACCCAAAGAACTTTGATTCAAAAATAATTGGTCGTGATATTCCCAAAATTTTCCTTGCCGACCGGCGCATTGCGCGGCGGCGGCGGCGGCATAGGCCTCGGGGTGATCAGGGAGCGGAAAATCCTTCCAAATAAGCTCAACTTTGCCTTTATTGTTTTTAACCGTCTGTTCTAAAATCGGCGCGGTTTGCGCGCAGAATGGACATTGAAAATCACCGAATTCAATAATTTTTACCGGTGCCTGTCGTTCGCCGAGCTGGGGGTCAGCCGGAAAAATTGTCACTTCACCGGGTAACTTGGGATAAATAATATTAACCGGTTTAAGCGCCGGCTTAAAGCTTGAAGATTGCTGCTTTAAACTATAAAACGCAAAACCAACAACTCCTAAAGCAATTAGTAAAAACCAGAAACCATGCTTATTCATAAAATCCAAATTTCAAAGCTCAAATGACAAATCAATTTCTAAATGACTAAAATTATTTTGACTTAACCATATTATTCAAAATGGAAGAAAAAATTAAAACCAACTCATGCGCTTCTTTATAAAAACCAGCAAAATGCTCTCCGTACTGCGGATTAACTGCGGCTAACATTTTACACCAATGCGTGGTTTCTTTGGCCTCTTTTTTGCAAATAGCAATCTTATGTTTAAAATCCGGCCTTGATTCCGCACCATCAGCCTCCATATAATTTGCTCCTATGCTTGTACAAGACCTGACCAATTGACTAACTAAGGGATTGTTTATGGGGCTTCGCTCTAATTTTGAAACAAAAATTATCAAGTCTTCGCCGAATTTAGACGTTCTTTCCTTTAAATCATACTTTTTGTCATTGGGATTTCGTGCTTGGTTTGACATTTGAAATTTGAATTTTGATATTTTTTGTTACTCCTGCAACTTCACACTCCTTAGCTTACCGTCGCTGTCGGTAAAATACAGCCATTTGGCATCAGCTGAAATTGTTATATTGGCCGCGGTCAGACCTTGACCGTCATCGGCGACCGGAGTAGCTAAAATATTAATCGCGCCCGTGGTTAAATCCACCCGCCACAACGAATCCGGTGCGCCATTAGCCAATTCCCGCACTAAACCAGACCCGTCCGGCAAATTGGTTGGTACGGCGCAATAAGCATAGCTCCCGCTAAAATTGCACTTATCAGCCCAAGTGGCTAAGTTAAGATTTTGTTTATTTAAGCCAACTCTATCGGGAGCCGCATCAGCCAGCCAAAGTGACGGTTTAAAATTGGTTTTATCATTGAATACCGAATATAACAATCTTTTACCATCCGGCGTCCATTTAGGCTGAAAACCACGGCCATCAATATACAAACCTTTAAAATTTTCCTGATTAAATCCAACCAATAACACCTGCTGGGTAAAAGCGCCGGACGGTTCACCGGTTCGCGACAGAGCAATTACCTGATTATTCGGCGACCATTCCACATTGACCTTGTCGGCGTTATCGCCCATTGGCTCCACCCCGGTTAAAGCCGAGCCGTCGCTGTTAACCGTAACCACCCATCTGTCTCCCAAATCGTCACCCATAAACTTGCCGGCAATTTTACCGCTATCCGGCGACCAGGAAAAATTTTCCATTTCCCGAGGCAAAGAATATTGCTTCTTAGTTCTAAAATCATAAACCACATTGGAACCATCGGGAAACTCCAAAACCGCGCCCGTGGTATTTGGCGACCAAGTCATATTATTAACACTGCAATAAGCAGCATCAGTCAAGGCGGCGCGCTGGCCGTCGCCGGTTATTTCGTAAAAACCACATTCACGCGGGTCATAATAACGCACGGCGCTGCCGCTAAATACGGGGAAAGCGGTTGCTTGGTCATTTACCACCGCGGTCAGAGTAATGCCGCCGCTGGCGATTACCGGCGGCAACTCGCCGCCGCTCGGCGGCGGAGTTACTCCTTCGGTTGACGGTAAAGTGATTTCACCCGGTTCAGCCACATTTACCCCGCCGGGAGCGCCTATTGGGAAACCGCTCTCTCCGGGCAAATTCACATTGGTTGGCGATGACGGCCTTTCCGGACGCCAAATTAAATAAATAACAAAACCCAGACCGATAATAACTGTTAAAACCGTAACGGCTCCAAAAAACTTTTTCTTGTCCAAATTTTCCCACCAATAGCGAAGGTTATCCAACATATATTTCTAGCCGTAAAAATTTAATTCCCGGCGGCGTTAAAACAGTCATTAATTTTTACTTAATTTTTAACATAATCCGCCAAAAATTACGACTTTTATCATCTAAATCACGGCTGGTTTGAGCCACTTTTTTTATGGCTGGTAAACCATAAAATTGTTTTATGGCCTGCCAGTCTGAGGAGTCGCCGAATTTCAACACTCGCTCAATCACAAACTGACGGTGTTTTTTAAAATTTAAAGAATCTCTATCAATATCCCAAAATAAAGCCGGCGAAAACTTAATTAATAGTGATTGCATAAATAAATTATAGCATAATTTAAGCTTTTTGACAAAGCCTAATTTAGCCAACTCTGAAAGTACTAAGTAGTGTCATTCCTCAGCCCTCCTTAGGAGGGCTGAGGAATCTATGAGCTCCTTCGCTCGCGCTCAGGATGACAACCCACGCAACAAAAAACACCTCCAATAACTTTAACGGCGCTGTTTTAATATTAACAGGACTTGCGGATTTAAAAAATATCCTTGTCATTCCGTACTTGCCTGCCCCGCGTAGCGGTGGATACGGAATCTATATTTGTAAGTCCTTCAAAAATAAGGGATCCCAGATTCCCGTTGGAATTTATCCCGCACTTGATACGGGACGGAAATGACATCACCGAGTCTATTTATAATTCAAATTAATCCAGACTATTAAAAACTTTTTTTTATCCACATTTTTCCAAAAATAACGAAGATTATCCAACATAAATTCATTTAATCCTTATTATATTATACAAGAATTAATCCAATTTAACAACAAAAGCCTCTTGCAATAAGAGGCTTGAAGATACACGTGCATTATTATAAATCAGGTAATTCTTTATTTGTTACATTTATATCACATTTTATTGCTTTGACCTTGCCATCGCTATCAAAAGGGTAAAATAATTTGCTCTTATCAACTTTTTGAAAATTCATTTCGGCGGTAAACAAATCATATACACAAAAAGGTGCAGCCGAGTGGGGCCATATAACATAATTGCCGTCTCCGTCTGTAACTCTCTTGGTGACTGACCAACAAGACGAAGCATCAACAATATACCAATCGTCACAGCCCGTAGATTCCCTCTCAATCGCCAAGGCTATACCCTTAAGACCGCCGGCATTTTCACAATATTTTGTGTCTAAGGTACGATACTTAAGCTCGCTGTTTGTATCCGGTGTCCAACAGCCAGTAATAACATAACTGCTCTTACTCTTAACATCTAAATTATCACTAACCGTCCCGTTAGCATCTTTCATGCCACAATTATAACCACTCACGCTGCCGTTGTTACAAACCAAGATGGCATCCATTTTATTAACCCGTATACCGCTGAGATTTCCCTGGAGCATAATGTTGTCGCAAGCATACGGAGGATTATTGCTGGCTTGATTTTTAAAACAACCCTGTCCAGAAGGACATTCCATACCGGTGCATTCACGGCCGCTAAAAACCATCTTTTTACCACAAGTATTATCCCCTGGGTTATTAAAGCTCATAGCCCGTTCCACACACTTACCTTTGACCTCACCGTCAGGCGGACAATCATCATCAGTAAAACAAGTTCTATTCACATTCTTGCCACTGCCGCATAAAAATTTTAAATACCCAGCCTCATACAAGGACTTATTTTTTTCATAACTTGGACAAAAGCCAAAAATTTCCGGCCGCACTTTTTCCATTAACGGCAAAATATTAGCCACCAAGCGTGGATTTATTAAATTAAGCAAAGTATAAGACACTAAAGTTAACACCAAACCAATAATAGCGGCAAAAACCGTACCATTAGCGTCCTTTATTTTTTCCGCGCTGCCAGCGGCCATTATTCGCTTAAACCCGCCCCACATAATCATCACCACCGCCACCACCGCCATAAAACCCACGAAAAACTTATAAAAGGCCGCCACATAACCTGGGAACCCGCCTTTAATCCCAGGCTGACAAGTACCTAAACTTTTGGCTTTACAATCATCGTCAATTTTACAAGCGGTCGGCTCACTGCCTAAATTAAAACTGGAACAAAATTTTTCCGTAACCCCGGGTATGCCGACTTGCAGCGGCAGGGTTGGATTACCGGCAAAACAACGAGCCGTAACTTTATCGGCCCCAATGTTATCACAAAATTTCTGACTCCAGTCATCAGCCTGTCCATTACCATAAAGTTTTTTATAATTATCGCTTTTACCCCAGATGCCATTATATGACTCACAGTTTTCTTGCAACCAACACCTGTCTTGAATTGGGTCGGCCGCTGCAATCTTCTGTAATGGGAATAACAAAAACGTAACGGAAATAATACTTAATAAAATTCCGCCATAAAATGATCTGAAAACAACTAATTTAACTAGATTGCACATTTTTATATATAAATTAACATTCCTTTGAAAAAATCACGTTATAATAATACTAATCAAACCACAATTTCACAATTTCCCAAAATACAACACTTATCCATACAAATTAAACTAAAAAACAACCTTAAATATATCAACAATGCCCCAACCTACTATCCCAGCGCAATTAGGGATATTAGTTGCCGGCTGAACGCACCAGTAGCCAAAAACGATGATAAGCAGCGCGAATGAAACAAACCAAGTAATCGGATTGCCTAAAAGAGCTGCTATTCCAGTTGCCACCCAAATAGCCACCGGTCTTATAGCTTGCTTGGCAACTTGTTTAGCGGCCTGCTTAGCCATATTTTTCGCCTGCTGTTTAGCTAACTGCGCAACATTACCCTTCAGCCGCTGTAAACGACTGGGTTTTTGCGCCTCTTGCTCCGCTTGCATTTGCTGCAACCTTTCCTGTTGCCTCGCCGCGGCTAACTCGGATTCATAATCTTGGGCTTGGTCGTTGGGTGCCATAATGGGAAATGTAAAATGTAAATATCAAAAATCAAAATTATCATCGCTTTGCGAGATCCCGCAAAGCGGGACAATTAAAAATGCAAAATTATTTCTTATTTTTAAGAGTTAAAATACTAGAGGCTAAAATGTTAGACAATTCTATTAGTTCCACCAAAAGGCGGCCTAATTCTTGTTTGTTGCCTTTATTAGTATCCTTTAAAAGTGCTAACCAAACTTTTGATTCATTAGCTGATTTTAAAGAATGAGTGAAAAAGTTAATAAAATCTTTCTTAGAACTAGCTGAGTTGGCTTCTACATAATTGGCTAATATACTAGTGCCACTGCGTAATAATTGCTTACCCATTACCTCACTAACAACCCCTTTAGGCAGAGAATCAATAAATTTAATTAATTTCAGTACAAAAGAATATAGCCTTTTCTTAAATTCATTTTTAAATTTTAATTTGTCATTTTCCATTTTGATTTTTTAATTTTGAATTAGTTATCATTTCCCATAAATGTTAAAGTGTTCCAGTGATAAAGTGGTTAAGTGTTTCCTATTCCCCTTTAATCCACTCCACCTCGTTAACCAACCATTGACCATTGACTTTTGACAAACCAACTTTAATATCCTGATACCGCAAAATCGGCGTAGCAGTACGACTAAAAACTTCACTGCGCTGAGTGGTTAAAAATACTTCGCCTTGGCCTGAATCCTGATTAATTATTTTTGTCACCAACGCCTTAGTGGTAACGCCATAAAAAGACACAGAACCAGTCTGATTAGATTGCCCGGCCGCCACACTTTTATTAATGTCCGCCTTCATACTGTCAGTTAATAAATACTTAAGGCCCTCCAGATTGGCATAATTAACATCGGTTGAAAAAGTGCCGTATTTTTCCACAAAACTCTTAGCCACTAACCTAATTTGCGAATCATCATCGGTCTCGCTACCGGGTGCCGCACCCGAGCCTTGATAACCCAAGGGCACATCGTTGTTAACCGGCGCCACATTGCCATTATTCACGGTAACATTGTTTTGACTATTGTCAGCTGGCTGATTAGCATTAACCGGCGGCGGTTGATTCCTAAACCAAATAAAGTACCCCGTTGCTAAACCGAGCAGTAACACGCTAGCTGTTGCACTAAGAATGATGATTAATTTACGAGACACAACTAGAAAGAATTAAGAATTATGAATTAAGCCCAGTATAACTACTTTGTTAAATAAAATTTAGCGAGCTTAGATTAAGTAATTAATAAAAGATAACGATTGAATAAGTTACTTAGCTGGTTTATAAATTTTATTTTAAAAGCGAGCTGAAACACAAGTAGTTATACTGGGTAAGAATCACGAATAGTTTTTGATTTTTTTATTAAGCCACTAATTGATCCACTAGAGCAAATAGCTCTGTCTTAGGAAAATCAGTAGTTATCTTATAAATCATCAGAACCAATTTATGTCCTTCTTGCCAAGCCAATAAGTCGGTAAATGTTTTTATCTTTGCTGTATTATTCTTAATTCCTAATTCTTGATTCATAATTCTATTTCTAGCCAATTTCCGGCTCGTCCACTTGCGCGGCAAACTCTTTTTTAGCCTGTTCAATCTCCAGCAATTGCCGCGGGTCGCTGGTTATTAGCTGGTCCTCGGTGTATGACGCCACCACTTTAATGGCGGCGTGCTTATTGCCGGCAAAAAATATTCCCTCGCCCACACCGCCTTCTAACAACAAATACTTTTCGCCTTCGGTCAACAGGAATGTATTAACCAGCTTATCAATCCCGGACGGTGATTGTTTAAGCAATAGTTGCAGGGCGGAGTTGGTAACAATGGCTTGACCATAGGGCGAGGTTAAAAAGTCGTTTACATCCTGCGTAATCGTGGTAACGCCTAAGTAGTATTTGCGGCAACGCTTGACCAGGGCAAAAATGAATTTGGCGCTGTCCTCATTCTGCATTAGCCACCAGGCTTCATCTATCACCAAAATTCTCTTTTTTAGTTCCGATCGGACTATGTTCCAAATGTAGTTAATAATGGAATAAATGGCGATTGGGCGTAATTCATCCTCTAAATCACGCACCGAAAATACCACTAGCTGATTGCGCATATCAATATTGGTGGGCTTGTTGAACAAACCGGCAAAAGTGCCGTCCGTATATTTTTTTAGTCGTATTACCAAATCTTCCGCGCCAGCCATACCGCTTAATACGTCCTCAAAATCGGCCATCACCGGCGGCTCAACTTTGGATAAATCAGAGGTTGGTGTAATGTCTTTTTTGGCGTACGTTTCCAGCAAAGCCCGGTCAACAATAGAGTCTTCCTGATGGGTTAAAGCGCCCAACATTAAACGCATTAAGCCTTTTAGGGTAATAACCGCCGAACGGATAATATCGCCGGCCCGCACATCACCCACCGGACGGGGCAAATCAAACGGATTAATTTTAGCGTCCGAATTAAGCGATATACTGACATACGACCCGCCGACCGCTTCGGCCAAATGTTTGTATTCCATTTCCGGGTCAATAATAATAACATCGGTTCCCATCATTAAAGAGCGCAAAACTTCCAGCTTGACCGCGTAACTTTTACCAGCGCCCGAGGTGGCAAATACCACCATGTTGGCGTTCTGCAAACTAAAGCGATCAAATAAAATTAACGAGTTATTATGGCGGTTAATGCCATACATAATTCCGTTGTCGCTGGTAAGTTCGGACGAGGTAAACGGGAAAGACGAAGCAATCGGCGAGGAATTCATATTAAAGTAAATCTGCAATTCATCATTACCGAGTGGCAAGGTGGAATTAAAACCCTGCTCCGTCTGCCATAAAGCGCGACGGGAATATATTAATTTAGAGCCGAACAAACTTTCCACTTCCTCGGTAATCTTATCCAGTTCTTTAAGGCTAGGGGCGTATAAAGTTACATATAAAGCAAACTGAAAAAATTTCTCCGAACCCTGGGTAAGGCTGTCGCGCAACTGTTCAATGTCTTGCAGGGCGGTCTCCCGCACCGGGTCGCGGGGCGCGCCTTTTTCGTGGTCGGCCATTATTTGCGCTTCCAGAGCGCCCACTTTATTGCGCAATTGTTTTAGAATAATTTCGCTGGGCACCAAATAAAAGTACATTCCGATGTCAAGCGCAAAATTCAAGTTCACGATAGGCGCAAACCAGCCTAAAGAAATATAACGCGGATATGTCAAAACAAATAAAGTTCTAACAAAAAAATTGTTTAACTCAACATGATCAGGCGTAACTTTGAATGAAGCCGGCGCGATTAATTCCCTTATTTTTACCGTACCTTGGCGCAATATGCGCTCCGCCTCTAATAGCTGGCGAGCCGACACCTCTCCCGCTGCCGCGGGCGCCGCCCGGGTAGTGGCTGATTTTTGTAAATCACTTTCAAATTTTTCCGGAGAAATAGCCATGATAGAAAATTTAAAATGTAAATATCAAAGGTAAGTCAAAAGTTAGAATGTAAAATTATAATACTCCGAATAGCGAATCACGAATCACGAATAGTTTTAGATTTTTTTATTAATCCGCTAAGCGTCTTATGAGCAGCGATTGATTGGTCAGCTAAAACCGTAAAAGAATTTATCTTTATATAACCAATATCGCGAGCAATCAGCAACTGATTTTGAACTTCGGTTAAAGAACCTTGAGCGATAGAATAGAAATGCACTTTTTCAGAATAACTTTGACGACTAAATCCTTCAGCTATATTGGAAGTAATTGAAACTGCGGCGCGCCTAATTTGATTGGTTAAACCAAATAATTCCTCTTTAGGAAAACTGCCAGTCGCCTGATAAACCAGCAAAACTAGTTGGTGGGCTTCGCGCCAACTATTTAAATCAGTAAAAGACTTTATGGTATCGCTGGTTTTATTCATAATTCGCTATTCATGATTCGGTATTCGTAATTCTATTTTGTCATTTTAATCTGCTTCCACTTGTATCTCATCCATTCCGGCCAACTTTTCCGTTTCTCTAAGTTCCGGATTGTAACTTGTATAATAAAGCTCAATTAAACTTTGGGTATCAAGTCGGACCGCGGTTAAACCCATTGAGGCCAGGCCGCTTTCTACCTGACCAGCCCGTCTTTCCAAAGATTCCAAATATTTATTAAATTTATCACGCGACAATCTAACGGCTTTAGCGGCGGAAAAAATGGAAACAAATCTCTCCCAAAAGCTGCGGCGTTTGTCACTACCCGGATTATACGGCACCACCACATAAAAACGCTTAGTCATAATATCGCCCAGTGATATTAGTTCTTTAATATAGGCCGTGTAATCATTAATCTGCACCCGTAACAATTCATTAGTTTGCTGTTTGGCGATGTTGTTTAAATTGGCCAAATACCCGTCAATATTTAATTTGCGCGATTGGGCCACAATTTGTAAAGGAAATTCCAAAGAATTAAGAAAACTTACATAGCCCTGCACGATTGCCTTCTGCTCGTCATCGCTTTTCAGCGAAAAATTAATTGACGAACACATCAACACGGCCCGCAAGGTGCCATCTCTTAAAACTACGGCATCATCCCTAATCTCGCCAATATCCAAGTACCTGGTGGTTGACGGGAGCGACTTTTTTTTACCGGCTAATTCGCGTTTGGGCATAGTCAAAATTCAAAATGTAAATATCAAAAATCAAAATTACAATTAAAAATGCAAAATTATTTTTTGTTTTTAAGAGTTAATATACTTGAAGCTAAAATATTAGCTATTTCTATCAATTCATTTAAAAGATAATCAACCTCTGATTTACTGCCTTTATTAGTATCTCTTAAGAGTGTTAGCCAAACTTTTGATTCATTAGCTGATTTTAAAGAATGAGTAAAAAAGTTAATAAAATCTTTTTTGGAACTGGCTGAATTGGCCTCTATATAATTGGCCAATATACTAGTGCCACTGCGTAATAATTGCTTACCCATTACATCGCTGACAGCCCCTTTAGATAGAGATTCAATAAACTTAATTAAGCTTAGTACAAAAGAATATAATCTTTTCTTGAATTCATTTTTAAATTTTAATTTGTCATTTTCCATTTTGATTTTTGCATTTTACATTAATTACTCCTCTTACTAATCTCTTCTTCCTCTCCTCTATACATTCCTCCCGTATCAACCAACATACCAAGTTGGGTGAGTTTAGATTTTTCCAAAGGCGGCTTTAGCGCCGTTACGGCCTTAGTAACCATCACGGGGCGATGCAGGTTTAGTTTAAGCTCTTGCTCATTAATATCCTTTTGCCAAATGCGCACCTTGGGGCGTTTGAAGCTTTGAGTAAAGTTTAACAAAAAATAGTGAACCGGCATACCATTTATCTTAAAAAAGGCCAAAATTCCAAAAACTACCAATGTTATTACCCCCAGTAGAACAAACAGGGTAAAATCTAATATTTTATACTCAATAAAAAGAATAAACGCCCCCACTAACAAAATAATGAATTGCCGCGTGGTTATGGGGCCAAAAATTTTATCCTCAACGTCTATAAATTGGGGCACGACGAATTGTTGCACAGTAGGAAAAGTTAAAACTAAAAAGTCAAATCTCAAAACCACAACGCAAAAGTAAAAATCATTGTCTTTTGTTCTTTAAGGTTAACAAGCTGGCGGCTAAAATATTAGATAGTTCTTCAACTTCAATCAACAAAGGATTAACCTGGATTGCGGTTATGCCAAGAGCGTCTCTCATTAAGGCTAACCAATATTTGGTTTCATTGGCGCTCTTTAGGGCAATGTCATAAAATTTAATGAAATCTCTTCTGGAACTGGCTGATTTTGCCTCAATTACATTGGCTCCAATACTAGTGGCACTCCTTAATAGCTGGTCTGATATGCTCCAGTATACTTTATCATTAGGCAGGGTTTTTAAAAACTTAATGATATTAATGGAATAATAATAACATCTGTGTTTTAAATCACTTTTAGCTTTTACGTTGTGGTTTTGACTTTTGCGATTTGAGTTTTGAGTTTCCATACTGTAAATGTTTTTATTTTTGCTGTATTATTCTTAATTCCTAATTCTTGATTCATAATTCTAGAATCTGATCCGTTCATTAAAATCAACAATGGCGTTGAACTCACCCTCGCTCAAAACAACTTCCCCTTGGCTGGTATATTCCGCAATTATATCAACCACTGATTTGCCACTATCAATGCTTTGGCGGCCAATTTTTAAATACAACTGATATACCGGCGAATTTTGCCAAGCCCGCACCGCCTCCACCCGCTTGCCCACTGAAGTTTCACCAATAATATCAATTTTTTTACTAATTTTATTTAAGACCTCAACCGGCTCTTTAGCTAAGCGACGAAAATCAACCATTGATAAGGTTCTTAACTCCTCCACCGGCCCTAACACACGGGGCGGGGCTTTAATATCCATTAACCGCGGACGCGTTGCTCCCTCTTGCCCAGTAGTGCGCAACTCTATCGAACCTACTGCTTGAGGTTTTTCAGCTTCAATTTTCCCCACGATTTCCTGCAAAATCTGTTGTCTGGTAACTTCTAATTTTTCTGGATTAATTTCTAGATTCTGCCTCGTCTTGTCATTCTGAACGGAGTGAAGAATCTCACTCTTTTGTTCCAGTGTTCCAGCCTGCCCCGTAGACGTCACTCCAGTGACGTTCTTTGGGGTGTTTAAGTGTTCCAGTGCTACTGCCTCGGCCTCAATCATCTTATCCAACTCGGTTTTGGGTTTAGATGTTATATCAACCTGCTTCACTTTGTCATTCTGAAACCGAGGGCTATCGGCTGAAGAATCTAACGGCTTTGTCTCTTCTGTTCTTAATTCTTGATTCTTAATTCTTGATTCAAACTCCTTCTTCGCTTGCTCTAAAATCTCCATAACTTTCTCGGTTTTGTCGCTGGTTAAACCAAGTCCGCCGCTATCCGTACTTTTAAGCAGCATTTCCCGCGTCTCAATAACATCCCGCACATCTTTCAAAAACGACACAAACAACTGCACAAACCGCTTATGGCTAACCTCGTCCTTAAAACTGAAATTACGCTCCTTAACCACTTCCTCGGCTCTAGTCCTAAGTTTACCTTCTAGACTTCCTGCCATTCGCCATTTGCTATTTGCCATTTGCTCGCGATAGCGGTCTGCTTCCCGCTCATCCGTCTCATCAAACAAAAACGCGGGCTGGGCGGACTTCATCACCTGCGGCACCGGCTTAAGCGGCGGCACGAAAGTTGATCGGGTAACCTCGACAGGCGGGGTGGCTACTGGAGTAGCCGAGACGGCGAGCGGCTTTGCTAAGGCAACTGGAGCAGAGACAGTCACTGGTGAAGCATTAGACGCTGGCGCAATAATATCGGCCTCAGGTTTACCAGTAACAACGGTTGCAGCGTGCGGCACACGCTCACGGCCGACCGCGGTTAACTTACGTTCTGGCACAATAAGTTCAACTGGCAAAGCGCCACCCTCTCTAAGCCAATCATAGGTTTGCAAAAGGTTCAGTAAAATTTCCCTATCTTCGGTGGTATGCAAGGATTTTGCCAACTGACTTTGGTTCAAATAGCTCACCTGGGTTAACCCACCTCTCTGACTAGCACCTACTGTGTTGTTGTAGTCCTTAAGCCACTCCTCAACAGTGTGTCCGGCCAGCTGCTCACGATTAACGGTCAAAATGTTCAGCAGTTCCTTGCGCTTAGCCATATTATAGTCACCCTGCACAAAGACCAAGCTGCGGAAACGCTCCCGCAAATCCGGTTCCTCTTTGAGAAAAAAAATCAGATTGCCAGTCAACACCTCACGAACATCTTTCTCGCTAAAACGAACTATTAAAAGCCCAAAACGTAACAGCGCCAACAGTTTTTCATAACTAGGGCGTAGTTTCCAATTTTTACCCAGCTCGTCATCCACCAATTCCACCGCTTGCTCAAGTGACAAAATAGCCGAATCAATCTCATCAGCTTCGTAAGTAGTATAAGAATCCCGTGTCAAGGCCGTCACCTGCTGTAAAACTGCAGGTTGATTAAGCTCTTGAGGGTCAATATACCGCAGGTCGTCTAACCGCCGTAATTGCGTCATAATTATAACCTTGATTCTAATTTGATAACAAATAAATGGGGGTCACAAAACAGCTATCATAAAAAATTTTCTAAGGAGAAGATTGGGAGGGAGCTAAAGGAAGGAAGGAACGAATAGTCAGATCAATCTGCGGCTGTAACTGTCCCAATTCCTGTTCGCTGAACTCAATCTTCTGCCTGCCAGCCCTGGCCTCATTTGGTTTCTCGGGGTCGGGGAAAATCTTAGACCTCACTGCGTTCCTAATTAACTTAACAGTATCATCACTACTAATCCCATGCTTTTTTATCATAGCAGCATCAAGGAAACCCCGCACAATTGCCGATTTAATTTCTTTAACAAAATCAACCATATCTTTACCCATAACACCCCTGCCAGCAAACTGGCCCATTAAATCATTCGGCTCGAAAAACTCTTGTCGTTTGCTCGACCATGCCCCCACGACCTGTTCTGCTAATTTATTAAAGTCAGTGCCATCCTCGAACTTTTTACTCCCCTCCAGAGCAGCTGCCATTGCATCAAGCGAATTGGTCTGCCCCAACATCATTTGAGAGATCACATCAGCCACTGCGCTTTCTCTTGGAGCCAATTCCTTTTCATCCTTACCTGGAATACTTTTATCCCGTGCAAGTTTAGCAGCAGTTTCAGCAGCTATAGGAGGTTTATGTTCTGGTTCCCCTATAATATGGGAGGTTTCTTGGCCTGTTTCTTTGTCCTTTACCCTAACTACAAACCCGCTCAGGGCCTCTATTTCTTTGAGATCATTAATATCTGCTAGTTGGGCGTAAAATCTTAAAATTTTATTTGGAATCTCATCAAACAAATGCTGGATTTTCTCTAGTTGCTCCATTGAATCAACTATGACCTCCCCAGTCTTTCCATCCACCTCTTTAGAGAGCATAGCCTCCTTCATTCTACCTTGAGCAAAGTGTATATCGCGCAGAGTAGAAGCATCTGAAGTTGCACTCATTATGTACTGCTGGAAACCGGTAGGACCTCCTTCGCCGTGTCCCCACCTAAACCCGGCTATTTGACCAGCTTCGGTCCCTGCCTTATTAATCTTAAATTCGCCCGCATGATGCACATTACCATCTTCATCTTCCTCACCTTCTTTCCACATATCACCTTTAATACTCAACTCATTATGCGGGGCGTCTTGAACGCGAATACGGCCACCAACCTTCTGAATCTCCTGCCGTGAATATTCTTTCTGCCAAGTATTCTCTAGGACGTCATTACCTTTTTCATCCTTACTTTTCACGTTGTAGCCACGATGGTAAGCGCCGGACTTGGGGTCAAAATAAGCATGCCCGAGATACTCCCAATGATGGGTACCCTTACCAAGGTGTTCTAGGTCAGTCGTCATCACGCGCATACTTTCCTGGTCATGCCCCATGTAGCCATAAAGAAAGTTATCCAAAGTCTCGTCATCATATACAGTCCCATCAGCCTTGCCGTATTTATTGGCAAAGTGGCCCAAACGCATAATATCATCTAGATACCCTTGTGAAGCAGCTGACTTCACTATGGCGCGCCTACGGCGTTTACCCTCTAGACCACCCAAATTTTCGGTATTAAGGGCAGTTTCCATGAATTCTTCTTTAGTCATATTCTGATATTCCTTCTGAAACTCGTCTTCGTGCCGTCTTTCGGTAAAAGTGGCATACGGCATCTTGAGCTTACCGCCGGTACGGAACTGCTCTGTAACTTCACGTCCATAAGCGCCGGCTATCTCCTGTGCTTGTTTTTCTATCTCTTCAGTACGGGCTTCCCAACCGCGGGCGGCAGCCACTGGGTTAAGAACCGCAAAGGCCGCTTTCCTTAAAATTCCCACTTTTTTGCCTTCATGCCCCTCCATCAACTTTGAAGTAGCCAAATTCCAATTGTATTTAGCCGTGCCCCAGACACGACTGGCGAGAAATCCTACTGGCTTGAATGGCGCTTTGGCGATTGAAGCGCCGGCGGATTGGATTTTGGCTAAAGCCGCCCCGGCCAGCTTGCCGCCGGCCACGCCTAGTTTCTGCGTCATCCATAATCCGCCCAGCAATAAAATTATGTTAATAATAAACGACAGCAAAACATCAGACTGACCAAATGCAGAAATGGAAGCGCCCACGGCGCCACTGCTCGCCACTGTGCCCACCCCGGCGGTTTCTTTGGTTTCTGCCTTAAAAGCTGTGCCAAAGGCGCTGCTATCAAACTGCATTACCGCCAAGCTAAGCCATAAAAAGAACGCCAGAATCGGGCCGGCAGTTAAATATTTGCCAAAATATTCCCACCACTCGGTAGAATATTTTTTAGCTTGCCCGGGAAACGCCGACAGCACAAAAGCCATTGGCGAAAGAATGATTAGCATCCATAAAAACACAATTCTTAGCAAAAACACCACCACATAAACCCCCACCACAACCAAAGTTATTGTCAAACTTATCAGCGCCAACAGCGCGGCCACCAAAAAATCACCAGAGTCAGCTTTTCCGGCGGCATCCGTATTTTGCGCGAAATCATACATAGCTTGAATTTTAAAACCGTTGACAAAATTACCGGCCGCCGCCTCTTTAAAACCATTGACAAAGGTGAGCATTATCACTTGGGCAAAATCAATAAAAAAGCCGGTCAGCATTTTGGAAAAATTGACCAGCACCGACATTATCAGCAGTCTGCTTAATAGTTTTTTATATTGATACTCCTCAATGCGAAAAGTGGTGGCAAAGGCGATTACCAGCATCAGCACAATCACAAACATATTCACCACATCGCGCACTATTACCCACCCCTTACTTACCGCCGGCGCGTTGATAAAATCATTATACTGAACAATCTGTATTAAAATATCAATCAAAGTTATTACCAACCCGCCGATCAACTTGGCAATCCATAAGACTAACTCCGCTAACAACGACCATAAACTGGCATAGGCCGGCAGTGGCACAACTAGTAACAAAGCTGATATTCCGGCCGCTATCAGCGGCACAACATAAAGCCGCCGTTTTTGGCCCACCACGGCCCACAGCAATTGATTAAGTTTTGATTTAATATCGGTTAGCACGACAGGAAATTTAAACCCAGTATATCAACTTCGCTAACAAAATTAACGAGCGTGAGTTGACAGACTGTTTAGTAAATAAATGATAATTTAAATCTGATTAATATATTAATTGCACTAATTTTGTTAAAAGCGAGTTGTAGCGAAGTAGTTATACTGGGTAAAATGTAAATATTAAATTTAAGTCAAAAGTTAAAAGTCTCCGCCAAAGGCGGATCTGCCTCGGGCATGAAAATCGCAAAACTACTAAAAGCGAAGCTTTTACTTTTGACTTTTGAGTTATAATAGGCATTTTGATTTTTGATATTTACATTAATTATCATTGCCCATGAATAATGCTCAAGTGTCCTTTTGTTCCGGTGTTTGAGTGATAAAGTGATCAAGTGTTATTAAATTCTACCACACTTTAACCTAAATTATAAGTTAATTATAACAGATTTTGATATTTTATGCAAACTTTCATGGAAATAAATGATAGCTAAAATAAAAACAAAGGGGTTATGCAAAAAGTAATTTTTACCGTATTCAAGTAAATTAAAATAGACCCCGAAATAAATTCGGGGTGACAAACTCACAAGTCCTAAACTTGTTAACTACTGGCTCTTGGGTTTTACGATTATCTTGACCGGATTAGCAGTATCAGTAGTATCAGACTTTTTACTATAATCTAACCAAGTTTTATTATTGGCAGTGGCGCCAGCAATAATAGCGTCAGCGTCGTCATATTGGCCGTTGCTCCACCACCCCCAGTTATCGCGCACGGCCACGCTCGGTTCATAAACGCAAGCGCCCTTATTAGAATCCCAATTAGGATGACCAGACCCGGAACAAGTATAAACATTGGTGTAGAAGAAGTAGCCGGCGCGGTCGGATTCGTCGTCTATACAGGCATCGGGGCTGTCGCCAAAATTAAAATCTTTATTTCGCTGGCAAGGCCCTTTATTGCCGCACTGTTTAGTATCGTTAACATCAGCGCAAGACAAAGTGGGGTCGCCGGCGCAGACATATTGCGCTTGGCAAATCGGCTTGTGATTCTTTAACGAGGCTAGTACCTGAATATTTTTATCAGGCTGTAATTTATTATCCCAATCAACCCCCACAAACCTGAGGGGCATCTGGTTGCCGTTCGGATTATAAGCGTAAAAGGCGGCGGTTACGGCTAACGGACTAACGCCTTTAATTTCACCAGTGGCGCGGCTTTGCTGAACAGTGGAAATACTGAAATTATATTTAACATCTTCGCCCGTAACCCGGCCTTTGTCGTCGCGCGTCACACTGCTTATTATTGGCGGGTCGGTTAATGATGGATCACTACTAATATCAGGTGACGACGGAAGAAGATTATTATCCGTTATTTCCCGATAAGCTTTGTCTTTGCCACTCCAGTCATAACGCTTATAAACTTTAGCAAAGATCTCCTGAATTGGCTCATAAAGTTTAGTCAGCACAGCCACGCCGTCGCTACCGGGGATAGTAATTACCGGATTAGTGCCGGTACAAATATAAGGCTGGTCTTTTTGATAATCTGCTTCGCAAGTAGCCCCGGCTGGGCAAGCTGGTGTTAAACCACAATATGAAGTTGCGTTGGCTGTAACTTTGCAAGCCTGCCCCACCTTGCTAGCATCATTAATATCGCCCGGCCCATTAACCAAGCACATCCATTGGCCGCAGGCAAAACCACTGCGATCGGTGCGGCAACTAAAGATAGCGTTGGCAGAATTATTTTGATATCGGTTATTTTGTTGCGCCGGTTCCTGAACAACAGCCACAATTTTATCAATATTTTCCGGTTGCAACGGGCTGTTAAAAACCGCGCCAAATGGTGGAATAATCGGATTACCTTGCGAATCTTTGTCATATTTATAACCTAAACCAGAAATTGAATAAGTTGAGCTAGTATTCACCCGATTAGTTTGGGCTTTGTTGGGGATGGTTTGTTGTTTATCCACTACTTGCGCCAAACTATAACACCATTCGCGAGGATAAATCACTATTTTAAACCTAAAGAACCCGTAACTCGCCGGGGTATGATACAATTGCACGTCAAGAAATTTATCCGGGTCAGCCGGGTTAAATTTGACTCTTATGCCAATTCCACCTGAACCGCCAGACCAAGAATCTCCAGCCGATTCCACAGAACGGCTTAAGTTGAGTTCAAAGGGGTATACATTATATATACCTTTAATCTTAATAGCATCAATCGCTTGTATACCGCCCAACTGTTTTTCAAAATCACTTAAAGACAAACTAAAACCAAACCCATGTTCAACATGACTCCATATATATTCGGAGTCGGTGCTGAAAGTGCCACGCTCTTTGCAAACATCGGCGCCGTCACATTTTACTATATTCATCATGTCAAACATTGCATCACCAACTCCAGATGCTCCACCGCCGCCAAAAAAATTATTTACTTCTACCTTACGGCCCATATTATTAGAAATGACTTCATATTTATTTGTACCGCGATTAGCATTGCTATTGGCCTGCAGACAATAAAGCAAGTTGCCATCGGTGCGCTGGGGAGTAAAACCGGCTTCGGGTTTGTCGTCAAAAATGGAGGTCTCGCCCTGAACCACATCAATCGGCAACCAGGTTAAACAAGCTTGATCTTGGCTGGCATTAATGCGCCGCGACGAATCAGTCTCCAAACAATAACCCTTTAAGCCGCGCGCCAAAGTAATCTGCTTTAACTTTGACTGTTCGGCGCACTTTTCCAAAATTTCTTGATTAGTCTGACCTGATCCACAATCTTCAGTCACCTTATTAATAACCGATGGCGGCGTGCCTTTGTAACCAAAGAACTTAGTTTCACTAGTATAATTAGCGCGCTGGTAACTGCATTCGCAATCCTCACCCGGCTGACACACATTAGCGTCTTTGTAGCCGGGGGAACGGGTAATAATTTTGGCGGTATCGGCCTTATCGCTATCAAACCGCGCCACTTTGGCCGGGAACGGCGCGTCACCCTCGGGATAAATACGACAGGCTTTGGCCTTACTAATAGCCACCCCGCAAGCTGGTGTGGAACTAACCATATCCAGCGAACACAGGCCCGGTATGGAATAACCGGAATATTCCTGGCCGGCCCAGGTAACATTGCGGCCGACATAATCAGCCTCGTCCAACGGATGTTGTTGCGCTTCTGGCTCCAGCCAATTAGCGCACTGCCCGGCGGCTTTGGATTGGCTAACCTGGTCGCAACGGCCCAGTGAATAACAAATTTCGCGAGTTTTGCCGGTTTGCGGATCGGTTACAGTGGTGCTGGTTTGGCAAGACAGCCACTCCGAACACACCCGATCGCGCCGCACCTTAAGAATCAGATTGGTGTCCGGCGCCACACTATCATTAGTTGCTTTATAATCACAATAAGCAGTGGTTGAACCGCAATCGCTGGATTTGGTGCAGGTTTTGGTTTGAGTAGGGTCATTGGAACAACGCCCCACACCTGACACAGACGCGACCGCGACACCATCCTGATTACGGCTTTGGCCATAACTTTGGTTAGCGTTCCAAGGCAACTCACCGGACTGCGACAAATCATTAAGCAGTAAACAGCCGTCTTTTTCACTCACCTTACCGCCGCAAGAACTACGGTCTAATTTTTTATTGTCCAAATAATAATATGTGCTATTGGTTAAGGCCGGATCACGGTAAGCTTTACAGCTGGACATTTCGCTGGGGCAAGCATAAGCATAAGGCGCGGTGCCTTCGGTTATACTCACGCCATCAACGTAAATTTCTTGATCAGACTTACATCTGCCATTCGCACAATCCTTGTCAGTCGCCACAATAATTCCTAAAGACACATACTTTACTCCCGGGTCCGCCTTGATGGTAGCGGATTTATAAACCCATTTACCTTTATCAGCTTCGGTTACGGTATAATCATTCCCTGGTTCATTTGGTTCATACTCATAATGATGACAAGAACTAACATTAACACCATTAACCAGCCGCTGGGGGCAATTGACTGGTGTAGGCTCATCACCATTATAAGAGTGCTGGCTAAGTATCCAAGGCGTATCCATTTTAGCGCCAAGCGGTACGTATAAACGCGCCCCCACTGTAAAGTAGCGAGGGTTAGCCGTATCCACTGTTGGCAACTCCACCACCTCACTCCATACCCCAGAATAAGGCTGGGCCACGCTCTTGACTTTCAAAATGGTATTACCATTATAATAACCCTGACCAAACGACGGCAGGGCATATAAATAAGCCCCCTGTTCAGTTGAACTGCTATTATTTCGTTGCCAATATTTAAACGCATCTTCAATATTATCGCCGGCCGTACCGCTGTTGGTGATTGGCTGGCCAGTTATATTATTAGCTGCTTCAAAATTCTCAAAACTGGCATTAGCTAACAAGTTACAAGCCTCGCTCGTGCCTTGTTTATACCAGCCATACTGGTCAGCCGGCGTTAACTGCTTATATTCGCAAACATTATTACCCGGGTCTTTAAAATAATGGGGAACACTGCCGGTTTTAAATACCTGACATCTATTTTGCCGGGCTGAACAAAGCGGCGAATTATTTCCGCTGAAAGTGTCCGGATTAAGCTTTACAAATTTATCACCCCAACTTTGCGCTTGGCCGGTGGCTGATAATACCGGCTCGCCCACACGCTGACAGGCCTGCATACTGGCGGCGCAGGCCTTTTTGGTGTCGTAAACCCGGTACACCAGCTGGTCAGCCGGGGTATAAATTGTTTGCCCGCTAACCGCGGCCGAAATCTCTTTGGCTGAATCAGAGTTACGGGTATCAACCAAGGCCTCACAGCCAATTGCCTCGGCGCGGCAGATTTTACTAAAACCGGTTAAATTATAAGTGGTTTTTTGCCGGTCGGTATAAGCCTTGCAACCGATATCTTTAAGTTTGCACAAATCACCGCCAGCGGCGTCCTTAGGCATTTTCCAAGACCCTTTATTCACATAAACCGTGTCCGCCACTTGCTGTAAGATAACATTATCAATCACAAACCGGTCGGCGGCGCTAATTCTAACCCGTACGCCATTAGCGGTATCAACCGGGGCTGGCAATTCATAAGGACCAAAAGTATAAAGCTGCCAATCGCTGGCTAAGCCGCCGCTGGCCACACTAAAATCCAAGTTGGTGTTGGGCGGAACGGAGGCTGGCGGCGCCGGCGGAGTAACGAAATTAATAGTATAAGTTAAAGTTTGTCCGGCTTGCAAAATGCCCTGCACCTCGCCGCACGGCGCGCCCACACAATTTATACTGCCGCCGGGGCTGGCCTCCAGAGAATAAATTTCCGCATTAGTAAAACCAGTTAAACTGCCGCCTAAATAATTAAATAAATAATCACCTGGAGCCTGGCCAGAAATTTTATCGCCTGAGGTTGAAATAGCCACATCTGCATGTTCAGCACTATTTAATTCATAAGAACTTACACCAGCCGCTGGCTGGCCATCTACCATTAATTTAACCACAATATCACCTTTATCCGGCGTAACCGCGGTCGGCACACAAGACGGCTTAATGGGCGGATTAGATGTAGCCACGGCCACGGAAATGCCTTTGGATTCGCCGCCGGTATTAAAAGCGCGAAGTTGATAAACAAAACGGTTGGCGGTTAAATCTTTAATTCTACTACTGCTGTCAAGGTAAGTCGTATTGGTGATAGCACCAACCGGAGTATTCGGCTTACAAACCTCAGTTGCGCCTAAGCAGCCCAAATAAGTAACCGCCTGACCGCCAATACCGCGGTACAAATTAAACCCTAACGCCTGTTTTTTGTCAGTCGGATTTTGGTAAGCATCCCAAGCAAGCGTTACTTTATAATCTTGCTTACCAACTATAACCGGCGGATTATTGGGATCGGTACATTTAGCAGGACTGTACTGGCCTGAACTGCCGCTCAAAACGGCTTGCAATCCCTTAAGCGCCGGCGGTGTCGGATTTTCTTTGTTGGAGCCGACTACGCTGGGCAAACTGCCATAAGTTACGCCACTGCCGCCGTAAGACGGTTCAAAAGTGCTGACACTAAAATAACTCCAATCCACAGTGGCACCGGGCGAAACTACTGAATAAGCCACATTAGGATGAGCGTTTTTTGAAATTACCCGCCAGCGATAACTGCCTAAATCCTTAAAGGTTAAATTGTTGCCGCAACCGGCTGATAATTCCGGAGTGGTTAATACCGTAGTGGTCAAATTATCCCGGCCGCACAAATCAACAAAACTCACGCCATTATTAACTTGAACCTCAATTTTATATGATATATTCCACCACCCTCTTTGCCACCTAAAAATCGGGTTAAGGGTTTTTATGACGGCGGCCGAGGCTGGGTCAGTCACGGTCGCCGACTTGGGCGGCTGTTGCGTGCGACAAGGATTGTTGCCAGCTGAACCTTCTAGTTTAATGCTCTTACTGGCGGCCCCGCTTAAGGCTGTAACCTCAATTCTACAATAAGTATCATATTTCAAAAGACCTTTATCCACTGCCACGGCGGTAGCGGTGGTTGTGGTTGTACTCCATTTTAAACTCATACCAGCGTCTTCTTGCTGGTAAACCGTAACAATGTACGAAGTCGCGTTACTAGAGGGCGACCAGGCGATATTTACCGGAATTGACCCCTGTTCCATATTAGATACTGGAATGCTTAATCTTTCGTCTTCACCACCGGTCGTCAGCGGGTCATCCGCCGGCGCGTTAAAACCAAAAACGCCGGCCGAGGCTTGTTCAGTGGTAAAGGAAATACTATTATCACTGTTTTTTGTAACAATATCAGTGGCCGCCTGAATTGATACGGCGTAAGCTTGGTTGTATTGTAATTTGCGATTGACCGGAACAGTGAACGAACAAGAAGCAACACTGCAAACTTCAGTGGCGGCTAAAGTATAAGAATCGCTGCCCACTGTTAAGGCGTAATTAGTCGCCCGCGCCGAAGCGGTCCATTCAATTTTCGGCGTAATTGATTGGTTGGTGGCGCCGTTAAGCGGACTGGTTAGGCTAAATTGACCCAATGGATTATTAACCTTAACCGCCACTTGTTTAGTTACCGTACTGCCGCCGCTGTAAGCCACTGATAAATTATAAGTAGCGCCGATCGGTAAAGTATAATCGCTGTAAATACGAGTAGGCAAGTTAACCGCCACGGTTCCGGTTTTGACCGGGATTGGGGTATTTATTTGGCAAATCGGGGTTTGGTCAACGCAGTCATTATTAACACTGCATAT
This sequence comes from Patescibacteria group bacterium, assembly GCA_041645215.1. Taxonomy (GTDB): domain Bacteria; phylum Patescibacteriota; class Patescibacteriia; order Veblenbacterales; family UBA10138; genus JACRFM01. The sequence continues at coordinate 102,392 of JBAZQK010000001.1, read as the reverse complement.
TTCATTTTGTTTATAAGGACCGGAACACTTCTTGGTGGTTGATTCACAAGTCGCGGTGGTATTGCGACAGGGGGTAGCATCAGTGCCGGTACAGCTTATAGTATCATTGTTGGAACATTTGCCGCTAGCGCAAGTGGCGGTTGTATTCTGACACTCGGAATTCTGTTCGGTCGGACAAGCTAACCCGTCTTGGGGTCCGCCCTTACATTTAAAATCAGCCGGCCGACAAGTAGAAGTTAGAACACGGCAAGTGTCGTTGTTAGTACAAGGCGTATCAGTTTTGGAGCCAGCGTTAGCACAGCGCGAATCAGCCAGGTAAGTAGTCGGTGGCAGGACCCCGTTATCAATGCTAACGGTTATTTGGTCAGTCGGGGCTGTATCAGCTGTCCAGGTTAAATTGGTAGTGGCCGAGCTGGCCGGCGGAGTGCTTATTAAATTAGAAATAACTGGTGGATTGGCGGTCAAAGAAATTGGCGAAGTCTGCGCCTGGGCGCCAGGCACGGCGCTCCATTGTTTTTTAACCCCCTGCCACCAGAAGTTAACGCCGCTGACATTACTGGGTACTAAAGCGCTAGAGTTTAAGGGCGCGCTATTAAATGATTGCGGTCTACCAGCCAAGGCGCTCTTTTTCGCCCAAAAAGAAATCACATATTGCTGGTCAGGCGTAATATTGCCAACGGCGACATCTTTATAAATAATCCTGTCGGTTCCGGAATCAAACGAATGGCCAAAAGCGGCTGACGAATCATTAGATATAGTGCCGGATTTCCAATCACCGGTCGGCGAAGCGTCAATCGGCCATTTGGTCTTGGCGTCATTGTCGCCAAAAGTTGATATGGGGAAAACCAATTTTACATTGTCACCGGTTGGCCCCTTATACTCGCGACAACCAACTTGCGAAGCATTGCACATCTGGCCTTCTTGGGGTATGGCGTTGTAAAAACATTTTTCAACTGTCGCGTCCCATTCGCCGCCAGTGCCGCCAACGCCGCTGACACCACTAGCACCAATACAATCAGTTTTACTAACATTGGTGGCGCGGTAACGCGTACACTGGTCGGAAGCGGTAATGGTTACTGATAAATTACGATAATGGGCATTACCCGCTACATCATAAAATTGTTTGCAATCCGGGTCGGCCGTGGGATATTGCGCCGAGCCGCTCGGACGACAATCGCCGGAACTATCGGTGGTGGCCGGCGCCGCCAAAGAAGAGGCCGACGATGATTTTAAACTATACCGTTTTAATTGATAACCGGTTAATTCCGACCCAACCCAGGTAAAATAAGTCGCGGCTTTGGCCCCCGGTTTAATGCACTGCCGCAATTGGCTATAATATTCACGCTGTTCATTTTGGCTGACATTGGTAAACTCTTCGCAACCCACGGCGGTGGCTGAACATTTTTGGGCAGTCGCGGGAATAAAATATTGCGCTGGAGTTGGATTTTTTTCAAAAAATGTCGGTTGTTGTTGGTAAACCTGATAACCAACACACTGCGCCGGGCAAGTGTTAGTTGGTTCAAATACTCCCGGTATAGCCGGCGAGCCGTCCTTGGGCGTATAAAGATCGCAACCAACCTCATTGGCGCGGCACAGGTTTAAATAATTTTTACACTCGGGCGAATCATTGCCAGTAATAAGCTTACCGCCGGCGTCAGTGTCATAACATTTAAACTGGACCGGGGCGGATTTTAAAGTTACTGATTGAACTTGAGCATATTTATCATAAGTGTCGCTGCTGTTTATCACCTGATTAACCACTTTTTCCGCCGGATTAGCGCCCGCCACACTGCCTAAAGCGACGGCGTTTATATTAGTAAGCCGCAAAAATTTAGTACAACCTTCGTTAGCGGCATCGCAAGTTAATTTATCTAAATTCTTTAAATATAAAGGCGGTTTAGTTAACAAATAACGATTGGCGGAAGTAGCCGACGGCGAACTATTAAACAAGGTTGAATACCACCTGCAGCCGACCGCCCCGCTGCAAACTCCGTCGTCAAAATTAGCCAGTGAATTCTGCAAATAAGAAACACTGTTGCCGCCGGGCGCGGTAAAGGTTTGGCAGGAGGCATAGGGTGAGACGCCCGAGCCTTTGGGAAATTCACAACTATCGCCCCCCAGGCGCCAGATATTTTTATCTTTGGTGCAGTAGCCCCAGGCCGAACAAGTACCGTCTTCATCTTCGGCGATACAACTTTGGGTATCAACGCAAGTGTCATTACGCGTTCCACCGGCCGATTGTATAATTTGCCCGGGGCCCCTAAGGCGGCACTGCGACAGCGGCGCCTTTAATATCCAGTTGGGGTCAATCAAATGATAATACGGACTTTTGGTATCAGTGAATCCGTTCATCACATCATTCAAACTCACATCCTGGCCAGACACTTTTTGTACTGCCAATTCCCAACCCAACGGTAAAATACGGGCCAAACGCAACTTTTTAATATCAGACAAGTACCAAGCATCGGGCAAGCGAACATTTTGCGGTTTTTCTTGCTTAAACACCCAGCCGCCGCTAATTAAGCCTTTGTTAATAGCCTCTTTAACCGTTAACGCGTTACCGTCTTCGGCTTTGCGCAAGGCCTGCTCAAATTTACTGTTGATTGTACAATTATTTATGGCCGCGTACTGGGTATCGCTGGGACAGCCGGAAAATTCACTGATCATATCCAACACATCGCCGCCGGCCAAAGGGGCGGTTAAAAGCGTGGCATTAATGGCTTGCGCATACTCCACCCCGCTGGCCCCATAAGCCGCGCCAAACAATGATGACGGCCCTATGCCGGCCGGATTGGGAATATCACCCTGTGTTAACCGCTTCATTAACTTAGCCGCTAAAGTATTGGTAAAAACACCTAAAGCGTCAGCCAGAATATCACCGGTAAACACCAGTGGTTCTTTTAAGGCCTGCTCGGTTGTCATATTGGCGGCCCGCTCAATGCGCGGCGCCGGCGTTTTAATAAATTGAGTAATGGTTTGCGTGATTGGCAAAATGCCGCCGCTGGCGGTAGCATTTTTTTCTGCTAAATATTTTTTTAGTTCAATTTCCTTGACCAAGTTGGTTTGCACATTCAACCCCACACCTAACTCACTTTGTTTAGGATCAAACACAACCGAAAAATCTTTTAGAAAAGTTTTTTTAGCCTCGGGGTCGTTTAAAACTTTGTTCCAGTTGTCTTTAAATTTAGACAGGGTACAGCGCGGCTTAATGGGTTTGTAAGCACCGCTTAAATTTAAATTAAACGCCGGCATAGTTATCATTAATTTGGCAAAGGGCGCGTTGGGTCCGGTTGGTTCGCAAATATTAAACTTACCCCACACCCCGCCCGAGGCAATGCCGTCCAAAAAACTGCCGGCGGCCTCATCACCGGCATCAGAAATTGATTTGCCTAAATTTTTCCAAGTAAATAAAGGAGTCTGGCCTTGGCCGCCCGAGGCTAACATATTAGCCGAGTCATAAGCGATTTTTTGCGTAAAAGTCCGGGCGGCGTTACGAAAAGCTATGGCCGCGCCATGTTTATAAACCCAGTCACCAACCTCTACCATTCTTTCCCATATCCACTTACCAGTGTTAACTGCTAAGTTAGCAACGTCAGTAAATTGCGCCTGCGCCGGCCGCGGAGTTAACAAAGCCGGCGTGGCCATAGTCAGCATTGCCAAACCAATTGCCAGGGCGGCAACCAAACGCTTTAATTTAGAACCTTTTTTGACTGATGGAAACACAATGGTTAAATTAAAAATTCAAAAACCAAAATGGAAAATGACAGATTAAAATTTAAAATTATTACATTTTGCATTGTCATTTTAATTTTTGATATTTACATTTTAAATTATTGCCCATTTATTATCTGCTCCACCATCGCTTTTAAGGTCACATCGTCTATTTTATTAAGCTCGTCGGCTTTGACCCCGCTTTTAATTAAAAACTGCCTTATTTCAGCCGGTGTCATTTTTTGCAAAGCGGCTTTTTCCTCAGGTTTTAAACTGATTTTTTCACCGGCGGTTGGGGGCGCGGATGCGGGTTGGGGCGCAACCTCGCCCGCCACCTGTTTATACAAATCCAATAACTGCTGGTCGCTATAACTCGCTAATAAACTGTCGGTCGCGCCGCTTTGTTTTAAATAAGCTCTTATTTGTTCCGGTGTCGGCGCCAGCGCGTTACCAAGATTCAGCGGATTATTATCAACTGCCGCGGTTGGTTGAAATTGTACTGGTCCGCAATTTTTACCGGTGGGACAATTGGGGTCAGTGCCGCGCTCCACCTCGGTTTTATCGCTAATCCCGTCGGAATCAGAATCTTTTAAATACGGACTGGTCTGATACAAATAAATTTCATCATAATCCGATAAGCCGTCGGTATCGTTATCCTTAGTTTTTAAAGCCTCAATGTCATCACTGACTTTAGGCGGCTGATTGGTCTGATTGGCATCACTACTAGCAACAAAAGCAAACGGCGCGCTAATTGAATTCCGAATTTGCCAAACCCCCAAGACTAACGCCAAAATCGCCACTGCGCCTAGCCCCAATTGCCAACTATTTGATTGGCCAGTCTGATTTTCTGGCGACATATTGGTTGAACAGCCAAATAAACTGGATAAAATTTACAAATTTTTCTTAATAAGTACATTAATTATAGCACGGAAGTAGCGAAAAGTCAAAGAACAAAAAATACTGATAGGACTTACGCTTTTGTCATCCTGAACCCCGCCCTTGGTGGGGTGAAGGATCTAGATTCTTCAGCCGATGGACATCGGCTTCAGAATGACACAGGAACCAGTAATATCAAATTTCAAATAACAAATGCCAATTCAATGTCAAATAAATGAATGCCAAAAAGGGAATTACAATAATCCTAATTCTGCATTCGTGATTCGTAATTCGCTATTCTTTATTCAACCCTCCGGCTAACTCCGCCCACTGCTCCAAAGACAGCTCCTGCGCCCGGACCGAAAGCGGAATATCAAGTTTTTTAAAAATCTCAATCAATTTTGATTTATCAAACTTAAGCTGGCGATGTAAATTGCTAATTAAATATTTTCGTCGGGCAGTAAATCCGGCCTTAGCCACTTGCCAAAAATATTCCTCACTTAGGCCACTTAGTAAAGCGATTCGTTCCTCTACTGTACGCAGCTTAAATTTAACAATCGCAGAGTTAACTCGCGGCGGCGGATAAAATGAGCTTGGTCTAACTTTTTTTATTATTTTTACTTCAGCTGCCAACCAAGCTTGCAGGGTTAATAAACTTACTTCTCCTGGTTTAGCCACCAAACGTTCGGCTACTTCCGCTTGCAATAACAACACCATAATCTCTGGTCGCCAGACGCCGGATAAAAATCGCCGCAAAAAAGCCCCGGAAATTTCGTAGGGCAAGTTAGCCACTATATAAAAATCATCATCAGGCTCAAGACTAAGCGACTGTTGTAAAACTTTGTCACTGACTTTTAAAATATCACCACTAATAACTTTAAAATGTTCAGCAGCCAACCCCAGTTTTTGCAACAGCGGCGCTAAATTTTTATCCAACTCTACGACAGTTAAACGGGGAGTGGTATTTAATAATGACAGGGTTAACGCCCCTAAACCACCGCCAACTTCCAAAACCGGAGTTGCTGGTTTTAATTCGGCCGCCGCCATAATCTGCTCTAATACTTGGCGGTCAATTAAAAAATGCTGCCCCAACCGGCGACCGGGACGAAGATTATACTGCTTAACCAATTGTTTGGTCCAAGCTAAAAGACTAGAAGGAAGAGACATGATAAAAAATTTAAAATGTAAAAATCAAAAATAAAAATTTTTCATTTTGATATTTAACTTTTGAGTTATTAATTGGCTGTTGAGTATTATTTATAAAATTTAGGTTTTAGAATTTAGATGTTCTATTCTTACCCAGTATAACAACTTTGTTAAATAAAATTTAGCGAGCTTAGATTAAGTAACTAATAAGAGATAATGATTAGATAGGTTACTTATTTGATTTATAAATTTTATTTTAAAAGCGAGCTATAACAAAGTAGTTATACTGGGCTTAATTCTTGATTCGTAATTCTTTATTCATTTTCCCTACAGCGCCGCGTATAAAATCGCCATTAACGCCGCCACCAGCCAAATCGCGCCCCAACTGGTTGTAACTGTAAAAATAGTTAACAGTATCAACGCCGCCAAAATTTTACCCAAACTCAAAGTCATTTCAAAAAATACGGCCGTATCCATTGACGACTGATGCTTGGCGCGCTGGTAAGTTACAGCGTAAATCGGCACAATAATCATACTATGCGTAACGCGCGTCCAGGCATCAACCAAAAAAATTAAAAACGGCGAACTCACAATTAAACGGCCGAGTAAACCCAATTGATTAAATAACACCGAAACCCGCAAAACCGTTTTTTTGTTACTGGTATCGGTAAGCCGGCCGACATACAAGGTAACTATAGCCATAATCAGTGTTGAAACAGCCACAAAAATACCGACCGTGGCGTAATTAACCACCAGCACATACATAAACACCGGCCACAAAGTCATAAAAATCAGCTCCTCGCCAAAACCTAAGCCCGCCAGCAACGGGCGGCGCAGGACCGGCGCGAAAATTCGCTTATAGGCCGCCCCATAAGGAAATTGGCGCGGCGTAAACTCGGGCCGATGGCGCAACAAGGGCCAATTGGACGACAATAAAATTAACCCGCCTGCCAAAAACAACCAAAACCAGGAGCCAAAAGTCAGCAAAAAACCGGCCAGCAATGGTCCGGCCACATAAACCAGCGCCAGCGACACGGACATGCCGCCAACCTCACGGCCTTCTTCGGTTTCATCCGAATAACGGGCAAAGTAAGCGTGATAGGCTGGAAAGTAAAAACTTTTTTGCAAAGCGTAAAGCGCCACGGCCGGTATGGCCCAATACCAACTTTGAGCAATTAAAAACAAACAGACATAATAAATAAACTGAAAAATCGTTGACAGGAAAATTGAATTTTCAAACCCGCGCCGGGTGGCAAAATTAGCCCCCAGCGGCGCCAAGAAAAAATATACCGTGTAAACGGCTAGGAAAAATTTCATTATGCCGGCCAAACCAAAGCCTTGTTGCCATAAATAAATCGGCTCAAACAGCAACAGCATACCGAGCGCCAAATTTTGCAGCACCGCCGACCAGTACAGCGCCTTAACCTGCGGCGACAAACGCTGCGGCAATAAGCCGCCTAAATTAAAGTGGCCTTGAAAAGGCATAACAGTAAAATTTCTAATTACAAATTTTTAATTTTTATTGAATTACTAAATTATTAAAAATTGATTAAAAATTAAGAATTTAAAATTTAAAATTATTTAATACTCTAATTCTTAACCCGTCATTCGTAATTTCACCCTAAGGCTGACCACATGTAAGGCGACTTCATTCTATCTTATCACACTTCTTAATTTAGCCGGCGTTATCGCACCCAGTCTGATAATGCGCCAACGGCGGCCGGCCACTTTCACAATGGTTGAAGTCGGCCTAAGCGGCAAGCGGCGCGACCGCACTATATATTTAAGACCGCGCCGGGACAAACTTTGTTGTACGGCAACGGCATCATAAAGCGACGACTGACCTGATAAGTTGGCCGAGGTTACGGTTAACGGCCGGCCGTAAGTTTTAACTAATTGGGTAAGCCAAGTTGAGCCACTCATCCGTAAGCCGACAAATTTATCTAGCGATACTACATTAGGCGGCAGTTTGACTCGCGCCGGTAAAACCAAAGTCAAAGGACCGGGCCAAAAACCCCGGGCCAATTTTTTAGCTAGCGGTGAAAATACGGCCAACTCTTGCGCCATTGTATAATTAGAAACCGCCAACGGTAAAACTTTTTTCTCGGCACGACCTTTAATGATAAACACTTTAGTGATGGCATGCGGATTAGTCGCGTCCGCCAACAAACCATAGGCGGTTTCAGTAGGCGCGGCCACGACTTCACCTTGTTTTAAAATTTTACAAATTTTAGCCAGGTCCCGAGCTGATTTAGAGAATACTGTCACGAAAGTTTAAAAATAAAAAATCAAAATGAAAAATGACAATAAAAGTTTTGCTTTTATCCCGCCGCGGCGGGATGGTTGCACAAGGCAACCAAAATTATAAAATGTCTAAATTCATAATTTTTACATTTTGCATTATCATTTTAATTTTTTCATGCCAGAGGCAGATCCGCCTTTGGCGGAGATATTTACATTTTAAATTAAGCTACTCCACCACCAAATTTATCAATTTTCCAGCTACATAAATAACCCGTTTAATGGTCTTATCGACCAAATACTTAGCCACGACTGGATTATTTTTAACAAGTTCAACTATCTCGGCCTCGCTGGCCGTACTCGGACAATTAATGCTGACACGCATGCGACCGTTCACTTGTACGGTGACCACCATAAAATCCACTGCTAAATCCTGCTCATGATAGGTCGGCCAAGCCAACTGCCAAATCTGCTTGTCAGCATCATCTGGAAAATAACTATCCCTCAGCACACTAGCCCGACTCCAAAGTTCGGCTGTTATGTGGGGCGCGAACGGATAAAGCAATATTAACAAGGTGCGTATGGCGCCAGCATACTCTTTAGTGTCAACTGGCGCCGGAGTAACCGATAAATCATTAACCAGTTTCATTAACGCGCTAATAGCCGTATTAAAACGGAAAGCTTCAATATCAGCTGTTACTTTTTTTATAGTCTGGGCAGTCGCGCGCCGCAAGTTTACGGTTGGCTCTAGGGCTACCTCGGCCTTAGAGGTATTTTTATAGTTCAATATTAAATTCCAAACTCTTTCCAGAAATCGCCGTAAACCAATAATACCGGCCGTATTCCAGGGTTTAACATCTTCCAGCGGACCCAAAAACATTTCGTAAAGCCGAAAAGTATCAGCGCCGTACTTGGCCACAATTTCATCAGGATTCACTACATTACCGCGCGACTTAGACATTTTTTGTCCGTCCTCGCCCATAATCAAGCCTTGGTTGCGCAATTTTACAAACGGCTCACTAAAATCCACATAGCCTAAATCGTGCAGCACTTTGGTAATAAACCGGGCATACAAAAGATGCATGACAGCGTGTTCAGCGCCACCGACATATAAATTTACCGGCAACCAGGTTTTAATTTTCTCTTTGGCAAAAGCCTCTTTAACATTATGCGGGTCAGCATAACGCAGAAAGTACCAAGCTGAATCCACAAACGTATCCATAGTGTCACTCTCGCGGCGGGCCGAGGCGCCACACTTAAGACACTTAACCTTATGAAAAGACTCTGACCGCGCTAAGGGTGATTCACCATGCGGGCGAAAATCCACGTCATCGGACAGAGTAACCGGCAAATCTGGCTCCGGCACTGGCACAGCTTTAGTGATAAGTTCAATTTGCCAAGCAACCAGTCCATACGTATCAATCTGCTTTGTGTAGCCTTTTCTATTTTTTTCGTATTCATTACTTAATTCAGTTTTGGCCGAGAATTTTCTATTAAATGTCGCTTCGGCGATTTTGCGTTCTTTAAAAAGATCGTCTAACGATTTGAATGTCTGAGCGCCTACTACTTTTACATAGATTCGCTGTTTTGTCTTATTATCGATCATTTCCAAAATATCGCCAGGCACAGTCTGCGCATAGTTTGCGGCGTCGTCTTCTGAGCTAAGAGCTCGGGTGACCACATGCTTTTTACCGCTAATAATATTTTCAAAGCCGTCATGATCGGCACAATTAACAATAAATTTGGGTTCCGGAAATTCTTTTTTATCGATACAATGCGGGCAGTAGATAATTGGAATTGGTGCACCCCAATAACGTTGCCGCGAAATCAGCCAATCGCGCAGGCGATACTCAGTAGTTAACTTGGCCTTAATTTTTTCCGCAATTTTGGAAATGGCCTCTTTAGAACTCAAACCGTCAAACTCCTCGGAATTAATTAGTAGTCCATAATCAGTTGTGGCCCTAAACTTATAATTTGTATTAGTTTTATCAAAACCAAGTTCTACCGCACGGACTACTGCTTGGTGCAAAAAATATACCCAATACTCAGTATCAGCTTGCCGATTCTGTTTAGTCCAATTTTGCTCTATTTCTGCCGGGTCTTTCCAAACTAAACTATACTTTTCATGGACTTCAAGCTTGGTTGGCTTGACATTTGTTGATTTTAGAATAAATAAATAGCAAACTGCATGAGCAAAACGATTTACATTTTTTAAACTATTATAAAAATGGGAAAAGGCTGTACTTATTTTTTCTATATGACAAAAATCATATAAGCCGCTTTCTTCCTTAATCTCTCTAATTACCTCCGTCTGCTCATTTTTATTGGTATCTAATCCACCCGCGCAAAAACCCAAAAAACCAGAGCCCTCTTCTTCAAGTACCGCATACTTTTGCGACTTTGAATCAAAAATTATTCCACAACCGCCATCACGCCTTTCCTCGTTTTTTCTTTTTAACCCTGTTTCCAGGGCTATTACTTGCTTAGTCGACAAATCAAATTTTTTGGCAAATTCCCAATCACGCTCATCATGCGCCGGCACGGCCATAATGGCGCCGGTACCATACCCCATCAATACATAGTCAGCCACATACACAGGTATGGACTCATTGTTAGCTGGATTAACGACTAAGACACCCTTCAATTCGACTCCAGTCTTGTCTTTGGTTTCAATTTTCCTTTCTAGCTCGGTTTTCTTTTTAGCCGCTTCAATATAAGCCACAACCTCCGGCCAGTTCTTAATCTGCGGTTGTAATTTATTAATAGCCTCGTGCTCCGGCGCCAAAACTAAATAAGTCGCGCCAAAAATAGTATCCAATCTAGTAGTAAAAATTCTAATAGCGTTAGTACAAAAGGCCAACACCTCAGGCTCATTCTGGGAACAAAAATGTGACGACTCTGATTTAACTATCTTAGCCTTAACTTTTAATTTTTCCGCGAACATTTCTGCCTCAATTGGTGACACAGCATGATCCTGACTGTCTCCCAACACCATAAAACTACTGGCATTTTTGATAATCGTTTCAAAATCAAAACCCCTTTGGCAAGCTTTAGTTACAGACGGTCTGTCTTTTCTATCCAAAAATTTCCCGGTAAACGGTGTACTAATTAAAATAACCTTATTAACTTTTATGCCTTGTTCCAGCAAACGCAAGGCTACCACGCCGCCCATAGAGTGCCCTACTATAACCGTATGTCGGTCCAATTTACAATTAGCTTTAACAAATTCCGTTTGTTCAATATCATCAGGTAAATCGGTGTTAGGTAAATCCGGAGTTTCTACCTCATAACCCATCTTTTCTAATTCAATTTTTAGCGGCGGAATAAAATGGCTGGCAGATGAAGCGCTTCGTCCGTGAAGCAAAATAAATCTTTTAACGTCGCTATCAATAATTGAAAAATTTACTTCCGCGCCTTCACTTTTGCCAATCCAATTGCGCTGCATTTCCACAATTGACGCCGGCCAATCTAAGCCGGTTAAATCTTTTAACAAACGCTCGGTATAATCCGTAATTTTAAAAAACCATTGTTTCATCTGACGCTGCTCCACCTGGCTATGACAGCGCTCGCACTCGCCGCCGGCCACCTGTTCGTTGGCCAACACAGTTTGGCAAGACGGACACCAATTAACCGGCGCCTGCTTTTGGTAAGCCAGCCCTTGCTCATACAATTTTAAGAACAACCACTGCGTCCATTTATAGTAAGCCGGGTCGGCGGTATTAATCTCCCGATCCCAATCATAAGAAAATCCTAAAGATTTAATCTGGCGGCGAAAATTATCAATGTTTTGCCGCGCAACTTCATTAGGATGCCGTCCGGTTTTAATGGCAAAGTTTTCCGTGGGTAAACCAAACGCGTCCCAGCCCATCGGATGCAATACGTTTACTCCTTTAAGCCTTAAGTAGCGAGCATAAATATCAGTCGCGATATAACCTTCGGGGTGGCCGACATGCAAACCTTGGGCCGACGGATAAGGAAACATATCCAAAATGTAGCTGCGTTTTTTTTTAGTGTCCTCACCAGTCGCAAAGATTTTTTCATCCTGCCAGCGACGCTGCCACTTTAGTTCAACTTCTGTATGGTTATACGACTTCATATATTAATTACCAACTAGATCACTGAAGATACCGCGCCGGACTACGGCGGAGCCGGAGCTCAGCGGGGCGGAGGAGGGTAAAAGAATTATAATTGATAGCTATATTTTATACTAACATTTTAACCCTACAAACGACAACTTAACCAAGCGTACTATGAGATGGTTTCAAAACCCTATTTCTGCTGCAATCTCTGTTTTTTGACTGCGACTGCGTCAGATTTCCCAAAATGTCCTCATCGTAGCTACTGCTACGTTTCCGGGTATTTTGCTCATCTTCCTTGTCTCGTTCAATCCACCTTACGGACGCCACGAAAAGGGTTTTGAAACCATCTCTTATATTTTTAAAACTAATTCGCTACATTGACCAAAGTACCCTAAAATGGTAAATTTAGGCTCGCTTGTGGCGAGTTTAATTTAAGTCAGCTAAAACCAGCGCTGCTGCTTTTTTGCCAAACCAGACTGGCGGGCTTAAAAAAGGATACCCCTTATAAACCGACGATTAGAAAATATTTTGTGGCAGCTGGCCCTATGGATCATACGCTGGCTAAAAACTCCGCAGAGATCATCACGATCTCTAGTTTTGTTATACAGTAAAATAATTAAACCGCTAGCTAAAATATGGTGGCGCTGGTTTATTATTAAACCATACAACATTAGTCTACGCTGGCAACGCTGGTTCAAAAACTTAGAAGATGGTTTTAATATAACATATTTGCTCCGCCATCATGCCGTTGTTTTATATTTAATTATACTAATTGGAGCTTTGGTAAGTTGGCAAAACCTAGCTACCCAAACCCAAGCGGCCGAAAGTTTTGGTCAAGGTAATTTACTTTACCCTTTAATTACCAGCTCTTATGACACACCTCTAAATCAACTTAACGAACCCGGCGCTTTAAACGAAAATGGCGTTGACGATACTAATGGCGCTACGGTTGATAATAGTCAAACCAATGTTAACACCGCCGGCGAGCCGATGATTATTTTAACCGAGGACGGGGCCGCCTTTTTAAAACCTTACCTGGTAACAACTCAACCGGGAGTGGCCGGCCGGGAACGAATTGAATATTATGCAGTCAAATCAGGTGATACTATTTCCAGCATCGCGCAAAATTACGGCTTGAATGTTAACACTTTATTATGGGAAAACCGCCTAAGTCTGCGCAGTGTTTTACGCATTGGTCAACGATTAACTATTTTACCGACCAATGGACTTAGTTACCGGGTTGGGCGAGGTGAGACGGTTTCTAAAATCGCCAAAAAATTCGGCGTTAACGCCGACAGCATAAACGAATTCAATAATCTAGGTGGCAAACTAACGGTGGGGCAAACTTTGGTTATTCCCGGCGCCAAACCGATCTACACCCCGCCGGCCGTAACTAGCCGAGTAAATACAATAATACCAGAATCTAAGTTTACTCTTGGCCCCTCGGCCCCCCTTAGTTCAAGTCGCATGCAATGGCCCACTGTCAACCGCCGAATTACCCAATATTTTAGCTGGCGGCACCCTGGTTTGGATATTGCTGACAAAATCGGCACCCCGGTTTATGCCGCCGAAGACGGTATTGTTGAAGTGGCCGGCTGGAATAGAGGCGGTTATGGACTCTACATTATTATTGACCATGGCGGCGGTATTAAAACCTTGTATAGCCACAACAGTAAACTGCTGGCCACGGTTGGTGATCGGGTGGCGCGTGGCCAACAAATCGCGGCCATGGGCTCAACCGGCCGTTCCACCGGTTCACACGTGCATTTTGAAGTTCGGGTATACAATCGCCGCACTAACCCGCTTAACTACACTAGGTAATCACTATAACACTGAAACACGAGAACACTGGAACACTAGATCACTTAATCACTGGCTCAAATTTGTTTAAGTGTTAAAGTGTTCAGGGGGATTAAGTGCTCCTAAATTCTTGATTTCACCTTTCGGGTGACCACCCATAGGGTGGCTTAATTCGCAATTCTTAATTCTTAATTCTAATTCCAACCGCTACTCATTAACTCGCGGACGATACTGCAACGCCTCGGCCACGTGGCTGGTGTCAATGTCTAAGACACCGGCTAAATCAGCAATCGTACGGGCTACTTTTAACACGCGATGATAAACGCGGGTTGATAAATGATACTTGTTTACCGCCTGGCGCAGTAAATCTTGAGCTGATGGTGGTAAAACTATCAACTTTTTTATATCCAATAAACTCATAGCTGAATTCAACTTGGTAACGCCTATGCCAAAACGCTGCTGTTGGCGTCCGCGCGCCGCCCGGACGCGTTTAGCCACAATTTGCGAAGTTTCTTTGCCCGGTAATTCTAACTTTTCAAACGGCAGTCGCGGCACTTGAACGTGCAAATCAAACCGATCTAATAACGGGCCGGAAAGTTTGCGTTGATAGCGCCACACTTGCCCCGGAGTACAAAGACAAGGTTTAGCCGGATCACCGGCAAAACCGCACGGGCAAGGATTCATCGCCGCCACTAAAATAAATCGAGCCGGAAACGACACGCTGCCGGCGGCGCGAGAAACTGTAATCACACCGTCCTCTAAGGGTTGGCGCAAACTTTCTAAAACTGACCGCGGAAATTCGGGCAATTCATCAAGAAACAAAACCCCGCGGTGAGCTAAAGAAATTTCTCCCGGCCGCACCGTTGAACCGCCTCCCACCAAAGATACTTCCGAAGCCGTATGGTGTGGCGCCCGCCAGGGCCGCGTCGCTTTGATGGTTTTGGACGCTGTCATTAACCCGGCCACACTGTATATTTCCGTTACTTCAATTATTTCTTCGCGCCCTAACGGTGACAATAAAGACACCAAAGCCTTAGCCAACAAGGTTTTACCAGAGCCCGGCGGGCCCGACATTAGTAAATTATGACCGCCCGCGGCCGCAATCTCCAAGGTTCGTTTAGCTTGCTCCTGCCCATGAATATTCAACAAATCAAATTCACCAACGACAAAATTGGCCACGAGCGGCAACACTGTTAATGGTTGGCGATCTAATAATTTTTGTCCGCTTAAATGAGCTAATATTTCTCGTAAATCACGGGCCGCGTAAACCTCTACTTTATCTACTAAGGCGGCCTCCGCCGCGTTAGCTACCGGCACAAAAATTTTTTTAAAGCCCAAGCGCTGGGCCGCCCGCGCCGCCACCAACACCCCGGGAACCGAACGCAATTGTCCGTCCAACGACAACTCACCCATAAAAAGAGCGCCGCGCCAGTCAATATCCGACTTAAGTTGGCGACTAGCCGATAACAACGCTAAAGCGATCGGTAAATCATAAGCCGAGCCCTCTTTTTTTACATCCGCCGGAGCCAAATTTATAGTTACTTTAGTGCGCGGAAATTCGCAATCGCAATTTTTTAAAGCCGATCGGACACGTTCCCGCGCCTCTTCCACAGCTTTGTCGGGTAACCCCACAATAAATATACCGGGCAACTGCGACGACATATCAGCTTCCACTTCAATAGTGATAGCTGAAAGTCCAAATATATGAACTGTATAAACCTTGGCTGACATAAACAAATTGAACAATAATAGGAATTACAGGTTGGCTTTTTGTCATACTGCTTGCCCCGCTAACGGCGGTGGCTTGCCCCGCCAATCACCGTTTCCCCCGGCCCGCCATTTGGCGGAGCCTCGCCTTCGGCGAGGGCGGCGGTGATTTCGGCATCTCTCGAGATTCCTGAATCAAGCCTGTCCTGTCCTGAAATAAATTCAGGACCAGTCAGGATTTAGAGCCTGCACCGAAGCTTGACTGGGGTAAAGATAAACCCATAAATCATATAAAACACGCCCGCGGCGGGAGCGGTATTGCCATTCATTTAAATTAACCGAATTCTTTTACTGACAATTAGCAACGCCGCGCCGCCTAATAAATAAACATCGGCTAAATTAAAATATAAATTATTAAAAGCCGCCAATATATCAATCACGCCGCCGTAATAAAAACGATCCAATAAATTACTGACACCGCCCACTATAATCAACTGCCCGCCAAAGCGGGTCAACGGCTCCCAGCGCTCGCGCCCCTTAACCATTGCCGCTATCACCACTGCCGCCGCCGCCCAACCAAGCAATTGAATCACTCCATTCGCTACCGGCCAACTAAAAACCGCCTGCGTGTTAATTTTTAAAGTCAAATAAAAAAGCCCTCCCTGATCGGATATTAATTCATTGTAAGCCAGGCGCTTGAGTACTCTGTCAACTGCGAATAATATTACGGCCCACCACCAATTGCTGAATAAACCAACTGGTCGCTTCATTTTTTATGCAACTGCTTGATCTTGCAGGCCACACATGAACTTGATTCCGGCCGCGCCCGTAAGCGACGAACATCAATTTCCTGTCCACAATATTTACAAACTCCGTAAGTGCCACTGCCAATTCTCGCCAAAGCTTTCACCACATCATCCAACGCCTTTTCTAAAGTATGCTTAAGAGCTAAATTGTCAGAAAAGGTCGCAATCTCGGCCGCGTTCTCATCGTCTTTATCACCGTAGTCAGGGAAACTGGCTTCAAGCTCATGCCCCGAACGAGTTTGGGGCTGACCAAATTGTACCAACTCGGCTCCCAGCTTAGCCTTGGTTTTCACAAGTATTTGGTTCATTTCAGCAATAAACGATTTGTCCATAAATAAACTATAAATTTAAGATAGCGCTATTATAGCATTTTATGCGCTGCCGGAAAAGGACTAAGCAAACTAAAAAGCGCCAATCATGGCGCCCTTTAAAAATTATAAGTAAATGGCGAGACTGGCGCTTAATACGATGCTCTTCCTACCTATAAACCACAATTATTATATAAAGTAGTTTATTAGGGTGAATCCTTAGAGCACCTTAGGCGCGCACACTGGCTAATTTTTAAAGGGTCTGCGCAATTTCCCACCTTCCGTATGGTCAGTCTACCATATAGATAGCTGCCGTTTTTTTATTTTTGTTTTAAAAATTTTTAATTTTAATTTATTCCCGCCACCAGTTAGCGGTAAAAAGGAAAGTAGGGAAGGATTAAGCCCTAAACAATGTTTATGGCGTAAGCCTTAAATGCCATCCCTTTTTAATTAACATAAGTAGTATAGCATACTTTTTGACTTAGGTCAATGGGCTAATTTTAGCTAATATTAAACAAAAACAATAAAATATGGTGAGCAACAATTTTACTCATTATCCACACTTTTAACAAGTTATCCACAAACCATTGACTTGTTAAAATACTATCCACCTCTGCCCCACTAAGCGGGGCTCCGCCTTTGTACTCCAGGTTTACCTTTCTGATGAATGAAGCTGCGTCCCGCCGTGAGCAGGATGCATACCCCACTCGGACCGTTGGAAAAGGTGCCACGGATTTACCCGTGACACCTTTTAACTATAGCCAGCCTTAATAACGTCGCTGTCCGCCGCGATGAGGCTGGCTGTGGCGACGGTCATCAAAACCATTGTTTGATTCGTCATAGCCCTCTGGTGTAGGCATAGTTTGCTTGTGCGACAAATTAATCCTCCCCATATCATCTATCTCTACCACCTTGACCTCTAGCGTATCGCCAACTTTAACTACATCCTCAACATTGTTAACGCGCCGCCAAGCCAATTCTGATATGTGAACCAGGCCTTCTTGTTTAGGCAGAATCTCCACAAAGGCGCCAAAATTCATTAGTCTGGTAACCTTGCCGGTAAAAACCTCTCCCGCCTTAACTTCACGGGTTAAATTCTTAATCCAGTCAATAGCTTTTTGCGATGCCTCCGAACTAACGGACGTTATCATAACCAAACCATCATCCTCAATATCTATGGTTACACCGGTGACATCAATAATCTCATTTATCATTTTACCGCCGGGGCCGATAACGTCGCGAATTCGGTCAACTGGAATATGGAACGACACAATCCGCGGCGCGTAGGGCGACAACTCCGGACGGGGGGCGCTGATTACCGCGTTCATAACATCCAAAATTTTGGCGCGGTCCTGGCCGGCGCGCAACAAAGTTTCCTTAACAATCGTTAGCGCGATGCCGCCGAGTTTAATATCCAATTGAATCACGGTCACCCCCGCCGCCGTGCCGGCCACTTTAAAATCCATATCGCCGGAGTAATCCTCAATTCCTTGAATATCGGTTAAGATGGCGTAACGCGACTTGTTGTTTAAATCAATTATCAAACCCATCGCAATTCCAGCGACCGCCGCGCTAATCGGCACGCCGGCGTCCATCAAAGCCAAACTGGAACCGCAAATTGAAGCTTGCGACGATGAACCATTGGAGGATAAAACTTCCGACACCACCCGAATTGTGTAGGGGAAGGTGGCTTTGTCAGTTGGTATAACCGGTAACAAGGCTTTTTCCACCAAAGCGCCATGACCAATTTCACGCCGTCCTGGTCCACGAACCGGCTTAGTCTCGCCCACGGAAAAGCCGGGGAAATTATAATGATGCATAAAACGTTTTTTGCCGTCTTCTTCCATACCATCTAAAGTCTGCTCGTCGCCGGGTGAACCTAAAGTTACAATTGATAACACTTGAGTTTCGCCGCGCTGAAATAAACCAGTGCCATGAGTGCGGGGCAACACCCCAACTTCGGCGGCAAGAGGACGAATGGCGTCAATCCGGCGACCGTCAACTCTAATTCCTTTATCTAAGACTAATTGACGCGCCGCCTTATCTAAATATTCCTGAACCATATTTAAACCGAGCGCTCGATCTTCCTTGGACACTTCGTTGTCCGCCTTTAATACCTCATCCAAGTCAGTCTGTATCTTTTTTAAAATCGAGCGATAATCTGACTTGGCGCGAGCCGCGAACAAAGGCTCAAATTTACCTTGCAAATACCCGTCCACTTTGGCGCGCAACTTGACTTGGGCCTCAACCGTCGCGGCCTCTATTGCCATCGCGGCGGGCTTGGCTTGCCCGACGACCGCAATAATCTCCTTAATAAAAGGCAGAAGTCGCGCCACCTGCTTATGACCAAACTCAATTGCCTCCGCCATTACCGCTTCGGGAATTTGCTGAGCCGCCGCTTCAATCATTACCACTTCATCCGCGGTACCGGTAACAAAAACTTCTAAATCTGACTTGGCGCGAGCGGTATGTGATGGATTAATTACCCATTCGCCGTTAATCCGCCCGACCCGCACCGCGGCCACCGGACCGCCCCAATTGATTGGCGAAGCGGCCAGGGCCAACGAGGCCCCTAACAAAGCCACCACGTCCACGGAATTTTCCTGATCAACCGACAACACCGTTACCATTACCTGTACATCGCGCCGTTCCGTTTCCGGAAACAATGGGCGCAACGAACGATCAATTAAACGCCCGGTCAAAATCGCTTCATCAGTTGGACGACCTTCACGTTTTATAAAACGTGAACCCTTAATCTTGCCCGCCGCGTAGAGCCGCTCCTCATAATCAACCATCAAGGGGAAATAATCTATTCCCTCGCGCGGTGTTTCAGCCTGAACCGCCGTCGCTAAAACAACTGTATCGCCGTAACGAACAGTGCAGGCGCCATGCGCCTGACCGGCTAACTTGCCAAACTCAACGGTAAGTTTGCGGCCAGCCACCTCGCGCTCAAAACTCTTAACTTGTGACATAAACTATCCTTTCTTTGGTACTGAACAGTCAACCGGCGCCGCGGATAGTTATTTGAAAGGAGTTAATTTAAGCCAAAAACCTTAAACCACCTCTCTTCAAATAACCCGCAATTCGCTAGATTACTATTTATTACCGTTAATAATTATGAAAACTTATTCGCCTCCGTCCTCCTTGGGAGGACGAAGGCTGGATAAACCCGCGGAGCTTTATTTTTTTACATTTTTATTTTTATCAATAACGCTGGAATGAAACAAGTACTTATTCGGCTGGGTTGCCAAGTCAAAAAAATCATCGGCCTGCTCAATTAACTTGGCGGAGGCCGTGTCGCCAAACGCAATTACCTCAACCCGCTGACCCAAAAATTGTAAAAACTGCACCAAGGGCACAAAATCGCCGTCACCGGTCACTAAAACTATTACATCCAATTTGGGCGCCATTGAGATAGCGTCAATCGCCACCCCCACATCCCAATCACCTTTTTTGGCGCCACCGACAAACACCTGCAGATCTTTCATTTTTAATTCAAAACCCTGTTTGTCCAA
Source organism: Patescibacteria group bacterium (assembly GCA_041645215.1). Classification (GTDB taxonomy): domain Bacteria; phylum Patescibacteriota; class Patescibacteriia; order Veblenbacterales; family UBA10138; genus JACRFM01. Next base: position 82,203 of record JBAZQK010000001.1, on the reverse strand, counting down.
GGCCTCAAAAAACTTGACCTCTTCCGGCGCCTCGGCCTTGATAACATAAGCAATGGCCCGAATCAATTTACGGCCTGATACGGCTTGTTCCAAAATATTACCAAAATTCACCCGCGCCCCGTATAAATTACGGGCCGAATAATACATATTTTGCACGTCAATAAATACGCCAACTCGTTGATCTTTATGTTTTAACATAATTTCACTATCCAAGCTTACTCTTCGTTTGGTACTTCTTCCTCGGCGACCTCACCTAAACTGTCGGCCACGGCCGAAATCTTAACTTTTAATTTAAGTTTTTTTACTATTTGCTGAAAGCTTTCCAAATTATCACGCTGCAAAAACTTAAGTAAGCGGCGACGCTGTCCCACCTTTTTAATCAAACCGCGGCGCGAGGAAAAATCCTTTTTGTGGTTTTGCAAATGCTCGGTTAAACGTTTAACCTCCTCGGTCAAAATGGCAATTTGCACTTCCGCCGACCCGGTGTCCTGGTCGTGAATTTTAAACTTTTTAATTATCTTATCCTTGCTGTCTTTGTCGAGCATGATATTGCTCTCCTTATAAACGCTAGTCTAGTCGAGGTGGATAAATCCGCCAACCAAAGTTAACGTCGGTTAATAATAATGCGCCACCAATCTACCACAAAGCTTAAACTTTGGCAAGGGAGCGGGGGAGCAAATAGATTACTCAAATATCTAGCTAGGGATTATATAAATAATAAAGTAGAGTTCAAGGGCTATTCATAATAAAAATCCCAGCTCATCTTATATTAATAAGTCTGGGATTAAAATAATGTTCAAGCTCCTGCAAACGGTTTACATAATTTTGATCTGAGATCCAGAAAACGAAGATAAATGGTCCGCTTTTCTTTAGGAAGAGCTTTGAGTTCAGGAATCAATTGTTCCTCGCCACATGTAAGTGGCAATAAATCGCTTTCAATCAATTCAAGCTTTGTCTCAATTACAGCTTGTTCCGCTTCTTTTTTACGTTTTTGTTTATCCTCTTTTTTAGTTTGTTTCTCCTCTTTAGAGGTTTTTCCAAACACTAAGCCAATTAACTTAACAAAGTTAAAAATAACCACGGTAATAATGAATGCTACAAACACTACCAAGGTTATAGCAATAGGGCTCAGTAAAATGTACAACCACCAGGCTGAAAAGAAATGCGAGGCTAAAAATAAACCTCCGAAAGTCCTGTCACTAATAAAAAGTAGCGCTGACGCAAGGATAATAACTACTGGATGATATAACCACACAAGACGAGACCTCTCTTTGTAGTTCTTATTCTCCGCATAGAAATTACGTGCAGTCTTAGCCTGCCACCACACATCATTACTATCGTATTCAAATGGTCGGACAATTGGTTTAAGATTGACTTCAGTCTTGGTCCGGAATAAAATCCAAAACACTGCAGCGAGAAAACGGAACAGGGAAATAAATATGATAAACGCCAATACCAATGGCGGTTGGATAGAATAAGCGAGCATGCGACGTTTACGATACTTGCATTGATGACGCGGCATTTTCCTTTCAAACCACAAATTCACCCATCGCTTTTCCCACGCTGGCGGCTCCTTGGCAAAGAATTCCGGTGATACATCGACATCTATCCGGACTTCACCCCAATCACCTGCCACCAACATGTCTGCTTCGCTGTCATAAAACTTGTTTCTCCAATCTCCATCTTTATCAGTGTACAGACACCATTCCTTTAATTTTGTTTTGCTACCATGCCATACAATTGTGGCAAATACAGTGTTACTGCCCGGATGATTAAAGGATAGATATGTCATTATTTGATTAAGGCGAACCAATTGACGATCAACGTTTACCTTATCATGAACAATAACGAACAATAGATAAGGATCAGTAATTTTTTTTTCACGTAAGGTAGCGACCTCCTCCTTACTTAAACACCACCTTATTGCGACTGTTGCCTTTCCGGTGACTTCACTGTTAGCTACTAGTTTCATTGTAAGATCTCCTAAATTAGTTTGTGTTTTATGGAATTATGTTATTTCTGTATTGTTTACAACCATCTTTTTGAGTATTTTATGTGCCCAAAAAGATGATTGTAAACGTTTGTTAAAGAACTTACTAACTTAGCTCATTTTGCCGTAGATGTCAAGCGGTTGTACTAACAGCGGTGTACTAACAACTTTTAATTTTGGCGGTGTACTAAAAACTGGACGCTTTAGGACAAGTGTCGTAAAATATTAATACTATGGCGAACCCGGCTGGTTTAAACGAAACCATAAACAATTTTCTGCAAACGCTTAAACTTAAGCGCCAGTTGAGCCAATCGTCGGCATCCAATTACCGCATTTATCTGAATAAATTCCGGCAATGGTCGGACCAGGCCCGGGTTAAACTTGATAAAGCCAGCGACCTCACCGGCCAGCACTTGGAAAACTATAAGGCCTGGCTTAAGCAATCCACCTCCAATAGCGGGCACAACTTGTCGCCGGCCACGCAAAATTATTATTTAATCGGACTGCGGGCTTTTTTAAAATACCTGTCACAAACCGGCATTCCGGTGCCTGACTATACCAACTTGTCGTTAAAGCGACTGCGTTCAATCATTTTACCGGCGGTCAGCGCGGCCGAGGTTAATTTAATGATTAAATTTTGTGAACAAAGCCAAGATAGTGAATTAATAAAAAAACGCGACTTAGCGATTTTAAATTTATTGGTGGCGGCGGGTTTAAAAGTTTCCGAATTGTCCCACCTGCAACGTAACGCGCTTAAGGCGGAGGAAAATTTTATTACGATCAGCCGTACTAAAGGTCGGGTACGCCAAATACCATTGCCGCCTAATATTAAAAATATTATAAACAATTATCTAAAGGCGCGGCATGATACCGAGCCAGCCTTATTCATTAGTCATGATCGCGCTCAAACCTCGCCCGTGCGCAAGCAACGTCATAATTTTGCCTTAACCCCTCGCAGCTTACAAAGAATAATTAAACACTATCGTTTGGCGGCTGGACTGAATAAAAAAATTACACCCTCAACCTTGCGTCACGTTTTTGCCAATCAACTTATAAAACAAGGCAACACCATAAAAAATATCCAACAAACTCTGGGCCACGCTAATATTATTACCACTAAACGCTACACTTAAAATAAGCTTGAATTTAGTTTAAATTAGTAATAAAATTGATTAGCCCTTATCAAATTTAAAAATAAAACACATTTGTAAATAATTTTACATTTTTCGTACCCTAGGTAGATCCGCCTTGGGCGGAGATTTTTGAATTTTACCCAGTATAACTACTTCGCTATAGCTCGCTCTTAACAAAATCAGTAAAATTAATCAAAGTTAAATCACCATTTATTTATTAAACAGTCTTTCGACTCACGCTCGCTAATTTTGTTAGCGAAGTTGATATACTGGGGTTACATTTCCCTATGCCCTCGTAGTTTCCCGCTCCGTCGTCGCTCTGCGAGATCTGGCGAAGCGATGACGGAGCGACGACGGAGCGGACAACTTGCCCCTTTATTTATCCCCCCTGTAGTTCAATGGATAGAACTCCGGACTTCTAAGCCGGGTATAGAGGTTCAATTCCTCTCGGGGGGATAAATAAAGGGGTGAAGATAGAACTGTGGACTTCTAAGCCACTGATGTAGGTTCAATTCCTCCCGAGGCACCAGACAGGAAAAGTCAAAGAGTTTTGGTTCGCCTCGTGGAGTTTATCCCACACCGAACTTGTTCTGGTGCGGGGCTCGGCGACTAATTGGTATTCAATTTTGGGGGTAAAAACGAATTGGCGGTTTTGAAAGGAGAAAAAGAAAAATTTTTAATCATAAAGTCGAAAACTAATTTTACTATAAAATATGAATACATTGTTTAATATATTAATGAATATCTCAGTTCTTCTGTTAATTTTTGGTTTGCATCAAAACTTTTTAAGTGTAGCTATTTTTATCTTAAGAAAGAATAAAGCGGCACAATGGAAAGAATTATCTCAGAAAACGCCAATGAATGAATTTGTTCCCGCGGAAACGATACAAAAGTGGCAAGGCCATTGGGCTACGAGCGAGAAATTCAAGCGAGCGGTAAATTTACCATGGTTTCTTTATGTATTCCCGTCCTTTATTTTTGTCGGTACCATTTTTGTTGTAGCCACCCTCATGGTTATAAAGAGTGAGCTTTGGTGGGTAGGTATTTATCATTTGATTTTAGTCGCCGATCTCATTTGGCTTTTAAAAATGAAAGGGGAGGTTATAGAGCAGACAAAAATAGAAAAATTTTGGTTTATATTTCCCACTATAAAATTCCCCTCAAAAATTCTTAACATAATATTCCAACCGATCTGGACTATTGCGCCTTTTATTATTTTAATCGTTATAGCAGCTTTAATTAAAAAATAAAATGTTTGATGTAATTACAATTGGCACGACGATAAATACGGTTGTACCTTTACTCTCAAATAAATTAAATTTTAAGAATTTGTCGCCAAAGAAAAACTTGAAATTGTCAGCGGTGCGGCTCCGCCGCCTTTCCGAATTTTCGCGGGGGGACTTCCCTGCCTGCCGGCAGGCAGGCTCGCCCTCCAACTGGCAGAGTGAAATGCGCTATGCCCCGTGTCCCCGCTTAGCAGGGTACTACTGGGGTTCGGACTAATTCAAGAATACTGCAAAGATAAAAAGGTAAAAGTAGTAGTAGAATAAAAAAACCGAATCATTAAATTTTAGACATTGCCAATTTTCGCGCTATAATAAAGTTTATAAGCATCTTAAATACCATTAACATAAAACCTATGCCCACCAAAGCTAGACAGGAGGCTAGCCCCAACAGCCTTAAACCAAAATCAGTCCACCGCCCCCGTCGCGCGCCAACCAAGCCAATAACGACCAGTCAAGAAACTTCCCGCGCCCAAAAAACCACGGCGGCTAGGGAGGCGGCCAGCAAATTTAATTATCAGGAAATTAATAACTTAGCGGCGCCCCAACTGGTTGATTACCAAGCGCCGATTAAAATACCGGATCAAGACGCGGTTTACTGGCGCTGGTTGGCTTGGTTTGGCATTGGTATAATTGCCATCTTACTGACTAGTAGTTTGGTGGTATTTTTAAACTTCAATAATTATAGTTTACAAACCGCCGACATTTCTTACCGCGCCCCCAAAAAACTTAAACCGGTAGAACAGTTTACCGCGGTCGCTCCCTTGACGGGCCTAGCCACGACTACGGCTAACGCGGAGCGCCGCCCCTGGGCCGTTGTCATAGAAAATTTTCCTACGGTTCGTCCGCAAGCCGGCCTGAATAGCGCCGATTTGGTGATTGAGTCACCCACCGAAGGCGGCATCACCCGCTTTGTCACCGTGTTCCAAAGTGAACTGCCGCCCGGATTAGTCGGACCTATCCGCAGCGCGCGCTCGTTCTTTAACGATTGGATTCGCCCGCTAGCGCCCTTCTTTAGCCACTCCGGCGGTAGTGAAAAAGCTTTAAGTCAATTGCAAAAGGGTTATGGTGATATTCAGGACGTTAATGAATTCTTTAATGCTGACGCTTACACGCGCGACGATTCTAAAAAACCGCCGCACAACTTGTTCACTACCGCTAAACGCTTTTGGGACTACGCGGCTAATAAAAATTGGAGCCAGACCGGCGCCGTCCCAAAATTAAATTTTAACAAGGATTTGCCGACGGGCAAGCCCGTGCTCAATATCACCATTCCTTATCAACCGTCGGAATACCAAGTGGTTTACACTTATCAATCGGTTACAGACACCTACGCTCGCACCACCGGCGGCACCACTCAATTTGATAGCGCGACTAATACGGCTCCGGCTATAAAAAACGTGATTGTCCTATTCACCAAAATTACCCCTTATCCTAACGACGCCTTGAAACGGGTTGATATACAGACAACCGGTAGCGGCCAGTTATTGCTTTTTGCCAACGGTCAAATGTATCAGGGCCAATGGACTAAAACCGATAGCGACAGTTTCTTTGACTGGCAAGACTCTAGCGGTCAACCGTTAATTCTTAATCCCGGTAAAATCTGGATATCGGTAATTGACAACGCCCAAGCCAGTTCAATTGTAACTAATAACGCCCAGTAACTTTTGTTTTGTTGTACTTTTAAAAAACCACTGTTTTTTGTTCAGCAGTGGTTTTTTAAATTAACGGCCGGTAAATCATCAGCGCTAATCCAAAATCTTATAGACCGGATGATTGACTTGTTAATACACTTTAACCTATACTGCTTAAACTTGGCACAGCGGGCGAATTATCCTCTTGTCATGTTTGTGCAAGAGTTTTTTTAAAGAACAATATATGGTGGGTGTAGTTCAATGGTAGAACACCGCTCTGTGGCAGCGGTTACGGGGGTTCGATTCCCCTCACTCACCCCATCGAAAAATCTCTCCTTCAAGAGAGAGTTTTTTGTTTTAGGTAAGCTACTGAATTGAGTTTCCCAATTTTTAACAAAATTCGTACCCCACCCTGAGACGGCAAACTCTTGTTAAGTTGCCAAAATAAAAGAGAGTCCGCTATAAATAGCAGACTCTAGGAAATTTCACTTATATAATATTATTTTATACCTCTTTTTCATTTAATCCATCGTCGGACAACTCATTCACATCACCAACCTGGCGAGGTAATTTAGAACCGCATATTACCCCTAGAGCATCAATGTGATTGATACACTTTTGAATAACAGTGTTTTTATTACCCCATGATTTTTTATCTGGGTTTTCGCTATTTACCACTTTAATAAATTCTTTTAAAACTCCAACATCATCAATAGCTTTATCCGCAATGATAATAATCAAACGCTCAAAGACGCTGACGAAAACCAGCACACCATTGTGACCCTTCGTTAATTGAACACCTCCTCTATAAAAACTAGCCTGAGCTCGTTCAATTACCTGCCTTCTCATTCTATTTTTATCTATCACTAATCGACGGCAACTTGGAATTTTAGCAACTAGTAAACCAACCGCGAACAACACAACCGATTCCACCAACGACAAAGTCGCATCGCCGTCCCAACTTCCACTCAATTCCATAACTAATTGGAGCACAATCCCAAATGCGACCAATACAATACCCCAGATTAAAGCTGCGTCGGTATACGAACTGGACCTGCCTGTTATGCACCAAGCGATTTCTGCTGAGGTAAAAGCCTCATTCCTTTGTACCGCCTGAAAAATAATTTTTTTATCTTCTTTTGTGAGTTTCATCTTAATTTCCTTTTTTATTTGAATTTAATTACCAACCACCACTGGCACCGCCGCCGCCAAAACTACCGCCACCACCAAAGAAACCGCTACTACTGCTACCACCACCATAATAGCCCCCGCCACTACTTCCACCACTACCTTCTAAACCTGCTTCAATAAAATACCTGGCTATAAAACCAATCAGAGCACCCAAGGCTATTAAACCAATAAGTACCAGTGCGTCTGGCGGCCAGAAGGCTAACCAAACTAAAGGATAGACTATAGCTGTGGCCACACTACTGACTATTGTTTTATCCAAGAGTAACCCAATAAATCCAGCTAAGGCAGCTGCTATAATAAGAGCTCCTATAAACCATAAAGAATTTTCTTTGTCCTCAACTTTCTTCTCTACTGCTGAGAATTCTCCGGCTATGCTGAGCTGTATTGCTTCTACGGTTTGCTCAATGGCCTTATCAAAATCTTTATATTTACCGCTGACCTCAGAAAGAAAACGACTTTTTATAATGTACCAACAGCGGCCATCAGGTAAGGCTCCCTCCAAACCATAACCTACCTCAATGCGAACTTTTTTTTCTTCCTTGGCAACAGTAATTAAAATACCGTTGTCTTTTCCTTTTTGACCAATCTTCCATGATTCGGCCACCCAATAAGAATATTCTTCAATAGTCTTTTCTCCTATAGAAGGAACACTAAGAATAACTATTTGATTGGATGTTTGTTCTTCATATAGTTTTAACTGCTTTTCCAAAGAGTCTCTGGTTGACTGACTGAACAAATCAGCATAGTCATTCATATGACCCTTTAATAGTGGTAACTGCTTTGTATAATCTGGCTCGTCCGTTGTCGAGCAACTGGATAAAAACAAAACAAAAAACAGAAACCATAATTTGTGTTTCACTGTTGTACTCCTATTTTTGTGGATAGATATTATTTAGTTGTTTTTACTAAATTATAAATAAACAACTCAGATCACCACTTATTTATAAATCAGTAAAAACAACTTTTGTTAAAGAACAAATAACTGTAGACTATTTTTATATTTCTGTCAATACCAACGTTCCAAACTTCAATAAAGTTTTCCACTTCTATTCGTTCAGCCACCCATTAGACAATCTCTCCCCCAAAGGAGAATTTTTTGTTTGGAATAAGCTGTTTAATCAAGCTTCCCAATTTTTAACGTGAATGATTAATGCTTTGTGTTTTAATTAGATATTTTGTTAACTGTTGACTAGTTTGTTAACATATGTTAACATAATAATATAAGGTTAACGCAATATATGGAAAAAACTCAAAAACAATACTATTCTGTCAAAGAATTAGCTGACCTCGCGAGGACGAGCCGCGTTACTATTTTTAAAAAAGTTAAAAGCGGCCAAATCAAAGGTGAAAAGGTGGGGCGTAATTATATTATTAAAAAAGAGGACATTAAAGATTTTTTAACTACCAAATTAACCGATAGGGTAAAAAAAGAAATTGACAGCGGCGTGGTTGAGGTTATTAAACAATACGGCGAGGTTCTAAAAAAGCTGGGGAAGGAATAGTTTATGATTAAGAATATTTCAGTGGAAATGATCAAATACACCGCCCACACCCTGACCACCAAAACCATGAATTGGGACGAACCGATTCCGCCTTTTGCAACCAGATATCCGAATGTTTTGGAAAGCTGCCTGACTGTTCCTTGGCAAAAGTTTGATAAAAAATATCTTTACCATGGCCTAATCAGCAAGGCGGCCATGCTATTTTATTTGTTAAATAAAAACCATCCTTTTCAAAACGGCAATAAGCGAATAGCCGTCACTGCCTTGTTGGTTTTTTTGTATTTAAACGGCAAGTGGTTAAAAGCCGACAAAACCGAACTTTATAATTTTGCTCTCTGGGTAGCCCAAGGCCCGGCTGAAGCCAAAGACGAAACTGTAAAATACATAGAAAAATTCATTAAACGCCGGTTAGTTCAATGGTAGAACACCGCTCTGTGGCAGCGATTACGGGAGTTCAATTCCCATTAGCCACCCCAACCCGTCATACGGGTTGCCTTGTTTGACGAGACATCATTCAACCCTTCTCCAAATGAGGGTTTTATGTTAACAATGAGAGACTCCGGACTGTTAGTTTGATATAATCAAAGGTATGAAAGAAATCGTGGTAAAAGCCAAACTACATTATGAAAATTATAAAAAACAAACCGTTAAAACCTTTAACAACCTTTAAAATCGGCGGCCGAGCCAAATTTTTTATCACCATCAATAAATTGTCGGCCTTAAATCAAGCCGTGGCTTGGGCGCGCCAAAAACAATTAAAACTCTGGGTGTTGGGCGGGGGCAGCAATATTGTTGTCAGCGACGCCGGTTTTAACGGCCTGGTTATAAACTTGCGGCTGCGGGGCATTCAATTACAGCGCCGGCCCAACAATCAGTACTGGCTGCAGATTGCGGCGGGCGAAAAGTGGGACGATGTTGTTAAGTTCGCCGTCAAAAACCGATTGTGGGGCATAGAAAATCTTTCCCATATACCCGGCCGGGCCGGCGGGGCCGTAGTACAAAACATTGGCGCCTATGGCCAGGAGTTAAGCCGGGTTTTAAAAACCGTCAAAGTATTTGATTTGCAGACCAGCGACATCCGGATAATAAATTCACGACAGTGCCGCTTTGGCTACCGTACCAGCATCTTTAACTCTACGGCCAAGGGGCGCTATATCATCCTGGAGCTAACCATGCAACTGCTAAAAAACGGCCGACCTGATTTGCGCTACAGTGATTTAAAAAAACATTTTACTCAACGACCAAACCTAAGAGAAATCAGAACCGCCGTCATAAACATCCGAAATCGTAAATACCCCTTTCCCACCAGGGCCAGAGGCGGCAGTGCCGGGTCATTTTTTAAAAATTTATATTTGACTAAGCCGCAATACAACAAATTAAAAGCTGGTTTTAAAAAAGAATTCACGCCTGACGATCTGGCCAAATTATTAGACAAAGCCAAGCTCGTCAACGGTCAGCAAATCAAAGTGCCAACGGCCTTTTTGATTGAAACTCTGGGCTTTAAGGGCCTAACTAACCGGGGGGCGCAAATCAACCCCAAACAACCGTTGGTGATTCTCAACACCGGCCGGGCAACCGCGAACGACGTTATGGCCTTGGCGGAACAAATAATTAAAACCGCCTATAAAAAATTAGGAGTCAAAATTGAACTTGAACCGGAACTTGTCGGCTTTGACCAATAATATGAAGCTCCTGGGCCGATGTCCGCCGGCTGGCGGAATCGGGAGGGTATTATGACGAAGCCCCGCTTAGCGGAACGAAGGAAAATAAAATATGAACAGTAACTACAACTTTGTCACCGGGCCTGCCCCCAATGGAGGGATTGAGCTTTTATATACCCGTGACTGCCGCTGGTGGCAGGAAACGGCAGCTAACCTTGTTAAAAGCCTTAAGACGCTAGGAATCAAAGACGAACCAAAACTTATTTGTATAGATACTATGGAACAGGCCGAGTTATATAATTTTTTTGCCTCGCCCACTATCCATATTAACGGAGTGGACATCGACCGCCATAGTCGCCGCACTGGCAAACGGGGCTTGGGTTATGGCCGACCCTACCGTTTTAATAAACAAACATTCCTGGCGCCGCCAGTGGAACTTATAAAACAGGGTATTGAGGAACTTTATTTTAACCAATAGCCTAAAACCTGCTTTTTTAGCTATAATTGATTGGTCGGTTATCTTCCTTCGCCAAAATACCTCGCTCCGCCAAGGCGGGGCTGCGGTTGAGAATTTCATTTTTTAAACAATTTAGGACTTACGCGCTTGCCGCTTTAGGGGCGGGCGCAGCCCGACCCCGCAAGCGGCTTTGGCCAATTTCTTCGTTAAAACCTCGGCTTTTCGCTCACCGTAGTAAACCCCGTTACACCCAGAATGCCCCGTTAGAAGTAATCCCAATGGCTGTCGGGATACTCCACCGCCGGTGGAGACTTCTAACGGGGTGAATGGGAAATTAAAAATCTTCCCCAAAAATGCCCGGTCCTTCAGGACGGGGTGTAACGGGGTTTACTACGGCTTGCTCAAATGCTCGGTTTTGCCTCGAACTTGGCTCAAACGCGAAAGTCCTACAATTAACTAATCGATTAAACATATGACTATTGAATCTCTGCTTAGCGAGGCTGCTAGTTTAAAAGCCTCTGACTTGCATATGGTGGTTAACAAACCACCGATTGTTAGAGTGGATGGTATATTAAAAGAGCTTGATTATCCTATTCTAACCGGCAAAAACCTGTCTGAACTGCTCAATGCTATGTTGGCGCCAAAACTAAAACAGAAATTTGAAACTGAACGCGAGCTTGATACTTCATTCCAAATTAAAGACGGCACCCGCTTCCGTATTAACCTGCATTTTGAAAAAGACAATCCTGGCCTGGTGGCACGTGTTATTCCTACTAAAATTCCGGCCCTGGAAGATCTAACCATGCCAGCGGTGGTTTACAACCTGACACGTCTTGATTACGGTTTAGTGTTGGTAACAGGTCCCACCGGCTGCGGCAAATCAACTACCTTGGCTGCTATTATTGAACAAATCAATAATGAACGGGCGGTAAATATAATTACTTTAGAAGACCCGATTGAATTTGTTTTTACCCCGGTTAAAAGTATTATCAAACAGCGCCAACTTGGTACTGATATGTTGTCTTTTAATGAAGGACTAAAGCATATTTTGCGGCAGGATCCGAACGTGATTATGGTTGGAGAAATGCGCGATATTGAAACTATCGCCGCTACCATCACGCTGGCCGAAACCGGACATTTAGTATTTGCCACTTTACACACCAACAATGCGGCTGAAACCCTTGACCGCATCGTTGATGTATTCCCGCCCCACCAGCAAAACCAAATTCGATCGCAATTATCTTCAAGTTTACGCGCCATTATTTCTCAACGTCTGCTGCCTAAGGTCGGCGGCGGACGAGTGGCCGCGCGAGAAATCCTAACGAATAACTCAGCGATCGCCAATTTAATTCGCGAAAATAAAACGCCACAAATAAAATCTGTCATTCAAACCAGCGCCGCCCAAGGCATGATAACCATGGACCACAGTATTCGGGATTTATTAAAACAGGATATAATCACCCAAGCCACGGCGGAAGCTCACGTTATCTCAATTGATAGCTTACGCTAAATTATCAGCTGATGCTGATTAAAAAATATTAATCAACCTAAACTTGAATATTCATAGATCCTGTGTTATCGTGATCTGTGCTTTACGCTTATAATGCTGCACGATTATTAACCCGACTATATTTTTTTACGCCCTCGTAGTGAAATGGATATCACGGCTGGCTTCGGACCAGCTATTGGGGGTTCGAATCCCTCCGGGGGCACCATGAACCAGAATTGCTCTAAAGTAACACGGTTCATGGTAGGCCTGAACCGTGCTATGCTCTGGTTCAGGTCAAAGACTATGGCAGACTATGATATCACGGTCCCGCCACGGCGGGATTATTGGGGGTTCGAATCCCTCCGGGGCAAATTAGCTAATGGCACATAGCTAATAGTGAGAGACCCCTCACGCTATTTACTATAAGCTATATGCTACAAGCCAATCATGGGTCCGTAGCTCAAGTGGTAGAGCAGTCCTCCCAAGGAGGATTGGTTACAGGTTATTAAGCGATACTTAACATAAGGTGTTTCATCCATGGGTCCGTAGCTCAAGTGGTAGAGCAGCTGCCTCTTAAGCAGTTGGTTGCGAGTTCGAGTCTCGCCGGACCCAAAATTAACAATGTAATACATTCATCGGGGATTGGCGCAGTTTCCGCCAGAGGCGGATCAGCCTTTGGTTGAGGCTAGCGCGGTCCGATGTACATCGGACAGGTCCCATTACACTTTACAGCGTAAAATAAACAACTCACTGTAATACACTTATCGGGGTGTAGCGTAGTGGTTTAACGCGCGTGCTTTGGGAGCACGAGATCGTGGGTTCAAATCCCACCACCCCGACCAACCTAAGTTTTATTTCTTTAAAAGTCAGTTTAAGAATAGCGCGTCCCGCTGGACAGCAGACAGGTCGTAGGTTTCACCCTGCCTCCCGGCCATGAGCTTGAGGCCGAATGGCGGGTGATCTCCCGTAGGGACGACAACTCCCAATACCCACCACGCTAAGCGTGGTTATAGTCGTAGCTCGGGCGCGACACCAAACCTATGTTGTGGCAAAAAATATTAACCTTGCTTATAATAGCAGCAGGCGAATCACTCATGATTGTGGCCCAGATATTTGGAGCCAAAGCCAGTGCCGGTGGTAATAGTCTTTGGTTAATATTAAAACCTTCGGGTTGGTATTTTTGGGCCACATTAATTGGCGGTTTTATAATTATCAGTGGATACCTCTACGGTATCAAAATCTTTAATAACATTTGGCTTGTAACCTTAACCAGCTGGACAGCCCTAATGATCACTGAAATCATTTTAGCCAGATTAGTCTTTCAAACCATACCGGAAGGTAACGTTTTAATAGGATTCTTGCTGGTATTAAGTGGTTTTATAATTGCCAATCTTTAAAATTTATTATCAGCGTGACGCGGTGGCTCAGCTTGCCCCGCCAAAACGCACTAAGGTAAAATACCACCACGCCTGGGTAGCTCAGTGGTAGAGCGCAGCCCTGAAGAGGCTGGCGTCGCCAGTTCGATTCTGGCCCCAGGCACCACGCTCAACGTGGTCACAGTCACGCTCAACGCGGCACGCTGGTAATAAATACTGATTATTCACTAAAGGTATTCTATGTCGGTATCTCCCTCCAAATTTGACCAAAGAACCAGTCAAGCTACCACTTGGATTGGCTCCAAATCATCAATCATAATCCACACTATGCTATTTATAGCCTGCTTGGCCTTGGTTGGATTTGGTGTCAGCACTGAAAAAGTTCTGTTGATTCTAACTACCGCTGTATCTTTGGAAGCGATTTATCTTTCTATTTTCATTCAATACAGTGTTAACCAACAAACCCGCACCCTAAAAGACGTGGCCGAGGATATTGAAGAAGTTACCGAGGATGTTGACGAACTAACAGAAGAAGTTGAAGAGATTTCCGAGGATGTAGAGGAAATATCAGAGGACATGGGAGAAATTTCCGAAGATGTGGAAGAGCTGTCTGACAGTCTGGCCAACCGCGCCAATCTCCAGCCTGCATCCGTTGGTAATTTAACCTACGACAGTTTGGAACAACAACTAACGCAGATTCTTACTCAGGTTAAACAATTAAGGGAGCAATCCCAAAAAACCCAAACGGACAGCCTTGTGGCAAAACCTGAAGCCACGAACAATTAAATGACTCCACTGTAGTTTATTTGTTATTATTAAGTGTGGTATCATACCCGACCACTATCAGTCTTGCACAATTGGCAAATCAATTAAAATTTTATTAATCCAATTATCAAGAGCGATTAATATGACACAGGCCTTGGCGGACTGGTGTCGGTTTTCTCCCAAGAATTAAGGAGCGCAACGACTCTAATTTTCTAGGATCCCGCTATTCATACGCACGAAGCGGATGTCGTATAAATTAAATTCTAGGTGTTTTCTCCCGCACCTATAATCATAAATCCTACATTTGGAGCGGGTATCGTACCTGCCCGCCGCTCGCCTCGGACAATTAACAAACCGTCTACGTTCAACTTGTATTTATTTAATGAGATCACTTCATGGGGATATAGCTTAGGCAGGCCCCGCTTAGCGGGGCAGGCGGGTAACGGTCATTATGTGAGTTTTCTCCCGAAAAATTGGAGTGTCAGCGACTTTATTTTTCGAGGACCACGCCATATGTTGTCCTCACAGAGCGGGTATCGTATAGCGGTATTACCTCGGCTTTCCAAGCCGATGAGGGGGGTTCGACTCCCCCTACCCGCTCTGTGCGGTGTAACGCAACGGGATCCTCGCAGCCGGACGGATTCACTTCGTTCATCTCGTCGCTGCGGGACAAACTCATCACGCGGGTTCGATTTATCCCGTAGTTAGGCAAAGCCTATACTGCGGGACTCCCGCCGCGCCCCGTAGAGGTGCGAAGCACATTCTACTGGGGCTACCCGCTCCAAATGTAGGAGAAAACTGGCGGGATCCCGTCATGGCTTCGCCAGATCTCGTCGTAGCTGCGCCTCACTTTAGATAGTATGCTTAGACTTACTTACCTAACCTCCAGGCTGCTTCGAAAAGTGTTCGATAAGTTAAGGCGATCTCTTTGTTCTCAATTACAATAACCGAAACATCTCCTTTTAGAGAAAATATAACAAGCTTATTGCCCAGTATAAGATTATCAGTACTGCCGAACTCAAAATTAGGCGGCAATATACGCACCTGATGGCGTGGCCCTCGAAATGATTTAGTTTCTTCAAGCCAATGTTTACCTTCTTTATCGCCGCAGTTGAGTTCTCTGATTTTGGGATTTTTAATTTTACGGAGAATTTTCTTGTATTCAGTGATGGCTTCGGGCACGTACTGACGCAGGGCACCTATGTTAGCAAACCAGAGCGCTTCCTGTTTATTATTCAGCGATTCGTATAATTCTTGGTACAGTAGCTTCACACCTTCTAGCCCTTCAAAGACTTGAAGCCTCGGTTTATTAGAGGAATTGTTACACAGCGCGACCAGCTCGGGCATCATTTCTTCGGCACGATTGGCACGAAAGCGAACTCTTTCAACTAGCCGTCTGGGATGCGCTGCTGAATAAAAAAATCTTTTGCCTATCCTTGTTTGAGATAAAAGACCCATAACTTCAAGCTGGTTTACCACTAAATAGGTAGTGGGTCTCTTTAGCTGTGATTTCCTAGCCAGGTCGCTAATGGAAGTACTGCCAAGTTCTAGGGCAGCTAAATAAAGTGCGGATTCTTTCTCGGTTAGCCCAAATTGTTGTAGTTCTTTGGCGTCAATAGACATAGTGTAGTTATCCTATCCTAGATCATAATAATTGTCAATAAAATTGACACCTATTTTAATTTGTATGAATTTATGTTAATAAATATGGGCTTTTTTAATTGTAAAGTAATATTCATATTGACGTAATTATTACATTATCTCAACATGAAGTAATAAAATCGAAACAATTACTACTTACATTAACAATCAAGGAAAAATATCATGAAAAAATTAAAGCAAGTAATTACTACTGTTCAGCAATTTGGACGATTTGAACTAATTGGCCCAGTGAACCTGCCTCTTAAACTTCCAGACGGGAAAGTGAGTCTATTTAAGATTTGGTACTTTGCTTTTCCTGGCGGGCAGTATGCCGTCCTGACCAAAGGAAACCCTACCAAAGTCAAAAAACCACTGGTGAGAGTTGAATCAGTGTGTATTTGGGCTCACTTTTTTGGCTCCCAGTATTGTGATTGCGGTTGGCAGTTAGAGGAAGCCAAACGGCGTATTGCTGAAGAAAAAAATGGTTTAATCATATTTGCGTTTGAACAACACGGTAAGGCTGTGGGGTTAAGAAATCATTTTATCGTATATGCCGAGGGCCAGAGGCGAAAACATGAGCTGGTAGTTGATGCCTATACGTCTCTGGGTTTTAACGAGGATTACCGCACACACTACGAAGATGTGGCCGACGTCCTACATCACTTTGGCATTAAAAGTATAAAGTTGATGACTAATAATCCTCAAAGAATGAGGTTACTTCGCCAGAGTGGCATAAAACTGGAACGAGCACCCTTGGAGATGCCAGTCTCGCAATGGAACAGGCAAGAGTTGGTGACAAAAAAGAAAAAACTCGGCCATTTGTTACAACTCTAAAAACCATGCAGTTGCAGCTAAGACTTAAATCGTTACTCCTAGCCTATTTTTTCAGGCCCCCTAAGCATTGGCACAAGTCATATGCTTAGGGGGTTTATTTTTTAGATAACCCCTGGTTAAAACTGCTATACTGCTAAATATGGCGGAGAGTTTTTATAAAGCAGTTTACAATTTAGTTAAACAAATTCCACGCGGGCAAGTGGCCACTTACGGACAAGTCGCCGCCATCTTAGGTAAACCGCAAGGCGCGCGCTTAGTCGGCTGGGCTTTGCGGCTTTGTCCGCCCAATGTCCCCTGGCAGCGAGTCATTAATCAGCAAGGTATGATATCCATAATCCACCCGCGCCTGAGTGGAACGCAACAAGCTTTGCTCTTGCGCCGCGAAGGCATTAAAGTTACTAAACGAGACAACAATTATTTTATTAACCTTAAAACCTATCAATGGCCAACCAACTAGTATGATTAATGCTATCAGCCGAAATACGATTATTCAATTATCCGGCAAAATTGTCAGCACAATTTTCGGTTTGGCGATTGTAGCTTTAATGACCCGGCAACTTGGACAAGCCGGCTATGGCCAATACGTCAGCGTGGTGGCTTTTTTACAGTTCTTTGGTATTCTGATTGATTTTGGTTTAACCATGACAGTGGCGCGCGAGTTGGGCAGACAAAAATACCAACCCAGTGAATTACTGGGCAACTTACTAAGCTTTCGCGTAATCACCGGAATAATCGCCTTTATCCTGGCGCCAGCCATAAGTTTATTCCTGCCTTATTCCCCGCTGGTTAAGGCGGGAATAATCATAACTAGTTTAGCGTTTTTTGCCAGCACCATCAGTCAGTGTTTTAGCGGTGTTTTCCAAAGCAAACTGGCCACCGGCCGCTTAGTGGCAAGCGAACTAGCGGGGCGAATAATACTGCTGGCTGGAACCTGGTGGGCCGTATCGCAACAAGCCAGCTTAACTTATTATTTTATTATTCTAACAATATCAAGCTTAATTACCGCTGCCATAACCTTAATTGCGGCCCGACAGCTAATCCCTTTTAAATGGCAAATCAATCCGGCAATCTGGCGGTACTTGTGGCAAAGCACTTGGCCGGTAGCGGCCACCATCGCGCTTAATTTAATCTATTTTAAAACCGATACGATAATCTTGTCGTGGGTGCGGAGCGAGGCCGAAGTTGGCGTGTACGGCGCGGCTTACAAAGTTCTAGAGGTCATGCTGGCGGTGCCGGCCATTATCGGCGGATTGATTTTGCCCTTAGCCGCCCGGGCGCAAGCCAATAAAAATAAAAACGAACTGCTTAATATTTACCAGGGTACGTTTGATATTTTGCTGGCCGGGGGGCTGGCCCTAATCGCCGGCAGTATTATAACCGGCACTGATTTAATAGTGTGGCTGGCCGGCGCCGACTTTGTCGTGGCCGGTCGAATTTTGGCCGTTCTTAGTTTGGCCACGGCGTTTATATTTATTGGCAACGCCACTGGCTATATAATTTTTGCGCTCGATGAACAGCGCCGGATGATTCCTTATTATGCCGCGGCGGCGGCGCTGGGGCTGGTGGGCTACGCGATTTTTATTCCGCTTTATTCTTACTGGGGCGCGGCTTGGATGACAGTCGCGGTGGAAGCGTTTATGGCTCTGGTCGGTTTGGTCACGCTGTGGCGCTTAGGCCTTAAGCCCAGTCCGGCGCGGTGGAAAAAAATTATTGTTGCTACCTTGATAATGTCAGTTGGATTATTATTACCATTGCCACTGCTGATAAAAATCGCCATAGCAATAATTTTATACGTTATGAGTTTGTGGTTATTAAAATTACTACCTCCGCCTGAAGTCGCTAATATTACCTAATTGACAATGAGGCCTGCGCCAAATATACTGTGAGCATTATTAATAATTAAGCGATCCTTCAGCACCATAAAAAAATACGGAACAAGCAGTGCGCTGGTCTCGCCCCGTAGAAGTGCGGAAGGGTGGCCGACCACCGCCTATGGCGGGGCCCCGCGTAGCGGTGGGTGGTTGAAGGCGCAGGCCCGCCCCGTACAAGAGCGGAGGGGTGCGAGAGTGGTTTAATCGGACGGTCTCGAAAACCGTTATACCAGAAATGGTATCGTGGGTTCAAATCCCACCCCCTCCGCTCTGTTACGGGGTCAAGAAAAACCAATAATTACGGAATTGTACCTAAGTGAGAATCTTTACCCCGTAGTGGGCGAAGTCCTACTGCGGGGCCTCCATCTCCGCCATTAAACTCCGCTAACGCTTCGCTTAATTGACTATGTTAGGACTTACGTCTACATACTAAAAAGTTAATAATGAAACCGCCTAAGCCTATACCCAACTAGTAAACAATTTTAAATTTTAAATTCCTGCCCGCCGCTCGCCTTGCCTGATAGATAAACTGACACCAAACTATGCCACTCTTGATTTATAGCCCGAGCGTATTTGGCATAGCGGCTTTGGCAGGCGGGTTTAATCAATTTTTAATTAAATAATCTAGTAATTTAATAAAACCGTCTGCCCGCTTAGCGGGGCAGGCCCGCCTGCCAAAGCTGATGTTTTAGATAAACTCTAACTATAAATATTAGTACTGTAACTTTATAACAATCGGTTAATTAGGTGAGGCGAGCGGCGGGCAGGCCGCGGAGCTTCACAATACCATTAACCGCTTTAGTAGATTTCCCGACTAAGCTCGGTTTTGCTCGTTTAAAAACCGCCGCCCAACCTTTTATTTTAACCTTTTTTGTGCTAAGGTAAAAGTAGTTTATGCTCGGTACCGCCAATTCCACTAAACAAACCTGATGCCGGCAACAAGTAAAAGGGTGTTATCATCACTATGTTTTTAAAATTTTTTTATAAATTATCGCTTTATTTGTTGGTCAACGGCAAGTGAAGTTGCGGTAAGAAGGGTATGCCCCAAAAAATTCGCAAACTAATCATTCCGGTAGCCGGTTTTGGCACACGCTTTTTACCAGTCACCAAAGCCCTGCCCAAAGAAATGCTGCCAATAGTTGACAAGCCGATTTTGCAATACATTGTGGAAGAGGCGGTAGCTTCAGGGATAGAAGACATTATTGTAGTTACTAGTTTTAACAAGCGGGCGGTGGAGGACCATTTTGATTACATGCCGGAGTTGGAAGCTTGGCTGGCGCGTCAAGGCAAAACTGAGGCCCTGGAACAAGTAAAAAAAATCGCTGAACTGGCTAATTTTGTTTATATTCGCCAAAAAGGCCCCTACGGCAACGGCACGCCCATATTAAACGCTAAACACTTAATTAATAACGAACCCTTTGCGGTTATTTTTGGCGATGATTTAATGCTTGGCCCCCGGCCGCACCTCCAACAATTAATTGAGGTCTATGAACAATATGAACAACCGGTTATAACTGCCTACAAAGTTGACGACGAAGGCACAAAAAATTATGGCATAATTGAGGCTGAACCAATTAGTGACCGTGTCTATAAAGTAAAATCGGTTGTAGAAAAACCCGGTCCCGTGGCCGCGCCCTCGCGCTTAGCCAGCATTTCCGGTTATATTCTTACACCCGAAATATTCACTGAATTAGAAAACACCCCTTTGGGCAAGAACGGAGAGTTGTGGCTGCCGGACGCGATTAATCAACTGCTAAGCAAAAAACCGATCTATGCTTGTTTAGTGGACGGCATTTATTACGACATGGGCTCAAAATTGCGCTGGCTGGAAGCCAATGTTGATTTGGCGCTCAAAGACCCTGAATTAAAAGATGAATTTCGCGACTATTTAAAACAAATCATATGAGTATCCTCCGCTCGCACCGTGGTTTAATTATTTTAATGACTGGTTTATTAGTCGGCAGTCTGCTGGGTCTGGGTTGCAAGGGTGGCGACCCTAAAGCCAAAGAGGCGGCCCAACCTCTAACTTTAAATTGGTGGCGAATTGAGGGTGAAAAATCTAATTTTGATCAAATAATTAAGGACTACAAAACCAGCCAACCCAACATAAGTGTCAATATTCAAACTGTGCGGGCGGAAGAATTAGAGAATAAACTGCTGGAAGCTTTAGCGGCCGGTACCGGCCCCGACATTGTGTCCTTGCCTAACTCCAGTCTGGGCGGCTGGTTAGACAAATTATCGCCATTACCGGCCAGCTTAAAATTACCGTCTGTTGAAATTAAAGGTTTATTTAAAAAAGAAGCTCAATGGTATTTTAAAACCAGCTCAACCATTAAACCCCAGGCTTTAACTGACACTTTTGTTGATGTTGTTGCCCGTGACGCAATTTTTGACAATAAAACCTACGGCCTGCCAATCAGTCTTGACACGTTGTTGTTATTTTACAATCGCGACCTTTTGAATAATGCCCAAATATCAACCGCGCCGGCTACTTGGACTGAATTCAAAGACGCTACGCAAAAAATTACCGTACTTGATAAAAGTGGTTTTTTTGTCCAGCATGGCGCCGCCGTGGGCGAAGCCGACAATGTGCCGTACTCGGATGATATTCTATCGGCTCTAATGCTGCAGAACGGCACGCCGATGACTAACAACACCGGCACCGCCGCTACTTTTAACCAAGCGGTCAAAGTTGGCGGCCAAGATTTTTTCCCGGGCGCCGATGCTCTAAGGTTTTATACTGATTTTGCCAACCCCAGCAAAGAAACTTATACCTGGTCGCGCGACCAGAGCAACGCCTGGCAATTGTTCGCGGCCGGTAAAATTGGTTTTGTTTTTGCCTACTGGCGCGATTTAGCTACACTGCGAACATTGTCGCCCAAAATTAACATCGGGGTTGCTAATTTTCCCCAAATTGATGCCGCTGACAAACCAGTCTATTATGCCAGTTACTACCTGGAAACCGTTCCTAAACAAAGCCAGCACCCCAATGAAGCCTGGAACTTTATTCAATACGTAACCACCAAATCTGAAGTGGCGGACAAATATCTTACCTCTGCTCAAAAACCAACCGCTCTGCGCAGTCTTATTAATAAACAACTGGAAGATATTGACTTGGGAAAACCAGCTAAACAACTGCTAACGGCTAAAAGCTGGTACCACGGCTCTAAATCCAAAATTATGCGAGAGATTTTTCAAAATATGATCCGACAAGCGGCCGGCGGCGTAGATTTAAAACAAGCCATTGATTTTGCCGTCAATCAAGTAGGACAGACCTTAAGAAAATAGAATTAAGAATCATGAATTGCGAATTAAGAATAAAAACTATAGCTCTAAAACGTTCCTTCCTATCTTCTCGCTTCTTAATTCTTAATTCCTAATTCACTATTCTAACCTTTTGTGCTAAATTAATGGTATGAAACGGACAACTAAAGTCCTACTGGCTACCCTTTTTTTGCTTGGCGGTCTGACCGTATTGGCTTCAATGGCAACGCCATCGCCCGCCCTTGCCCAGACTTTTGAACTTAAAAAAGGTATTGTGGGCAACTTGCCAGAGGCTTGCCAAGCCACCGGCAATTGCACAATGTGCGATTTTGTTAGTTTATTCGTAGTGCTGCAAAAAGTTATTTTGTCAATATTCGCCGGCCTGGCGCTGGTTATGCTTATTTGGGGCGGGCAAAGCATGGTATTTGCCGCCGGCAATCAGGAAAAATTTACCGCCGGCCGTAAATTAATAACCTCTACTTTGCTCGGTGTTTTAATAATCTTAGCTGGCTATCTTTTGGTTGTGGCTCTGTATGGAATTCTAACAACGCCGGTTGGAAAAACTCCCAAACAAATATTAACTCAAGAATGGTGGAAAGAATCTTTGGGCTGTGATGTGTCAAATATTTGCACTTTGCCAAACAAATGTTTTGACCAAAGCTGTTTTACTGGTGATGAGGATTTAGGGCAAAGAAACTGTAAACCAGACTGGAAGTGTTGTAATGTAGCATGTACTTCTCCCAATACCTGTCAAACAAACTGCCCAGCGGCTAAAAATATGGGCCCAAGAAGCTGCGATACAAATAAGAGCGAAACGTGTTGCCAACCATAACATTATTTATGAGTTATAAAAAAATAATCAATCTTTTTTTGGGGGGGGCGCTTTTTTTGCTTCCCATCTTGGCGCTGGGCTGGCCACTAATAACCGGCGCCCAAGAATCCATCCCGCCATTGTTTAATCCCCTAGGAACTATTGACCCCAACGATCTGTTTGTCCGGCTGGCCGCCGGTTTGATGGTGGTAACCGGTACGATAACCTTGGTGATTGTGGTATTAGGCGGTTATCGGATTTTAACCGCCGCCGGCAATAGTGAAACTTTTCAAAAAGGCAAAAAAATGATTGCCTACGCCCTAATTGGCTTGGTTGTAACAGTGGGTAGTTACGCTATTCTTTCCACCACCATCAAGACCTTGACTGGCGGCACACCTGCTAACTTTATTGGTAAAAGCATATTATTTGACCCGCTTAATATAACCAAGGGTCCGCTTGAATTTTATGGTGAGCGGATTTTGGGCTTTGCTTTAAGCGGATTGGGCGGATTAACCTTACTGGTATTTATTTATAGCGGACTGCTATGGATGACCGCGGCCGGTAATGAGGAAAAAATCACCAAAGCCAGAAAAAACTTGGGGTACGGCGTTGTTGGCTTGGCTGTGGTTTTGGGCGCTTACAGCTTAATTAATTTTGTTTACCGGCCGGTTTACCAGATATTCTCCGGCCAGCAACCAGTGGTTGAGCAATTCCAACCAACCCCGGAAGCCACGACTGAAATACCTTGTTTTAGGCTGCCGCTAGGAAAAGATTATGGCGCAAAATGCGAAATGGAACCGATGGCTGGATGTGGCAAGCCTAAATTAGATGCCAATAACAACATTATTAAACCCCAAGGCCAACTAATAATAAAAGGGGCTTACAATTGCGAAGACGTCGGGGCTTGTATTCAAACTATTGACGGCGCTCCCGGCGGAGCTTATAAAAACCGCATATTAAAATACAAAACTACAAAATACAACACCCGGGTTGAGAATTGCGTCCCCGAATTATTTAAACCAATCAGCCGGATGATAACCAATGGCGCTTGCGTATTTGGCGAATTGAGCAACGGCTCGTGTTATTTACCAGTTGATTTCCGGGCCGGGGAAGACTATCCGCAGGTGAGCGGCAATGAACTTGAACCTAAGTGGGCCTGTATCCGCTGGGATTGGGCTAAAAAAGATTTCATTTGCCGTTTAGAAACTGGCAGTACTTGTAAAAAAGCCGGTAAAAATATTCCTGGTTGGTGGGGCTCACCGACCGAAGAAGCCGGCAAGCAATATCTAGGCTACAACTGCCAACAAATTGGACAATGCACAATAAACTTAGGCGGACTTAAGGGCTGTAAGGGGGGTGTCTTAGAAGGTATGTGCAAGGCTGGTCTTTTTCCGCCGGTCGGCGATCCTAACCCTATCTGGGGGTGCAATTATATTGGCGGTTCATATGAATTAATCAATGGCAAATGTTATGTGCCAGACTCGGGAATGCAATGGGTAGCTGGTAAAGAATGCGCATCACAGTAACTATAAAACAAAAGCAATTGACTAAAACGAAATAATATTTTATAATTTAATTACTCAAATAACTATACTCGATTTTTTCTATCGGGCGTAAAATTAAGAAAGGGGGTGACATCATGAAAAAAATAATTGCATCTGTTACGGGCGCTGTAATGTACGGCCTGCCAGCAGTCGTATTGGCGCAAAACTACGGGCTAACCCCATTGGAGGGTAACGTCAACCTCGGCAACAAGGATTTAATTACCACTATAGCGCAAATTATCAATGTCATCTTAGGTTTCTTAGGTGTTGTCGCGGTAGTATTAATTCTGATGGGTGGTTTTAAATGGATGACCGCGGCCGGCAACGAGGAAAAGGTGGGCGAGGCCAAAAAATTACTGGGAGCGGGCGTAGTTGGCTTAGTAATCATCTTTGCCGCTTTCGCCATTGCCTCATTTGTCATCAGCAACTTATCTAATGCCACTGGCGCCACTCCTTAATGAACTACCTCGCGGCAAGCCGACGAGGTATCGGCGGCTCTTCAAAAAGTGTTCATTCGTCCGAAGCTCCATACTCCTCCTTCGTCCTCCCAAGGAGGACTTCGGAGGATTCTCCCTATTTTTTTCCCGCGGCCAGCCGCGGGGTATTGACAGCGGAGGAAAATAATCTATGAAACGTCCTTATAAACAAGGGCAAATCGCTTTAATAATTTTAATGGCTAGCGTATTAATGGCTTTCTCGTTTACGCTAGTTGTTAACGTTAAAACGGTTTACGCTGAAAACCCAAATCCTCCTGCCCTAGTGCAGGACTACAACCTGAAAAACACCGCCAAAGCCGCAGGTTTGCCGATTGGCGAAGCTGACCCGGTATTAGTGGCGGCCACTATCATTAATGTGGTTCTAGGATTGGTGGGCGTGTTGGCGGTCATTTTAATAATCTACGGCGGCTTTAGCTGGATGACCGCGGCCGGCAATGAGGAAAAAATTACCAAAGCCAAAAAAGTTTTAAGCGGCGCTATAATCGGACTCATAATCATAATGGCGTCGTTTATTATTTCGTCGTTTATTGTAAAAAACTTAAAAACCGTTACATCGCTGGGTGGTGGAACGCCGACTGAAACTTTTGCAGCCGGATCACGCAAACAAGGCGAAACTTGCTACAAAAATGCTGATTGTGGTGTCATCCCTGCTGTCCCTCCTGCTACCACCCCTGTCCTCTTAGTATGTCGCGGGGCGGCCTACCCGCCAGGACAGTGCCAACCCTAATTCACATTACTACTAAAAAACACTCCTTATTAGGAGTGTTTTTTAGTAGCTAAAATTTTAACTAATTTTAATCTAAACACCGCCTTAAAAAATTCCACAACGTCTCTTAAGCCTAATTTGGATTGGCCTTGCTGGCGATCAACAAACTTAACCGGCACCTCAATTATCTTTAAACCCGCCTGCTCACACAAAAAAATAGTCTCCTCTTGCCAAGCATAACCCTCGCTTTTAACCTGCGACCACGGTATTCGGCTTAAGGCCGCTTTAGTATAAAACCTAAACCCGGCAGTTATGTCCTGGGTTTTTAAACGTAATACCAAGCGCGCCAACCAAGTCGCGCCTCGGCTCATAAAATGCCGGCGCCAATTCCAACCGCTAATTTCGCCGCCGGTTACCCGCCGCGACCCAATGGCCGCATCACCGCCATTGTTAATTGCCGCCAGCAACTTTAAAACATCAACTGGTTGATGGGACCAATCCGCGTCCATCTGCCCCACTGCCTCCGCTCCGCGGTGCAACGCGTAATCAAAACCAAAGCGATAAGCGCTACCCAAGCCGAGTTTGGCCGGCCGCTTGACTAAATGCAAATTTTTATATTGACTCTGCGCTGATTGAACCAATTGAGCGGTTTGGTCGGGTGAATTGTCATCTACCACCAAAATTGACAATTCCAAGGGTAAACCAAACAACGCTTCCAGTAGTTGAATAATAGTACTTTTTTCGTTATAAGTGGGAATTATCAACCAAATTTTCATAAATACTTTTTCGTCTCTCACCTATTAATTGTTTAACCAATATAGCTATTATAAACAAAAACAGGCCGCTGCGCACCACCACTAACCAGTTAAAAAACAGACTGCCCTTACCCCCAAGTTCAGCCGCTACCGGGAACTCCAAATAATTCACCAGGTCATAAACCCCTAATAAATAAATCAAATTAACCGGGAAGACTAAGGCCAGCCAGGGTAAAATCCACAGCCACCACTGGTTAGAATAAAAATGATTAAAAAAAACGAATCCCAACAAAGTTAAGCTGGCTAAATTAAGGTTAATCTCCAACCGCCAAGGCAATTTGGTTAAGTAAGACCCTATCCCCCAAATTATCGGCACCGCCACCTGTGCTAAAGATGTAAGAGTGCGAACGATGTCATTAATTTGCGGCCAGAGGCCTGCCAACAAAAACCAGATACTCCCTGGTTCGAAAATCCGGCTCATTTGCAAAACATAAGGCGACCAGACGGCCGGGCCGCCGCCGACTATGACTGCTGCCAGTGACAGTGATAATAATGGCGCTAAACTATAAACCACAAATCTAGTTGGCGATAAATTTTGTTTTTTAAATAATTGCCAAAATAACGGCACTAATAAGACAGGATAGAATTTAGCAGCCATCGCGGCGCCGAAACTTACCCCTGATAAACGGAAACTTCCACCCTTAAACCAATAAAGACTGAGTAAAACCAAAACCACTGGCAAAATATCAAAACGATTCAAACTGTAATAAACCGCCGACGGCAGCAACCATAACCACCAAGCACCGTCCCCCAACTGCCAGAGTTTGGCCAATCTCCAGGTTAACCAACCAGCCAATACATAACCGGCCGCATTGCTTAACCATAATAACCAGTGGTAGGTTTCAAAATTATCTGTTACCAGTCTGGGCCACCAAATATAAAGTACCCCTAAAGGCGGATATTCAGCGTAGCCTTTATCATAAAGCACCCGGCCGGGAATCACCCAGCCTTGGCCGGAAAAGTACACTTTAAAATCCACTTCCTCGCGAAACCAGGTTATGCCCGGCGACCCCCTTAATAAATCAACGCGCTGCTGAACCACGCTGCCCGCTGTCCAGAGCAAAACGTTTAAACATAAAATCGTTAGAACGAAATTCCGGCCAAAAAAACTTTTAATCAAGCGCATAAATAATGGCCTCCTGGTCAGAGTAAACTTTTTTAAATCGTTTATCACGATTCAACCATAGCAACATTTTGGGATAATCGCGGTCCAGCAATATATAAGACGCGCCAAAATTATAACGGGCAATGTCATATAAATTACGTTTCTCTCCCGCTGCCGCCGCCTGCCACAACCAATATTTATCACGGTCATATTCATACATAAAAGTTTGGTCTAAGCCGGTTAAATAATAATTATGCAAATCGTTATACCACAGCACCGGAAAATTGCTCCAGTCGCTTTGGAAGATTATGGAACGGCTGGGAGTGTTTTGTCTTAGCCAGGTGGTTACGGCCTGATATTTGTTTAACTTAAAGCCCGCGCGCAAACCGTTGTAGGCTTCGCTACCGCCGCGCCACAGGCCGATTGGTAATAAGATAATTAGGTAGCTAGCTAAAAAATATTTAAAAATCTTGCCTTTTAAAAACTGCGGCAGCCAACTGTCCAATTCTGCCATTACGCCGGGCCTTACTATAACCGGCCATAAATCGCGCCACATCAAACCGCTTGATAACACCAGCCATGGCGCCAAATACTCCACCTGCCGCCTGGCTCTTAAAGTGTAAGCTAAAAAAATTAGCGTCAGCCACCAAGTCGTCCGGGTTAAAACCGCTTGCCGTTTAAAATTAATCACCGCCATTACCGTCAGTAAAAACCAGATTCCGCCGGCCAAAGCCAAGTTAGAAGCCAATTCAAAAGGATTGTAAGGATACCACTCGGCGCCAATCGCCAAAAAATCATTATACGCCACCAATGCCATGGTAAAAAGCTGGCGTAAATACCAAAGATTAGTGGGAAAATAGGGATTAATCACCAAGCCGGCGGCGTAACCTAGTATAATCACACCAATCAAACGACGGTTGGTGGGAGAAAAAAAATGACGTATGAAGCCGTTTAAGTTCCAATTTCCAAGTTCCAAGTTCCAATTGGGTCTTAGAGATTGGCAATTATTTGGGATTGGGGATTGGGGATTGGGGATTTTTTGAGCCGATTGTCTAATGGTTTTAGAGTATGAACTTATGCTATCCACCGCCATATACACCACCGCCATAACCAGCAGTAGCGGCCAGGCGCTATAAAGCCAAACATAAAACCACGACCACCAAAATAACCAGCCCAGCTGGCGGCTGGTAATTAAATAATAGCCGATTATAGCCGCCCCGACGGCCAGTGACGGCGCTTTGCCCAAGGACAACCTGAATAACAATGGGCTGGCGGTTAACAACAAAATTAGCCCTATACCCCACCACCGCACCGCCCAACGTTTTAAACACCAAATAACCGCCGTCACCGTCAAAGCCGCCATTACCGCCGTCGCAATCTTTAAACCTACCAACGGCGGCCACAGGCTGACAAACGGCGCCAACAATAAATGATAACCAAAATGATGGTCAATAAAAATCCGTTGATAAAGCGAACTTTGGGTCCACGGGAATTCGCGTAACCAACCAAAATCACGCAGTAGCACGGTTAGCCGCGCGTGATAAAAAGAATCCGGGTCAGCCAATACCGGGGAGAATTGTAAAATTCCAAAAACTAATAAACTGACAATAAAAGTCAGCCATAATTGAATTTTTCCCTTTTTTAGATAATCAGGCAAAATATTAAAAGAGAACATAACAACAAATTACCATCTGAAATTTATAATTTTAAATTTTTATTGAATGACTAAATTCTAAATTAAAAATTGATTAAAAATTAGAAATTAATCATTTGGGTATTATTTCCCGCCCGCGGCGGGGCCGCGGAGGGTACTTAATGCCAACTTTTTAAAAGCCACTAACAGTATACAACAGCTTTAATTTATTGTAGAATGTTTACGCTATGTCGGGACATTCTAAGTGGTCAACTATTAAACGACAAAAAGGCGTGACTGACGCTAAGCGTAGTCAGGTTTTTACTAAATTAGCCAAACTCATAACCGTGGCGGCGCGGCAAGGTGCCGACCCGACTATGAACTTTAAATTGCGCCTCGCCATTGCCAAAGCGCGCGATGCCAGTATGCCCAAAGAAAACATTGACCGGGCAGTTAAGCGCGGCGCCGGCAATGATGACGGCGCCCAGTTAGAGGAACTGACCTATGAGGGCTATGGTCCGGGTGGAGTAGCTTTTTTAATGGAGGTCTTAACTGATAATCGCAACCGCACAATCTCCAATATACGGCATATTTTAGAACGGTTTGGCGGCCGCCTGGCTGATAGTGGCAGTGTCGCTTGGATGTTTTCCACCAAAAACCTAGTCCAGTTGGCGTTACCAGTTAAAGATTGTGAAAATTTGGAACTAGCTTTAATTGAGGCTGGCGCTGACGATATTAAAGAGTTTGTTGATGAATTAATAATTATCAGCCCACCTGACAAATCAATTGTCATTAACAAACTACTTTTGGAACGCAACCTAACGCCATCTTATTCCGCCATTGAACCAGTGGCGAATAATTTTATAAATATCTCTGACAAACAATTAACTGCTCGTTTGGATAAATTGCGCGAAGCCTTGAACAGCGATGATGATATAAACAATATTTATGACAACGCTGATTAAAGAGCGTTGCGTTATTGGTTTTGACCCCGGCATCGGACGACTAGGTTATTCAGTTTTATCCGGCAACCTTTCCCACCCCAAAATAATCACCTTTGGTTGTTGGAAAACTAATCCCCAACACAGCCAAGCTGACCGCTTGCTTGAACTAGGCCGCCTGCTGGAAAAGTTTTTAGCAAAATATAAACCAACGGACGTAGCGGTGGAAAAATTGTTTTTTTCCAAAAATGTAAAAACCGCCTTGGTGGTATCCGAGGCCCGCGGCTTGATAATTTATTTGGCTAAAAAAAATAATCATCGCCTAACCGAATTCTCACCCCAGGAATTAAAATTGGCCGCGACCGGCCAAGGCAATGCCACTAAACAACAAGTGCAAAAAATGCTGCAAATAATCTTTAAGCTTTCCGCCCCGCCCCAACCAGATGACGCGGCCGACGCTTTAGCCTTGGCTTTGTGCGCCTTTACAGTTCGCCCCCGTTAGAAGCAGGATGCCCCGCCGATTCGGCGGGGATGAATGCCCAATTCTCAACAGCGAACACGGGGTTTAATGCCCCGTGTGAGCTTCTGACGGGGTTCGTTAACTGCCAATATTGGCGTATTTAAACTATCTTAACAAATTGGCGATTGCCCACTTGAATCACCGTGCCAGAGGTTACTGCTATTTTCCGCTGCCAATCAGTAATGGTTATTTTATTTATTTTTATGCCTTTTTGCTCAATCAACCGACGGGCGGCCGCTTTTGACGGCGCCATTTCTAAATAAACCAACAATTCAACCACTGACCAATTCTGGGGAGTGGTTGATAATTTCTTTTTTCGTATGTTAGTAGGCAGTTGATTTTTTTTATGAACCAATTCAAATTCAGCTTGGGCCTGCTTGGCCAATTTAGAACCATGATAAAGCTTAACCAACTCATAAGCCAGTTGCGTTTTAATATCACGCGGGTTGCCGCCTTGGCTCAAAGCCGCTGTTATTTTATTTAGGTTGTTTTGGTCTAAGCGAGTGGCTAACAATAAATACTGAGGAATTAGTTCATCTTTAATTGACATCGCTTGGCCGTACATAACTTCTGGCTCGTCCATAATAGTAATAACATTACCCCAGGAGGTTGACATTTTACGGCCATCCGTGCCCGCCAACATTTGGGTGGTCATAATGTCTTGGGCAGGTTGTTCATAAAGCGGTTGAATAACGCGGCCAGCCTGCAAATTAAACAACTGGTCAACCCCGCCCAGTTCAACATCGGCCTTAACCGCCACCGAATCATAGCCTTGCATTAAAGGATACAATAGTTCACGCACACTAATTTCATTGCCGGCGCGCCAGCGGTCTTTAAAATTCCGACGCGCCAACATTTGTTGCACGGAAAAAGATTCAGCCCAGTGCGCGACTTGGGTTAAGTTCATTTTACCCAACCACTCGCTATTATAACGCCACTCCACTTTTTTAATGTCTAATATTTTACCCAGTTGCGCCTGGTAAGTTTTAAGGTTTTGTTTAATTTGCGAAACTGCCAACATTGGTCTTTTTGACAACTTGTCCGAGGGGTCGCCAATTTGAGCGGTAAAATCGCCAATTATTATAACTAACTGGTGGCCCAAATCTTGAAACTCCCGCAATTTCCATAACGGGACGGCCCGGCCGATGTGTATATTTGGTCCAGTCGGGTCAATGCCAAATTTTATACGCAATTTGTCACCCTTGCGCAGGCGCTCGGCCAGGTGTTTTTCTACAAATATGTCTTCAATGTTGCGGGTCAACAGTTGTTGAATTTGTGTAGTGGTGTTCGCCATACCCAGTAACAATAACCTTACTTAGACACTAAAACAAACCAACTTTTGCTATTTTGGTCTTTGTTTAAAAACTGTTGGCTAGCTGTAATTTGGGGTATTCTTTGTTTAGTGTCTAGCATATTCAATAATTTTATACCAAATTAGTTTAAATGACAGGCGGCTAACGGGCATTACCGGGTGTAACCACAAGAGAATATGATAAGGTTTTGTTACTGGGTATGCCCGGTAACAATAACTTCACTAGGCACTTTATACGAGCCGAGTGAGATAAAATTTAAATAAGTTAAAATTGGAGTCATATTATTAAAAAATGGAAAATCTACTGAGTGCCGCTGCGAGTATAGTAAAGTTTTGTTACTGGGCATATAATTTATCTTATTGTACCATATAAATATAAGCGGTGTCATGGAAAATAGAAATATGAAATATAAACACATATCCCAAAAACCATATTGCTGTATCCCCGCCTGCGTGCAGATGATTTTACATCAAAGAAAATTGCCAATACTACCGCAAACAGATATCGCTTATGATTTAGGAATTATTTTGTCGCCAAAGGATAAACATTTATTACCAAAATCATATAAAGGTACTAAACCAAAAGCCGGCTGGGGAACGCGCCTAACCCTCAAAAAGTATTCTCTGGCCACATTTTTTAAACGGCGAGGGTATTCCTTACAAGAAATATTCCATTCGGCGGAAGAGTTTAGGTCGGTCAGACAGTTTAAGAAATTTTTATTAGACAATATAGGAAAAGAAAATGATTTATTAATATGTTTCAATTACCCGCTTCTTTATCACCTAGAAGGATCGCATGGACATGCCTCACTCATTGAAGAAGTGAACGAAAAACACGTAACCTTGCGTGACCCTAGCCCCAAACACAAGCAGACGAGGAAAACCCTACCGAAAGATTTGCTGGCGGCGTTGAAAAATCACTACCATGGAGGGATTTGGGTAATAAGGGAAACCCCCACGAATAAGTATTGAGGTTTAATTCTTCACATTTATGAAATTAAGACTACCTTTTTTAAAACACCGCCGGACCGCCACTCCCCGAGCGTGGCAACATCGACGGCTCGGCCGCAGCTATTTCAAATGGTGGTACTGGTTGGGGCGGATAATCCTGGCTGGTTTTAGCGTGGCGGTAATAACTTTGTTAATAACCCTAGCTTGGTTTAGTCGGGATTTACCCACCCCCGCCGGTATTATGAACCGGGCAGTGCCGCAAAGCACAAAAATCTACGACCGCACCGGCCAAACCGTACTTTACAATATCCACGGGGAAGAGCGGCGAACAGTAGTAAATTTTAATGCTTTTCCCGATTTTTTAAAACAAGCGACTTTGACAGCGGAAGACCGTAATTTTTACCAACACCGCGGTTTTCGTTTAACCTCAATGTTACGGGCGGTTATTGTTAATATGGTTAGTGGAGCCAGGGTTCAGGGCGGATCGACCATCACTCAACAATTTATTAAAAAAGCTATTTTGGGTGATGAAAAATCATATATTCGCAAAATTAAAGAAATTTTTTTGGCTTACCAAATTGAACAACGTTTTAGCAAGGATGAAATCTTAAAACTATACCTTAATGAAATTCCCTATGGTTCCAATGCTTATGGCGCCGAGGCGGCCACTCAACTTTTTTTTGGCAAATCGGCTAAAGACCTAAGCCTGGCCGAAGCCGCTATTTTAGCCTCTTTGGTTAAAGCGCCGTCTTATTACTCGCCGTGGGGCATTCATATCGACGAATTAATAAATCGCCAACATTACATACTGGATGGAATGGCGGCTCAAGGCTACATAACCACCGACCAAGCCGAGGCGGCTAAACAAGCTAATTTGGAATTCCAACCCAACCGTGAAGCTATTATAGCCCCCCATTTTGTTTTTTATGTTAAAGAACAATTGGCTGATATATACAGCGAAAGAATGGTTGAACAAGGCGGCTTAAAAATTATTACCTCGCTTGATATACGCATGCAAAAACTGGCGGAAGACTCCATTACTGAATCGTTGCCTTTATTAAAACGTTACCAAGCCAACAACGCCTCATTGGTCGCTATTGACCCGGCCACCGGACAGATATTAGCTATGGCGGGGTCGGCTGATTATTTTAACAATGACATCCAAGGGCAAGTGAATGTGGCCTTGCGACCACGACAACCCGGTTCATCTTTTAAACCGATTGCCTACGCCACCGCCTTGGCCGCGGGTTTTGCCCCTCAAACCATCATTTATGACGTCACTACTGATTTTAAAACTGACACTGGTGTTTATACGCCAAGTAATTATGACGGCCAAGAGCGCGGCCCGGTTGACTTGCGACACGCTTTAGCCGGCTCCTTAAATATACCAGCTGTCAAATTTCTTTATTTAACCGGAATAAATAAAGTTCTTGATTTAGCTGACAAACTCGGTTACACCACTCTCAAAGAACGAAGTCGGTTTGGTTTGTCTTTGGTGTTGGGCGGGGCGGAGGTTAATTTACTGGAACACACCAACGCCTTCGCTGTTTTTGCCCGCGAGGGAGTGTTCAAACCCACAATTTCAATTATCAAAGTTGAGGACGGTCAAGGTCGGACTCTGCAAGAGTTTCGTGACACGACTGGTGAACGAGTAATCAATGAACAACCAGTTCGCAACCTAACCAATATCCTGTCTGACAATGAGGCTCGTTCGTTTATATTTGGAAATCAAAACCGCCTGACCTTAGCCGACCGCCCGGTCGCCGCCAAAACCGGCACTACTAATGAATATCGCGACGCCTGGACTATGGGTTATACCCCGCAATTGGCGGTCGGAGTGTGGGTGGGAAACAATAACAACCGAGCAATGTCAAAAGGCGCTGATGGTTCAGTGGTAGCGGCCCCAATCTGGCAACGTTTTTTTAGTCAAGCGGTTAAACAGCTGCCAATCCAATATTTTATCCCGCCCGAACCAATTACTCCTGACAAACCAATGCTAAACGGCGACTTAGGCGGACAGACTGTTATGATAGACAAAGTTTCTGGTTTGTTAGCCACTGATTTAACGCCCATCCAACTGCGCGAACAAAAAACCTTTCGCCAATACCACACCATCCTACAATATGTCACTCCGGGCGACCCCCAGGGGCCCACCCCCACCAACCCGGCCAATGACCCGCAATACTCTTTGTGGGAGGGGGCTGTAAAAAATTGGACGCACCAACAAGGATTAAAAGACGAGTTCCCGCCGGTTGATTATGACAATCTGCACACCACTAACAACCAACCTCGTGTTTTTGTTGCCTCGCCAGTTAATAACGAGGTTATTAGCACCAATTCTTATCAATTTTCGTCACAAATAACCTCATTCTATACTATTAAAAAAGTTGATTATTGGATTGATAATATTTTGGTAAAAACGCTTAATTCTCCCCCCTACGCCACCACCTTGCAACTTGGTGATTTTATTAATTCCGGCTTCCACCAGCTAAGGGTTGTGGCTGACGATGAGGTTGGTAATACTGGTGAAGCGTCGGTTAACTTTAATTTTTTGTCGGCTTGGCCAAGCGACGCCCCCAACACCAGTTTTATTTATCCGCTTAACGGCAGTCTGTTAAATTTGTCGACTTGGCCATTAATTATAAAAATTAATAATCAGCGCCCGGAAAAATTAAAACAACTTGATTTATATTATTCTATAAACAACTCCCCGTCACAATGGTTGGGGGTGATTCCTTCTCCTCAAACCAACAACACTTTTGTTTGGAACAAAAGTGTTGTTGGTAAAATAACATTCTCTCTGGTTTTAACCGCTAACACCGGAACAGCTCAATTTGGTCCTTGGGTTGAGTTTAAGGTTTCTCCTTAGTTTTATCCACTTTCGCCCTCACTATAACACTTTAACACTTGTCAGCCCTAGGCTGATCTCCGGCGGCGGATGGGCCGTGGGCGCACGCCTTCCGCCAAAAGCGGACAGGCCCGCCTGCCTAAGCCTGTACAAAGTAAACGATGCTATTAAATAGAAAACTACAGCACTAAATAATAATTATCGATTGCAAGAGGCCGATGGCGGGCAGGTGGGCGGAAACTACGGGGCATAATCGCTAGTGAACAAATTTGATCCAGCAATAAAGTGATCTAGTGTTCCAGTGATTAAGTGATTTTTTAGTTCAAGCTTTGGCAGGTGGTTTTATTAAATTACTAAATTATTTAATTAAAAACTATAAACACGATTTGTTTTATTTGTGGCAAAATATGTCCGGTGCCGCCATAGCGGCATCCCGCAAAATTAAAATTTTTTTAATAGTAGGTGCGGTGACCGGATAAAAAAAGACAGGGTAGTAAATTTATTAAAAATTTAAAATTTAAAATTTAAAATTGTTTACTGTTTACTGGTTGGGTATAGGTGTGAGAGCGGGCCCGGCTTAGTTTAAACAGGTGGGCCGTGGAGCATCATTATTGCCTAATCGGCATTATTATATAAAAATAATCGGTTTGTTTAATTGGGGTTAAAACCGCCGGGGTAGTTGAATTGTTAATTTTTATCTCTGTTTGATCTGTCACCATAACTGTTAAACCATCCAACAAATACCTATAATTAAACACAATTTCCACGGTTTCTCCTTCGCTATTAATTAAACTTAACTCGGTGGCGCCTTCGCCCACCTGGGCATTGTTAGAAGCCACGGTTAGTTCTTTAGTAATACTGCTATAAATTAATTTAACGTCGTTGATTCCACTCCTGACAAACAAACTAGCAGCTTTAACAGCTTGAATAAGTTGATTGGTTTCAACCACCAGTTTGGTGTTGTGTTGTTGGGGAATAATTTGTTGATAATCAGGATACTGACCAGCTATAACCCGAGAAGTAATTTTAGTGTCGCCAATCACAAACAAAATTTGGTTGTCGCTAACGAATACGGTTGTTTCTTCGTTGTTGCCGGCGGCGATTCTTACTAATTCCTGAATAGTTCTTAATGGTACGATGGTTTGGACATCTTGTTCGTTAGTGGTTGTTATTTTTGCCTCAGCCAAACGGTAACTATCAGTACCCACAAAAAACAAAACGTGGTTTTGTTTTTTTAAAAAAATTCCACTTATCTCCGGGCGGCTTTCGTCGTTGTTTACCGCCAACGCCACCCCACTAAGAGCTTTGGTTAATTCTTGGTTGTTTGCCGAAAAACTTAAACCACTTTCAATTTCCGGTATTACCGGAAATTCCTCGGCGGCAACCCCCCTAATTATGGCCTTTCTTTTGCCGGCCAATAAATTTAAATTAGTTCCATCAGCTTCAATCTCAATTTTTTCAGAGGCGGCCAAAACAACCCAATCAAAAATCAATTTACCTTGAACAACTATGGCGCCCTCTTGTTCAACTTTTCCCCGCACCACTGTTTTTATAGCAACCTCAAGGTTGGTAGCTGATATTTCCAAACCGATTTTGCTGGTTTTTAAAAGTATGTTATTTAAAATAGGCAAACTTGAATTACGGCTGGCTATATGCACAACCGCGCTTAACCCTGTTATTAGATTGTCTTTAGTACATAAGAATTTCATAATAGTAATCCTTGTGGTTATGTTGATAACCTTAATTGGCCTTTAAAAACAACAAAATAAAAAATAATTATCTACAGTAGTTGTTAATTTAAATGTTTATAAGGTGTAAATAAAAAAGAAAAATTAATTTTGATAAAGCTGTTGGCGCAAACTGTTTATATCTTGTTGAATTTTGGAGTCAGTGTTTAGCAGGTTGTTAATACGAGCACAAGCGTGCATAGCGGTGGTGTGGTCGCGACCACCTAACTCACCCCCAATTGAAGGGAAGGAGGATTTTAATTCCTCCCGCATCAGATACATGCAAATCTGACGAGGTACAACCAGGTGCTTTTTACGGCTGATACCCAATATTTCATCAACTCCAATATCAAAATAATTGGAAATGATTTGTATTATTTTTTTGGGACTCACTTGCGGAGAAGTTTTATTTTTAGATAATATATTATCCAACAAATCTTTAACATTGTCAAGAGTTGGAACCCTATTATTAAGTTGATGATAAGCAATTATACGATTTAAAGCTCCTTCTAACTCTCTTATGTTGTTTTGTATAGAATTAGCCAAAAAACCAACAATCTCGCGGTCAAGTTTATACCCTTTTTCTTGACATTTTTGCTCTAATATTGCAGTACGTGTTTCTAGATCAGGGCTGGCAATATCAGCAATCATACCCCACTCAAAACGAGAAACCAACCGGTTTTCCAGGGTTTGTATGGACTTTGGCGGTCGGTCAGATGTTAATATAATTTGCTTGTTTGATTGGTGAAGAGTGTTAAAAGTGTGAAAAAATTCCTCTTGCGTACCTTCTTTACCGGCTAAAAATTGAATATCATCAATTAATAAAACATCAACTGAGCGATAAGTGGTCTTAAACCGTTCAATCTTGCCGCTGCCAATGGCCTGGATGAATTCATTGGTAAATTTCTCGCACGGCGCATAAATAATTTTTTTGCCGGGGTCTTGGCGAAGAATTTCGTGCCCCACCGCCTGCATGAGGTGGGTTTTGCCAAGACCAACCCCGCCATAAATAAACAAGGGGTTATAAGTTTGTCCGGGTTTTTGCGTAACCGCTATGGCCGCGGCTCGAGCCAGCTCATTATTTTTACCCACTATAAAAGTTTCAAAAATATAACGAGGGTTTAAACCAAAGCTGTTACCAGTGTTAGAATTTACATTTATAGTTGGGGACAACTCGGTGGTTTTGGGGTTGTTGGTCGGTCCATTTACTAATTCAACTTGGTAGGTTACTGATTTTACAATACTGCCGCCAACATTTTGCAAAGCCTTAAGAATATAGACATGGTATTTTTTCTCTAACCAAGCTTTAGTAAAGGCGTTTGGAACCGCCACCACAATTTGACCATCAACAAAAGAGATTATGTTGGTATTTTTAAACCAGGTTGTAAAATTAGCCTTGCTGATAAGCAATTCCAATTCTCCTAGTACCGAGCGCCACAAATCAAGATTGTTCATGGAAATGTAAATTAAGACTATTATTAATATAAAGCAAATTGGTTATTAAAAAAACAGCGCGCTTGTTCATAAACTGTTGATTATAAGGGGATAGCCACACTAATTATATACTAATTGACAAAAACCCGCATTTTAAGTATATTTGTATTACTTTAATTTTTTTAATTATGCCCAAACGGACATACCAACCAAAGAAAATAAAAAGAAGTAGGCGTCATGGTTTTAGAGCTCGTCAAGGAACGGCTACCGGTCGTCGGGTTTTGGCCAGGCGCCGCCGCCGCGGCCGGGCCAGATTAACAGTTTAAGCTATGCTCAGCCGGCGACATCGTTTGAGGCAAGCTAAGGATTTTATAAGAATCTACCGCCGCGGCCAAAAGCGGCAAAGCCGGGAAATAATAATTTATTGGCTTAAAACGCCAACCACTGAACCAATTCAGGTTGGGATAGTTTTATCACGCCAGGTTAGTCATAAAGCTAACTTGCGCAATCTTTATCGGCGGCGTCTGGCCGCGGTTATAAAAGAATATTTACCCAATTTACCTGCCACTGGTTTGAATTTAGTGGTGGTAGCCAACCGTCACATATTGTTACAAGATTATAAGGGAGTGCAAACCCAATTAGTTAAATTGTTATCCCAGATTAAATAAAACAGTTAAACCGATAAGGTTATATGTTTAAAAGGTTGCTAAATATCGCGATCCTAATTTTAATAAGGTTTTACCAAAAAACACTATCACCCGACCATGGTTGGGGCAGGTATCTGTGGCCAAAGGCCGGTTGTAAATTTTATCCATCATGCTCGGACTATACCTATCAGGCGATTGAGCGCTACGGCCCAATAAAAGGGGGCGCTCTAGGGTTGAGTCGTTTAAGTCGTTGCCATCCATGGTCAAAAGGCGGGGTAGATTTGTTATATAAAAATTAAATTATGTTATTATTTTGGCAAACTGCATTTTATCAACCCTTGTTTAATTTGTTGGTCTTTGTTTATGGTTTAGTGGGAGATATGGGAATAGCTATTATTGTTTTGACAGTGTTGCTGAAATTAATAATGTACCCCTTGTCGCAAAAAACCTTAAAATCACAACTAGCCCTGCAAAAACTTCAACCCCAAGTAGCCAAACTACGCCAACAATATAGCGGCGACAAGCAAAAAATAAGCCGTGAGTTAATGGCTTTATACAGCCGTGAAAAAGTTAGTCCGTTTTCTTCTTGTTTGCCCTTAATCATACAACTGCCTTTTTTAATAGCCTTATATCAAGTGTTCCTCTCCGGTTTGGAGTCCAGTGATTTAAATTTAATTTATGGTTTTATAGCTAATCCCGGTCATCTGGCTGACACTTTTTTGGGTATTTGGTCGTTGGCGAAGCCGAATTGGATAATTGCGGTGATAACTGGGCTTACCCAGTATTGGCAGGCCAAAATGATAATCCCCAACCAATCAACAACTAAAATCATGGGCGATGACTTGGCGGCCAATATGAGCAAACAAGCTCTTTATATTATGCCGGTTATAACAATTATTTTTGGTTTAAGTTTACCAGCCGGTTTAATGTTGTATTGGTTAGTTAATACCCTGCTTACAATCGGGCAACAATACTTAACTATAAAAAAACATGCCGCTTAGTTTAAATTGTTTTAACATCCCGGTTTATACGCAAAGCGATATTTATTTGGGACGGATTACCGGCATAGAGATTGATCCGGCCACTTGGCAAGTTGTGAGATTGGTGGTGAAAAACAAGGCCTTTAATCTGCCCTTGTTAAATAAAAATAAAACAATCCTAATAAGCCCGCGCCAAGTTATAAGTTTGAGCAAAACCAAGATGATAGTGGCCGACACCACTGTTAAAAATGTTGATTTAGATGTTAATTTAGCCGCCAGTATTACAGTTTGATAATAAAGCGCCACCGCCCGCCCGCCCCGCTAAGCGGGGCCTGCCTAAGCCTGTACAAAGTAAACCCCGTTAGAAGTCTCCACTGGTGGTGGAGTATCCCGACAGCCATTGGGGTTACTTCTAACGGGGTAAACGATGCTATTAAATAGAAAGCTACAGCACTAAATAATAATTATCGATTGCCAGAGGCCGATGGCGGGCAGGTGGGCGGAAACTACAGGGCATAATCGCTTACGAACAAATTTGCTCCAGTGTTCCAGTGTTATTTAAACTTTCTATCACGTCCGACGATTACTCGTAAGTAGTCCCCGGTGGCAACTACCGTGGCCGGGGTTTTTATGACTCGGTGTCCGTCTATCAGTAAGCTAAGGCTGTCACCAACCGCGTCAAGGCGGACATTTTTTAATGGTAAAACAGTCGGTGACGAAGCCGGGGTTTTTTTAAATTTGTTCCACCACGACTTTGGTTTATGGGGTGTTAAAACCACCTCAACCAAGCCGTCCTTAGGGTTACTAATGGCTTGGTCTGATTCGCCCCAAACATCTAAATTGCAAATTTTATAATAATGCGGATAACTGACTGATAATTGATAATGATTTTCACAATTAAAAGTGGCCACACCTTGAGCTTCGGCCGATTTAATAAAAGACTGATTGTTAATTTTGGGTAAATTTATTTTTTCAACTATTCGGCTTGATAAAGTGTGGCAAGCCAAAATGCCCAGCGGTATACCCAATAAATAAGCTAAAGTTTGATTAGTGGGGCCCAGCGGAATAAAACCCAAAGTTATTTTAGGGTGAAGCGCCAAGATTTCCGCGGTTTGGCTGAAAGTAATATCATTGCCAACCACGACGATTGTATCGGTGTTGTCGCGCAGCGCGTTTTCAATCAAATCACGAATACTTTTAAGCAGTGTCAAACGACCGACCTTGCCTTGCAACCCCAGATCGGTGATTGTTGTCTCCAGGCGAATTAACTGATTAGAGTAACTGCGATCCTGAAGATAGCTGTCATATAAATAAAAATAGGGCATAGTCAGTTAAGCCCGATTTCATACGGCCGCGTTAGCAACGGGTTTTTTGTGGCTATTGCGGTCGTTTGCTAAAGCCTGGCTGGATAAACTTCCCATATTAAATTTACCCGACACTTGCGCCCCCTCCGCCACAATCAAAACCTTGGTTGAAATATCGCCGTCAATTTTACTGGTTGGGGCCAACTCCAGCCGCTCTTTGACTTGTAAATTGCCCTTAATATGACCGGCAATATAAGCATTGCTGGCTTGAATATTGGCGGTTATATGGGCCTGCTCTCCCACCAATAAGTTGCCATTGGTTACGATTGAGCCCGTTACCGACCCCTCAATTTTAACATCACCTTGGCTGACAAAACCGCCGTCAATTGAAACCGACGGACCAATTACAGTTTCAATTTTGGATGAGTTTTCCGATTTAGTAAACATATAAAAATATTTTAAAAATTAGTAAAACCACCCCTATTGTAGTATGTTATTATCAAGCCCGTCAAAGGCGGGCCGGCCCCGCCCCGCTAAGCAGTGCCCGCCGTTCTCCTTACCGTATCACTATGACACTTAATCATATAAACACTGAAACACTTGAACAAATAAACAAAACTCGGCAATAAGCTTATGGTTCAGTGATTAAGTGTTCCAGTGTTTCAGTGTTCCTTTGATATAGGCTTAGGTAGGCCCTTGTAGTTTTCCCCCAAGGCGGATCCCGCATAGCGGGACAATGGATAAGGTTCAAGGTTAATGAAATAAGACGATTTTTACATCAACTAGCGATTATGCCCCTGTAGTTCAATGGATAGAACAATCCTCTCCTAAGGGATAAATGCACGTTCAATTCGTGCCAGGGGCAAAGAGGCTTATAATCAGCTATAATGTTTATTTAGGGCCTATGGTCTAGTGGTATGACACCACATTCGTTCACCCCGTTAGAAATGATGTGGGCTCATAGTAAAACGGTATTACGCGGCATTCGCATTGCCGAGTTCCGGGTTCGATTCCCGGTGAGTCCAAAAGCGAATTTCTAACGGGGCAAGTTGTGGAGACGGGAGTTCGATTCTCCCTAGGTCCAAAAATGTCTAACAGGGCGGGTTGCGGAGGTCGTGGGCTCAACTCCCACTCGGTCCATCACCAAATTACTAATAATTATGAAGCGACCATTAGTATGTTACACATTTTTAATATAAAAATTGATGATTGTAACTTGGGTGAAATAGTTGAAAAAATTAAGGCATATATAAGATCAAACCAGCGGACTTTTGTTGTGACAGCTAATCCTGAAATTTTGCTACGAGCACACAAAAACAAGCAATACCACGCAATAATAAGCCGCGCCAGGCTAGTTTGTATTGATGGGGCTGGTGTTATTTTGGCATCGTATTTATTAGGTAAGCCACTTAAACAAGGCAGAGTGACTGGGGCAGATT
Organism: Patescibacteria group bacterium; assembly: GCA_041645215.1. Taxonomy (GTDB): domain Bacteria; phylum Patescibacteriota; class Patescibacteriia; order Veblenbacterales; family UBA10138; genus JACRFM01. The sequence goes on along the minus strand of JBAZQK010000001.1, from coordinate 38,898 downwards.
TAGTTGAGGAGTTAGCTAAACAAAGTGAAGCAAACGATTTTACATTGTATTTTGTAGGTTATAATGATAATGTGTTACAAAAAGCGACACAAAACTTAAAATTAAAATATCCAAATTGTAAAATTGCAGGTTATGCTGAAGGGCCGTTTTTTAATGTAAACCAAACAATGCCGATTAATAATCAGGATAATAACTGGTTGGTAAATGATATAAAAGCAAAAAAACCAGACATATTACTAGTTGGGTTTGGTTCCCCTAAGCAAGATTACTGGCTTGATTATTATTTACCACTATTACCTTGTAAAGTTGGGATTGGTGTTGGTGGTAGTTTTGATTATTTTGCTGGGGCTATTAAAAGGGCCCCAAAAGCATGGCAAAGCCTTGGTTTGGAGTGGTTATATAGGTTAGTTAAACAACCAGTCAGACTTAGACGTATTTTTAATGCTGTAGTGGTTTTTCCGCTTGTTGTTATATTTTATTGTTTGTTTAGTAAAGTTCCACGTGGAACAAGTTGACATATTGTAATTAATTATTATAATTTATCTGCACTTTGACCCATAGCTCAGTAATGATTTGGTATTTTTGTGGGCCCGTAGCTCAGTTGGTTAGAGCGTCTGCATGGCATGCAGAAGGTCGTCGGTTCGAATCCGATCGGGTCCACCATGAACCAGAGTTGCTCTAAAGCAACACGGTTCATGGTAGGCCTGAATCGTGCTATGCTCTGGTTCAGGCCACCAAGGTTTAAATATATTTAGGATTTACGTGTTTGTTATTCTCACCCAATGGCCATCGGGTGAGAATAACGGAACGAGAAAGCCTTTATTTAGCACCAAACGGGTAAGTCTTAATTTCATTAAAATTATTATTCTTTGTCATTTCCAGCTTGTTTAGTGGGGCTACGACAATATTGTCTTAATTGTTCCACGTGGAACAATTATATTATAAGCGTCGTAAAATATAGCAAATTAAATAACTTGACATATATTTATACTACTGTATACTAGTACCTAGTATATGATTGAATGCAATATCAAAGACATTAGTGATCAATATCGGCGCGCTAGCGGACAAGTTACCAGTATTGGTCGCATGATAGATGATAAAAGAGATTGCGCCGAAGTCCTGCAGCAGATCGTGGCGGCTCGCGCTTCTTTGGCTAGACTTGGCATTTTATTGCTGGAGTTTGAGGCTAAGGGTTGTCTTCAGCCGGTTGTTGGTGAAGTTGAAATCAAAGATTTGGAAAGAATTGTGGCGGGTTTATTTAAAATTACTTAATTAACCACGCACCAGTCCCGATGTTCATCGTGACGGTACGGGGTTTCCACCACCGGCGGACAGGCGCGCTCCGCCAGCCGAAAGGGCTGAAGCCCGAACACCACAGTGGGATACCAGAGCGTTCCTGTCCCATAAGCTCGGGGAGCACTTCACTTAATTTACTAATTATTTATTTATTATAATATGGCAGTAGTTGTATTAACAGACCAATCTTTTGAGCCGGAGGTTTTAAAAAGTTCGGTTCCGGTGTTGGTTGATTTTTGGGCGCCCTGGTGCGGACCTTGTCGTATTCAGGGGCCGATTATTGAAGAGCTGGCCAGTGAAACTGATGTTAGTAAATTTAAAATTACTAAATTAAATGTGGATGAAAACTTAACCACCGCCCAGAGGTATAATATTTTAAGTATTCCCTCATTATTAATTTTTAAAAACGGGCAGGTGGTTCAGCAATTTGTGGGAGTGCAAAGCAAAGACAACCTAAAATCGGCTTTGGCCAAATTAATCTAAATATGTTGGCGGCTACTGAATATAATGTGATTATTGTCGGGGCGGGGGCGGCTGGTTTAACAGCCGCGCTTTATGCTAGTCGTCGCGCCATGAAAACTTTGGTAATAAGCCAGGATATTGGCGGTCAGGCCGCTACCACCGAGGAGGTTGAAAACTATCCCGGGGTAAGTATGATTGGCGGACCCGAGCTTATGTATAAATTCAAGGACCAAGCGGAAAAATTTGGAGCGGAGTTTATAATGGCTGAAGTTAGAAGTATTACCAAAGATACTGACGCTAATGGCGGCCGGCAGTTTATCGTGAAAACTAATACGGATAATTTCATAACCGATACGGTTGTTTTGGCTTACGGCTTAACCCATCGCCATTTAGGCGTACCGGGTGAGGAAAAATTCGGCGGTAAGGGCGTAAGTTATTGCGCCACCTGTGACGCGCCGCTTTATAAGGGTAAGGTGGTGGCAGTGGTTGGTGGCGGGAATTCAGCGGTTGACGCCGCTTTATTATTAGCTAAGCTATGCCCTAAAGTATATTTGATTCATCGCCAAGCTGATTTTAGAGCCGAGGCGGTTTTAGTGGAGCAACTGAAACAGCCGCCAATAGAGTTGGTGTTGAACAGTCAGGTTAAAGAAATTAAAGGCACCACCAGAGTTAGTGAGTTGGTGGTTGAAAAGATTGGCGATAATAATAAAGTTAAAAGTTTGTTGGTTGATGGCGTATTTGTGGAAATTGGCTATGTGGTTAATTCCAAATTAATAGACGGGTTGGTTGAACTTGATAGTCGCCAGCAAATTAAAATATCGCCGGACGCGGAAACTTCCCAAGCCGGGGTTTTTGCGGCCGGCGACATCACTACCATTTCTTACAAACAAATAATAATTTCAGCCGGCTGGGGAGCCACGGCCGCGCTTAAGGCTTATGAGTATTTACAAAAAACCAAAGGGTTTCGCGGTGTAAACATTGATTGGGGGGTAGCTAAATTGCCAACAGTTAAAGCCAGTTAAAAAATTTCTAAATTCTTCCGCCTTCGGCGGAGCGTGCGGGCGGGAAATAATTCAAAATGCAAATATCAAAAATCAAAATAACAAAGTTAAAATGTTAAAATGTTAAAAATTTTTGACTTTTAATTTATCATTTTACATTTTGATTTTTTAATTTTAATCTTACTATTATGTCAGTATTTAACAATGCGCTTAGTCAACTTAAGCGGGCTACTGACCAGATGAATTTGTCCGGGTCGGTTATTGAGCAACTAAAAAAACCAGAAAGGATTTTGCAGTTGGCTTTGCCGGTGGTGATGGATAATGGTGAGGTTAAAGTTTTTGAAGGCTACCGCGTGCAATATTCCTCGGCGCGCGGTCCTTACAAGGGGGGAATACGTTATCACCCCAAAACCAATTTGGACGAAGTTAAAGCCTTAGGATTTTGGATGGTAATAAAATGCGCGGTCGTGGGTATCCCTTTGGGTGGGGCTAAGGGCGGTGTTACGGTTGACCCTAAAAAATTATCCACGAGTGAACTAGAAAGGTTGACCCGCGCTTTTGCTCGGCAGTTGTCACTATTTATTGGTCCAGATAAAGACATACTGGCGCCGGATGTAAATACCACACCAGAGATAATGGGGTGGATAATGGACGAGTACTCGCGCGTAGTTGGGCGCCAAGTGCCCGGCGTGGTTACAGGCAAGCCGTTAAGTTTAGGTGGTTCGCAGGGGCGCGTGCCGGCTACAGCCCAAGGCGGCTTTTATGTTTTAACTGAATTATTAAGCAAACTTAAGCTTAATCCTAAAAAGCTCACGGCGGCGGTCCAAGGTATGGGTAATGTCGGCGGCATGACGGCAGTTTTGTTGTGGCAAGCTGGCGTAAAAATAGTGGCTATGTCTGATTCAACCACTGCCATTTATAATTCCAAGGGTTTAAACGTAGCCGAAGTGGAAAAATATAAAAAAGCGCATGGCTCGTTGGCGGGTTATAAAGAAGCGACTAAAATTGACAATCGTAAGTTATTGCTGTTACCAGTTGATATTTTAATACCGGCGGCTTTGGAAAATCAGATTACCAAAGATAATGCCGGCAAAATAAAAGCCCGGATAGTGTTTGAAATGGCCAATGGCCCCACTACCCCGGAGGCTGATGTGAAACTGGCTAAAAAAGGCGTAGTGGTAGTGCCTGATGTTTTAGCTAACGCCGGCGGGGTAACGGTGTCTTATTTTGAATTGGTGCAAAATTTACAACAGTATTATTGGGATGAGGGCGAGGTATTGGCAAAATTAAAGCCGATTATGGTTCAGGCTTTTAAACATGTTTGGGAGCGGGCGCAGCAGTTGAAAATTGATTTGCGCACCGCCGCTTATGTGGTAGCCTTGGAAAGAATTGCTCAGGCGATTGAAGCTAGGGGTAAATATTAAATTAGAAAACAAACCTAACAATAAATCAAAGGAAAAATATTATGGACTTAGGATTAAAAAACAAAATCGTATTAATTACCGGGGCTTCTGGTGGCATTGGCGCCGCTACAGCTCGGGTGTTTGCCCAGGAGGGAGCTAAACTGGTTCTGCATTATGGCAAAAATAAGGCGGATATTGAAAAATTGTTAAAGCAATTACCACTCGGCACTGAAACTTTGGTAGTGGCAGCTGATATGACCAAAGAGGAGCAGGTGGTTACTTTGTTTAACGAGGCTGTTAAAAAATTCGGCCAAATTGACATTGTGGTGGCTAACGCTGGTATTTTTCCAGAAGAGGATATGGCTATTCAAAATATGGATACCTTGCGCTGGGACAAAGTAATCAGTACGAATTTAACCGGCGCCTGGTTAACCGCCAGGGAATTTTTTAAGTCTATAGCCAAAAATAAAACTGACAGCCCGTCGTTGGTTTTTGTAAGTTCTACAGCCGGTGTTTTTGGAGAAGCCGGACACAGCGAATATGCGGCGGCTAAAGCCGCGCTAATTGGTTTAACTCTGACTTTAAAAAATGAGATTACTCGTTTGGCTCCGCAAGGAAGAGTTAATGCCGTAGCGCCAGGCTGGACCTGGTCGCCGATGACTGAAAAATTTAAGTCTAATCACCAAGCGGTTACTAGGGCTTTATTAACCAGGCCGCTGCGAAAAATAGCTGAAGCCCGAGACATAGCTAACCAAATTATGATTCTGTCTTCAAGTATAGTTTCGGGGCAGGTTACCGGCCTAGTAGTGGTTGCGGCTGGAGGGATGGAAGGCAGGGTGCTTTGGGATCCAAGTGAAATTGATCCCAGTAAGGCTTAATGAAATTAGTTAAAATATTGTAGCTAAAATGCCCGAGACGTAGTTCTTGGGCATTGTTTATTTGGGTTTATAAGTGTAAAATTGATTACATGATTGGTTCGTAAAAATATGAATATCAATATTAATATTGGTACTGATTTAGTCTATATACCAAAGTTTAAAAACTTGGACCGGGCGGCGTGGCGGAAAAGTTTATTGAATGGGCAAAATCGGAAAAATTAAGTTTTTGGAAATAGAATTTAAAAATATGAAAAAACATTCAAAAAATAAAGCAATAGCAATTTTTGAGGGCAAACAAATCCGCCGATTTTGGGACGAGAAAAAAGAATTATGGCATTTTGCCGTTATGGATGTGGTGGAAATATTGGCGCAAACCGATAGACCAAGAAAATATTGGAATGATCTAAAAACCAAGCTAAAAGCGGAGGGTAGCGAGGTGTCCGAAAAAATCGGACAACTGAAAATGCAAGCCACGGATGGCAAAAAGTAATTACCGGCAAAAACGCCAAGAGGTTGGATTTATTAAAAGGACGAAAAAAGAAAAATTAAGTTTTTGGAAATAAAAATATGAATGGAAATACATTAGAAGAACAAGTGGAAAAGATTTTAAAAGACGACGGGTGGAAAGTATCATCTGAAGTTTTTTATACCGACCCGAACACTCAAAAGCCACGCGAAAAAGATATTATTGCGCGAAAACATCAAGATAATCATAACTATGATGCAATATTATTTGTTGAATGTAAGTCGATTCCAGAAGCAACAAGAATACACCAGAAAGGCAAGATGGAGGATATTGAAAGTACTCTCATTACTAATAATATCCCTTTTGCAGATATTTCAGAAATGGAAAGAAATAAACAAACACATTTTTATGCAAAGTACAGAGAATTTTTTAAATCTAAAGACAGTGGAGATTTTTTGTATAAAGCAGTAAATCAAAATCTACAATTTTTTAGAGCCTTCAGAAAAAATAATCAACAAGTGGGAGTGTACTATTTGCTGGTAGTTTTTGACGGCACAGTGTTTTATTTAGATGATAGTAAAAATCAGCAAAATTGTGATGGAGCACTTATTAGAATAAATGCACTGGATAATACTTTTAGTTTACCGAATGGAGAATGCTTTATAGAGATAGTTTCTATTTTGAACCTCAAAAATCTTTTGCAGGAAATAGAAAAAGACATAGCTCTTATTAACAAATCGGCTCATTTTTATCACCAAATGGAACAAAATCGAATTAATGAAAATAGGAGAAATAGGATGAATAATACCGATTATGGTTTGTAATTTTTTGGACTATGCAATATTCAGTTGTAAATTATAAAATAACAAGATAAAAATTAAGTTCTTGGAAATAAGTTTTTAAATGTCCAGACAAATAAAATTTGACCATAAAAGAGAGTATGATTGGTTGATAATCGCCCAATCTTATCTTCAGTGTGCCTTAATAAGTGCTCGCATCTTAAGTAAAAGATTAAATAAATTTGCCATAGCTGAAGGCTCACCCCTCGAATATTGCCTCAAAGAGATATATGGAAATTATTCACAAGAACCTGTTTATTTAATGTTCCCGATCCTTTTTAATTTTAAGCATGGAATTGAAATTTATCTCAAGGCTATTATTGGAATAACAAACTCTAAATTTCCCAAAAATCATAATTTGCTTGATCTTTTAGAGAAAGCGGGTGTTGAAAATAAAACAATAAAAAATACTATAGAAAAATACGCTTTTGGGAACTTGTTTTTACTCGATAATAAAAAATGTGATATTGAAAATCAATTTGAGCGATATCCTCAAGGATCTCCTTACGATAAGCTGGAATTATTTCAGACAATAGATGGCAAAGGAAAGACAATAACTCTTCCTGAAGGCATTAGTCTTGACGGCTATTTAAATTTAATAAAAGAAAACAGCGTAGAAACTATTTCTATTATCAGTCAAGAAAAAATCAATGAATTAATCAAGGACATTGAGTTTTTATATGAAAATATTAGACAGATATCTTTGAATCTTAATAAAAATAGTAATATTAGTTTTCTCGCTTGAATAACTATGCAATATTCAGTTGTAAATTATAAAACGGTAAAAGGCGAGAAATTAAATTTTTGGAAATAGGATATGAACCAAGACGAAGTCAAAAAATTTTTTGAATGTTTGGGAGAAATTTGGCGAGACATTATGGCTATTGAATTTTTAATGCGCTGCGCTATCGCGAAAAAAGATAGAGAAATCAATAAATTACCAAAACCTCCGTACACAAAAAAGAAAATTTATAATGACTATCCAAAATCTTTTTCCAATTCAAGCTTCGGAGAAATTACAAAAAAATTTAATGAATATTTCCCCGATATTAGCCTTCCTCAAGAATTAGTACAGTTAAGACATGCAATGGCTCACGGAATTATTGCTGAAATAGATAAAAACGGGGTTGATCAACTTATAAAGTTTAAAATAAATAAGCAAAAAAAACTTGAGGTTGAATTTAGTATGATATTAGAACCGCAAAGAATTGATCAAATTAGGCAATCATTAAAAGAACTTAGACGATATATCGGACAAAAAGCTGATGATAATTCAAAATAACTATGCAATATTCAGTTGTAAATTTTTTAGCAAATTAGTCACCGGGATAATCTATGAGATTGTCATATTTGGAAAAACAATTATGGCGCCAAGGATATAAATTAATTGCCGGGGTGGACGAGGTTGGTCGCGGGGCCTGGGCCGGGCCGATGGTGGCGGCGGCGGTTATTTTACCTAAATCAACCAAGATTGCTGTGGCGCCGTGGTTGGAATTAATCAATGATTCAAAAAAATTAAGCCCGCGGCGTCGTCAGGAAATTTTTAATCAGCTTAAAGATAAAATCACTTGGGCGGTGGGAGTGGTCAGCAACAAAGAAATTGATCAACTAGGAGTGGGGCCAGCCAATCGATTGGCGGTCAAAAGAGCTGTAAATAAATTACCATTAAAACCTAATTATATTTTGGCGGATTACGTTGCCAAGTTGCCGCCAACAATAAACCAATCACCAATTAAATCGGTTATTCACGGTGATGCCAAAATAGTTGTTATTGCCTTGGCTTCAATTATGGCCAAAATCTATCGCGACCGTTTAATGGTGAAATTTGATAAATACTGTTCGGGCTATGGGTTTAGTCAGCATAAGGGCTATGGCACTAAGCAACATCAAATCGCTTTGGCTAAATTGGGTGTTACCAACATTCATCGCCGCAGTTATCGACCAGTTGCCCGGTATTTGGTATAGTGTGAATAGTAGATTACCTTACTAAGAGTTCATGGCAACAGACTTTAAGGATAAATTAGTAAATAATCAGGTAGAAAAATATGCGCACGGAAATTATTACTGCCAAATTACTTGATCCGGAAGATTTGTTAAAAGTTAAACTTGGCGTACAGTTGGGTCAACAGGTCGGCGACTTGGGCTGTGGCGGCGCGGGTTATTTTACTTTACCGGCCGCGCGCTTAGTTGGCGCCACTGGCAAGATCTACGCCATTGATATTTTGAAATCAGCCCTGGAAGGAGTTGTGAGTAAAGCTAAACTGGAAAACTTGTCTAATATTGAAACGGTTTGGTCTGACTTGGAAACCGTCGGGGCGGCCAAGATATTGCCTGACAGCCTTGATCACGCCTTGCTTATTAATATAATGTTTCAGTCAAGACAGAATGACGCCTTAGCGCAAGAAGCCCGACGTTTATTACGGGTCGGGGGAAAATTGTTGGTGGTTGATTGGAAAATTGAGCCAACCCCTTTTGGTCCGCCGTTAGGCAACCGGCTGGCCCCCGAAGTAATTAAACAGATTGTAAACAAATACGGTTTCGTTATTGATCAAGAGTTTGCCGCCGGTCCTTATCATTATGGAATTGTCTTTGTTAAACAATAAATGTTATGTGGCTGGAGTTTTATAATCAGTTTATAGATATACGTTATTGGTTTGCCTCTTACCCCGGCCCCTTAGCCGGCAAGTTTTTGCTGTTAGTACAGGTGGTAATAATAGGAGGGATTGTTGGGGGGATAGGGGCGCTGATTATTAAGCGTATGTGGGTCAAAGACAGTTTGGGGCGAACTATTGTGGGACGATTCGGCGCCTGGGGCGCGACCTTAGCGTTTATGTTTGGAGTGTCGTTTATCTTTAGCCAGACCCAGACACCGGTTTTAGGCAGTCGATTTTGGTTTTTGTTATGGTTATTGATTGGCATTATTTGGTTAGTGCGACTTATTTATTGGTTGTTAAAAGTAGTTCCTAAGCAGAGACGACAACAATTGGAACGCGCCCGGCAATCACGTTACTGGCCCGTTAGTCGTTAGTTTATGCATGAACGCCAGCAATTAGGCGGCGCCGGTGAAGCGGCGGCGGTGAATTATTTAACCGGCTTGGGTTACCGGATATTATTTAAAAATTGGCATGCCGGTCGCTATGGCGAAATAGACATTGTGGCCAGCAATAATGGCAGTCTAGTGGTGGTTGAAGTAAAAACTCGACAGCAGATAAAATTTGGCTATCCTGAAAACGCTGTCAACCGCGCTAAACTTAAGAAATTGCGCTTAGCCGCCCAATCATTTATGGTCTCTCATCCCCAATTTGACGGTCCAGTGCGCTTAGAGGTAATAGCTATTGTGGTTAATACGGAGCGGGTTATAGTTGACCTTAAACATTATCAAAGCCTTTATTTAGACGATAAGTTCACCTAGTTATGATTTAGAAGCCGGTTGTGCAAGCTACGGCATAATGTTCAAGTCCACGAATATAATTGACAGCCAAGCTTTGTTAGAGTAGAATTAAATTATGACTAGATTACTTGATTAAGGTAACCTAGTTATTTTTATCTTCCTTTGTCCCGCCGCTGGGGCTACGGCGGATGAAACGCCTTGTTATAAATACCCCCCGCTGTACAGCGGGGGACGGTTTCATACGATTTATTATAAGCTTTAGATATATGCAGCAGAATTCTCCAATTTTAACGGCTATTCAGCAAATCTGCGAAGAGAAAAATATTTCCGTGGCGGCGGTGGTGGAAACTATTGAACAGGCGCTGGCCGCGGCTTACCGCAAGGATTTTGGCCAAAAGAATGAAAATATAAAAGTTGAGTTTGATCCGGTTACCGGCGGCGCCCGCGTATTTGATATCAAGACGGTGGTGGAAGGTCCGGCCGAAGATGAAGAAACTATCAATGAAAAAAAAGAGCTATTGTGGAGTGACGCTAAATCAATTAAGGGCGATGTTCAAGTCGGCGACGAAATTAAAACTGAATTAATAGTGCCGGCGGAATACGGCCGCATGGCGGCCCAAACCGCCAAGCAAGTTATAATTCAGCGCTTAAGAGAGGCGGAGCGCGAAGTGGTGTTTTCCGAATATAAAGACAAAGAGGGGCAGGTGGTAATTGGTACGGTTCAGCGTGTGGAAGGCAGAACCGTTTTTGTTGATTTGGGGCACACGATCGCGGTTATGCCTTATAGCGAACAGATTCCGCGCGAGCATTACGCGCCCGCCGTTCGTTTTAAATTTTATTTAGTGGCGGTGAACGCGACGGCGCGCGGACCAGAAGTGATTGTGTCGCGGACTCATCCCGAAGTGGTTCGTCAGTTATTTGAGCAAGAAGTTCCCGAAATAGCTTCGGCGGCAGTAATCATAAAGGCGATTGCTCGTGAAGCGGGCAGTCGCACCAAAATTGCGGTTTACACCACCGAGTCTAATGTTGATCCGATCGGATCTTGTGTTGGTCAGCGCGGTATGCGCGTTCAAACCATAATTACCCAACTCGGCGGCGAGAAGATTGATATAATTGAATGGTCGGAAGATATTCATAAATTTATCGCGGCCGCCTTGTCGCCCGCTAAAGTTCAAACCGTAACTTTGAACGAAAATCAACACTCGGCTCAAGTTGAGGTGGCCGAAGATCAACTATCTTTAGCGATTGGTCGGAGTGGTCAAAATGTTCGTCTAGCTGTTAAGTTAACTGGTTGGAGAATAGATATAAGCGGCGCGGTTTCGGGGCCAGTTGATATTGAGCCGGCGGCCGGTAGCGCGCCTGATTCGTCCGCAACAGTAGACCCGGTCGAGATGGCTACGAGCGAGCCGGCGGAAAAATTAGCCGCGATGCCGGAAGGAGCGTCCCCAGCCAATGAGGTCGCGGCCGAAGATAATCAAAAAGATTAATTTAAGCAATATAATTAATTGCAAAAACTATGTTTAATTACGTTACTTTTGCCATAATTTCCGCGGTGGTGGTAATAGTTTATGGCTTGTTTTTGGCCCGCGCCATTTTAAAATTGCCCACTGGTTCGGACCGCATGAAAGATATAGCAGCCGCTATTCAAGCCGGCGCCAAAGCCTACCTGATTCGTCAATATAAGACAGTGGTTTGGATCGCTGCCGTAGTATTTGTTCTATTATGGTTGTTTTGGAATTGGTCAACGGCGGTAGCGTTTTTGGTGGGAGCTTTGTTTTCGGCTTTAGCCGGATTTATTGGTATGAATATTTCGGTGCGGGCCAATGTGCGTACGGCCGAGGCGGCTAAAAGCGGTATGGCTCAAGCTTTTAGCGTGGCGGTTAAGGGTGGAACCGTAACCGGATTATTAGTAGTGGGATTGGCTTTGTTGGGGGTGGCGGGATTTTATTGGTTGTCGGGGGGAAATTTGCCAGCCCTAATCGGTTTGGGTTTTGGTGGTAGCTTGATTTCGGTATTTGCCCGCTTGGGTGGCGGCATTTATACCAAAGCGGCTGATGTCGGCGCTGATTTGGTGGGTAAGGTAGAGAGCAACATTCCCGAAGACGATCCGCGCAATCCGGCGGTAATTGCTGATTTGGTAGGAGATAATGTGGGCGATTGCGCCGGCATGGCGGCAGACTTGTATGAGTCGTACGCGGTTACGGCGGTGGCGGCGATGTTGCTGGGTTCGTTAGTTTTTAAAAATTTTGACAACGCCATTATTTATCCGTTGGTACTGGGTGGAATTTCAGTGCTGTCTTCACTGGTTGGCAGTTTAGTAATTAAGTTAACTGATAAACAGAAAATTATGGGCGCCATGTATAAAGGGTTAATAACGGCCGGTGTCCTGGCGGCGGCAGCGTTTTATTTTGTGACACCAAAATTAATGACCGGCAACGGCCTTTATGGCGAGATTAATATTTTTTTAAGTTCGTTGATTGGTTTAGCGGTGACTGGTTTGTTGGTTGTTATTACCGAATATTACACTTCAACCGAACACCAACCGGTTCAATCAATTGCGCAGGCTTCCACCACCGGCCACGGCACTAATATAATTCGCGGCTTGGCAGTGTCAATGAAATCAACCGCTTGGCCGGTAGTGGTGATTGGGGCGGCGATTTTATCAGCTTTTTCTTTGGCGGGAATTTATGGCGTGGCGATTGCCGCCATGAGTATGTTGTCTTTAACCGGTATTATTGTGGCGATTGACGCCTATGGGCCAATTACGGACAATGCCGGCGGTATTGCGGAAATGGCAAAGTTACCGGACGAGGTTCGCGCTGTCACTGATCCGTTGGATGCCGTTGGCAATACCACTAAGGCTGTTACTAAAGGTTACGCCATTGGGTCGGCCGCCTTGGCCGCGCTAGTTTTGTTTTCGGCTTATGTGCAAGAATTTAGCAATTACGGCGTAACTATTAATTTTTTACTTGATGACCCCAAAGTATTGGTTGGTCTTTTTATTGGCGGTTTGTTGCCATATTTATTTGGCGCTTGGTCGATGGAGGCGGTTGGTAAGGCCGCTGGCCAAGTGGTGGAGGAAGTGCGCCGTCAGTTTCGGGAAATTCCGGGAATTATGGACGGCACGGCTAAACCCGAGTACGGCCAGGCGGTTGATATTGTGACTAAGAGTGCGTTGCGCGAAATGATCGCGCCGGCTTTATTGCCAGTCGTGGTGCCGATTGTGGTAGGATTTATTTTAGGTCCGCAAGCTTTAGGCGGCGTATTGGTCGGCAGTATTGTAACCGGTTTATTTGTGGCGGTATCAATGACGACTGGCGGCGCGGCCTGGGATAACGCCAAAAAATACATTGAAGCCGGAAATTTTGGCGGTAAGGGCAGTTTGGCTCATCAGGCCGCGATTACCGGCGACACCGTGGGCGACCCTTATAAAGATACGGCTGGCCCAGCCATTAACCCCATGATCAAGATTTTGAATGTGGTTGCGCTTTTGCTCGTGGCTCTTTTGGTATAATGACCGTGATTAGCGCTACGTCTCGCCCGGCGCAAGCTGAGCGAATTTGCGGGGGTGATTAAAATATTGAATGTCGCGGCATTTCTAATTTAAAATTAAAAAATCTCCGCCCAAGGCGTGCACCCAAGGTCCATCCGCCTCCCTCGGCCCGCCATTCGGCGGAGCCTCGCCTTTGGCGGGGCGTGCCGGCGGAGATCTGTGTCCCTGCGGGATATCTCTCGTAGGGATGACCTCGGGTACGAAAAATGGAAAATGACCGCCAGCTAAAGCTGATATTCTAGATAAGCTCTAACTGTAAACCTGCCCGCCAGTGACCTCCTGCAATCAACAAATCTGAAATAAAGTATGAGTTATGGTTCTGGTAGCGCGGGTTTATTGGGTATAGGCTTAGGCAGGCGGGTAATAGTACTGTAATTTTATAATAATCGGTTAACTAGGTAAGGCGAGCGGTGGGCAGGCCCGCCGGCCTAAGCCTGTACCTTATAAACTACGCTACAATTTATTAGCACAATATATTTTATTAAACTCGTTGATTGCAAGAAGCTGATGGCGGGCAGGCAATGTAAAATTAAAAAAATATTTTGTATTTTAATCAACAATTTTGATTTTTGACCCGCCTGCCAAAGCCAAAGTCTTAAACATAATCTAGCGGTGAATATATATAAGGTAATTAAACAACTATTGGTTAATTGAGTAAGGCTAGCGTCGGGCAGGTATTTAAACTTTGATTTTTTATCATGGAGCAAGTAATTGAAAAAATTAAAGGCAGCAAGATTAAAATTATCTTTGCGCTTACACCGGAAGAAACTGTTAAATATGTCGACCGCGCCCTCAAGCATTTAAACAGCGAACAGGTGGTTAAAGGGTTTCGTCCCGGTAAGGTTCCACTGCAAATGTTAAAGAGTCGTTTGGGTGATGACACCATAAACCAAGAGACCATGCTGGAGGCGGTGCGTGAACTTTATCCGAAATTAGCAACGGAAAATAATTTGGAAACTATTGGCCAGCCGGAGGTAAATTTAATTTTAGCTTCGCCTTTGAGTTTTTCTTTGACAGTGGTGGTTTTGCCGGAGGTTGATTTGGGAAAATGGGACAAAATAAAGATTGTGCGCAAGCCAGTGAGCGTTAGCGAGGTTGAGATTGCCAAGCTGCTTACTGATATAAGAGAGGGGCGAGCCAGTGAGGCGGCCGTAACTAGAGCGGCCAAGTTGGGCGACTTGGTAGATATTGACTTTGAAATTTCGTTTGCTAAGGTGGTAATTGAAGATGGCAAACAATCGCATTATAAAGCCATACTAGGCAAAGGTCAGCTTATTTTTGGTTTTGAGGAAGCGGTGGTGGGGGTTGAACCGGGCCAGGAAAAAACTTTTAGCATGAAATTTCCTGATAATTACCGTCCCCCGCTGGCGGGCCAAGAGGCGCAGGTTAAATTAAAGCTTAACCAGTTGTTTGAGCGTCAATTACCGGAGTTAACCGATGCTTTTGCCGCCTCATTGGGCAGTTTTAAATCAGTGGCCGATTTGAATGAACAGTTGAAAAAGAATATGTTAGATGATCATACGTTTCGCGAGGAAGAAAGAGTCGAGCGTGAAATGCTGGAAGAAATGCTTAAGGCGGCTAATTTTACCGAATTGCCGGAAATGCTGGTTGAGCAGGAATTGGACTCAATGGTTCACGAGCTGTCGCATTCAGTGGAGCAGAGAGGTTTGTCATGGCCGGATTATTTGTCTCATCTTAAAAAAGACGAGTCCGCCTTAAGACAGGAATTTAAATCACCAGCTGAAAAAAGAGTTAAGCTGGCCTTGCTAACGCGGGCTTTGGCGCGGGCGCAAAATTTTGCCATTGAAGACAGCACAATTGAGGCCGAACTGGCGCCGCTGCTGGCGCAGTACACTAATGATTCCCGGACCTTGGGGTATCTTCAGGGTGATGATTATCGCGCTTATTTAAAAAGTCGTTTGTTAAACCAGCGGGTGATTGAGTGGTTAAAGCAGAAACTGGTTAAGTAATTAATATAAAAACCCATTGGTGTAGCAATAGTCCAATGGGTTTTTTGTTTGCTCATAAATATTAAGCCGCTAGTTTTATTTGTTCTTCGCCGGTATTAAGCTCGGTGATTATTTTATGGTTCTCATCTACTAACTTGCCTTTATGCCAAATAACAATCATTGTGTCGGGATGGCATGATGGTTTTAAGCATTGGTAGGCGTCTATTGTAATTAAGGCGGCTTTGGGTACAACTAGCCATTCCAGATTACAACCATCAATTATAATGTCGCCAGTGGTTAGATTGTTAAAATCTTCTAGACTGATAGCGGTTTTTTTAATTTTTGTAACCTTTTTAACTTGTGCCATTTTAGCCTCGACTTTGTTATTGTTGGTTTTTTTGTTACATTGACTATAGGGCAATTTATACCACTAGGGTTTGGTTGTCAAAGTCAGCCAGTTGTCTGTGTTTTAAGAAATTAATTTATTGGTTAGAGTCAGAGCTTTGTGATTTTATTCTTGGTTCCTAATTCTTAATTCGTAATTCTGTTTATATGTTATTCGGTTCTCATGTATCAGCAGCCGGCGGGGTGGAAAAGGCGCCCGAACGCGCCCAAGCCGTAGGCTGCGAGGTATTTCAGTTTTTTTCGCGTTCACCCCAAGGCGGGCCAGCTCCGGAATTAACACCCGGTTTGGTTAAGGCATTTAAAAATAATTGTAAAAAATGTAAACAGGTTGAAACTTATATTCACGCGCCCTATTATATAAACTTTGCGTCTGCTAAAAACAATATTCGCCACAGTTCAGCCAGTGTGATTCGACAAGAGTTGGAACGGGGTTCGGTTTTAGGCTGTGAATATGTGATGGCTCATTTGGGAAGCTCGCGAGAGGTGGGCGAGGCACAGGGTATGGTTTATGTGGTGGAGGGGTTAAAGCGAATGCTTAGTGGTTATACTGGATTAACCCAGTTTTTAATTGAGCTTTCAGCCGGGGCCGGCATGGTAATAGGTGATAAATTTGAAGAAGTGGCCAAAATTATTAAACAAGTGGAACAGGGTAATAAAAAATTAAAAAATACCATTGGTGTGTGTTTTGATACGTGCCACGTTTTTGCCTCGGGCTACGATTTACAAACCAAAGACGCGGTTAGCAAGACTTTAGAGGAGTTTGATGATATTATTGGTTTAGACAGGTTAAAATTAATTCATTGCAACGATTCCAGATTCGGTTTGGGCGAACACAAAGACAGGCACGAACATTTAGGCAATGGTAAAATCGGCTTGGCTGGTTTTAAAACCTTGGTACAGGACAAAAGATTAAAAAATGCCAACTTTGTTATTGAAACGCCAAAAGATGAAACTGGCGACGACCCCAGAAATTTAGCTATACTTAAGAAGTTTAGAGGTAAATAATATGAGCGAAATATTAAGCACATTTTTATTAAATGATGTCGAGCGCTCCATACCCATGGCGCGCGATGAGTTTTATTCAGACCAAGTTAAGGTTTTTAAGGAAACCGGTAAACCATCAAAAGCTTGCGAAGTTGTTAATGTATTTATTTTTAATAGTAATGGTGAGTTATTGGTGCAAAAAAGATCATATGATAAAAAACACAACCCCGGTATGTTGGACAAATCTGTAGGCGGGCATGTGGCTTATGGCGACTCCCCAGATTATGCGGTGATGGTGGAAACCATACAGGAGTTACAAACCCCCTCAATAGTATTGAAAGGTAGTAATGACTTTGAAAAAACCTTAGTATTATTGGGCGACTATTTAACCACTATTTCCGTAGTAAAACATTCACGTAGCAAGATATATGAACTAGAGAAGGTAATAAACGATGAGAAAATAATTATTGCCAATAAAGTTCATGCCTATTTTGGTATTTATGATGGCAGTATTAAACCCGTGGATCGCGAAGCCAAAGGAGTGTTGTTTTACACATTACCTGAATTAATTAAAGAAATGAATCAATTTCCTGATATTTTCACCAATGATATGCACGTGTTGTTAAAAGATCTAATGTTGGACATTGAAGACTTTTTAAAGCGGGTTATTAAATAAATAACTTATGAAAATCACTAAATTTGGCCATTGTTGCCTGTTAATAGAAGAAAACGGCTTAAAAATTTTAACTGACCCGGGCGATTATACAACTGAACAGAACTTGGTAACAGGTATTGATATTATTTTAATTACCCACGAGCATGGCGACCATTTACATATTCCGTCGCTGAAAGCCGTGTTGCAAAATAACCCGCAAGCTAAGATTATCACCAATCATAGTGTTGGGTTGTTATTAGATAAAGAACGTGTACCTTATGTTGTAGTTGAAAACGGACAAAGCGCAACCGAGAAGGGGGTTTTGGTTGAGGGTGTGGGGATTAAACATCACTTAATTCATCCAATAATCCCTATTATTGATAATACTGGTTATTTTATTGCTAATCGGTTCTTTTATCCAGGCGATGCCTTAACCGTGCCTAATAAACCAGTGGAAATTTTAGCTTTCCCCATCACCGCGCCGTGGTTAGACATTATGGAAGCTCTGGATTATGTACAGCAAGTAAAACCGCAAAGTTGTTTCCCAGTGCACGATGGTAATCTAAAAGCGGTGGGACACGCCTATAAAGTTATTCCTGATAAAGTTTTAACGCCCTTGGGAATTAGATATTTATTGCCTAATTTAAGCGAAGAAATGGAGTTTTAACTATGAATTACAAAAATATTGCTGCTCGGGCTGCTCAAAAAGCCGGAGATTATTTAGTCAAAGAATTTAGTAAAGGCATTATTAGTTGGGAACTAAAACAGTCGCACGAAATTGTGACTAAAGCTGATTTAACTTCGGAAAAAATAATTTTGTCAGAACTAAAAAAGTATACACCAGATTTTAGTATATTAAGTGAGGAATCGGGGTTAATGAGGACGTTTTCACATGATATCCCTCTTAAGGTAAGAGGGATTAAGGGAGTTATGAATAGGAAAAAAATTATAACGCCCCCTAACCACCTCTTATCTCAAGAGGGGGAAAATAAAGAATCGGATTATTTATGGGTGGTGGACCCGTTGGACGGCACCACTAATTTTTGCGTTCACAATCCATTGTTTTCTGTTTCTATAGGTTTATACTATAAAGCCAAGCCGCTTGTTGGTGCGGTTTATGTGCCATATTTAAAAGAGATGTATGTGGCCGAAAAAGGCCAGGGCGCTTATTTGAATGGCCATAAACTTAAAGTGTCAAAAACTAAAGATATTAAAAAATCATTTTTAACTTATTGCCACGGTTCTGAAAGTAAACACATAAAAAGAGCAGTGGAACTTTATAAATATTTTAAATTAAAAAGTTTAGACATGCGTCAATTGGGCAGCGCGGCCATTGAGTTAGCTTGGGTAGCGGCCGGCCGCACCGAAAGCATTGTTATTCCCGGCACCAAACCCTGGGACGCGGCGGCCGGCATTTTGTTGGTGCAAGAAGCCGGCGGTAAGGTGACGGATTTTAAGAATAAACCTTGGTCAATTTATGATAGACAAGGTAAGGTAATGGCGAATATTGATTTGCTGGCGACCAACGGAAAAATACACAAAATTATTTTGAGTAAGCTTTAGAAAAGATTATGCGTCAAGAGTATAAACAAGGTTTTTTGCAAAGTATTCTTGATAATTATTTGGACTTAGGCCAAATAAAGAAGTTTTTTCTTTATACTTCTGGCTATGAGAATTCGAACTATTATATTGAAACCGATGTAAACATATTTGTCATTAAAATTTTTGAAGGAATAGGTATTAGACCGGAGAATATTTTGTTTGAATTGGAGGTGATGGACTATTGTTTTCAGATGAGTTTAAAAACACCGCATATATTACAAAATAAAGCGGGTAAATTGGAGACCGTGATAGGAGACAAATATTCAATAGTTATGGGTTATATTGCCGGTGAGAATATGGACCAAAAGATTTTATCTGATGGATTGGTGGTATCAGTAGCCGAGCAGGCCGGTAAGATGGATTTATTGTTAAAAAAGTTTTCAGACGGCAGTAGAACCAGACAAAATTATGAATGGGATTTAAAAAATACTCTTATACTGGAAAACACTTTGGAATATTTGCCGGTAGGTTTTGACCGAGGTGTCCTGGTTGATGTATTTACTGAATTTAAAAAATGTAAAAATGAATTTGATAATTTGCCAAAAGGTTTAATTCATAATGATATAGTACCTCACAACTGGCTGGTTAGTGCCGATAACTTGCAGGCGATTATTGATTTTTCCGATATGGCTTTTAGTCCATATATTCAGAATTTAGCAGTTAGTCTTCATTTAACAACCTTTTGTTATAATTGGAATCCTTATCAAGGTAAATTGTTTGTAGGAACATATTTGAAGCTTAATCCCCTGTCTTCAAAAGAACTGAGTTTTTTGTATAATTTGATTAAAGCTAGATTTTTATCATTTGTCTTGGAATTTAATCGTTGGAACGTGGTTTATGGGAGTGATGACCATCGCCAGCAGACAGTAGTTGACCACTATGGTTTTTTAAAAAGATTTGTTGAGTATGGAGAGGATAATTTTAACAAAGAAGTAGTCGGTAACTAACAATATTGACTTTTTATATGATTAGCCATAATATATTTTGGAAACAATAACAATATGAAAGAGGAAATGGAAATTAACAAAGAAAAATCAGAATCACTGTTAGTTAAGTCACATCTGCAAAATCTTGAAGGGAAGAACGCTGAAATTCGTCTGGCTCGTACGGCCGAAGGGGTTGTGCCGTTGACGGCTTTTTTTGATATTGATCTGACCTTTTTAAACTTAGAAGAATTGTTATACCCTGAAGTTAGAAGGAAATTGTGGCCAAATATTGATTCCAGCAAGGTTGATGATATACATTTGGCTGGATTCAGACTAGGCACAATGTTCAAAGAAATGTATAGAATGAAGATGCTGAATGATAATCCTGACGATGACAAATATTCAACCTGGGCGGACGCTGACTATTATGAAAAGGATTTTTTGGAAACAGAAGGTCAGAATATTAATCTGCCAGGTGATGAGTACCATGAGATAGCCGCGACTGAATTAAAAAGATTTGACGAAATGGCAACTCAGATAGCTCGTGATATTTATAAAAAAGACCCGGAGAGTTATGATAAAGCTAAAATCGGCCCAGTTTTTCAACTGGCGGAAGAATATAAACGTTTGGGTGTGCCCATGGTTGGTATGACGGCTAATCCGCGGGGGTTTATTTTGGAAATTTTAAAGTACACTGGTTTGGCGGATAAGTTTATTGAGTGTGCTACTGACGATGATGTGCCGGGAGACAAAGAACACAAAATGAAATGGTTAATAGAAAAATTAGAACAAGACAATATTCCTGTTTCTTATAATCGTTTAGAAGTTATAGGCGATTCAGTTACCGGCGATGTTGGCAGCGGCCCCCGATTTGAACATTTAATGGCTGAAGTCAGGCCAGAACTAGACATAAAAACTCATGGCTTGTTGATTGTTGAGAATGAGTCAGCTTTGTCTAAAGCTCGCCAGAAATTAGCCACTAGGCCCTTATTAGAGAAAGATTTGATTGGTTCTGCCAGAGCTCAAGCTTTGCGCTGGGATAAGGTGAAAAAATCACCCTATGGCACATTTAGTATGACATCTAAATATCGTTCTGAATTTTTAGAGCCGATTGTTTTTGATAGTAAGGAGCCGAAAAGCAATGGTTAGTTATTTAATGAATATGAATAAGTATCAACTACCGGTTATTCAAGAGATAAAAGCCATTAAGACTAAATTAGAGCTTAATAGTATTATTAAGGCCCAAAGGATTAGCGAAATGGTTTTGAATGAGGCGGTGACGAGGTTAAAAGTTGGAGTCACTGAAATTAGTTTGGCTGGGTTTATTGTGAGCCGAATGAAACATTATGGCATTAAAGCTTTGGCTTTTGAGCCGATTGTGAGTTTTGGCAAAAATACCGCCAATGTTCATCACCAGCCGGGTAAAACTAAACTGAAAAAAGGTGATTTGGTGATGTTTGATTTTGGGGCAACGGTAAATGGTTATTGTTCAGATATGACAAGGACTTATATTTTTGGTAGGCCAAGTAAAAAACAAATTAAGGTTTATAAGGCGGTTTTGGAAGCACAAAATAGAGGTTTAGTTATGTTAGCTAAAGGTCAAAAACAAACCAGTCTGGTGGATAGAAAAGTTAGAAATTATTTACACAAAAAGTTTGGTAAAAAGTCGTTTACCCATGGTTTAGGACATGGCCTTGGCACTGCCATTCACGAGTGGCCGAATTTTAAACCCAAGAGCAAAGATATATTAAAACCCGGCATGGTTATGACAATTGAGCCCGGGGTTTATTTAAAAGGTTGGGGCGGGGTGAGGATTGAGGATATGGTGGTAGTTGGGGAGAAGGGAATAAAAAACCTGACGCGAGTACCCAAAGAGTTGAGGAATATAGTTATAAGTGTGTAATTTTTAATTTCTAAACAGCAACTTACTATTCTTGATTCATAATTCATGATTCTTAATTCTAGCTGTTTTTATGCTTTTAATGGTTAAAGTTACAGCCAATTCGCGTCATCCCAAGATCGTTGGTTTAGTTGGCAATGTTTTGCATATCAAAGTATCAGCGCCACCAATTGATGGCCGGGCTAACGCGGAAGTTTGTGATGCGGTCGCTAAGCTATTAGGTTTATCCGTTAATCAAATTGAAATAAAGGCCGGGCATTCAGCTAAACTAAAAACCTTGTCCATTCTCGGCGTTGACGAGAGTAAGGTTTTTGCTATACTGAAACAGCATTTGGATACTAGATCACCAGAACACTTAAATATTTAAAGAGCTAGAGCGTGATGAACAAAATTTACAACTAGTGGTAAAATGATTTAGTGATATAGGGATTGAGTATTTGCGCGGGTATAGTATAGCGGCTATTATGCGTCCTTGCCAAGGACGAGATACGAGTTCGACTCTCGTTACCCGCTCCAAGTTTCAAACCAAGATGTTTTACGTTTATATTTTAAAAAGTCTGCAAGATGGTGAGTTATATACTGGTTTTACTAATAACCTAAGAAAAAGGTTTGTAAAACATCAGACCGGTAAAGTTTTTTCTACACAAAACAGTCGACCATTTAGGCTGATTTATTATGAGGCGTGTTTAGCTAAAGAAGATGCTCAAAACAGGGAAAGATTTTTAAAAACGGGCTGGGGGCGAAATTTTATTAAAAAGCGATTAGAAAAAACTTTACTGGTTTGAAATTTGGGCGGGTTACCCGCTCCAACTTACGCTAAAGCTCCAGTTGGCTTTGCTAGAATTTAGAGCCTCGCTTAAGGTTACGGGGTTTTTTGTTTAAATTTTTGAGCCATAGTATACTGCAGTTATATGATTAGTTTTAAAAGGACTCCGATTATTCCGCAATATAAAATTGAAGAGATAAGGCAGATTCACCACCAAGGCAAAAGCCAGGAAGATTTTCATAAGTTAATGGCCGGTAAATATATCGGTGATATTGTTTTTGGCGCCAATGATGGCATTATCACCACGTTTGCGGTAGTGGCTGGCGTAGCTGGCGCCTCACTATCGCCGGTGGTGGTTTTAATATTGGGTTCGGCTAATTTACTGGCCGATGGGTTTTCGATGGCGGCCGGTAATTTTTTGGCTCGCCGTTCCGAACGTCAGTACGAACAAACCGAGCGCAAACGCGAAGAGTGGGAGGTAGACAGATTGCCAAAAGAGGAAAAGCAGGAAATTCGTGAAATTTACGCGGCCAAGGGTTTTATGGGAGCGGATTTGGAAAGAGTCGTTGATATTATAACGCGCGATAAAAAAGTTTGGGTGGATGAAATGATGATAAGTGAATTAAAAATCGTCGGGGATGAAGATAATAAACCTATAAAAAACGCAGTTGCCACTTTTACATCTTTTGTTATTGCCGGAGCTGTTCCGCTAGTGCCGTACATATTTGGTTTGGCCGGCAACGAGGCGTTTAAATGGGCCATCGTGGCAACCGCAATTTGTTTGTTTATGGTTGGTAGTTTGCGCACCCATATTACTGGAATAAAGTGGTGGCTGGCCGGAGTGGAGATGTTGGGTGTTGGCGCTGTAGCCGCCAGCGTGGCCTATGTGGTCGGTTATTTATTGGGCAATTTAATTTAGTTCACCCACCAAAGTTTTGTATCTCTTAGTTTTTATTCTTTGTATTAATGTGTTAATACGTTGATACAGAGAAGATGTGAGAGGGTTAACGCGCCTAGTTTATTTGACTTTTGTGGGCGTTTGTTTTAAGGTATGGGCAAACAAGCAGCAAAAATAAATCAATTCTTTAACAATATGAGGTAGTAATATGACAAATGGACGCAATTTCCGTGAATTGACACTTAGTCAGTTCAGGGTTGGGAAGTTTGCTTGTGTGGGACTCGACAGTGATATCAAGAAGGTTAGAAAAGTCGTGACCCGCACAACAGATGCCGCTGCGCAACTGCATTTCAATAAGATGATAATTGAAAGTACTTGCGATGTGGCTGGTTTTTACAAACTCAATTCTGCCTTTTACGAATCAATTAAAGGTGGATTTGAAGTCATGAAGAAAACCGCTGGTTATATTAACTCTATTGATCCTACTATAGTTGTAGGAGCGGATGCAAAGAGGGGGGACATAGGAAATACCAACGACGGTTATGTAGTGGCCTTATTTGACTACTGCGGTTTTGATTTTGTAACCGTAGCGCCTTATATGGGAATAGGTTCTCTGCAACCGTTTCTGGACAGGCAAGATAAGGGAATAATTGTGGTATGTTTAACTTCCAATGACGAAGCGGACGAGTTTCAAGGTTTATATACTTTCAAATTTGATCCGGCGGACAAACCAGACTCCATAACACTTGAGGATTGGTATAGAGAAATTTGTAGTTCAGCCAGGCCCCTTTATGAAAGAGTCGCTTATAATGTTGCTCACAACTGGAACGCGAATAATAATTGTGGTTTAGTTGTTGGCGCCAATCGGCCCGAAAAAGGCAAGGCTGTGCGCGAGATCGCTGGGGACAATATGATTATCTTATCGCCGGCAGTGGGAGCGCAGACAAAAGACCAATTAATGGAAGATGTAATTACGCAAGCGTTTTTATCAATAGGTAATTCGGAATTTAGGAATGTCATTTTTAATAACAGCCGCGCGATTATATTTGCTTCAGATGATCCAAAAAAGTTTGCCGCAGCTGCTGGTCAAAAAGCACAGGAGATGCATCAGGTTATTGTTTCAGTAAGGGGTAAGTTATTAACTACGAAGCAAGGAGGTGTAGGATGCTGATAGAAGATATCTGTAAGCTTTCTTTCTCAGAAGTTCGTAAGTTAACCGTTAATGATATAGGCGGTCGTATTTTAACTAGACTTGAAATTGACTACTTTTTGCAGGCGTATTTTGTTCATTGGATTCATTCTGGAGATAAAAATGAACCTCATGCGCTTTTGACAAGCGGGTTGCACAGTGGTGAGTATTATGACTGTACGTTTGTTCTGCAAAAATCAGCCGCCGCAAAAATCATTACATACCAAATAGCTTTCCGTTTAGGAGGAATCAATTCGGCAGATTGGATAGTTGGTCCATCGTTTGGCGCTACCTTTTTAGTTAGTCATTTGGCTGATTATTTTGATTGTTTTCACGGAATAACTGAAAAAGAAGGTGATTTACAAACTTGGAAACGCCACATAATACCACCCAATGCTTTTGTACAGCCGATTGAAGATGTTGTGACTACAGGCGGTAGTAGTTTTAAAACTATTAATGCAATTAAAGCGGGGAATCCACAACCAGTCGAGTTTTATCAAAGAATAGCGGCTATAATTAATCGTTCCGGAAAAGATTCAATAGGCGGATTTAAAATTGTAAGTTTATTAAAACCTGATCTACCTAAGTACAAACCAGATGAATGCCCACTGTGCGCGATTGGTTCTGAACCAGCAAAAATGAAAGAATATTTGGCAAACAAATACAGTAAAATAGTTTGTTCTTAATTTATGAAACTATTAACCCGGTAATGGAGGACCGGGTTTTTATTTATTGTTATGGTGGTTTCTTGCCATAAAAAAACCCAAATGCTATGCTATTTTTGCCTAAATTAAGGGCTAGTGATTTTTAAAAATAAAGAATTAGGGTGTGAAACCCCACATTAGTCTCACGGAGGGGCAGTGCGGAGTAAGCTGGTACACATATAAGTATTGTATTGCCTTTGCGTTTACCTTATGCCATAATGTATTTATGGCTAGACGTAGAAAATGGACAATGGACCAATTAACTAAAGCTGTTAAAGATTCGTTTAGTTATCGTCAAGTACTTCTTAATTTGGGGTTGCGTCCAGCAGGTGGTAATTATGAACAAATCAAGCAATATATACACGAATATAATTTAAAAACAAAACATTTTAGAGGGAAAGGTTGGAATCGTGGCATGACTGGTATTGGTAAGCCGCGAATACCACTTGAAGAAATACTTATCAAAAATAGTAATTTTCAAAGCTACAAATTAAAACGTCGGTTGTTTGCGGCCAGTATAAAGAAACAATGTTGTGAGTTGTGTGGTTGGGCCAAAAGGAATACTGATGGTTATCTTCCTTTGGAGCTTGACCATATTAACGGTGACAGGCATGATAATCGTTTGAATAATTTACGCATTCTTTGTCCCAATTGTCATAGCTTGCAGCCGACTCATCGGGGGAGGAATATTTTACATAAGGGCTAGTGGCGGAACTGGTATACGCGCAGCACTTAAAATGCTGTCCCGTTTGCGGGATGTGGGTTCGAGTCCCACCTAGCCCACCACGCTTAGCGTGGTCATAGTCGCGCTGAGCGCGACACCACAGTATAATTAATAGGTATTTGTGTTTGGCTAGATATTTAGATATATGATGCTCTTGCCAACTCACCTTTTAGGTGGATTAATTATTGGTGAAATTACTGGTAATTACACCGCTGCTTTAGCCGGCGCTTTGTTGGTTGATTTGGACCATTTGGTGTCTTATTTTAAAAACGGGGCATTGTTTAGTTTTAAAAAATTTATAAAGACAATTACGAACAGACATGACCCTTGGGGTGACCAAAGAAATGTTTTGCATAATGTAATTTTTGGTTTGGTAGTTTCAGCGATGGTGGCCGTGTTTGATTATAAATTTGGAATGGTGTTTGCCTTGGGATATTTAAGTCACCTAGCTTTGGATGCTTTGGATAATAGCGATTACTTTCCTTTTTACCCACATAAAAGGATTAATTTAAAAGGGCCCATAAAATACTTTTCCATAGCTGAAATAATTGTAATGTTTGGGTTATTTTTGTTATTTTTAATTATTTAAATAATAAACTTGACACAATTTTTATAATGGCTACTATTAGTAGCAGTATGAATTTAGGTTGTTTTAGAGCAATAAGTATTAAAAGGCCCTGGGCGAAGCCGGGCCGTAGTGGATTTTCATTTGGTAGTTTTTAATTCTCACCTTAAACGGTGGGAATTTTTTTAAATAAATTTTCTTTAACAATTGAAACTTGAAATAATAAATTTAAAAATGCGAGGGACAAAAAATGACAAGTAGTGAAAAAGAAACAGACAAAAAAAGAAAGGCCTTAGCGGTTGAAAAACTAAAGAACCAACTTGGGAAAGTGGGTAATATATTGTTTAGCGTATCTGACGAGGCTAAAACAGCCCTGCGGCCGATGGTTCATGCGCTGGTACTTAAAAACAATCGTCAGATTTTTGCCACGGTCGGTACGGGAACTTATCTTGGTAAAGAAGGAGTAGATAATATTATTATAGTGAGCAAGCTAAGCGATAAGAAGCAGGTATTAAGTATAGAACAGTTAATAAAAGAACAGCAGTTGTCGTTGATTGTAAATATTCCTAGCCTGACAAGTAATAATTCCGAAACAACTGATGGTCAAAAAATTAGACAATTAGCGCAGGCTACCAAGACTGCCATAATCACCGAAGTTGATTTAGCGGTTTGGTTTTTAACAGATTTATTAAGCAGTTAATTTTTTAAGGCTAATCATGCGTATGGTTAGCCGTTTTTTATATAAATTACCAATTAGTTTTATTAAATTGGGCCAATAAACTTGGTATTTTTTAGGCTTACTGCCAGGTTTGTATTATCGGTCGAGATGGTAAAGGGGAGTGAAGCGCGCCGTCAGTTTCATTCAAAAGAGGTTCAGATTTCGTCAAATAATTGCACCATGAATTATTTTTAGAGTTTAAACTAATTGTTTAAAACCAATAACATCCCACACTATCAGTGTGGGATGTTATTATAAAATCAAGAGGTTAAATAATTAATAAATAATAGAAGAGTGTTAAGTTTAGCAATAAGGTTATTTGTTTTTTTATTTTTCAACCCCCAAAAGATCAGCTAGGCCTTCAAGTGCTTCTTTGTGAGCCTTAGGGTCAGCCAAAAAGAAAGCATCCAATCTTTTGGCTTGTAATTCAATATAATTTTTTGCAAATTCTATCCCTTTTTGTTCTGTGGCGATATCTATTAGATCGCTAATCATAAATGCAATCGCCGCTGCCGACTTAGCATCTTTTTCGCCACTTAGCGCTATTACTGATTCATATGTGGCAATGCAGTTGGCTGAAACGCCGATTTCTTTAAGTTTTTTTTCTATATCCATAGTATCTTGTTATTAATTTTAATTGCCCTCTTATGCTACCACAGACTCGGCGTTAGTACCTCCCAAAAGAGTTTTTACCGTTTTTTTGCGTTTATGTTCTGCATACTTATATTTTCCATAATGAGCAAGCTCTCTCACTCCTTCAATGATGTGGGGCGTTAGAACCGCGGCAACACCCGCTTCAATACTAAGATTCTTACCTCCTGTCATTAATGCTGCAGACAAAATCGGTATCCCAAACATAAAACTAGTAAGACCAGCATTAACCCGACCACCTTCGCGATACCCCTTTCCTCCGGTTTTAAAACGGTCATACTCTTTTTTGACACTATCACACCTATTTATCTCTTCCACTAATTTTGATTTCTCCTGCGCAATGCATTGCTTTACTTCCTCAGGAAATTCAATATTACCCTCAGGAGTTTTTTGAATTTCATCCTCAGGACCCTTTATATTTTCGTGATTCATATATTAATTATAGTTAATGATTAAAAAAGTAGGATAAATTAACTTTCTATAAGTATACCATAATAGATGAATTATTGCAAGGCTATTTTAAAAATTGTTCCACAAAAGAGTAGTTTTGTAATTTTTATTAAAGACAATAATTATTTCTATTTCATTTTTTAAAACGGTTTTTTATCAAATCAACAAGGTGCGGCCAGTTGAATTTTTGCCAAAGGTAAATACCAAGTCCGGCTAGTATAACCCCGCCCACTAATATATAACCCGGCAGGTTGTTTGATTTGGCCGGTTGGCTCAAGTCTAGTACGGCTGGGGCGGCGGGCGCGCTGAATTTGGTTATTATGTCCTGCGGCGACCGGGCGAGTAACCTTATACCGTCTTTAGTCACAGCAACAAATCCGGTTACGCTTAGCTCGTCGTTATTTTTTACTTTAGGCCATTTTAAAGTTGAGTTTTTTAAACTAACTGTCAGGTTACTGTCAGTATTTGTAAGAGTAAAACTGCGAGCCAATGATTTACTCACCTTGCCGGTGGTGGTTATAAGTTGGCCTTCGTTATCGTCACCGATGTCACTAAGATTAATCAGACTTGGTTCAGGTAATTGGACTTGGCCGATAATGTTGAGCTGTTCCGGTTGGCGTAAGAGCAACCGAGTGCCGTAGGTAGCCGTTCGCGACAATGTAGCTTGAATTTTCACCAGGTCGCCGACTTTAAGATTAGGCCAACCGCCGCCGCTCAAGTTAATTTGTATGCCAGCCTCGCCGCCAAGCCAGAAAATATTTTTGGCGAGCACATCTGGTTCCAGAGCCACTACACCTTCGGTGCTGACTTTACTGCCGCTGTCTAAAGATTTAATTTCAGCCAGCGGCAGGGTTTGATAGCTATCAGAGTTGGTCGAACTTGCCCGGGTTAAGATATTTTCACCGCCTGGCGTAGGTGTGGTTGTCCAGACATTGCCATATTCCTCCATAATCAAACTTTGGCCTTCGGGGGCGGAATTATAATTGATTTCCTGGTTATTTTGGCCGGTGGGCGATTGCCAGATCAGTTTAGTTTTGCCATTAATTAAAGTGAATTTACCGTCTTTTTTGGTAATTAAATAGTATGATTCAGCCGCTATGTCGTGCTCGGGCAAGTTGTAACCGCGGCCATTGATAATTAATTTCCATCCCGCCGTATTAGTAGCGGTTAGATTAGGATTGTATAGCTCCAGCCATTCGTTATTATCACTGCCTTGAGGATTAGGCATAATTTCGGTAAGTTCAATTGGTCCACTTGTCACGCCGGCGACCTTACCGCTCACGGTGTTGGAATTTTCAATAGTTATGATTTGGCTGTCGCTGGACTCATTGCCAGCATGGTCAGAGGCTTTTAATTTTACAGTATAGCGCCCGGCTTTATTATAGATATGGCTGGGGGTGATGGTGGTGCTGAAAGCGCCATCGCCCAAACTCCAAAGAATGCTGACTGGTCTTCCTTCCGGGTCAACCGTGTCGGAAGCGTCTAGAATTATTAATTCACCTGCCACGCCTTTTTTAGGTATAAAAAATCCTAAATGAGGCGGTTCATCAATCAATATTATTTTGTTGAGTTGTCCTGGTGTGGACTGAGTAGTCCATTGCCACCCACCTTGTTCGTTTTTGGCGTAGCTTGTACCCTCTTTAGCCGGACCAGTGTAGTTAAGTTTTAAAATGATTTTATTGTCGGGCGAAGCAAGTGTTAGCTGTTCCGTGCCCTCATTATCCAAGGCAATTCCGGTTTTAGGCCGTGGTAAAAGAAAAAACTTTTTGGACTCAATGATGGTTGATGGCCAGTCGTTATTGTTAATTAGATAAGAGGTTATTTTATCTTTAATAATCCAACCATTTAGATTGATAATTTGGTCGCTGTTGTTAAACAATTCAATGAATTCATTGGTCTCGTCGCTTAAGGGCGGATTAGGATATATTTCAGAAAAAGTTAAACCAGCGGACTTATTGTCCGAATTTGTTGAGGCTGGCGAGCTGGCCTGATTAGCTGCACCTATGGTCGGATTAGTAATTATCCAATCTGTTTGGTCATTGTTATTGTCTTGGCCATCAGGTAAGCGGCCAATACCCCAAGGAGCGCGCGCCACTGGCGCGTTGTTAGCCATATTGCCGTCGTCCCAATTGCCGTAAGTTACCTGGTCAATTATAGTGTCAGCGAATTTTAAAATTACAATGTCGCCGTCGTTGTTTAAATTACCCTTGGGTGATTTTAGAACAGTAAAACGGCTGTTGCCATCTGTGCCCAGGTTGCCGTTTAACTGGTTTATAGTATGACTGCCATCCTCAAGGGTAAACTTAGACAAGTCAATTACACGGGTTGAGCGATTATAAAGTTCCAGCCACTCTTCACCGCCGCTTCCCGGGTCGCTAACAATTTCATTAATAACCACTTCGCCGCTTTGGGGGTTGTTGGTTGGCGACATCGGGTAGGTACCAGTTGAGTTGTTGTTGATTGGGATAGGAGTTTCTGGCGCGGTAGCGCTGTTTTGCGCTGTTGGACTGGTTTGGATAGTAAAATCAGCGGTATTATTATTAGTATCTTGTCTGGCGCCAGCCAGCGGTTTCCGGCGTTCTAATGATTGATTTGGTCCGGGATTAGTTGTCCACGCTACGCCTTCAATAAAAGTGTTGGTGCTGTTTCCCCAAGCCACACTGTCTATAATTGTGCCGGTGTCTGCCGCGCCCTGGCGCAAGGCAACGCCGTTGTTATCGGCTAAGCTACCGCTGGTAGTGGCATCGGGCGCGGTTGATATGGAAGTATAATCAGAATTAGCCCAAAGATAAAAACCGTAAGCCGGAACAATAACATCGTCGGTCCAAGATTTAAGAGTAGTATCACTTACGCCCGCGGCTGTACGTTTTACCAAGCGATAACCCTTTAAGTTAAGCGGCGTGGAAGTCGGGTTGAATAGTTCTACAAAATCATTAGTGGTATGGCCTTCACCGCCGGTAGTTTGCACTTCACTAATAACCAAATGCTCAGGTGCGGACTGGCTGACGCTTGGTAATAAAAAAATCACACTACAAAAAAGCGTGATAACAATAACTCGCGACGTTTTCCTACCCCCCATAGGTTTACGTTTAATTATGAATACATTTATTTTACTATAAGTCGGTCTAAATTGACAACTGGCATTTTTTGCGGTACTAAATAGGAGATAAATAGGTTATTATTAATATGGGTGGAGCACCGCTCAGCGGGGCAGGGAACCCCGCACTATCCGCCCCAGGCGGAAGTACGGGGCAAGTTGGTATATTTACCCCGTAGTAATTTTGCCGGAGTGGTGAAACCCGGTACCACATCGGGTGCCGGACCCCGAACCCAACATGGTTCGGGGTTGGTATAAACAGCCCCGTATAGATGGTGGGCGAGTGGCGGAATTGGTATACGCGTACGGCTTAGGACCGTATTCCGTAAGGATTGTGGGTTCGAGTCCCACCTCGCCCACCACTTGTACGGGGTCAAGTAATCACGCGGAGGCTTGCCCAGTAGTGTCCTGCTTAGCGGGGCTACTTCTGGGTTTGAGTCCTCTCCCCGGCACCAAATATAAAATTAACCCCGTCTTTGTAAAAGAAGCGGGGTTTTGAGAAATCTTTAATTTACTTATTATTTTTTTTTAATCATTTTTTTGACTAGCGACAGAAAGTCATTTTTTGACCAAGGAGCCTGGATGATTTCTATATTTAGGCCTAGTTCCTGTTTTGCCTTGTCTATGTCAGACTGGTTGTGAGCTGAAGTTATTAGTATTTTAATTGAAGATTTGGTCTCTTTTATCATCTTTACCAGTTTTATCCCCATGTCGATTATTTTTGGTAACTCGATTATTATGAGATCTGGATTAGAATGTTGGTCGAGACTTAAGTCAGACATTTGCACTTTCTCGATTTCATAATTGTTTTTTTGTAAGGTTCTTTCAATTACCTTACTGGTTAGACTGTCTTCATAAATTACTAGTATTGTTTTCATTTGTTTTTCCTCTTTTTAGTGTTTGTATTTTTTTGATTTGGATTTTAGTCACTCTAATTGAGATTTCATGTATTGTCAACTATAATTAGTGGCAATGGTAATCGGTTTATTGACTTTACATTTATGACGGACATAAAATTAGGTAAATATCAACATTTCAAGGGCGACATTATGGAAGTTATTGGTTTAGCGCGGCATAGTGAAACCATGGAGGAGTTTGTGGTTTATAAGCATATCACTGGTAAGTATGCTAATAAGGGTAATTATTGGGTAAGGCCAGTAAAAATGTTTTTGGAAGATGTAGAAGTTGATGGCCAAAAAGTCCCGCGGTTTAAATATATTGAATAATGCTCTGGAAATTGCCGCCGAGATATCGAAAAATTAAACCAGGTTGAGTTTTAAGACTCAACCTATTTTATTGCTAAATAATGTTATTTAATTTATATTATGTATAGCCTGCCATTTTTTATTAATTAGGTTAATGGGTATATATGAAATTTATAGTTAGAGATATTAAAGCAAAAGTTAAGGCTGAAAGTTTAGTGTTGACTTACTTTACTAAAGACAAACCAATCAGCCAGTTATTTTGGAAATGGCTTAAACAAAGCGAGAAGAAACAAGTGGCCAGACTTTTTAAGCAGCACGAATTTAGCGGCAAAGAGGGAGAAGTTAAAGTTTTACTGCGCGCCGGTAAGGGCAAGTTAATGCTGTTAGGACTAGGGAATAAGTCAAAGTGGAATTTACGCAAGGCTGTGTTGGCGGCGCGGCATATGGTGGCTGTAGCTAAAGCTGAAAAAATTAAACAATTAACAGTCCCGATGGAAGCCTTGGCTGTGCTGGACTTAAGTAGTGAGCGTTTGGGACAGTTGATAGCGGAAAACGCGCTGATGGCTGATTACGAATTTTTACATTATAAACAAAAGCCCGATAATGGTTTTTTTGTGAAGGAATTGGTGCTGGCGGTCGAGAAAGAGAAAATTGAACCCGTATCTGCCGGAGTTAGACTCGGGCAAATAATTGGCGAGCAAATAAATTTAGCGCGTGATTTGGGTAATATTCCCGGTGGGGAAATGACCCCGCAACTATTAGCCAATAAGGCGGTTGAATTTGGCAAGAAGTTTGGTTTTAAAGTTAAGGTGCTGGGGTTGTCAGAAATTAAAAAAGCTAAAATGGGAGCGATTCTGGGGGTGGCCAACGGTTCTGCTGAAGACCCTAAGTTTATTGTTATGGAATATTACGGCGGTCAAAAAAATGAAGCGCCTTATGTGCTTGTAGGCAAGGGCGTAACTTTTGATACCGGCGGTTTGAACCTTAAACCCGAAAAGGGTATGAGCGATATGCATTTAGATATGTCCGGCGGCGCGGCAGTGATGGCGGCCTTAGGCGCAATTAGCCAGCTTAAATTACTCGTTAATGTGGTGGGTTTAGTGCCGGCCGTAGAAAATATGCCCGGGAGCGCCGGCTATCGTCCGGGTGATTTATTAAAAAGCCTTTCCGGCAAAACCATTGAAGTACTAAATACGGATGCTGAAGGCCGGATTATTTTGGCTGACGCGCTGACTTATGCTGAACGGTTTAAGCCCAAATTGGTAGTTGATGTGGCCACGCTTACCGGTGCTTGTCCGGTGGCGCTAGGCTTACAGATTGCTGGCTTATTGACTCCAGATAAGGAGTTGCAAGACAAATTGCATAAAGTAGGAGATATTTCAGGCGATTATGTGTGGCCGCTACCGATGTGGGAGGAATATGAAGAAGAAATAAAAGGAACTTTTGGCGACGTGCAAAATATTGGCAAATCAGGCTATGCCGGAGCTATTACGGCCGCGATGTTTTTGTGGCAGTTTGCCAAGAAATATAAATGGGCGCACCTGGATATTGCCGGCCCGATGAAAACTATAGATGGGCAGTATTTGGCTAAGGGCGCCAGTGGCGTGGGCGTGCGCTTCCTGGTAGAATTAGTGCGGACAAATCCAGTTTAACGATTATTATCTAATGAAGAAAAGACATTTTCATATCGTTCTTGATCAGCTGGGTTACCTGGTATTATGAAGATTATTAGATCTGTTATTAGTAGAAAGTTAGGAAATTAGTGATGTTGGGGTTAGGTTTTTAGCAATTTAACGGTTTTTGGCTAATATTAGCCAAAAACCGTTGATTTTTTAATATTTTAACTATTCACACTTTAAACCTCTTGACACGGTAGCTTAATATCCCGTATACTATAAAAGCTGTATTTTAGTAGTACAGTCCAAAAACTATGAGCAACAGACTATCCTTAATTTTCTACAAGCGGCCCACCTAGGGTATATGTTTTGTGTGCTTTTAAAGTCTCTAGGAATGTCGCTTGGAAACAAGCGATTTTTTGTTGCTTAAGTCATACGTTTGGAAAGCTCTTTAATAATTGAATAGGTAAATATAAATCAAGCAAAGTTATACGAACAATTATTAGTAAAAGATGAATATTAAGTATTCATTCTTGTGGTTAAATCGCAACAAGTGCAAATGGTGGATGCCTTGGCATGGAATGACGATGAAGGACGTAGCAGCCTGCGAAAAGCTTCGGGGAGGTGGCAAGCAACCTTTGATCCGGAGATGTCCGAATGGGGCAACCCGTTACGATGGAAGATCGTAACATCATAATCTGAATACATAGGGTTATGAAGGTAACCTGGGGAACTGAAACATCTAAGTACCCAGAGGAAAAGAAAACACCGAATTGGTTTAGTTACTACCAGACACGCTAAAGCTTTGGTGGATGGTAGTTATTAAACCAAAAATTCCCGTAGTAGTGGCGAGCGAACCGGGAACAGCCCAAACTGTACTTAGCTTAAATTATATTCTGTACATGTCTTTTGATAGGTGCGGCGTATAGTTTTAAGGCCCATTCAGCCAATGCTGAGTGCAGGGTTGAAAGATGGTAATGTCTTAAGGATGAGTGGTCCTTAAGGGAAGTTTATAAATCAGGATTTTCCTAGTCGAATGACCTGGAATGGTCAGCCAAAGAAGGTGACAGCCCTGTAAGCGAAAGGAATTCTGGACTTTTATATTATTATTCTTGAGTACCACGGGACTCGTGAAATCCTGTGGGAATCTGGCGCGACTATGCGTTAAGGCTAAATACATTCCATGACCGATAGTGAACTAGTACCGTGAGGGAAAGGTGAAAAGTACCCCGGTGAGGGGGATGAAATAGTATCTGAAACCATTTGCTTACAAGGAGTCAGAGCGCTGACCACTCTAACGTCGGTTTTGCTTATGGCCGCGGACGAATCAGTTGAAACTAAAGACACAATCTTTGGCGGCTGGTGTAGTGACCGGGTTATAGGCGAACTAACGTTAGAGTGGTGCGTGATGGCGTGCCTATTGAAGAATGAACCAACGAGTTAGCTGGTAGTAGCGGATTAAGTCCTAAGGGACGAAGTCAAAGTGAAAGCGAGGCTTAACCGCCGAACTGAGTTTGAAAAGTGAGGCGTGTACAGCACGCAGCAGACAACAGACAACGACCAACCAACAACTAGCAACACAAGTTATAAGTTGAGTGTTGTGTGTTAGAAGCGGTGTAGTCGCGTGTTGTAAGTTGCGCGCTGTGCGCGCAATGCTTTTCTTACTCAAACGCTGCTATCACTAGACCCGAAACCGGGTGAGCTAACCATGGCCAGGTTGAAGCGTGGGTAAAACCACGTGGAGGACCGAACCCACGCGCTGTGCAAAACGCGGGGATGAGCTGTGGTTAGGGGAGAAATTCCAATCGAACTCGGAAATAGCTGGTTCTCCTCGAAATAGCTTTAGGGCTAGCCTGTTCTGTTTCTATCTGATGGTAGAGCACTGAATGGGTTGTCATGGCGTAAGCCTAGACAATCCAACCAAACTCCGAATGTCAGATAGTAAAAGGAATGGAGTCAGACCGTGAGGGCTAAGCTTCACTGGTCAAAAGGGAAACAGCCCATGATCACCAAATAAGGTCCCTAAATTTCAGCTAAGTGTAAAAGGCGGTCTCGTCGCTCAAACAACCAGGAGGTTGGCTTAGAAGCAGCCATCCTTTAAAGATAGCGTAACAGCTCACTGGTCCAGCGACTTGGTACCGAAAATGTATCGGGGCTCAAGCTGAATACCGAATTTGTGGACCCCGCACTAATTTTGTTCTCAACACAATTTTACAATAAGCCGTAAGTTTTATAGGGGAATGTTGGTAAAATTTTAAATAGTTGAGATTAGAATTAGTGCGGGGTGGTAGAGGAGCGTCCTCTGTTGCGCTGAAGGAGTAGGGGTGACCCGCTCTGGAGTACAGAGGAGTGAGAATGTTGGTATAAGTAGCAAAAAGACTAGTGAAAACCTAGTCCACCGTAAACCCAAGGTTTCCTGGGCAACGCAAATCGTCCCAGGGTGAGGCGGACCTAAGTCGAGGCCGAAAGGCGTAGACGATGGAGCAGCAGGTTAATATTCCTGCCCTGCCATTAAGTTCCAATGGGGAGACGCTTTGATTAAGGTTTTGCGCCATTTGGTTATGGGCGTGCCGGCGAGGGCTGTGTTTGAATGGTAAATCCGTCAGACATAAGCAGACCGAGCGGGCGCAGAGAAAGTGGCAACACCGACTCGATAAAACTAGCATCAGAGCCTAGAAAAACCTCTAGGGCCAACTTATTGGCATCCGTACCGCAAACCGACACAGGTGGGTGAGGCGAGTAGCCTCAGGTGAACGAGAGAACCCTCGTTTAGGAACTCGGCAATACAACGGCCGTAACTTCGGGATAAGGCCTCCCCCCACTAATTTTGTAACTAATCAACGAATTAATGGTTGATAACGATCCTTAGTTCGTTAGATATTCGCGGCGTAAGGGCGAGTAGCCCTGCCCCATTTAGGGCACAGCGCCGTTCATAGGATTGGGACAAAATTAGTGGGGGGCGCAGTAAAAGACGTCAACCGACTGTTTACCAAAAACACAGGTCCCTGCTAAGCCGTAAGGCGATGTATAGGGGCTGATGCCTGGCCAGTGTCAGAACGTTAAGGCAAGAGGTGAGCGTGCGCAGCACGCAGCTAGCAACACGCGGCTTACGCCGCTTATAGCTAGCAACTTACAACCAGCCGTGTTGTTAGTTGCTAGTTAGTTGTTGTTTGTTGCGCGCTGTGCGCGCGTAGCCTTGAACTGAAGCGCTGATGAACGCCGGCGGTAACTATAACCGTCCTAAGGTTCTGGAATTCTGGTGTATTATAGGATTTCAGAAGGACTGGGACGGTTATAAACAGGTAAATGGTTAGCAGTAAATAGGAATAGCTGCCTCATAGCGCAATAGTGCTATGGTCTTAAAATAGTTGGCTATATGCTGGAAACTCTGTTGAATCTAGAGCTACAGGTTGATATAATTAAATTATGTCGACAAGTAATAATGCTACTAGTGCAGACAATCAGCAGGAAAGACTAATTAAATTAGGTTGGATAGTTGGATTTGTAGATGGTGAGGGCTGTTTCTCGATTGGTTTTATAAAACAACCAGATCGAGAAGAGTCTTTACGAATAAGACGTGGCTATAGAATGGGTGTGCAAGCATGGCATGAATTTGCCGTCACGCAAGGTATGAAGAGTTTATCCTCTTTGAAAAAAGTTAGAAACTTTTTTGGAGTTGGTAATTTATACCTAAATCAAAGGCATGATAATCATAAAGAACATTTATACCGGTATGCTGTTAGAAAAAGAGCAGATCTTCTGCGTGTGATTATCCCTTTCTTTGAGAAACACCACTTACAAACCAGTAAGAATAATGATTTTAGGTTATTTGCTCAGTGTGTAAGAATGATGAGTCAAAATAAGCATTTAGAGAGAAAAGGATTAATTAAGATACTTAAATTATCGGAGCAAATGAATCATAAAAAATCTAAAAATAATTTAATTAGAATCCTCAGAAACCAAACGCCAACCACTCCGTTTCGGCGGGAGTGAAGATAGAGTTCAGACTGCATGGCGACATGCAGGGCGACAAGATCGCCGCTAACTTGATAGAGTTAGTAATATTTCTAGCGAAATTCCTTGTCGGGTAAGTTCCGACCTGCACGAATGGCATAACGAGTTGACGACTGTCTCAACGAGGGACT
Organism: Patescibacteria group bacterium; assembly: GCA_041645215.1. Classification (GTDB taxonomy): domain Bacteria; phylum Patescibacteriota; class Patescibacteriia; order Veblenbacterales; family UBA10138; genus JACRFM01. The sequence goes on along the minus strand of JBAZQK010000001.1, from coordinate 457 downwards.
CGGTGAAATTGCAAGACCCGTGAAGATGCGGGTTACCCACGGCTAGACGAAAAGACCCCGTGAAGCTTTACTACAGCTTGGTATTGAATATTAAGCCCGTTTGCTCAGTATAGGTGGGAGGCTTTGAAGTTCTGACTCCGGTTAGGACAGAGCCAGCAAGTGAGATACCACCCTGATGTTTTTAGTATTCTAACCTTAAGCCGTTATCCGGCTAAGGGACAGTATCTGGCAGGTAGTTTGACTGGGGCGGTCGCCTCCTAAAATGTAACGGAGGCGTTTACAAAGGTTGGCTAGCTCCCGATGGAAACGGGAGTGGTAGGGCAAACCCATAAGCCAGCTTTACTGCAAGGGCGACAACCCGAGCAGTTGCGAAAGCAGAAGTTAGTGATCCGACGATCCAATATAGGATGGTCGAAGCTCAACGGATAAAAGTTACTCCGGGGATAACAGGCTGATC
>JBAZQK010000016.1:0-13561 GCA_041645215.1 Patescibacteria group bacterium | reverse complement strand
CGCGGACGACGCGACTTCACCTGCTTTCGGCAAGACAACTCAATCGCGCCGGCACACTCCTTCTTCATTACCGAATTAACCCCGTTAGAAGTCAGATTCGACAAAGTCAAATCAGCAGACGCCTCTGGCGTCTGACTTCTAACGGGGTTAACCACCAGCCGACATGATTATCAAACCGATTAAAACTCGTGTTTTTAAGGAAGGCGAAAATCTCTTTTCTTTCATCACGCGCTATCTCCAGAAACTTCCGGAACGTTCAGTGATTGTTGTTACCTCAAAAATCGTCGCGCTGTCAGCCAAACGAACCGCGGTCATCAAGAACAACCAAACAACAGCTAAGCTAATCCGCGCCGAAAGCGAGCTGGCCATACCAACCAAGTACGTTTGGCTTACTATCAAAGACGGCATGGTGATGGCCTCGGCCGGAATTGATGAGTCCAACGCGAACGGTAAACTCATTCTTTTGCCAAAAGACAGTTTCAAGTCTGCTCGTGTCCTACGCCAAAAGCTGCAGCAGAAGTATGGCGTGAAGCGTCTTGGCGTCCTTATCACCGACAGCCACACCATACCGCTTCGCGCCGGCGTAACCGGCGTAGCTCTTGGCTATGCGGGCTTTCGCGGTATCAAAGACTATCGCGGCGCTCCTGATATCTTTGGTAGAAAGTTTAAATTTTCTCGCACCGATGTTGCTGATGGTCTGGCCGCGGCGGCGGTGTTGGTGATGGGTGAAGGTAACGAACAGCAACCGTTGGCAATTATTGAAAAGACACCGGTTGAATTTTGTGATAAAATTAATCGTAAGGAATTAAATATAGATATTCAAGACGATATGTACCAACCTCTCTTTGCAAAATTGCCAAAATCTTAAATTTCAAAGCGCGCCCCAACGCCAAAATTTGCGAAGCCATACTAGAGGCAGATAGGCAGGAAGCTTTTCGTTTATTCACCCCGCCCCTTTCCTGTGGACGCGTAGCTTCCCGATGGAATCGCTACACGATTCAACGGGACAGACAACTTGTGCCCTAGGCACATCAGCCTTGGGCTGAGGTTACTTAGCTATAGAAGCACTTTGTTTGCCCCCGCCCCTTTCCTGTGGACGCGTAGCTCAGTTGGTTAGAGCGTTTCGTTTACACCGAGAAGGTCCCTGGTTCGAATCCAGGCGCGTCCAAGGGAAAGTGGCGGGGCAAACCGAATGGGGTCACCCCGCCGATTTGGCGGGGCACCGTCTACCATTAAGAGAGTCGGGAATCTTGGACAACTTGAATAACGAATTATGAATCACGAACCGAAAAAATGCCTATTCTCAATTCTTACCCAGTATAACTACTTATGTTTCAGCTCGCTTGTAAAATAAAATTTATAAACCAGGTAAGTAGCCTATGCCAGCGTTATCTATTACTAATTATTTAATCTAAAGCTCGCTAAATTTTATTTAACAAAGTTGTTATACTGGGCTTAATTCATAATTCCTAATTCTAACCTACCTAATTCGTAATTCTTTAACTCTATGGCAAGTATATTAATTGGTTTAATTATGGCAATTGTCGGTTTTATGCTTATTTGGAAAACTGACTGGTTTGTGAATAATTTTGGCCGAATCAGCTGGTCCGAAGCTCACCTCGGATCTGACGGTGGAACTCGTTTATTTTATAAACTTATTGGTTTAACTGTTATTTTACTCGGCTTTGCCACCATAACCGGACTTTTTCAATCACTCTTACTAACTTTAGTGTCGCCGCTGTTTGGCGGCCTGAAATAACTTATGGCAGATAGCAAGCAGCGAATAGCACGGATAGACCATATGCTATAAGCTATAGGCCACATGCCATCAGCCAACCTGCGGGCCGTTAGCTCATTTGGTAGAGCGCCTGCTTTGCCTGATTGGTAAGAGCCGGCTTGCCCCGCCACATTTGGGGGCCAGTAGCTCAATTGGTAGAGCGCCACATTTGCAATGTGGAGGTAAGGGGTTCGAATCCCCTCTGGTCCAAAAATGTGGCGGGGTGGAAATCCGGTACGGTCCACCCCGTTAGAAACTTCCGTTTTTATTACCGAATCACCCCCGTAAACAAACAGCTTTAGTTGGTTCCATTGTTTTGTATGGTTTCAGCTATTTCTAACGGGGTCCACCACATAAAACTCATTAACATTCATCACGTGGCCAGAAGACGGATTACCCATGTCTCGCCCCACAGACGAGCATCAGCGAGTTTTTCGGGGTTCAAATCCGGTACGGTCCACCATGAACCAGAGTTGCTCTAAAGCAACACGGTTCATGGTAGGCCTGAACCGTGCTATGCCCTGGTTCAGGCCGCCAAAGTTTATCGGGACAATGAGGAAGGCGCGAGTTCGATTCTCGCACGGTCCACCAAAACTATTCACATCTATGTATATTTATGTCTAAAATAATTATTGCTTCTAAAAATCCAGTCAAAATTAATGCCGTCGCCAATGCGTTTAAAGAAATGTTTCCTCTGGAAAGTTTTGAGGTAGAAGGCGTGGCTGTTACATCCGGAGTCAATCAACAACCACAAAGCGATGTGGAAACATTCCAAGGCGCACTAAACCGGGTAGAAAATATATCCCAAACAACTAAGGCGGACTTTTGGGTTGGTATTGAAGGCGGCATTGAAGGGAAAAATTCTGAGATGGAAGCCTTCGCCTGGGTAGCAGTAAAAGCCAAGGCTGGCCAGCTGGGTAAGGGCAGAACAGCTACTTTCTTTTTGCCACCCCAAATCGCCGCCCTGATAAAACAGGGCAAAGAACTAGGGGAAGCCGATGATATTGTTTTTGGACGAACCAATTCAAAACAAGAAAACGGGGCGGTGGGAATTCTGACTGATAATGTAATAGACCGGACAAAATACTACACAACGGCCGTAATCCTGGCACTTATTCCTTTTAAAAACAAGCGTCTCTATAACGTCAAGCAAAACTAAAATTTGTAAGATTGTTTTTAATTAAAGTCTCATAAAGCCAACGCACTAAGCAGAACCCTCAGTCGCACTCAGCACGACACCACCGCGCGACTAATAATTATTTTGTACAAATTTTGAAATTTCTTGCCAAATAATTATCCACAGCCTTGCGCACTTTAAAAAAGTTTTATATAATATAAGGTAGTGCCAGAGATTTTTTGCTTCCCGGCAACTTTTCACCACGTAAAAAGCGGGAAGTAAAATATTATCCTAGTTTTTAAAACGAGAGGAGGTGAGATAAATGGCTAAGAAAAAGGCTAAGAAAAAGCAAGTGAAGGGAAAGAAAAAGGGTGGTAAGAAGTAATCCTTCTGAAAAGTTTTTACACAGCAAAAAATCCGTTAAAGCTATTAAGCTAAAGCGGGTTTTTTGTTTTTGTCTAGCCAAATAAACTGGCTTGCGGTGATAACTTTTCCTCCGGTTTAAATAACTCCACCCGGCCATACTCCCCGTCGTAACCCGGGGTTATACTAACTTGATTATTGCGCAAACGCCTAATAGCCTCGGCCAGCCTCGGCCCGCCCGCTTGTTTAATGGCTGTTATGTCGCTTGCCAATAAAACATTGAGCTCGTTGCCTAAGGCCGACACTGCCTGCCAATAAACCCGGCTTACCGCCTGGCTCTGCCTGCCCCTTACACCTAGGGAGTCGGCAATCAGCTTATCCAACTCCAGTAACCTGACATAAGGTACAGCTGATTTAGGCTGATAACCGCTCGCTCTGTCCGCCAGTTCATTTACGCGGTTCAACACGCCAATAGTTAATGGCTGACGGCATTTGGGACAAAATCCTTTGTGTTTCTTGGTTTCTTCCGGTGACAAACAAACGCCGCAAGCCCGATGACCGTCATAATGATACCTGCCTTCATCTGGAAAAAATTCCAAAGTACCGGCTAAGCGTAGCGACAAATTTTTGTCCTCACCCGCGGCAACTGCCCGCGGACTGCCGCAGCGCAAGGCCTGCATAACATTATCATACGACAAGTCATTGCCCTCAAAAATATTCGCCTCCCGCCCTAAGTTAGGCAAGGAATGAGCGTCAGAATTGGAAACTAAGGCTACTTTATCCAACGCCGACAGGCGCCAGTTCATCGGCGGATCCGATGATAACCCGGTTTCAATGGCAAAAATGTGGTGGCTCAAGTCGCCAAAACACTCGGTCACACTGTCGTAGCCGGATTTGGAACCAAAAATGGCAAACCACGGCGTCCAGGCGTGAGCCGGAATCAACACATTGCGCTCATTTTCTTCCAGTATCAATTTTAACAATTCCTGGGAAGACATTCCCAAAATCGGCCGACCGTCAGCTTTTAATTTACAGCCTCTTTCAGTTAATTTTTGATTAACTTTGGCAGCATCTTCTAGTGACGGCGTATAAATACAGTGGTGCACTCGCCTGGTAGCATCATTATGCCGATAAATACAAGCCACTTCAGTGCCAATTATAAAATAAACCTCGGCCAAAGTCTGCTCTTTGAATCTTGATTCCTTAATTCTTAATTCCGGCTTAAGTTGATATAACCCATTACCGACTGGTTCTAACTTTTCCTGCAACCCGGCCAACCACTTAGGATGAGTAAAGTCCGCGCAATTTACCAAACTTATACCTTTAATCCGGCACCAGAGGTCAATATTTTCCGGCGTGAGCTGGGGCGAACAGGCGCGGGCATAAGGCGAGTGAATATGCAAATCGGCGTAGTAGCGCATAGCATCAGTCTAACATAAAAAGAGTAGGGTGTTTGAAAACACACCCTACTCGTAGATGCAGAACCACAACTAGGTTCCTTTTTACAACTGTTCGGCAACCTCATCATAAGTCGGAAAATTGGTAGTTCCAATTCTCTGTACTTTGAGTGAGGCTGCCATATTGGCCAACAATAAGGCCTCCTTGAATCCTTGGCCTTTCATAAGGCCTACCAGCATAAAGGCAAGAAAGCAATCGCCGGCCCCAACCTCACCTGCCATCAGCTGGACCTTATTGCCTGGAACATCCATCACTAACCCTGCATTATCCACCATCAGAGCACCATCGCAATCCATAGTAATAACCACTCGCTTAAAGCCCAGTCTGATGAACTCACGGGCATGGTCAGCTTTTAGGTCCATCGGTTGACAGCCAATGTAAGCGGCGGCCTCCTGTCGATTAACAAATAGCCAATCAGCCAATTTGGCTACAGTGGCAAACCTACATCGATCACTGGTAAGTTCCAGACGAGGGTTCACGATTCTCACGCCACCATCTCGGGCCAGAACTATTTCTGCCAACTTGATCTCATTGTCATCAGGCATGAGTCCGGTAACAACCCGATACTTCGCGTGTGAACTGTTAAGTTGCCGTGACAAACGTCTACGATCAAAGTCGATTATAGGTGGTTTAAACGACAGACGACGACGAGTCTCTGGCTCAATACTGGCCAAGGAAGTTTGCTCTCGTAGGGGTATGATTTTGCAATCAACCCCACGTTGGCGTAAGTCAAACTCTATCACTCGCCGCAATAGGTCATTCTCACCGGCGGCACCAATGAGCTTAACCCTATAATCACACTGGCGCAGGGCAAGCGCCACATTGTACGAAGTACCAGATATGTGAAGATTTGCCGTGGCCCTCAACTTTTGGTCGGGAGGGCCTTTCTCTACGTCGGTCCAAGTAACCTCGGGGTTAATGGAAAAACCGACGATAACGTCGTATTGCTTCATCTTAACCCTCCTTTTTGGAAAAGTGCTATGTTTTGTGTTTTAATTTGTCTATTATTTCACTCAAATTTTCAACTGATGGGGAAAAGGTTGAATCGCCAATCGGATAATCGCTTCTTTTTATAAGAAAACAAATAATCTGCGGAATCTTACTGCTGCATACACGTAACTCATCCGGATGATTATTAATGTTAACCAATACCTTATTTTTTTGGCTAAGTTCTTTCAATACAGGAAGCTTATTATCACTAACTATTTTAATTTCATCAAAATATTCCCTGATGTGGGTAGCGTCTAATTTAAGCTCTTGACTTTCTTTATCACCTTTAGTCAAAAGAACTACCTTCTCGTCCCTACGTTTCAATTCTAAAATAGTGGGTAGAACATCAACATATAAGTATTCCCGTCCTCTCGTATATACATTTTCCGTAACTTTCGATGATATTTCTTGTTTAACTATCGGCGAATCAACATTCAAAATACTAAAATGTTTTTGTAAACTGTAGCAACCCTTAGATTGAGGCTCTATATCATACGATAGGTAAAAAGTTTTCCAAAATACCTCTGGGTCTATGCCATGTGCAATAAATACTTTATAAATGTCCTGTTTAAATAAAGGTGTTTTAAACAAAGTATTATCCAAATCAAAAACAACCATATGTTGCTAGACTTTACTCAAAAATTCTAATTGTTCTGGAGTATTTACGCCCAAGGCCTCACGTGGTTCAACTATGACAGTAGTGATTGGTTCGCCCTGCTGGCAGGCCAAACCTACCAAATCAGTAAGGTAATACTCATGCTGGGCATTGTCAGCAGAAAGCTTTTCCAAATTCTGCCACAGCCACTGCGCTTTAAAACAAAAGTAACTCGGGTTTACTTCTTTTATTTCCAATTGTTCTGTGGTGGCGTCTTTTTTCTCCACAATCGCTACCAGCTTACCGGCCGTATCACGAATCACCCGGCCAAAATCATAAAATCCTTGTCGCCAGTCGTTAAAATCCGGCACTATTACGGTGGCCATGGTGACCGTACTGCCGCTAGCAATATGTGCTTGGGTCATTTTTTTAATAGTGGCAGGAGTAATCAGCGGCTGATCGCCATAAAGAACCATAATATTTTCCGCCTCGCCCTCCAAAACCGACTTGACGGCCGCCACAGCATGACCAGTACCGCGCTGCTCTGTTTGCAAAACGTAAACGTAATCAGGGCCCAGGGCAGCTTTAACCTGCTCAGCTTTTTGTCCAACTACTACCGTTGGCTTATCGCAAACTCCTGAAACCGCAATAGCCTCCATCACATACTGAACCAATAGTTTACCATTAAACAACACTAAAACTTTTGGTAAATCACCATTACCCATTCGTTTGCCGTGGCCGGCCGCCAGCACCACGATTTGCATGGGGATTATAGTTTTTTCCATAAATCATTAAATATAATTTCCTGCGTTTCGTACAAACCAATATCACTTATAATAAGACCGATTGGCAAACCATCTTTACTTGTTGATATCATAGCTACCCGCCCGGCATAAATCAGTGTATAAGTCGGAGCGCTGTTATCTTGCGTCAGCCACTTGCGTTCATCAAGTCCGGCCATTTCGCCGCCTTTGCCAAGGGCAATTACCCTAACTTTAATTTGTTTGGCTAAACGCTCCTCGTTAAAATCGGGAAAAGCGGCGTATAAGTAATTTCTAATGCTGGCGGAAGAATAAACATAATACTCACACTTTTCTTGGCCCGCCACCCGGTCAATAACATCCTGTAATATAGTCCTAATACCTTGCGCGCCATCATAATAAGTTACCACTGGTTTTTCCTCCACAATTGTGCGCATTGACCTTAATTGCGGCACTACTTCTTGCAATTCCTGTTTAATCTTTTTTAATTCCTCAATCTTGCAATGTAAAACGTCAAACAATTTAACCGGATCCTCTGCCACAAAATACTGATGTTTTTCCTTATGGTAATAACTTACTAAACCCTGTTCTTTAAGGCTTTTTAAAATATCATAGGTAGTGCCACGATTAACTCCGGCCTCTATGCCAATCTTTCTGACTGGCGACGGGCCAATGGTCAATAAAGCCTTATAAACCGCAATTTCCTTATCATTAAGGCCAAATTTAGCTAAAATTTGATTAGTTTTGGGCATATTTAATTAACGATGGATTTTAACTAATGATAGAATTTTTACGTTTGTCATTCCCGACCTGCTTGCCCCGTCAAAGGCGGTGGATCGGGAATCTAGAAAATGCGCAAATAAAAATGATTCTGGATTCCCGTTTTCACGGGAATGACGGGGGAACATAGCCTTATAATAAAGGGGAGTTGAGGCGAGCCCAAGAACCAAGAGCCATACATGGGAGTACTGACATTACTTTCACTACCGGTAAGCAATATACCCCAGTGGCGATGCGAAGGTACCGTGCTTGCTCTGGTACTGGGCGAGCGCCAGCAAAGTAGTATTACTGGGTGTATTACTTGTCAATTTTTTTTCTACAAAACTTATCAACAATGCATATTATAATGATAAAACAACTAAAAAATCTGTCAAGTTAATAATTGACAATAATAGCATAATACAATCAGCAATGATTTTATGGTTACTTATGTAGATTTTTGGTTTATAATTTAACCATAACAAATAATGTTACTATTTTATGAAAGAATTAACCGTAGCTCTTAATGCCATAAAGCGTAGTAGTAAAGCCATAAGGGGGAAATATGGTCAATCATTTAAAATTACTACTAAGCGGGGAAATCAAAAAGATTTATGCACGGAAGCAGATATATTGGCTGAAAAAATCATTATCAACACAATAAAAAAAAGTTTTCCCGACCACCACATTATTGCTGAAGAAAGTGGAGATAATAAAACCGATTCTGATTATATCTGGATAATAGACCCACTTGACGGAACTAAAAATTTTGTTCATCAAATTTCGTGTTTTGTGTGTAGTATAGCTCTGGTTAAACAAAATCAAATTATTCTCGGAGTTATTTCTGACCCAATAAACAATAAAACCTATTGGGCTGAAAAAGGTCAAGGGGCCTATTTAAACAATAAAAAAATATTTGTATCGCAGACTAAACAATTAGAACAATCATTCGGTATAGCCGAGTGGTGGTCAAGACAACCAGAGTATAAAGAACGCGGTATCAAAATATTCAATGAACTCAGCCTAACCATGAGCTCGGTTCGTTATCTTAGTGGTACTGCTTGGTCATTAACTCATTTAGCAGAAGGGCTGGTTGATATTGTTACCTGTGATACCACCCTATTAGACATTGCGGCTTCAATTATTATAATTAAGGAAGCTGGAGGGTTAATTACCGATCATAAAGGTGGAGAAATACAACCATTTGATATGTCAATAAAAAGAATTGTGGCTTCTAACCCCAATCTACATAAACAAGTTCTAAATATTGTTAATCAAATATACAAATAATAAAAAGCGCTGACTTTAAAATGCCAACGCTTAAGTTCTATTACATATTTGTTAAATATTTTTTTAATTCATCAAGGCTCACAGTTGAAGTAGCAGGCTTTTTTACAGCTACTGCAGCGGCCAAAGATGATAACATTACTGCGTCTACGATATCAATACCGGCAGCCAAAGACACCGCTATAGTACCAACTACTGTATCACCCGCGCCGGATACACACACCGGATTTAACTCAATTGCTGGAAATTCTTTAACTTTACCGTCTGTAAGAGCCAAAACCATTCCATCTCCATCAATTGTCAACAACACATTAATATTCATCATATCAACCAATTTTGTTGCCACCTCCCGTCTGCGACTACCAATCTCTGTAACTGGAATATCTACTAAATGTGCTGCTTCAAAACGATTGGGAGTGAACAAGTATACACCTTTTAAAGATGATATATCAAACCCTTCTCTGATATGGACATCGGCTAGAACTCTCTTATTTTGACGATTTCCAATTTCAATCACCCGGCTAACTAAAATTTCATTTATCATTCCCCTGTTATAATCAGATAAAATAATAATATCGCTACCATTACTCTCTAAAGTTTCAGCCACTTTTTCAATAACCCAATGATCAACCGGATTCCTAGTTTCATCAGCCACACACACTATTTGTTCGGTACCTATAAGAATGCGCTCCTTACGGCTGGTACGACGAGTCAAATCAATAACAAGCCCTTCAATATTAATTTGATAAGATTTTAGTAAATCCTGCAATCTGCTTCCAGAATACCCTGCACCAATAACACTAACTAGTTTTGTTTCACCCCCCAATACCGCAATATTAGCAGCCACATTACCCGCTCCCCCAGGCAAATATTTTCTGTCATTTACACGAACAACTGGCACCGGCGCTTCACTAGACATCCTTTCTTTGTCGCCAGTAGTAAATACATCTAATATCACATCTCCTACCACAATAATTCTTGTTTTTGTAGCGGCTATGTGTTTAACAAGCCCCATTAATTTTTGTTTCAAGGTATACCTCCAATTTTTTAAAAAACTTTTTTGTTTAATTTATTATTTTGATTATTTTGTTTAGAAAAAGCTGCTTATTACCAACAACCTTATCCAATCAAACTAATTTTTTAATTCATGTAAAACCTCTTCGTATATTTCCGGCGTGGAAACATCATACCAATTGCCGGAAAAAGGATAACCCACCAGTTGCTTAGCGCTGACTAATTTAGGCAAGACTTCCTGTTCCAGGCGAACAGCTGATTTAGAAATGTAGTTAAATAATTCCGGTTCACAAACATAAATACCAGCGTTCACCAAATGCGAAGTTGTTTTCATTTTAACCGGCTTCTCAACAAAACCGGCAATTAAACTGCCCTTCAAATTAGCCACTCCCCAACTACCCGGTTTTTCCACCGATGCTAGAGCCATTGTAACTATGCTGTGCTGGGCTGAATGAAATTCCACTAAATCTCTTAAATCAATATCGGCCAAGACGTCGCCGTAAATTAACAAAAATCTTTTATCGCCAATTACACTTTGCGCTTGTTTAACTGGTTGGGCAGTACCCCGCGCTTGTTTTTGTTCCAAATAGGTCAAATGAACGCCAAAACGGGAACCATCGCCGAAGTATTGGCGGATTTTGTCTCCCAGGTGTCCGACTGATAAAACAATGTCAGTAAGATTATATTTTTTTAATAAATCAAAAGTATGTTCCAGCAGTGGTTTACCCTTAATCGGAATTAAAGCTTTAGGCAGTTCGTAAGTTAAGGGACGAAAGTTCACACCTTCACCGCCAGCTAAAATAAGTACCTTGGTCACGGGCGGAATTAAAACTTGCGTTAGCCAATATTCAATGGCGTGACTGCGATTGCGAATCGTGCGGCCATCAATGGTTTTATCCAGAGCCTTAATAAGCTCTGGTTGAAGTGTGATAGTCAGGCGGTCGCGCCCGAGTTGTTTTCTACCCATACCCAGTATATCAACCTTGCTAAACCACCTCAGCGCGAGCGTGGTTAAACAAAGATAAGTGATTAAATAATTTTAGATAAAACATAATTTTGTAATGTAAGGCGGTTAAGGCGAGCACCAGCAAAGTAGTATTACTGGGCATGATAAATTATGTTATTACGAGTTACTTGTGTCATTTTGAAGCTCTCTAGTCATTCTGATCCCGCCAGCACGCCCCGCCGCAGGCGAGGCTCCGCCGAATGGCGGGCCGAGGGCGGCGGGAGAAGAATCTAGATCCTTCGGTCTGCTACGGCAGATTTTAGGATGACGCTTCGTATCAGATTGCCACGAGCCGATGTCTATTGGCTCTCGCAATGACCATTTAATAGTCACAATATCATCATACACTATCATACAATAATAAGCAATATAAATAAAATGGCTAATTTAAGCCATTTTTATAATAAGTATCCACAGCTCACTATTGACAAAGATACCCAAAAGTATATACTTTAAAGTTAAATAGAAAACAAAATCAATCATAAAATAAGGAACATTAACATGCTATCTCAACAGGAAATAATATCTAACCCAACTGAACTTGCTCAACTTAAAGCCTCATATCCATCATGGCTACGTTTAATTATTGACACATGGGATGGCGGTTTAAAGATAGCTCTCGGATTTTTTCTTCCACCCATTCTAAGCGTACTCACCTATCTTATGCTCGGACTAGACAACTTACCAAATGGCACAGACCGGTTTGGTTACTTCATGGTCGGGTGGGTAATCTACTTCATCACCCTCGCGTTAACACTCGGCGTGGCAGACTACTACTTCTTTACACGCTATCAAATGAGCGGCCAAATCCACCAACCCTTAAAAGTAATACTACTTGCCATACGACGCTTCTTCATAAATATAATAAACGTGGACGGTGATATGGCCGATGACCTAACTGGCTTGGAAGTTCATGATATGGATCCTGATTAAGGAAAAAATCGTCCAAAAATAAGAGGCCAAAAAATATTAATACCCCGAGCGAAGTCTGCTTGGGGAATTTTTTTATACAAAAAATGAGGTGCAGGACTCTCGCGCTGGCCTACTTTTCCACAGACTAATGTCTGAGTATCATTGGCGCTCAAGGGCTTAACGACTCTGTTCGGGATGGGAAGAGGTGTTGCCCCTTGGCTTAAAGCACGAGAATTCTGTACCCCACGAATTATTATTACTTTCATGAGAATGACCAATCATATTTTATCAATATGAAATAATCACCAGAATACCTAATTACTCAGGACTTACGGCAATCTTGGTAAGTCCTGCCACTATTAAATTTTCAAGCTTAGTTACCCGACAACACGGGCGGTGTAAAATAAAATATAAATCCGACAATCATAATTAATAAGAAAAATACGACTGCCAAATGCACACCTTCCGAAACAATTTTTAGTTTCATTTTTAATTGAATATTAATTTACTCGTTCTTGTGGCTAAACCACTCGGCCGATTAGTATGGCTTGGCTCAAACCATTGCTGGTCTTACACCTACCACCTATCAACCAGGTATTCTCCCTGGTGCCTGATACCGAAACCTAATCTTGAAGACGGCTTCACGCTTAGATGCTTTCAGCGTTTATCCGTGCCGAACGTAGCTACCCAGCGATGGACTTGGTAGTCCAACTGGTACACTAGAGGTTCGTTCTTCCCGGTCCTCTCGTACTAGGGAAGAGCCTTCTCAAGTTTCGCGCGCCCACGACAGACAGGAGACCGAACTGTCTCACGACGTTCTGAACCCAGCTCGCGTACCGCTTTAATGGGCGAACAGCCCAACCCTTGGGACCTTCTCCAGCCCCAGGATGCGATGAGCCGACATCGTACTTAATTCCACACTTTCATGTGGCGCAGACTATATCTTCTTCTTGCTCTGGATGGTAGCGGACTCCGATGAACATCGGAGCGTGATCCGCCTAATCTCAGTTTGTTGACGCAAGAGTCGGCGTGTTATTCCGTCCGCTTCGCCGAATGGCGAATGGCGAACAGAATCTCCCCTTTCGGGTCAGTCGTTACGGGGTCAAGCGCTTCGCTAAATTCAAAAATCAAATATCAAAAATCAAAATTTTACACTTTGACTTTTACATTTTGAATTTAGAATTTCCTAAAAAGGAAATTCGCCGACTTCCCACGGTATTGCCGGGTCCACCTAAGGCGGACTGACGGGTTCACCGTTATAAGCCGAATTTATGGTCTATTTATTATCTGTCTAATTTAATACATTTAAACGAAAAGATTGGATAAACATCACTGTCTATGCACCCCGATATGTTAAGGTGCCAAACCGCGTCGTCTATGTGGACTATTGGACGCGATCAGCCTGTTATCCCCGGAGTAACTTTTATCCGTTGAGCTTCGACCATCCTATATTGGATCGTCGGATCACTAACTTCTGCTTTCGCAACTGCTCGGGTTGTCGCCCTTGCAGTAAAGCTGGCTT
>JBAZQK010000007.1:0-74023 GCA_041645215.1 Patescibacteria group bacterium | reverse complement strand
TGGCTTATGGCTTGCGCACGGCGACGCGCAATTTGACTTCGGAAAAAGCCGCCATCAATAGCTTTAAGGCTATTTATGGCAAAGTGCCGACCTCGGCTTCCGACTGGGACGCCGTCCGCGCCATTGCTTACTCCGGCGCCAAGCGCTAAAGCCCTACTGGCTTAAAACAAAAGTTCCCGAAAAAGAGTCCTTCTCCGAAGGGCTCTTTTTGTATTTGAATAATACTTCCATACCCACGCACCAGTCCGACCAAGTCGGGCGGTGCGGCCTGCCCGCCATCGGCCTCTTGCAATCAACGAGTTTAATAAAATTATGTTGTGCTAATAAATTGTAGCGTAGTTTATAAGGTACAGGCTTAGGCCGGCGGGGACTTCGCTTCCCAGTATCAAAGTAAATGCCGATTTTACTAAACTAACCATTTTGGAGGGCGGGGTGTTTTTGTGTCATCCTGAGTGGAGCGAAGGATCTCTAGATTCTTCAGTCATTCGCCGCGGCGAACTCCTTCAGAATGACACCGTAGGAAGTGTCTAAAAAGTCTTTTGTTATCTAAGGAACTGCACGTACTCCTCCCCTTAAGGTAAGGGGAGGCGGGGAGGAGCTATGAACCCCTTCAGGATGCCCGTAGAAGTTAGTGAAAAAGTCTTTTGCTAGCCGATGTACATCGTGGCGGAGTTTGTTTTTATCTATCTGACAAATACTTCCATACCCACGCACCAGTCCGACCAAGTCGGGGCGGTGCGGGACTTCGCTTCCCAGTATCAAAGTATTTTACTGAGGCTTAATACCACTTTTTGTATTTGTTAAATATTCAGCTGCCTCTTTTTGTATTTGAATAATACTTCCATACCCACGCACCAGTCCGACCAAGTCGGGGCGGTGCGGCCTGCCCGCCTTGGGCGGGGACTTCGCTTCCCAGTATCAAAGTATTTGTCCGCCCGTAGCCGGGGAGGTGGCAGTATTAACAGCGGTTTCTTGATGTGTCTTTTTTTGTCCGCCTGGACACTTTTTGACACACAGTAAACACTAATTAATACACTGCTTTACAGAAACAGTCCTCTTGAGAGCTCTTTTTGTATTTGAATAATACTTCCATACTTCCCAGTATCAAAGTATTTTACTGAGGCTTAATACCACTTTTTGTATTTGCTAAATATTCAGTGGTCTTTTTTTGTCTTCAAAAAATACTTCCATACTTCCCAGTATCAAAGTATTGGTGTATAATAAAATTGCTAATAAATTATATAAAAAAACTATGGCCAAATTTTCACCTCAAGCCCGCTTATCTAAAAAAGAAGAGCAAGATTTGTTGCTTGATTTTTTTCGTTCTTTGGGGACCATACATGGTTTTAAGGATGTGGCAATGATTTTTCAGGATTTGTTGTCGCGTTCCGAGCTAACGATGTTGGCTAAGCGTCTTAAAATAGCCAAACTATTGTTGCAAGGTAAAAATTATCAAGATATCACCCGAACTTTAAAAGTCAGTAGCCAAACTATAGCCCGAATAAATATTTGGTTGCAAGAGGCGGGGGATGGTTTTCGGGCCGTATTTGAACGCACTAAGAACAAAGATATTAGTAATGAAGATAAAAGTAATAGCGAAAATTATTATTCACCGTGGGTCAAAATACGCCGCTCGTATCCTATGTATTTTTGGCCGGAGATTTTAATTAAAGAGATTATCGCCTTGGCCAACCAGCAACAAAAAAAGCGACTTTATCAGACTTTAAGTAAATTACAAATTAAAGGTAAGCTGAATAAAGACTTGGCTAAATTATTAAAAAATTGATAATCTTACCTTTTAGTCAAAAACTTCCATACCCACGCACCAGTCCGACCAAGTCGGGCGGTGCGGGACTTCGCTTCCCAGTATCAAAGTATTTGTCGGGTGTTTTAAAATTTAATTGTTTTTTGTTTGGTCTTATTTTTTTAAGATGTGGCGGCGGCGATTTTGATAAAATTATTATCATCGCTAAATGAATAACCTCTTCCCTTATGAGCGATTTTTTGTCATAATAGTATTAATGAATTCACGACCAGTCAGAACAATTATTTGGCTTGTGGTCCCGGCAGTTGCGCTCGGGTTTTTGGTTAATGGAGCTAACGTTAATGGGGCTGACAATGGATTTACTAAGCTGCCGGCGGCGGAAATTACTGGCGCGGTGGTTAATGATGCGGTGGTTAAAGTAGCGGCGCCGTGCGATTTGGCGGCAGTAACGACATCATCACAAATTGTGCGTTATCGCTGTTCCGAGCGGCTAAACTCCCAAACCGCGCAGGCTTATTTAAACAAGCAGACGGGCATTAAGTTAGTCGCGCCCGTGCGTCAGTACAGTTTAGCCCTGATTCCAAATGATTTGGATTACAATTTCCAAAAAAATTATTATGATAAGATTAAAGCCCCGGCGGCGTGGGATGTTCCGCAAAGTCAAACCATTCGTTCCGTAATCGCCGTGCTTGATACTGGCGTCGATGTCAGCAATCCGGATTTGGCCAGCAATATTTGGTTTAATCCGTGGGAGGTGCCGAACGACAAACAAGACAATGATAAAAACGGCTATATTGACGACCTGAACGGTTGGGATTTTGTGGCCAATGTGGCCGACCCTGAACCAAAGTTTGACGCCGGTTGGAATGAGGTGGCGATGAACCACGGCACGATTGTGGCCGGCGTGGCCGCGGCCATCGGCAATAATGTTCAAGGCGTGGCGGGCCTGGCTTGGCATGCCCGCCTTATGCCCATTCGGGTGTTGGACGGCCGTGGCTTGGGCGACACGGTAACGGTAGCGCGCGGCATTCAGTACGCAATTGCTAACCATGCCGATATTATCAATTTGAGTTTTGTCGGTCAGTTTTCCGACCCAATTTTGGAAGATGCGATTCAGCGCGCTTATCAGGCCGGCATTTTGGTGGTGGCGGCGGCGGGTAATGAACAGCAAATGGGCGTAGATATGAACAAGCAGCCGCACTATCCGGTTTGTAGTGACGGGTTTAATGGTGAAAATCAGGTGATTGGCGTGGCGGCGGTGGATGATAACGACGTGCGAGCCGAGTTTTCCAATTTTGGTTCCAAGTGCATTGATTTGGCGGCGCCGGGCGTAAAAATTTATAGTACCCAGTTTGTTGATAAAGCCAACAATTTGTTTCAGGATTATTATGGCGGTTATTGGTCGGGCACATCAGTGGCGGCGCCGTTAGTGTCAGGTTCGCTGGCCTTGTTAAAATCAGCCTATCCCAATTTATCGCCGTCACAACTGCGCGATGTGTTAATTGCCGCGGGCGATTTAGTTGACAATGCCAATCCGGGACAGGTGGGGCAGTTGGGACGCCGGCTGAATTTGCAAAAAGCCTTTGCGCTGGCCGGCAGTAAAGTCTTTAGCCGCAAGACGCCGATTTTTTTAGCGCCGCAGACTAACGCCACGGCGGAAATAGCGCTGTACGATTTATCCAGTGAATTAATGCAAAAGTTTTTGGCCTATGACGCGCGCTATACCAAAGGCATTAATGTGGCGGCCGGTGATGTGGATGGCGACGGGCAAATTGACGTTGTCACTGTGCCGCGGGCCGGCGGCGGTCCGCATGTCAAAATTTTTAATTTAAAAGGCGGGTTGGAATCGCAATTTATGGCCTTGCCCGAACAGTTTCGGGGTGGTTTGAGCGTGGCGGTGGCGGATTTTACAGCTGATAAAAAAGACGAGATTGTAATTGGGGTTGGCAAAGGCGGCTCTAATTTAGTTAGAATTTATGATGAAGCGGGAAATATTCTGTACCAGTTCATACCGTACGACCCGTCTTATATTGGCGGTGTGAACGTGGCGGTGGGCGATACTGACGGCGACGGCCAGCCGGAAATAGTAACCGCGCCCGCGGGTAATTTGCGTTTGCCGATTCGCGTATTTGACAAGTTTGGTAATAAAAGGAGCGAGTTTTACGCTTTTTCCTGGGCTTTCCCGGGCGGCGTGAACGTGGCGGTGGGTGATACCGATGGCGACGGCAAGGCGGAAATAGTAGTTGCTCCCGGAGCCGGCGGCGGACCGCAAGTGCGAGTGTTTAATTATCAGGGTCGCGTTCTGCGTCAGTTTTTTGCCTTTGCTAAAAATTTCCGGGGCGGCGTGAACGTGGCGGTGGGTGATACCGATGGTAATGGCAGCCGCGAAATAGTGGCCACCCCCGGCGTGGGCGGCGGACCGCAAGTGCGAGTGTTTAATGGTCAGAATCAAGTTATGTCAAGTTTTTTTATTGAACCCAAAAATTGGCGGGGCGGTTTAACCGTTGGTACAGCCCGTTAAACCGGGTTAGGTCTAAAAGATTATGATTAAACTGGACTTAATTTGGCCGCCAGCCAAGCGCTTGGGACGGTTTTTAGTAGTGGGGGCGGGTAATTTTGTTTTGGATTTTACAATTTATTTTGCCCTGACGCGGGGGGTGCCCGGGGGGAGAGAATTTTATTTGTTGGCTAACGCGGCGTCATTTTTTGTAGCCAACTTAAGCAGTTACTTGATTAACGGGCAGTGGACGTTTGGTCAAGGGAGCAATCGTACACTTAAGCAGTATGGTCGGTTCTTAGCCGTGTCGCTTATATATTTGGGGGTAATGGAATTGTCGTTATGGGGATTAGTTGGCGGCGGGGCTTGGCCGGATTTGCCAGCCAAGTTTTTGGTAAACGGGACGGCGGCCGTGATTTATTTTACGATTTTAAATTTATGGGTTTTTAAGTCGAATTTAGCCGTTTCCGGGCAACTTAATGATAATCAGACTTTGGATCAATCCCAGTTTGAAAAAAAGCTTTAAATCAGTTAAAATTAGATTATTGCTACATTAAACTTAGAGAGATGGTTCCAAAACTCTTTCGTGGCGAAATTTCAGTTTTTCTCGCGAGACGAGGAAGGCGAGCAAAAAGAATTGAAACGTAGTATAATTACGGTGAAATCCTTTTTGCGAAGCCTGACGAAGTCGCAGCCGAAAAGATGAAATTACAGCAGAAATGAGTTTTGAAACCATCTCAGAGTAACATAACTATGTACAAACAATTATTGGAGCGAAAAAACGTGTTAGTGGCGGGCGGAGCCGGATTTATTGGTTCGCATTTGTGCGACCAGCTTATTCCAACCGCTAATGTAATTTGCGTGGACAATTTTTTAACCGGCAGCGAGGAAAATATTGATCTTTTACTACAGCATCCGAATTTTAAATTTTTACGGCACGACCTGACGGCGCCATTGGATTTGGATAAGTTTGCCGAGCTGGAAATTTTTAAAGTGAAGTTTCAGGGAATTCAGGAAATTTATAATTTAGCTTGTCCCACCAGCCCCAAAGAATATAACAATCTGCCGATTGAAACTTTGCAGGCTAACGCCGCGGCGACCTATAATTTGCTGGAAATGGCCGTTAAATACCGGGCTAAATTTTTGCACGCTTCGTCGTCGGCGATCTATGGCGACCCGACGGACGACCAACCAATTCCCGAAAGTTATTGGGGTTTTATTGACCCGGTTGGTCCGCGCAGTTGTTACAATGAGGGTAAGCGGTTTGCCGAGAGTCTGGTGGTTAATTATGGCCAGCATCGTGAGGTGAGCGTGCGCCTGGCCCGAATTTTCAATACCTACGGTCCGCGCATGAAACTAAATGACGGCCGGATGATTCCCGATTTTGTTATGCACGCTGTGACGGGCAAGCCCTTGGTTGTTTATGGTTCAACGGCGGAAGTGTCAACTTATTGTTATGTCTCTGATATGGTGGACGGTTTAATAAAGCTAATGGAGTATGACGAGGGCGGCATATTTAATTTGGGCGCGCTTGACCAAAAAACTATTCAGGCGGTGGCGGAGATGATTATTAAATTAACCGCGGCTCAGGTAGGCATTGAATCAGTTGGATCGTTGCCTTATTTATCACGTCAGGGGTTGCCGGATATTACTAAAGCTAAGGAAGTTTTGGGCTGGTTCCCGCTGGTGCCGCTGGAGGTTGGATTAAAGAAAACAGTTGATTATTTTTTGGCGCATAAGAATATGTTGGGCGTAGGCAACAATTAATTATGAAGGATATAAGTTTATTTACTTCGGAATCAGTTACCGAGGGTCATCCTGATAAAATTTGCGATCAAATATCGGACGCGCTGTTAGATGAATTATTGCGCCAGGACCCGGACGCGCGGGTGGCGATTGAAACTTTTATCACAACCGGCATTGTGGTGGTGGGCGGGGAAGTATCAACCACCGGTTTTGTGGACGTGCAAAAAGTGGCGCGCCAAGTCTTGCGGGAGATTGGTTATACCAAGGCGGAGTACGGCATTGATTGGGCCGCTGCCGGCGTGCTGGTGTCGTTGCATGAGCAAAGCGCCGATATTAAGCGCGGCGTCGGGCGCGGCCAAATTTTGGGCGCCGGCGACCAGGGCATTATGTTTGGCTATGCTTGCCGCGAAACCGCGGAATTTATGCCGTTGCCGATTATGTTGGCGCACCGTTTGGCCAAACGCTTGGCCGAGGTCAGAAAAACTAAGCGGCTCAAGTATCTGCGGCCCGACGGCAAAACGCAGGTGTCAGTGGAATATCACAATGGTCAGCCGGTCAGGTTGAATAATGTGGTGATAGCGGCGCAGCACGACCGCCTTGTCAGCTTAACCAAGTTGCGCGCCGATATTTTGGCGCAGGTGATTAAGCCGGTCTGCGGTAAAATGTTTGATGCCCGCACTAAGGTGTTTATTAATGGTACGGGCCGATTTATAATTGGTGGTCCGCAAGCTGATACCGGTTTAACGGGCCGCAAGATTATGGTTGATACTTATGGCGGCCGGGCGCGCCATGGCGGTGGTTGTTTTAGCGGCAAAGATCCGTCCAAGGTGGACCGTTCCGGCGCTTATGCCGCCCGTTATATAGCCAAGAATATTGTGGCCGCCGGTTTAGCGGGCGAGTGTGATATTCAGCTGGCTTACGTAATTGGGCGCCCTGCGCCGGTTTCCATCGCGGTCAACACTTTTAATACCAGCTCTTTGAGCGCGGATAATCTGGTTAAAATTATTCGTCGTCATTTTCCGCTGACGCCGTCGGCTATTATTAAGCAGCTTAAATTACGTCGGCCGATTTATCGCGCGACCGCCACTTATGGCCATTTTGGCTGGCCGGGTCCGGCTTGGGAAAAATTGGATAAAGTGACGGTGTTAAAAAAATATTTGTCTCGTCCGGTTTAATAATTATTTTATGGAACACGTTTTAGTAACCGGCGGGGCCGGGTTTATCGGTTCGCATTTGGTGGAAGCTTTGTTGCGGGCTGGTTTGCAAGTTACGGTGGTGGACGATTTATCCAGCGGCAAAAAAAAATATGTCGCCCCCGCGGCCAAGTTTCATAAACTTGATATCCGTTCCGGCAATTTGCGCTCACTGGCGCGCCGGCTTAAGCCCTCTTACGTCTGTCATTTGGCGGCGCAATCAAGCGCGCCGGCCTCGCGCGACGATGCGGCGCACGATGCCGACATAAACATTGTCGGTACGCTTAATGTACTGGAGGCGGTTAAGAATATAGGTTTAAAAAAATTTTTGTTTGTTTCCTCGGCCGCGGTCTATGGCGCGCCTGATATAACCCCCGCCGCCGAAGAGGCGACGCTTAAACCGGGGTCGCCCTACGCGCTGTCTAAATTAACGATTGAGAAATATTTAGCTTATTATGCCAGTGATTTTGGTGTGCCCTATGTCGTGGCGCGCCCGGCCAATGTTTACGGACCGCGGCAGAAAACTGGGGGCGAGGGCGGGGTGGTGGCGATTTTTTGTAATAAGTTATTGCAAGGCAAAGCAATTTTGATTGACGGCACCGGCCAGCAAACGCGTGATTTTATTTACGTGACCGATGTGGCTCAAGGAATGGCGCTGGCCCTGCAACAGGGACGGGGCGTGTATAATCTCGCGACCGGAACCGAAATTTCAATTCGTGAGTTGGCAGTTAGGATTGGCGAAGTAATTGGTGAGGTGCCGCTGATTGAGTATGCTCCCGCCCGCGAGCAGGATATAAATCGCAGTTGTTTATCCCCCCAAAAAGCCCAGCGTGATTTGAAATGGCAGGCCACGGTGCCGATTATTGACGGCTTGCGCCAGACTTTGCGCTGGTATAAATCACATTCGTAAAGTTATGAATATAACCGCAGTTATTCCGGCCTACAACGAGGCCGCCTCAATCGCCCGGGTCGTGGCGCAAGTAAAGCCGCGCGTGGGCGAGGTGATAGTGGTTGATGATGGCTCAACTGATGATACGTCCGTTGCGGCCGCCGCCGCCGGCGCTTATGTGCTCAAACACCTAATTAACCGCGGTTATGGCGCCGCCCTTATAACCGGCACGAATAGCGCCTTTAAGCGCGGAGCCGATATAGCGGTGCACTTTGACGCTGATGGTCAATTTGCGGCGAACGAGCTTAACACGGTTATCGCGCCGGTGGCCGCCGGTGAAGCCGATATTGTATTTGGTTCGCGCTTTTTAGGCCGGGTGGAGGGCATCAGCGCTCTGCGCTATGTTACGCTTAAGTTGGCGATTTATTTTACTTGGTTTATGTCCGGTTTGAAATTGACTGACGCCCATAACGGTTTTCGCGCCGTTAGTCGGGCGGCTTGGCAGGATATGAACTTGCGCCAATCGCGGATGGCGTTTAGTTCCGAAATTATGGACGAAACGGCGCGGCATAACTTACGCTACCGCGAAGTGCCAGTGACAGTTAAATATACCGAATACAGTCGTCGCCGCAGCCAGCAGGGCAAATGGCCGGCTCTAAAAATCGTTAAAGATATTTTTTGGAGTAAATTTTTATCATAACGCCTATGACACTAATACAATACATTTTATTACTGATGATTTTAATATTTGGCTGGCGTCTGTGGAACAAATACAAGGCGCGCGAACTGGGGGTGGTGGAGTTTGTAAGTTGGTTGGCTTTTTGGCTGTTGGCGGCCGTGATTGTGGCGGCCCCGGATTTGTCGTCTTATTTGGCGGCCGTGGCCGGCGTGGGGCGGGGCAGTGATTTAGTTTTGTATATTGGATTAGTCTTGGCCTTCTGGTTAATATTTCGAGTTTATGTGCGGCTGGAAAAATTCGAGCGCGATTTAACCGCTGTGGTTAGAGGTTTAGCCGGTGATAATAAGGTGGAGCCGCCTAAGCCTGAACAAAATAATAGTTCACCGGATTAATGTTGAACCAAACCGCCATTGTTGTTGTTACCTATAACGCCAAACGTTGGTTGGCGGTTAGTTTAGGGTCGTGCGCTAAGTACGCCGCTGGCGTGCCGGTTTACGCGGTGGATAATAATTCCCGTGATAATACGGCGGAACTTATAAAGTTGGAATATCCGACTGTTAAGTTAATCCGTCAGGGTGAAAATTTTGGTTTTGCCCGCGGCAATAATATTGGCATTAAGCGCGCGCTGGCTGACGGCGCCGAGTATATTTTTTTGTTAAATCAAGACGCCGAACTTACCGCCGGCGCCTTAGCTGGATTAGTTGAGTATTTACAACAAAATTCCAAAGCGGCGGCGGTCCAGCCGGTTATACTGCTGCCGAACGGTTTGGTAAACAGCATTGGCAATTCCTTTCATTATTTGGGTTTGGGCGAGGCTGTGGGCAATGGGCAGGATTTAGACGCGGCTTGGCAAAAATTTTACGGCCACAACACTAATCCGGAACCGCCGTATTTTTCCGGCGCCGCGGTTTTACTGCGCGCGGCGGCGTTGCGCCAGACGGGCTTATTTGACGAAGATTTATTTATGTATCACGAAGATTTGGAGTTGAGTTTGCGGTTGCGCGCGGCCGGTTGGAAACTGGGTATTACCAGACAAACCGCGGTTACCCATTATTATGAGCCGCGGCGCAGTAAGACACAAATGTATTTTATGGAGCGCAACCGTTATTTGGTGTGGCTTAGTTATTTTAAACCCGCGACTTTGGCGCTGTTGTTTTTGCCCGCCGCGGCGGCGGAGTTGGCAATAATATTGGGGGCCGGGCGCGGCGGTTGGCTGGGGGCCAAAATTAGAGCGCTGGAATATTTATTTCGTCCCGCCGCCAGAAACTATATAATTAACAAACGCTCAGCCTTAAAAAAGCTGACGGCTCTTAAAGATCGCGATTTGCTGCGCTGGGCGGCCGGTGAACTACAATGGCAAGAAGAAAGTTTGTTTATGAAAGTTTTTAATTATCTAAGCGCCAGCGGTTGGCGAATAATTTTTCCCATTATAAGATGGTAAGATTATGAAAATTTGTCAGCTGACATGCGTATATCCGCCCTACGGCGGCGGCATTGGTTATGTGGCTTATCATTACGCCCGTTTGTTGGCGTCGCCACACGAAGTAACGGTTTTAACTCCGCTTTATAATAAAGGTTTAACCTTTGCGCAACTGCCGGGCGTTAAAGTTGCGCCATTTAAGCCGTGGGTTAGCATTGGCAAGGCCGCTTTTAACCCCACTATTTTGGGGCGTTTAAAAGATTTTGATATTGTGCATTTGCATTATCCTTTTTTTGGCGTTCACGAATGGTTAGCTAAGCTGTCGCCTAAGCAAAAATTAGTTATGACATTTCATATGACGGCGCGCGGCGGCGGGTTGAAAGATAAAGTTTTTCTGCTTGATACCAAGCTGACGGCGCGGGCGTTGGCGCGCCGGGCCGATGCTATTTTATGCGCTACCCAAGATTATATGAGGGAGGTCGGTTGGCCGTTGTTAGGTGAGACTGGCAAGTGGCGGGTGATGCCGTTTGGGGTTGAGGCCAGGTTTACACCGGCGTTTGAGCCATCAGTGGTTCGTCAGCAGTACAACATTAAGCGTGAGGAAACGGTTTTGTTGTTTGTCGGTACGCTTGACCAGGCCCATGCTTTTAAGGGTTTAGGCGTGTTGTTAGCCAGTTTAGTTAAATTAAAAAAATATCCGTGGCGTTTAATGGTAGTGGGCGCCGGTAAGTTAAAAACTCATTACGCCGCCATGGCGCAGAAATTAGGTTTGGCCCCCAGAGTGAATTTTGTCGGGTTTGTTAAGGATCGGGAATTACCGCTTTATTACCAGGCGGCTGATATATTTTTGTTTCCCTCCACCAGCCAAGCCGAAGCCTTTGGTTTGGCGGCTTTACAAGCCATGGCAACGGGCCTGCCGGTAATTGCCTCGCGTTTGCCCGGCGTGCGGGAATTAATCAAGGACGGGCAAAATGGATTATTGGCAGTGGCGGGCAGCGCTGACAGTTTGGCCGCGGCAATTGATATTTTACTGAATAATCCTGATAAAGCGCGCCACTTAGGACAAAACGGCGCCCAGCGCGCGCGGCAAAATTACCAATGGGATAAGTTGGGACAAGAGCTTGATGATTTATACCGAGGTTTGCTATGAAAATCACGATAATTTCCAATCTTTATCCGCCGTTCGGGCGCGGCGGCGCCGAATACATCGCCAGTCAGTTAGCGGTCGAATTGATTAATCAAGGACATGAGGTGTCGGTTATTACCAGCGCGCCCTGGCAGGCTTTGCGTAGTTTTAAAACTGATTGCCGAATTGAGCATAAAATAGCGGTTTATCGGTTTTATCCGCTGAATGTTTATTATTACCTTAACGCCGCCCGCCATGGTTTAGGGTGGCGATTAGTTTGGCATAAAATAAATTTGTTTAATTGGCTGGCGGCGGGGCAGGTCAGGCGAATTTTGGCAAAAGTTAAGCCGGCGGCGGTGATTAGTTTTAACTTGATGGGCTTGTCGTTTTGGTTGCCGCGCGCCATTAAGTCGCTGTCGCTTAAACATCTTCACACCTTGCACGATGTCCAACTGCTACACCCCTCGGGTTTATTTTATCCACCCTCGTCCTCCCAAGGAGGACGGAGGACGGGCGCCGCCGAAATGAAATATACCATAGACGGCGGGATGAGCCCGTGGAAGCTTCAGGTTGAGGAGAGTTATGAAAATTTAATCGTTAAGGTTTATCAGTTTATTACCCGTTGGTTATTCCAGCCGGTAAATATTGTGGTGGCGCCATCGCGTTGGCTGATGGCTGAACACATTAGTCGGGGATTTTTTAAAAATAGTGAAATTAAGGTAATACCCAATCCGGTTCCGCCACTGGCCGCCCCGCTATCGGTCTTTAAGCCGCTGGGTCTGGTTAATTTGATATACGTCGGGCAGATTCAAGAGCATAAGGGTATATTTTGGTTGGTGCAAACACTTAAAAAAAGTTCACGGAGTGATTGGTCATTGCGAATTGTAGCGGTCGGCGCGCTGGACAATTGGGCCCGGCTGGTTAATTTGATTGGTGACGATAAACGTTTTGCCCTTAACCGTACTGTCAC
Source organism: Patescibacteria group bacterium (assembly GCA_041645215.1). Classification (GTDB taxonomy): domain Bacteria; phylum Patescibacteriota; class Patescibacteriia; order Veblenbacterales; family UBA10138; genus JACRFM01. Next base: position 61,738 of record JBAZQK010000007.1, on the reverse strand, counting down.
GCAAGCCGAAATTGACAATTATATTGCCGACAGTCACCTGGCAATCGTACCGTCATTGTGTTTAGAAAACGCGCCCACCATTATTACCATGGCTAAAGTTCAGGGTACGCCGGTGCTGGCCTCACAAAGCGGCGGAATTCCGGAACTTATGGAGGAGGGGGTTAATGGTTGGATGTTCACGCCCGGCAGTGAGGCCGAGTTTACGCAAAAACTTAATAGGTGTTTGGATAACCCAAGTTTATTGGCGGCCGCCGCCAGTCATACCAAACAAAATAGTTCAGCCAGTAATTTGGCTGATTACGCGCGCGAACTTACAAGTTTGTTAGCTCGATTGAGCTCTTGACTTAAGCTTCATCCGTCCGCCTGGTGAAAGTGGTTTTTTGAAAATGGTATTGAAGTATTTAATAAAGTTAGGACTTACGCACTTGGTCTCTTTCTGTCATCCTCGCGTATGCGGGGATCCAGAATATGGCCATTCTACACAGCCTGGATTCCCGTTGGCACGGGAATGACACCCAAAAACGGTCAAGTGCGTAAGTCCTAAAAATAATAAGAAAACCAAAATCAAACTTAATGCCAAGGAGTAAAAATTGAAAAAAGTATATTTACAAAATTTTAATTCAAACATTTCCATAGTAATAAAAATAAACAACAATGCTATGACAATCAGTCTGGTTAGTCAAAGCGTGGCTGTTAAAAAATTACCGCAAATTCAGTTTCGCAATCAGGACGGATTATTGCGCATTAATGCCATTTTTGGTTATAGCGCAACGATTTGCCTGGCTAAGCTGGAGCGGAAGGTTGATCTGGCCAAAATCAAAATTGCCAACAGAAACCGCGCTGATAATCACCTGGGAATTCAGTGTCTCTTGCCGGAGCTGTCGGATGAGGATTACAGTTTGTATATTGGGATTGATACATTACCGTGCGCAGATATCAAACTGTCTCAGCTGGGTGAGATAAAAGGTTTGTACCTGAATGGCACTTGGAATTTGAACAGCGAGATTATCATACAAAAAAATTTATTTCGGAAAATTTTTTTCTGGATTAAAAATATTTTTATTAAACCAGGGTCTGTTTAACCAAACAGACCCTAAATTATTTAAAATCGTAGCGGTAAATGGCAATACGGCCGTCGCCTACCAGCCATTTTTGGTTGGCGGCGCTGTCGGCGACGACGGTAAGTTTGTCAAAGTTTGCCCAGTATTTATTCAAAACCAAAAAAATTTGCGGCGCGCCGGTGATATCAGCCGCGGTTTTAATGGTCGCACGCGTCGGCAATCCGCGCTCGGCCGCGTTCAAATAGACCTGGTACAATGGATTAGTTCCGGTCGGCAGGGGGTAGTAAAAATTTTGTCCAAAGTATTTGTTGAAACTGTACGTCTTGATGGCGGCGGCGGCGACCGCCTGATTGGCGAGCACGGCATAATTGCCATTGGCGCCAACATTATTTATCAGTTTTACGGCTTGCACATCATCGGGCGTGGTGTTGTAGCCGGTATCGCGATGATAAACATCCAGCCTGGGGTAAGTCAGGTAAAATGAGGCTGTTAATATTAACACTAAACTTACACTCACTAAATAAGGCGCGCGCCGTTCGTACCAAACATAATGGATAATTTGATATCCGCCATAGAGCGCCAACGGCCAGAGTGTGAACAAAGCCAACTCCCATAAACGCGCCGCATAAAAATTCTGCTCATTGGTCGGCAGATTAGGAAATTTGGCAAATAAATTTAAAAGCAAATAACTCAAAGTCAGCAAGCCAAAGCTGGTGATTAAAAATCCGGCGCCCAAGCGGTATTTGCTAGTGCGGTACCAGCCCCAAGCCGCTAACGCCACAATTATTAAAACCAACGGCCGGCCCCATAAATAAACCACGTCAGCCACTTCAGTATAGGGCGGTAAAATCGGCAAAGCTCCAGCCAGATTGCTACCAAGGCGCGCCAAACTATTCCACCAGTCAAATGATAATTTAATACTGGCGGCTGACGGTTTGAGCCAGGACATCACCGCGAATCCGAGCGGTACCACTAAGGCCGTGGCCGTGGCCGCCAAACCCAGCAGCCATTTTTTGATATTTAGTTTAAGATTGCTTTGGTATATTTGCCAAATGGTATTTAATCCCAGCAGAGGCAGTCCTGTCAGGGGATGAACGGCCACGCCAGCTAGCGCCACTAGCCAGCTAAACCAAATAGGCAGGTGAACGCCGTCATTATTTTTAAACCAAGTAAAAATTAGAACTAAGGCTAATAAATTAGCTAAACCCTGCGGGGTGGTGTAAGTGAATTGACTGAGCAAAAAAATTAATGGCAAGGCTCCAGCCAGTACCAGTAGATAATTATCCGTGGCGGTCTGTTTTAGTTTTCGTACCGTGAGCACAGGCAGAATCAAACTGGTTAAAATCGGCAACAGCCATTTATCTATGAGGTTAATAGGCAGAGCCGTGACCCAGTTGATTATTACCACGATTACGTACTGGCCAATGTAATATAAGGGTTTAGGGTCAATGGTGCCGGTGTTAGCTAAAATTTTAGCCGTGGCTTGGTGAATAAACGGGTCAAAGCCATAACCCAAAGCGTAGACTAGCGGCAATACACTTGAACTTATCAAATAAAGTAATATTAGGCCGCCGGCTTTGAAATAGCGGCTGACTATTAGCCAAGCGGCGACGGCGCCGGCATAAAGTGCGAAAGTTATTGGCAACACAACCTGCCAGGGTGTGCGCAGGGCTTCATTGCTTAACACATAGTAAAGGCTGTAACTGGTTAAGCCGGCTAAAATGATAAAGAGCGTCAGTGTGAGTATTTTTTGCCAGGTAATGGCTAAGGCGGCGGCCAAAGTTGAGTTCCACAGGCTTACCCAGCCTACTCCGTCCTCCTTAGGAGGACGGAGTAGGCTGCTCGTGGCACCTCTCACCATGTTTCGTCGGGCAGAACCCTCCGCAGCATATCCTTCTTCGCCAAGGCTACGGAGGATATCCTCATTCATTCCCGCTTTTACAGGCTGATCATTCTCCGCTCGCTGTCGCTTGCGGAGGAGGGTAAATTTGACTTGTTTAAATTGGCCAGCCAAAGGTAAGGCTACCAATAGTAGGCCGATGAGGTATTTATTAAATAGGCCAATATAAAAACCAATGGTGCTGATAATTATGACAGCGGCCATTAAACTGATACTACCGATAACAAACTTTTCCAACCAGCTATTTAGTTTTAATCGTTCGCTCCAGAGTGTGCCGGTTAGCCATAAATACGCGAACCCGACCAGTAAGCCAAGAATAAGGGAATGCACCAGCCACAGGTTTAGGCTTAGTATTAAACCGAGCAGGCTGGCTAATAAAGTAGTTGGCATATAATTTATTGTAGCACTTTTTGCTGATTTGGCCGCGACCATTAAGACAGCAGTCAATTATGCTGTTATAATAATTTAGTATGGATTTAAAGCTTAATCACTGGTCAGGAAGCCTGACAGGCCCGGTAATATTGGCAGTTTTAGCAGTTGTTTTGTACGCCGCTTTTAATTTTGGTTTGCCCCAGCGGTATAATTCGCCGGACGAGGCGGCCAACGCTTTTTTTGCCCGGCGTTTGAGCCGGGGGCAGAGTTTGACAGTGCCGATTACGCCGGCGTTGCTTCATCCCCGCAGCACCGTAGTGGTAAATAATAATTTAGTTCCAGCCAGTTTTTTGGGTTTGCCGCTGATAGCCGGAACCTTGGGTTGGATATTTACGATAAATTTTTTGCCATATGTTACGCCGCTGGCGGCATTAATCGGGTTATTGGCGTTTTACTTTTTGCTTAAAGAGTTAGTTGACGACCGTACGGCTCTAATCGGTTTGGTCTTGTTAATTTTTTTACCCAGTTTTTGGTATTATCACAGCCGCAGTTTTTTTCACAATGGTTTATTTGTGGATTTATTTTTACTGGCGGTTTATGCGAGTGTTCGGGCTGTTAAAACTAACCAGCCCCGTTGGTTCTGGTTGACCGGATTAGCGGCGGGATTAGCCTTGAGTTTTCGCACGGCCGAAATATTTTGGCTGCTGGCGGCCGGTTTAATTTGGTTTGGCTGGTTTAGGCGTGAGATTAATTTAAAGTACGTGTGGTATGCGTTGGCCGGCGGGCTGATCGGTTTACTGCCGATATTTATCGGCAATTATTTTATCTATGGCTATCCGGTATCGTTCGGCTATGCGCCCGAAATCGCCCTCGGCCGCGACCTCTACCAAACGGCCTCGCTGTTGGGGCAATTAATTTTGCCTTTTGGTTTTCATCCGCGCGTTATTTTAAACACCATAATCAATTATGTAATTTTGCTTAATTGGTGGTGGTTTGCGCCGGCCGCGGCCGGCGCGGTTTATTTGATTTATTACTGGCGCACGGTGCCGCGCTTGGGTAAAAGATTACTTATTTTAAGCCTGCTGATGGCTGTCTGGCTGATAGTAGTTTACGGCAGTTGGTGGTTTAACGATAATCCTGACCCAACCGCGGTTACGCTGGGTACGTCATATAACCGATATTTTTTACCGTTTTATATATTAGCCTTGCTGCCAGCGGCAGTTATGCTGGCGCGCGGGCTCGCCCGCCAATGGGGGCAACTAGGGGTTTTGACCATAGTAGCGCTGTATGCGGCGCTGTCGGTTAATTTGGTATGGTTAGACCCGATTGAAGGGTTAGGCGTAATTCGCCAGAATATTAAGCGGTTTGAAACCACTAGCCGCGAGGTGCGGGCCTTAACTCCAGCGCCGGCGGTTATTGTGGCCGGACGCACGGATAAATTTTTTTGGCCCGAGCGAGCGGTAATTTACGAGCTTAAAACTGATAATAATTTTGCCACCGTGGCTGATTTAATAAAAGACCATCGGCCAGTTTACAACTTTCACGCGACTTGGCGGCCGCTTGATTTGGCGGCGGAGAATGTTTGGTTGGCGCGCCATAATTTGCAACTCTTGCCCGTGCAATACGGCTGGCAGGATTTTAGTCTTTATCAGTATAAATTAAGGATGAATTAGTATTTAGGATTAGATAAATAATTTTCCATTTTGACCCGCCTGCCAAAGCCAAAGTCTTAAACATAATCTAGCGATGAATATATATAAGGTCATTGGACAACTATTGGTTAATTGGGTAAGGCTAGCGTCGGGCAGGTTTTTACATTTTGCCCAGTATAATAACTTCGCTATAGCTCGCTTTTAACCAAATTAGTGCAATTAATATCTTAACCAGATTTAAATTATCATTTATTTACTAAACAGTCTTTCAACTCACGCTCGCTAATTTTGTCAGCGAAGTTGATATACTGGGTTTACATTTCTTATGTCCCATTTTTGGCATGTACGTTGGCTAATACCGTTCGTCTTGGCGGCCGCGATGGCTTATCAGGCGGTTTTTAGCGCGGCGCCGTTAATTGCCAGCACGGATTTTGTTAAACGCACGCCTAACTTTGGTATACTGTTGCCGGCCGGCCGCGTCACTAGGACTGAAGTAGGCCTTAAACTCGAGGCCGAGCCGATTTATTTTGACGTTAAACTGCCGGTGCGAGCCAGCGGCGTTAAATTAGAGCTAACCACGACGCGCCAGTCGTCAGCTCTAAAATTGGGCAGGCGCAGCGGGGGAGATTGGGATTATTATTTTCCGCCGCTTACGCACACCATTAAACCAGGCGAGCAAATTTATTTACTAACGGCCGATGAATTTAAATATATTGAACCAAACCATAGCCAGCGTTTTTTGATTTCAGCGCCTGGTTTGTCGCCCGGGGGAGTGACGGTAACGGGCGCGCGCGCGACTATTTACCGCTCGCCGTTTGATCTGGATAAAGCGATTGAATCGCTCACCGCTAAATTATCGGAATTATGGCAAATTTAATCAGTCATAAATACGCGGTAAAAGCTCGATTAGTTGTGGCCGAGGCCGGTATTGGCTTGCTGGCGGGGTGGTGGTTTTTGCTATTGCTGGAATTAATGCGGCCGGGTTTTGTAAGTTTGTATATTGACCTTAATTTTATTTTAGTATTGGGTTTGGTTGGATTTTTGTTTGGTCGCACTGAATTGCACCAACCCGTTATTTACACTCGTCTGCAAATGGCAATATCTGCTATACTGGCAATAGGGGTGTTGATAGCCGTACGGGGATAGTCTTTAGGCAGGGTAAGGGAATAGCGGCCGGATTAAATTTGTATGAATAAAAATGTAAATTAGGACTTACGGGTTTGGTGTCATTTCCGCCCCCGCCCAAGGCGGGGGTAAATTCCAATTTTTATATTTAAATTTTCTATTATGCCGTTAAAATTTATCAACCAGGAGATTGTTAATTCAGTCGTGCTGGCGGCGCAAAATTCCGCGCGTCGACGCAGTATTTATACTTTTCACGAAGACAACAGCGATAAAGTTCACCGCATGGTAAACGTGCTACAGCCGGAGTCGTACGTTCAGCCGCACAAGCACGAAGATCCCAACAAGGTTGAAGTGTTTGTTATTTTGCAGGGCAAGTTGTTGATAGCGACATTAGCGGACGACGGACGGGTTATGGAATCAGTCGTGCTCGCGGCTGGTACGAGTCCGTGGGGGGCAGAGATTCCGCCGGCCACTTGGCACATTACCTTAGCGCTGGAGCCTGATACGGCGGTGTATGAAATAGTTGAGGGGCCGTGGGATCCGGCCACGCACAAAAAATTTCCCGACTGGGCGCCGAGTGAAGATGATTATGAGGCTGGGCAAAAGTACATTGCCAGCTTGAGGCAGGAATTGATGTTGTATTAGATCGTTAGAATTACGGATCAAGAACAAAGAATCAAGAGTATTTTAATTATTCATAATTCATAATTCTATTTTATTCTTATGTCCGACTGTATTTTTTGCAAAATTGCGGCTGGTGAAATTGCCTCCACCAAAGTCTATGAGGACACCCAATTTGTGGCTTTTTTGGATATTCATCCGGTGCAACCCGGGCATGTTTTGATTATTCCACGCAGTCATTATGAAAATTTAACTGCCACTCCGGCGGTGATAGTCGGACATTTTTTCCAGTTGGCGCAAAAAATAGCGAGTGCCATAGTGCAGGGCACTGGCGCTGATGGCTGCAATATAACTATGAACAATGGCCGCGCCGCCGGACAGATTATTTTTCATACGCATATACACATAATTCCCCGCAAAGTCGACGATGGTTTAGGCACTTGGCCGCGATTAGAGTATCAAGGTAAGGCTATGCAAGAAGTGGCAGAGAATATTAAATCAGCTTTAAAAGTTTTAGATTTAAGAAGTTGATTTTTAATTTTGATTTTGGTTGCCTCGTGCAACCATCCCGATGGCCATCGGGATAAAAGCGAAGCTTTTAATTTTACATTTTCTATGAAAGGTAAACAACGAATTCTGTGGGCCGGCCGGCAAATGCCAGTGTTACAGCAGATCGCCGCCGAGTTCGCCCAATCCCAGCCGTTTAAGAATGTTAAAATTTCGGCGTGCTTGCACGTAACCGCCGAAACCGCCAATTTAGTGCTGGCCTTAAAACAAGGCGGCGCGCAGGTAAGTTTGTCCGCCTCTAATCCGTTGTCCACCCAGGACGATGTGGTACAGAGTTTAAAAAAAGATTACAAAATGGATGTTCAGGCCAAGCGCGGGGTGGACCACAAAACTTATTACCAGCAGATTCGCGACAGTTTAAAGCTGCGGCCCAATTTAACCGTGGATGACGGGGCCGATTTGGTAACTTATATTCATACTAAGAATAAAAGTTTGTTAAAAAAAGTCTGGGGCGGAACTGAGGAAACCACGACCGGCGTGGCGCGGCTGAATATTATGGCTAAAAAACACCAGCTTAAATATCCCATCATCGCGGTGAATTCAGCCCTAACCAAGCATTTGTTTGATAACCGCTATGGCACGGGTCAATCCACGATTGACGGTATTTTGCGGGCTACCAATATTTTACTGGCTGGCAAAGTGGTGGTAGTGGCTGGCTATGGCTGGTGCGGCCGCGGGGTGGCCCAGCGCGCCAGTGGCATGGGTAGTCGCGTGATTGTAACCGAGGTTAACCCGGTACGAACGCTGGAAGCTTTAATGGACGGTTATCAGGTTATGCCCATGCTGGCCGCGGCGGTGGCGGGTGATATTTTTATTACCACCACCGGCGATATTGATATTTTAACCAAGCCTCATTTTAAGTTAATGAAAAACGGCGCCATTCTGGCCAATGCCGGGCATTTTAACGACGAGATAAATATTAAAGATTTAAGCAGTCTGGCCGTTACTGTAACCGAGGTGCGCGACAATACGGAAGAGTACAAGTTTAAGAACAACAAATCTATTTATTTGCTAGGGCAGGGGAGATTGGTAAATCTGGCGGCGGCAGAAGGCCACCCCGCCAGCGTGATGGATATGTCGTTTGCCAATCAGGCCTTGGCCTTGGAATATTTGGTTAAGCGCCACACTGAACTAAAACCCGGGGTTTACCCGGTGCCGGCGGAAATTGACCTCGCCATTGCCGAACTCAAACTCCGTTCGCTTCAGGTAATGCACGATACTTTAACGCCCAAGCAAAGGAAATATTTGAATAGTTGGAAGCAGGGGACGTAAATTTTTAATCTAATTAACAATAATATGCATGAATTATCATCAGCCGATCAACCAGAGAATCCAAAAAAAATTGAAGTTGCTAAACTAAGTTTTGCGGAGTTAGAAAAACTTTCCAAGGAAGTTTCTGAATTAGCTAAAATCTCTTTTCGCAAGACTGCCAACGGATTTAAAAATATAAATGGAGATGTAGTTACTATTATAGAAGATGGTACAATCTATAAGATAGCTCAAATTTCAGATGATCTACGTAATTTTGATCGCTATGTTATTCATGGACCTAGCAAAATTCTAAATAAAGGTTCTGATGATAAAGAAAAAATGATGCAGGCGTTAAGAGAAATGATAGAACAAACTGGAGGTAGAATAATTGAGTAAAATTTTTGTTACACTCAGTAATAGCGAATATCTGTTTGTCTATACTTTACAATAATTTGTGCATGGCAGATTTTAAGTATTCACAAACGTTAAGTTAAATTAAACAAAAATCAAGCCAGTTTTGTCGTATGACCTTAGTAAAATACACTTCAATTGAAATTCAAGAAAACCATGAACCAATGGTTGATTTAAGTAAGTACGGTTTTATACTTGACCTTAAATATTTTTCCCAAAAGCTCTTTTAAATTCATAAAACTTTGCTATAATTTAATAAACTGTGATATGGGTCGATAATATTACAATTTCGCATAATATACAACAATGCGTATATTATTCACCAAACACGTCGCATAAAAACGAGTTAGACGAAATTCATTTAAAAAATTACTTTTCTAAATTTATGGAAAACCGAGAAATAATTCGACAACCAGAACTAAAAACGGAAGAACTTTTGGCTCTACTAGACAGCATCAAATGGGAACAAGGGTACAGATTTACGTTCAATGGAACAGAATTCTATATAAACATTACTAAAGCAGGTAGATTGGCAAAAGCTGAAGCTGAAGGAAAACTGGCTAAATTTGGTAAATCAGCAGAATATTTCGCATCTACATACGTCAGAGGTTATGATATTTATCTACATGACACAATACCTGAATCGGACAGAAGAAGAATTCTGTTCCATGAAATATTGGAGGCTAATCTACGAGACCAAAGTTTTTCTTTACATGAAGCGCATGATATTGTATTAAAAGAGGAACAAAAGGCTTTTGGTTGAAGAGAAAAGTAATTTTTGAAATGAACTCAAGCCACGCTGCGCTCTCGCCTCCACTACGCTACAGCTCGGGTCAGCTAACACAGCGTATGCGATTCGGGGCTCGGCTCGCCCCTCACCCAAATTTTTCTTCCGCTACGCTACAGAAAAACTTCGTATATCCCTAACGTTAGGCGAAATAAAATTTTTACTATGCATTATGAATATAAATATTTACGAATGTTTAAAGGGCGCCAAAATTGCTAACGGCATAACTGTGGTTATTGACGTATTTAGAGCTAGCAATACGATAATTAGCTGTCTGGCCAGTGGAGCTGAATATATTTTACCAGTCGGTGCACTAGAAAAAGCCTATCAACTTAAAAAAGAAAATCCAAATCATTTGCTTTTTGGCGAAAGAGGCGGTTTGCCCCTAGAAGGATTTGATTATGATAATTCGCCTGCCAAAGCAACAAAATTAAATTTGAGAGATAAAAAAATTATTATTACAACGTCTGCTGGCTCTCAATGCATTGTTAACGCAACCCTTGCTGACGAAATATTAATTGGCAGTTTTGCTAATTCGCAAGCAATTATTGACTATATTAAGAATAAAAAACCAGCACAAGTAAGCTTGCTAGCTGTAGGTTGTAACACCACCGAGCCAGCAGTAGAAGATGAAGAATGTGCAAAATATATAGAAGCAGGATTAAAAAATTTAAAAATTAATTTTGACCAAATAAAAAATCAAATCCTTCAATCTGACGGGGCAAACCGCCTCAGAACACTAAATCAGAAAGATGATTTGGAATTTGCCTTAAAATTAAATACATATGATATCGTTCCAAGATTCGACCATAAAACTGGTAAAATATTTAATTGCAATATATAAAACGTAAAAATTTTACATCGCCTAACACGGCATAGAAAATAATTATGAAAAAGTTCATCCCAGATAGTTTTCAAGTTCCTAAAAAATTAGAAACAGACAGAATACGGTTGAGAATGCTTACCATTGATGACCTTACGAAAGATTATGAAGCCGTCATCACAAGTTTGGAACATCTTCAGTGCGTATTTGGGCCTTTTGACCGCTGGCCGCAGAAAGATTTAACTCTTGAGCAGGATTTAAACGACCTCCGTTTTCATCAGGAGGAGTTTCAAAAACGAACGTCCTTTACTTACACCGTCATGAACCTCGATGAAACAAGATGTTTGGGCTGCGTGTACATTATGCCCAGCACAAATGTAAAATATGACGTAGTAGTTATTGCTTGGGTAAGAAAGGATGAATTGGCAAATGGGCTAGATAAATATTTATTTATCACTGTTAAAAATTGGATTAAGGAGAAATGGCCGTTTGATAGCGTGGCTTACCCGGGCAGAGAAACAAGTTGGGATGAATTTAAGGATAATTATTTTTTACAGAGTACAGCATAGGCTATTTATTATTAAATCCGCCACAAAATTTTTAATTAAATACCTATGAAATTCAAAATTGACCACAAAATATTTGAGAAGTTTCCCGGTTTAACAGTAGGAGTTGTCGTCTGTAAGAATCTTGATAATTCTGGAACACAGGAAGAAGTCCAAAAAGATATCAGAATACAAGAAAGTAATATCAGAGAAAAATATAACACTGAAACTTTGTCCCAAACTCCCAGAATTGACGTCTGGAGAAAAACTTATGCTGCTTTCGGAGCCAAATCGAAAGAAAATAAATCCTCGGTTGAAAATCTTTATAGGTTGATTTTGCAAGGAATAAATTTGAGACATATTAATAAGTTGGTGGATATTTATAATCTCATTTCCCTTAAACATATGGTTCCTGTTGGTGGTGAGAACATGGATAAAATTCAAGGCGATGTCATTTTAACTTTGGCAGAACCAAATGAACCGGCGGTTTTACTGCTGGGGGATAAAGAGCCCCGGCCGCCTCACGCCGGGGAAGTTATTTACAAAGACGATATTTCCGCAATTTGTCGCCGGTGGAATTGGCGTGAAGCTGATAGGACAAAGTTTACAGAAGAAACAAAAAATTGTTTTCTGGTTATAGAGGGGCTTCTGCCGGTGACAAAACAAGAAATAGAAAATGCTACAAAGGAGCTAAAAGATTTAGTCCAAAAATTTTGTGGCGGAAATATTTCTTATAAAATTCTTGATGAAAAACAACCCGAAATTGATTTGTCGGTAGCCTAAAAACATATATTTATGCGTGAAATACACCGAACCATAGTCTCTGCTCTAATTTTTAGCAAAGACAACAAAGTGTTGATGGGTAGAAAAGATCCAATTAAAGGTGGTGTTTATTCTGACTGTTGGCATATTCCGGGTGGGGGCGTTGAGAGTGGCCAGTCGTTTGAGGAGGCTTTAAAACGAGAGGTTCGTGAAGAGGTAGGTATAGATATCACCCCCTATACTCTAGAGCCGCTACCTTATGTTGACACTGATGTCGCTGAAAAAATTTTCAAGGACACAGAGGAAAAAGTCCTTTGCCGCATGGAGTTCCATAGGTTTAGGATTGTTATCCACAACAAAATGGCCGATGAAATTAGATTACAACTTGGTGATGACCTCGTTGAATCACAATGGTTTAGCGTGAGTGAACTTCCATCTGTAAAACAGATACCAGGTGGAAGAGAATTTTTTCAGAAACTTGGTTATATTACTGAAGATTAAAATATGTAGACGTACGCCTGTCTGTCTACATATTTGCATGTGGTCTTTAGCGGAAATGGTGGAATAGTTCAAAATTATGAAATTAAATTATTTAGTCATTTTAAACAGTTAGTTTGGTTAATTATTTGGATTATAATAGAGCCATGAATAAAAAATATTATTTATATTTTGCTTGGGCGGTGGCGATAGTGGCAACCTTGGGCAGTTTTTATTTGGGGGAAGTTTTGGGACTCACGCCCTGCCCGCTTTGTTGGTATCAACGCCTAGCCATGTGGCCGCTCGTTTTATTACTTGGCTTGGCGGTTTTTAAACAGGCAGAAGGTTTACTAAAAGCCTCGTTGGTTTTAAGTTTAGCTGGTTTAATTGTGGCTGTTTATCATAACTGGGTTTATTATCGGGTTACTTCTGACTATTTACTGCCTTGCAGTTTGAACGCGCCTTGCGCGGCTCGACAGTTTGCCTGGTTTGGCTTTATAGATATTCCGCAATTGTCATTGGCGGCGTTTATGGTGGTAGTTATCAGTCTGATAGCCCATCGCCCAAAGTCATAATTAGGAAACATGGTGGCGTGCCTTTATTGTTTGAGTTAGATGTTTAATAACAAATGGTTAAGCCTATGCTTCAAGAATTACGTTCTGATTTAAGAAAATTAGCTAGTCCGCAAAAAGCCAAAATTTTGCAGCGGTTTTTTAAAACCGGACCGGGGGAATATGGCGAGGGAGATATGTTTTTGGGTATAATAGTTCCAAATTCGCGCCGTTTGGCTCGCCAATATGTTAATTTATCTTGGGGCGAGATTGACAAGTTGCTTCATTCTAAAATTCACGAAGAGCGACTAACTGCTTTATTGATTTTAGTTGATAGGTTTGGTAAAGCCCATAAGACGGAGCAGGGGAGAATCTTTAGGTTTTATTTAGCCAATACTAAATATATTAATAATTGGGATTTAGTGGATTTGACCGCGCCAAAAATCGTGGGAACTTATTTGGTTGATAAATCGCAGGCGATTTTGTATAAACTAGTTAAATCAAAAAATATTTGGGAGCGCCGTATCGCCGTGTTGGCCACCTTTTATTTTATTCGCCAAGGTCAGTACGCTGATACTTTAAAATTAGCTCAATTATTATTAAAAGATAAACATGATTTAATGCATAAAGCTGTGGGTTGGATGCTGAGGGAGGTAGGTAAGCGTTCACTAAAAACCGAAATTGTTTTTTTGGATAAATTCGCGTCCCGAATGCCGCGCACGATGCTGCGTTATGCCATTGAAAAATTATCACCCCAACAACGTAGTCATTATTTATCCATTAGATGATCAACGGCTAATTCGTACGAATGGTGGAATAAGAATAATTGTGTTATAATGTTTATATGAAAGATTTAGAGAGAGTGCTTAAGGCCACAGCCAACCGTCGCCGTTTGGCCATTATTAAATATCTTAAAACTAATCCGGAAGCGCCGGTCGGTGAGATAGCCTCGGCTATTAAACTGTCATTTCGCTCCACTTCTAAACATTTGGGAGTTTTAGCGGCGGCTGATATTGTGGAAAAGGAACAGCGCAGTTTGCAAATGTATTATCGTTTAGCCGAACCATTGCCCTTGGTGGTAAAGAACATTTTACCATTAGTCTAATTCGTACGCCTGTCCGCCTTTGGCGGAAATGGGAGAATAGTTATAATTTTATGAAATTATTAGTTACCGGCGGCGCGGGATTTATCGGCTCAAATTTCGTGCGCCATATTTTAAACAAATATCCGTCTTATCAGGTGACCAACTTTGATAAGCTTACTTATGCCGGCAACCTGGATAATTTGGTTGATTGGGCCGATAAGCCGAACTATAAATTTGTTCAGGGTGATATAGCTGACGCGGCCAAGGTTGAAGAGGTTTTGGCTGAAGGTTGTGACGCGATTGTTAATTTTGCCGCCGAGACTCATGTGGACCGCAGTATTCATATGGGCGCGCGGGATTTTGTAGTTACTAATACTTTGGGCGTGCAAATCTTGCTGGACGCGGCCAGACGTTATGACGTAAAAAAAATAGTACAAATTTCAACTGATGAAGTTTATGGTTCATTAGAGCTGGATGACGACAGACAATTTACTGAAGAAACTCCATTCCAGCCTAATGCGCCTTACGCGGCCGCTAAGGCTGGCGGTGACCTGTTGTGCCGGGCGGCTTATAAAACCTTTGGCACGCCGGTAGTAGTAAGCCATTGTTCCAACAATTACGGTCCGTATCAATTTCCCGAAAAACTAATTCCTTATTTTATTTTTCGGGCGCTTAAAGATCAGCCGGTACCTTTGTATGGCGACGGTTTGAACGTACGCGATTGGTTGTATGTGCTTGATCATTGCGAGGCCATTGATTTAATTCTGCATAAGGGCGTGGCCGGCGAAGTTTATAATATCGGCGGCAATAATGAAATGTCTAATTTAGAAATTGCTAAAATAACTTTAGCCGAACTTGGTAAACCGGAAAGTTTGATTACTTTTGTGGCTGATAGGCCTGGCCACGACCGGCGTTACGCCATAAATGCCAGCAAAATTGAACGTGAGCTTGGTTGGCAGCCTAAATATATATTTGCTACAGCCATACGTGAAACTATTAAGTGGTACCAAGAGCATACTGATTGGGTAAAACGCATAGAGGAACGTCAGGCGGCTATTAATACACATATCTTGTAAAATATGGGGTTATTTAAGATTTTTACCTTACCAGTTCATACTGATGACCGCTTTTCATTGATTCCACTGGAAGTTGAGGAGCAGATTGATTTTCCCATTAAACGCGTTTACGCCGTTACCAATGCGGTTAAACCAACTGGCCAGCACGCTCATAAACTTGAGCAGGAATGTTTTATTTGTTTTCAGGGCGAGGTAACGGCGGAAATAGATGATGGTTCCGGCCGACGGGACATTAATTTGCAGCCAGGCGACGCCATTTATGTTGGCGTTTATATCTGGCATCATTTTAAAGATTTTTCTCCGGATTGCGTACTCGTGGCTTTATCATCCACCAATTACAATCCCGAACGCCTTGATTATATAGTAGATTATGAAGAATTCAAAAAAGTTACAACTGACAATTAAATTAGCGCAACAAACAGTAGATGATTGGGTTAAGCAGTACCGGGAAGGCTATTGGCCGCCGCATGTGCAACTGGCGCGGCTCATTGAAGAAATAGGTGAATTGGCGCGGGAAATTAATCACCGCTATGGTCCCAAGAAGAAAAAGGTTAATGAGACTGAAACTGAATTAGCCGCTTTAACTGGCTGATATTATTTTTACAGTTGTGGCCATGGCCAATTCTATGAAGGTTGATTTAGATAAAGCCTTTGGCCGCGTTATGGCTAAGTATTATGGACGAGACCAGAATAGGTGGGAGAAAAAATAATTATGGACGAGCAGACTGCCAATTCAAAAATTCTTATTTTGGGCGCGCGGGGAATGTTGGGGACTGATTTAGCGCCTGAGTTTCAAGGTCAAGCAGAGTTATTTTTGTTGGATAAAGAAGAGTTAGATGTCACAAACGAGCAGTCTTTAAAGCTACAAATAAAAAAGTTGTTGCCAACAATCATCATAAATGCGACTGGTTATACTGATGTGGCCGGCGCGGAACTAAATCGCGAACCGGCGTTTAAACTTAACAGCGAGGCGGTTAAACATCTGGCCGAAGCGGCCGGCGCGGTGGAGGCTAAATTAGTTCATTTTTCCACAGAATATGTGTTTGACGGCGCTAGCGAGCAAGGTTACGACGAGTTGGCCCGGTCTAATCCCTTAAATGTTTATGGCGAATCCAAGGCGGCCGGTGAAAAGTTTGTCATTGACTATAATCAAGGCTATTTGGTGCGTACCTCATGGCTGTATGGTCACGCGCCGCAGCGCGGTAAGCCGCGCGGGCTTAATTTTGTTGACACAGTATTGAAACTTGTTGCTGAACAATCAGAGGTAAAAGTGGTTAATGATCAATTTGGCAAGCCGACTTATACCCGGGATTTGGCCAAGGCCGTACGGCAGTTGATTGTCGGCGATTATGCGCCGGGTATTTATCATTTGGTGAATGAACAACCGGCGACTTGGTTTGATGTCGCCCGTGAAGTATTTCGCTTAAAAAATATTTCTACTCCACTTGTGCCAATTAAATCAGACAAGTATAATAATGGTGTGAAACGACCAGTCCGAGCGGTGTTAATTAATACTAAATTTCCGCGCCTTAGACCTTGGTCTGAGGCCTTAGCAGATTATTTAAATATTCTCACGCCATGAAAGGCATAATTTTAGCCGGCGGCGAGGCTACGCGTTTGCGGCCGCTGACCAGAGTAACCAGCAAGCAGCTCCTTCCCATTTATAATAAGCCGATGATAATGTATCCCTTGGAAACATTATTAAAGGCTGATATTCGGGATATTCTAATTATTGTGGCGCCAGACCACGCTGGCGATTTTTTGCATCTCTTAGGTTCTGGTAAAGAGTTTGCTGCTAAGTTTACTTATGAGATTCAAGATAAACCTGAAGGTTTGGCGCAAGCTTTTATAATTGGCGAGCACTTTATCGGCCAGGACAATGTTTGTATGATTTTGGGTGATAATATTTTTGAAGATGATTTTTCTGACACGATTAAAGATTTTAAGTCAGGGGCGCATATCTTTGCTAAAGAGGTGCCCGATCCGGAGCGTTTTGGAGTTGTCAAATTTGACGCTAATATGAAAGCGATTAAAATTGCGGAGAAGCCTAAGGAATTTTTATCCAATTTTGCAATCACCGGTTTGTATCTTTACGACAACCGGGTAGTGGAGATTGCCAAAGGAGTCAAACCATCAGTTCGGGGCGAGCTTGAAATTACGGAATTGCATAATTGGTATTTACAGCGCGGCGAGCTGGCCGTTGACTTAGTTAAGGGCGAATGGATTGATGCCGGCACCTTTGATTCTTTGCTCAGAGCCAATTTGTTGGCGGCCAAGAAAGCTACGGCGTCATCAAATTAAGGGAATAGATTTTTTCGGCCGTCGTAACAATTAAAGTTTTACCAAGCTGTTCCAAATAAATATCTTGAACCGGTTGATTGTATTGGGCGAGCAGCCAGCGCTGTTGAATATCTCGGGAATCAAGCTCCATTGCCCAAATTTCTTTATCAATCGCCATAATAATATAGGGCTGGTCGATATAATAGCGGGTTTGGCTGATGGGCGTGCTAAGGCGGACAATAAAATTTGTTTTATCCTGGGCGATATCATAATCCCAGACTTCAATATTGTTGTTTATTAACAGGTGTTTGTAATCAAGCGACCAATCAAGGGAGGTGACTTCGGGTAAACGGCGAATTGGATTGATTTCCGAAAACGGCGAGTGGAGTAGATATAAACTATGGCGGTCGCGGTCGAACAGCGGCAGCCAATTCTGGCCGGCCGGTCCAAACTCCAAATTGTTGGAGAGGGCGGCTGGCTGTTCCAGCAGGATAGTTTGCAGGCTCGCCAGGTTAAGCAGCTTGATTATTATAGAGCTGGTGGCGTTGCCACTAAGGCCAAAAACTAAACCGTCATTAACGCGGAAGTCGAGCAGTCGCTCGCGCCAGACTAATTTGGCAGCGTTAGTGGTACGGTTAAACAAATATAATTCGTCAGTGGTGGAAAAATAAATATTATCATTACTTTCTCCCCAATGGACTGAGGTGATTTTTACAGCAGTTGGCAGATTCAGTTTTTGCCAGGTTTTTAAGGCGAGATCAAATATTTCCCAACTGCGCGAGGAAGCGACTGTGGTCTTGGCCAGGAATAAATGACTGGAAGGCGACCACTCTATTTTTTCGAATTTACGGCTGGCGGAACGATCCAATAAAACTGATTTGCCGGATGTCAAGTTAATAACCCACAAGCCGGCATTCAAACCTGATTCAATGTTATAAAGCAAATTTTCGCGGTTGGGCGATAATTCGCTTAATTTAATTTTACCCAAGACTATAATATTGCCTTCTGCTTGATTAGGCCATAAATGAAGCGGTCCGGTAAAAGTAACAGTTGATGGTTTTACGCTTAGTTGTTTGCGCCAAGTTTGGTAACCATCGGCTTCCAAGCGCACGTCATAATTTTGCGGCGCCAACGAACCGACGGTGTTTGGCGCGGTGGCGCTGTTTAATTTGTTATTTAGGTACACCCTGACATCAGTCGGTTCTGTATCAATCATAATAGCGCCGGTTCTAACGATTTTGCGCAGGTCAGCGTTATAGCGCCAGCCCTGTAAATAAAGTATCAGCGTCGTGGTGGCAATAAAAAAAACCGCGAAAAAAGACAGATAAATTAGCCGTCGGATAAACAAATTCATTACAAAAATTTATTACACTTGTCAATAATGAAGACCTTAATTATAATTAACAAGTTAAGGTTGGATTAAAATCTATAAAGCCGCTGAGTACTGGAGGGTTTACTCTTCGGGTGAATGAGGGTGCATCCCGCCCACTGCGGGATGCAGGCCGTGAATTGAACTTGTTCTGGTTCACAGGTCGCCCCACTCGTATCATTAGCTCTATGTACCACGGGGTTACCCGTTGGTTCCATTCATTATATATTAACATGGGTAAATTTTTAATAGAAGGCGGAGCGGTTTTGCAAGGACAAATTACCGTGCCGGGCGCCAAAAACGCCACGACGCCCATTTTGGCAGCTTGCCTGCTGACGCGCGATACCGTTGAATTAAAACGCGTGCCGGCGATTTCTGATGTCGCTAAAATGTTGGATTTAATAAAGGGTTTAGGCGCCAAAGTTGAGCGACAAGGGGATGTGGTTAGGATTGAAGCTAAAACGATTGAGCCACAGGGTTTGGACAAACCTTTGGTTAAAAGCATGAGGTCGTCGGTTTTGATGTTCGGGCCTTTATTGGCTCGCTGGGGCGAGGTTGAGTTACCGGAGCCGGGCGGATGCATAATTGGCAATCGGCCGCTGACCGCTCATTTGCAGGGGTTAAGCCAGTTGGGGGCAATGGTTGAGGCCAGGCGCGACTCTTACTATTTAAAGGCGAATCACTTAACCGGGGCGCATGTTATATTGCCGGAATTTTCCGTAACCGCCACCGAGAATTTGATTATGGCGGCGGTGTTGGCTCATGGCACTACGATTATTGAGTTGGCCGCGGCCGAGCCGCATGTTCAAGATCTATGCAATTTTTTGAATAAAATGGGCGCCCGAATTGAAGGTATTGGCACTCATCGTTTGCGCATTGATGGCGTTAGTGAGTTGCATGGGACGACTCATGAGATTATACCTGATTTAATTGAGGCCGGAACCTGGGCTGTGTTAGGGGCAGTCGGGCGGGGGAAGATTGAAATTTGGCCGGTTATACCCGAGGCTATGGACTTAGTCTTATATAAACTAAAAGAGATCGGGGTTGATTGGGAAATTAAAGGCCAAACCATGATTGTGCGCGCCAGTCGGCAATTAAAATCATTTCGTTTGCAAACCCTGCCGTATCCGGGATTTCCCACTGATTTGCAAGCTCCCTTTGCGGTCTTAGCCACTCAAGCGATGGGCGCTTCGCTAATTCATGATCCGTTGTATGAGGGTCGTATGAATCATATTGCCGAACTGGCCAAAATGGGAGCTAATACCTTAATTGCCGACCCGCACCGCGTAATGATAAACGGACCAACTCCGCTCTATGGGCGCGAGATTAGGTCGTTTGATTTGCGAGCCGGGGCAACTTTAATTATCGCCGGTTTAATCGCGGCCGGCGAGACAATTATTAATGACGTTGAAATTATTGATCGCGGCTATGCCAATTTGGATGGCCGCCTAGCCGCGCTCGGGGCACGGATTAAACGAATCTAGTTTTGACCTTACCCCCAGCCTCATGTTAAACTTCTAGAGTAATTTAATATGAATTTGAATTCGTGGTCGCGTTATTTGGCGTCAGCCGTAAAAAGACTAGTACCAATCAAACTAGTCGTTGTTTTTGTTATGGTGGCGTTTATTTTGGGGTTAGGCTTGGGCGGACAGATTAAAACCGGTCGTTTGGTCAATATTGCCGGCAAAGTCACCGGCCTTAATCAAGCCGCGCCCGAATATTTAAGCAAGGATGTTGATTTTTCCTTGTTTTGGAAGATATGGAAGTATGTGCATGATAACTATTATGAAAGGCAGATTAGTGATACCAAGTTATTCTACGGTTCGTTGGGGGGAATGGTGTCCGGACTAAATGACCCGTACTCAATTTTTATGGATCCGGACACGGCTAAAAAATTTGCCGATGAGTTGGAAGGCAGTTTTGACGGCATTGGCGCCGAAATCGGCATTAAAGACAATCGATTGGTTATAATTGCCCCCTTACCTAAAACTCCGGCTGAGCGCGCCGGGTTAAAGGCTGGCGATAAGTTATTAGGGATTGACGATATTGATACGACCGGTATGGCGGTAGATTACGCGGTCAGTTTAATTCGCGGTCAGCGCGGCACCAAAGTTAAATTAATGGTTTTGTCGGAAGGGAAAGTTGAACCCCAGACTGTGGAAATAGTACGTGATAGAATTGTAATACAGATTGTGCAGAGTGAGCTTAAAAATTTACCCAATAATCAAGGCCAGGCGGCTTATATCAAGCTGGCGCATTTTTCCAATAATGCCAACAAATTGTTTGCGGCGGCGTGGCAGGAATTAGCCGCTAAAGCTCCGCGGGGGATAATTTTTGACCTGCGTAACGATCCGGGCGGATTTCTTGATCAGGCAATTGATATTGCCGGACACTGGGTAAAAGACGGTGTCGTGGTTAAGGAGCAAATGGCTGGAAATGAGATTCGCAATTACAATAGCGCCGGCCAGGGTGAACTAAGTAAAATTCCCACTGTCGTATTAGTTAATCGCGGTTCAGCCTCGGCCGCGGAAATTGTTACCGGCGCTTTGCAGGATTATAAACTGGCCACCATTGTCGGCGAACAAACTTTTGGCAAGGGGTCGGTGCAGAATTTGCAGGATTTTCCTGATGGTTCGGCGGTCAAGCTGACCATTGCTAAATGGTTAACGCCGCTGGGTCGGTCAATTGATAAAAATGGGTTAAAACCTGATATCGAAATCAAGAATAATGACGATAGCACCGCTCCTAAAGACGAACAGTTGGAGCGGGCGTTGGAGCTGTTGAGTAATTTATAAAATCATAATTTAGCTGATGAATGGCGAATGTTATGCCCGAGCAACGACGGCGTTTAACAGTCTACGGACAAGTGCAGGGAGTAGATTTAAGATGGCAAATAAAAAAGCAAGCTGAGCTTTTGCAACTAGTAGGGTGGGTAAAGAATGAAATGGCGCGCGATTGTTTAAGCGTGGAAATTGAGGGTGAACAGAGGCAAGTGGATAATTTTATAGATTGGCTCAAAACTAGTCCTGGTTTATCAATAGTTAAAAGTGTTACTGCCGCCGCGCAATCGTTAAGGTATGATAAAAATTTTAAAATAAGATATTCTAACAGCTGGTTTTTATGAAAGTTATATTATTAAAGGCTATACCGGGTAACGGCTATACTAATGAGGTTAAGGAAGTTAGTGATGGTTATGCCATTAACTATCTGTTGCCGCGTCGGGAGGCAATTCCGGCGACAGCTAAAGCGCTTGCCAATATTAAAATCCAGGCCGCCACGCCGGCTAAATTGGCGGTTGATAGCTTAAAACAAGCCCAGTCGGCGGCGGCGGTACTGTTAGGCATGGGGGAAATTGAAATAAACGCCCGCGCGGCTGATTCGGGCAAGCTGTATGCCAGTGTGACTCGCGCCGATATCGCGGCCGCGCTGGCTAAAAAACAATTTAAAGCGCAACCAAAATCTATTTTATTAACAGCGCCTTTAAAAACCGTCGGCCGTCATACTATTGCTATCCAGTTGCATCGCGATCTAGCCGTTAATTTATTGATAAATATTAAAGCCAGTTGATTTTTTTATTATGCCCAGTAATACAACTTGGCTAGCACTCGCCCTAACCACCAGCTATTATAACTTTATGTCTTTTCTAAAATCATTTAATCATTTATTCTTGTCTAACCACGCTCGTGCTGAGGTGGTTAAGCCAAGTTGACCCCGTAGAGTTACGGCGGACAATCAATATTTATGAAAATCGCAAATTACTTACAATTAATCCGGACATTACGGTTGATCGATGTATCCGCCGTGATTCTACGGGGTTGATATACTGGGTATGCCCAGTAATACAACTTGGCTAGCACTCGCCCTAACCACCAGCTATTATAACTTTATGTCTTTTCTAAAATCATTTAATCATTTATTCTTGTCTAACCACGCTCGTGCTGAGGTGGTTAAGCCAAGTTGATATACTGGGTATGGCGAAAATCAAGTACATTTTTATTTCCGGCGGCGTAATGTCGTCCGTTGGCAAGGGGATAGCGGCGGCGTCGTTAGCTAAATTATTGCAGAGCAAAGGTTATCGGGTGTGTCCGGTTAAGTGTGAGAATTATTTGAATGTGGACGCTGGCACGATCCGGCCGACGGAGCACGGAGAAGTATTTGTCTGTGATGACGGCCTTGAGACCGACCAAGATATCGGGACTTATGAAAGATTTTTGGATTTGCCGCTGTCCGGCGACAATTTTATAACGATGGGGCAGGTTTATAAGACGGTGATAGACAAGGAGCGAGCTTTTGGTTATGAAGGTGAGGATGTGGAAGCTATCCCGCATTTATGCGATGAAATTATTCGGCGCGTTAAAAATGCCGGTCGCAAATCGCGGGCTGATATTGTTATAATCGAGCTGGGTGGAACCGCCGGGGAATACCAAAATATTTTTTATTATGAATCATCGCGTATTATGAAATTACGCGATAAAGACAGTGTGTTACAGGTACATGTGGCTTATTTGCCAACGCCGCCGACCGTCGGTGAAATGAAATCCAAACCAGTGCAGATGTCAGTCCGATTGTTGAATAGTATGGGTATTCAGCCGGATTTTTTGGTGGCCCGCGCCGAGAAACCGCTTGACCGCAAACGCAAGGAGCGGTTAGCTTTGTTTTGTAATATGGACAGCGATGATATTATTTCCAATCCTGATTTGGAATCGGTTTATGACGTGGCTTTAAAATTTGACGAGCAAGCCTTTGCCGATAGAGTCTTAAAAAAGTTTCGCCTTAAGCCCAAGGGTAAAGATTTAAATGATTGGCAAAAGTTGGCTGAAGTTGTCAAAACCGATAAACCGGAAGTGTCGATTGCCATTGTGGGCAAATACTTTGCAACTGGCGATTATGTTTTGTCAGATGTTTACGTATCAGTGATAGAGTCGCTTAAATACGCCGGCTGGGCCAATGGAGTTAAACCAAAATTACATTGGGTTGATTCGGAAAAAATAGAAGCTGACGGCGCGGAAAAATATTTAAAAAATATGGCGGGGTTGGTGGTACCCGGCGGCTTTGGCGGGCGGGGGACGGAAGGAATCGTGGCGGCTATTAAGTATGCCCGCGAGAATAGTATGCCTTTTTTGGGGTTGTGTTATGGTATGCAACTGGCTACCGTGGAAATCGCCCGTCATTTAGCTGATATGGCCGATGCTAATTCCACGGAAATTGATCCTAAAACCAAACACCCGGTTATCCATATAATGCCGGACCAAGAAAAGAAAATGTTAGCTAAGGATTATGGCGCGACGATGCGGTTGGGGGCCTGGGACTGCCGTTTGCTTAAGGGTACCAAAGCTTATGAGGCTTATGGTAAAAGCGAGATTTCCGAACGCCACCGCCACCGTTATGAATTCAATAACGCTTATCGCGTCCGCTTGGAAAAAGTCGGCTTGGTTATTTCCGGCACTTCGCCCGACGGTCACCTGGTAGAGATTGTGGAGCTCCGCGACCATCCGTGGTTTGTGGGGGTGCAGTTTCATCCGGAATTTCAATCCCGACCCTTGCGTCCGCATCCTTTATTCCGCGATTTTATGGCCGCGGCCGTAGCCCAGCTTAATAGCGGCGTTGATATTGGGAAGGGCAGTTAGTTCTATTTCCACTTGTACTGCCGGAATTACAAAAAATCCGCTCTGGGATAGGAGCGGATTTTTGAATTTTATCCGCCTTCGTCCTCCTTGGGAGGACTTCGGCGGATTTCGCCGAAAAAATGAAGGATACCTCGGGCGTAAGCCCGTGGAGGCTTCATAAACTATTCCTCTGGTGGCAAAACCGCAACCATCTTAGCCAGTTTAAGCTTGCCATTAAAGCTCTTACGCCACTTGCGAAAAAATTTAAGAGTGCCGGCTTGAGTGGCAAATAATGTATCATCGCTGCCTTTTTTAACGCCTGAGCCGGGAAAGAATTTAGTGCCGCGTTGGCGAACAATTACCATGCCGGCGCGAACATTTTGTCCGGCAAAAAGTTTTACGCCTAAACGTTTGGCTATGGAATCGCGGCCCAGTGAGGTAGAGCCGGCAGCTTTGGTATGGGCCATAAATTAATAATTATGAATCAAGTCCAGTATAACAACTTTGTTAAATAAAATTTAGCGAGCTTAGATTAAGTAGTTAGTAAGAGATAACGATTGAATAAGTTGCTTAGCTCATTTATAAATTTTATTTTAAAAGCGAGCCCTGGGCACCAAGAATAGTCAAAAGATTGGGATTGTTGGCCGCTCGCTGCCGATGAGGAATATACCGTTGGAGCGATGCGAGAGTACCGTGCTTGCCTGCCCCGTAGGGAACTTGTTCTCCTTCGGGACTCTGGTACTGGGCGAACTATAACATAAGTAGTTATACTGGGCAAGAATTGAGAATTATGAAAGCGAGACTAAGAGATGGTTTCAAAACTCATTTCTGCTGTAATTTCATCTTTTCGGCTGCGACTTCGTCAGGCTTCGCAAAAAGGATTTCACCGTAGTTCTACTACGTTTCAATTCTTTTTGCTCGCCTTCCTCGTCTCGCAAGAAAAACTGAAATTTCGCCACGAAAGAGTTTTGGAACCATCTCTAAGTATAATTAATAATAATAACCTAGTCAAGGGCGGGTTTTGCCATTATTATGTATTTATGAGTTTTAAGTTTAACCCGTGGTGGTTATTGGCGCCGGCGTTGGCTGTGGTATTGGCTGGCGCGGCTTGTCAAAATTACAGCTCGCTCGACAATTTGACGGCGCGGTCATCTATAAATCAACCTGATACCGGTGTGAAGGTTAATAATAGCCGGCCCGCAACGGCGGCCAAGGCCTTACCCTTGGTTAAGGCGGTTGAACATACTATTAAGATTTTGCCAGTGCCGTTTATGGTGCAGGCGCCTTATGGTAATTGGGGGTTACCTTACCAGGAAGCTTGTGAAGAGGCGGCTATGATTATGGCGGCGGAGTATTTTAAAGGCAATAAAAATCTGCGCTTGTCTGCGGCCGAGGCTGATAAGGCGATTTTACAGCTGGTGGAATGGCAAAAACAGCAGCGCGGATTTTACGAAGATACCACCGCGGCTGAAGTAGCGGCGATTATGACAGATTATTTTAATTTAACAGCGACAGTCGCTGTTTATAACGCCACGGCGATTCGGCAGGCAATTACGGCGGGTAAATTAGTACTGGTACCGGCCGCGGGCCGTAAATTAGGCAATCCTTACTTCCGTCGGCCCGGTCCGCTGTATCATATGTTGGTGATTAAGGGTTTTGACGGTGATGAATTTATAACCAATGATCCCGGCACTAAACGGGGTGAAAGTTATCGATATCCAGAAACAGTTATGGCGTCGGCCGTTCATGACTGGAATGGCGGGAAGGTAGAGGAGGGTGAACCAGTTATGATAATTGTATCATCGCCCCGGAATTAATTAATCCTATGACTAAAACCGAAACTATCAAACGGCTTAAAATTGGTTTAAAAAAAATTCAGCCCTATTTAGTCGGGCACGGGGGCAAAATTGAATTTGTCGCCTGGGAGCCAGTGACCGGGACGGTAACAATAAAATTAAGCGGAAACTGTACTGATTGCGCATTGTCGGCGATAACTTTGAATTATGTGTTAAGAACAAAATTAAATCTGGAATTACCCCAGGTTAAAAAAGTTACCGCCGTTTAAACTATGGTAGGCTTACGGGTTTGAACCAAGTTCGAGGCAAAACCGAGCATTTGAGCGAGCCGTAGTAAAACTACGGTGAGCGAAAAGCGGAGGTTTTAACAAAGAAATTGGCCAAAGCCGCTTGAGGGTCGGGCTTTGCCCGCCCTGCAAGCGGCAAGCGCGTAAGCCTACTACGGGATAATTTGGTTGGCCTTATCTAGGCCGGTTAGGTTATTTTTATCGTCGCCAGCTGTTTTAGGTTGGCTCAACTGGACAAAAGGATCAGTTGAAATTTGGTTTATTATGGGATCAATTTTTTTCTTATTCTCCCATGATTTAGAGATTGATTGATAAAGGTCAACATTCACTTGGGTTAAGGCGATTTGGGTTCGTAAGACATAAACGACTTTAATTTGGGCGATTGTTTGATAAAAATTTCGGTACAAAAAATAAATTAACAAAGCTAATAACAGCAAAAGCCCGACAAAAGTTGACAGTGGGATCCAGGGTAGCCAGCGCCGGGTGTTGATTTGTTTAAATCGCGGCAGTTTTATAGTCATGGCCGATAATAAACTGATCCCAATAAAATAGCGGATACCGTAATGTTTTTAGGCGCGGGCGCGTTGCTACGGGCGCTATATTTGCTGACACGCAGGGTTTGAATGTTCAGGTAGTAATCCATTTGTTCCAAGCCGCCTAAATATTTTAATAAGTTTGCCAGGGGGGCGTTAACTTGCAGCTGAATCGGCAAGCTATTTTTGTCTCCTTTTATGTCGGGGGTGCCGATGATTATTTCCTGGTCGACTGTGTGGTCAGACGCCACTTTTTCCATGGCGGTGATTAAGTTAAGTTCATTGCCTCGTTCCACATAAATAGAGTTAAACTGGCCAACCGTTGGTTTAATAGTTTGGTAATCTTTCAGAGTTTGCTTTAATATTTTGCCTTTGCGATAAAGTTTTTCTAAATCTATGCGCTGTTGATAAATTTGATCACTTAAGTTAAGTATCTCGCGCAGGCTCGGCCCAATAATAAAAGCCAATAACCCCAGAGTGGCGGTGATAGTTAGCGCGGTCGTCGCGATCATCACTTTACGGTGATTAGGCAGGAGTGGTTTCATAAATTAAGGCTGACTGAATTTGTTCAGATTAATACGTCCGTTTAACTGGAAGTCAACATTCTGGCGCAACAATAGATTGGTCAAGGGTGAGTTTAATTTTTCCAAGTACGTCAGTTGGCTTAAATTTTCGCTTAATTTAAGGTAGTCGGTCCGTTCCCGGGCCCGACCGTTAAGATCAAGGCGGCCGCTTTGTTTTTCAATGTTGAAGTAGTTTAGTTCAATATTCAAAGGGATAGTCGCCAGGATACTAGCCGTTACCGTTGACCACTTTACAAAATCATTTTGGATAGTGCTGATGTTTTTTAATTCCGCGTTAAGTTGGGTTATTTGCTGGTCAAGATTGGTATTTTTTTGCGTAATGGCCAAGCTGCTGGTTAACAGGTCGTTTAAGTTGTCCTGCAGTAAAAGCCTGGAGCTTAGCACTACCCCGGCCGCTATCACCGCAAAAGTTAGAATCAAAAAAGTTATAATGCGCAAATACTTGTAATTGAACATTACTTCAATGTATTTTTTTTGTTCAGCTGGCAGCAGATTGAGTAATATTCTGGGCATACCCGGTATATCAACTTTGCTAAACTACCTTAAGCGCGAGCGCGGTTAAACAAAGGTAATTGATTAAATAATTCTAAACAAAACATAATTTTATAATAAAAGGTGGTTGAAGCGAGCCCAAGAACCAAGAGCTATATATGGGAGTATTGACATTACTGCCGTCCACTGCCGGTAAACAATGTACTCCAGTGGCGATGCCCGGTACCGTGCTTGCTCTGGTACTGGGCGAGCCCTGGGCACCAAGAATAGTCAAAAGATTGGGATTGTTGGCCGCTCGCTGCCGATGAGGAATATACCGTTGGAGCGATGCGAGAGTACCGTGCTTGCCTGCCCCGTAGGGAACTTGTTCTCCTTCGGGGCTCTGGTGCTGGGCGAGCGCTAAAATCATAAGCTAGATATGAAAGTTCTGACATACTGCCGTTCATTGATGGTTAGCAATACATTCCAGTGGTGATGCCCGGTACCGTGCTTGCTCTGGTACTGGGCGAGCGCTAGCCAAGTTGTATTACTGGGCATATATTTAAATTAAATCGCGCAGCGCCAACCCAATGGCCGTGGTGTAGGATAAGGCATCGGCCTCGGGCCGAGGGTTGACATTAGCCGAAACATTACACCACGGATTTCCTAAGCGGACGGGAATTTTCATTTCGGCCGCCAGTAATTGGTCGATTTTTTTTAAATTAGCCGCGCCCCCGCAAAGTATTATTGAGGTCGCCGGCGGGTTGTTGGGAAAGTGTTCTTGGTAAAAAACCAGTGATTCTTGAAGTCGATGAACCAGTTCGTTGGTCATATTTTGGAGAATTTTATAAATTGCGCCGTGCTGTGCCGACGGGTCAAGACCATATTTAATTTTGGCTAATTCAGCTTGGGTCGCGTCAAGTTTTATAGTGTCGGCCACTGTTTGAGTGATAGCGCGTCCCGATATGGGCAGAGATACGGTAAATTGAATGGTGTCAAAACTGAACATTATGAGACTGGTGTGGTCGCCGCCAATATCTATTATCATAGTGGCTTCAGTCTGATTAACTTGGTTAATGGGAATTAAGCTTCTAACAATAGCTTGAGCTTCAATTTCCATCGCAATGGCAGTTAAATGAGTTTGATTAAGAGCCTGGTTATATGATTCAACGATGTCTTTGGGGGCGGCTGCCAGTAAAATCGGCTGGCGGCTATTGTCAAAATTGGGGGTTGATTTAATGGTTTGCCAATCCCAGTAAGTATCCTCCAACGGCAGGGGAATATGATGTTGAGCTTCCCATTTAACCGCTTGAGCGATATCTTGATTGGAAGAGGGCACCGTAATCATTTTTATGAAAGTCCGACTTTCCGGCAGTGAGGCGACGATTAAATTGGTGGTAAATTTACCCCAAGTCGGTTTAAGCAGTAATTGACTGACCGCTTTGGTGAAAGCAACGGTGTTTTTGATTGTGCCGTCTTTAATTATGCCATCGGCAAGATACTGCGCGCTTAACCCAACCAGTTTAAGCCGGCCGTTTAGGGTTTTAATAAATTGAACGGCCTTTAAAGAATGGTCACTGATGTCCAAACCAATATGATCGGTGCGGGGTTGAAAAAGCATATTTTAATTATATCACAAAAGACCGATTGTTGACTAAATTATAGTTGTCAGACTCACGCCTTTAGTGTCATTTCCCTGGCCTGCTTAAGCTAAGCGGGGCAGGCCCGCCGCTCGCCTCATTGGAGCACTATCACATTGAAACACGAGAACACTGGAACACTTTAACACTTAAACAAATAAACAAGGCTCAACAATAAGCTAATGATAAAGTAATCCAGTGTTATAGTGATATGGTAAGGAGAACGGCGTGTAGGTAAATAATACTCAAATCGTAAAAAAATTAAAAATGTAAATATTAAAAATCAAAATCATAAAGTTAAAATGTAAAAATAGGAAAATCTATTAATTTTTGAATTTTAATTTGTCATTTTACATTTTTCGTACCCGCACGCCCCGCCGCAGGCGAGGCTCCGCCGAATGGCGGGCCGAGGGAGGCAGATCCGCCTTGGGCGGAGATTTTTACATTTTGCATTATTTTTAGGATTTAAGTTTTAGGATTTTCATTTGATCTCTTGCCAACTGATTAGGCTGTATTGACTGGAGGCTAAAGGAAAACTGGGAGGCGGGTTATAAAGCAGATTAGCATCGTAGTTTATATTACGATTGGTGTAACCGGTGTTATCGGTATAGGCAAAGCCGTAGCGATACCGCGTGGCAATCATGCCGTTTATGGTTATGGTGGAGCGCACGTAATTACTGCCGCAGTAAGAGTTATAATAAAATCGGCCGACCCGACCGTTCTGCGCTATCATCGCGGCATCAATTTGGAGAATGTTGTCACTATATAAGCCGACGTTAATATTGTTTTGGGCGATTAAGCCCAGGGTGCTGGAACCATCATAGGCTGAATAAAGTAAATTTTTATTAATCGTTATACTGGTATTGGTATTGGGATTGTCAGGAAAACGGGCGGAGACAATAGTTAAACGGGCGGCGCCAATTTGGCCGTCAATCCATAAGTTATCTTCAATAAAAATTAAACCATTGGCCGGATTGGCAAAATTACCCAAAAAACTTTGGGCGGAAGGAGAGGTGCCAATGCTCCAAGTACCCCATTGCGCCTGCCACGAAGCTGAACAGCCCGACGGCGGACTAATCAAACTTATGACTTTATAAATGTCAAAAGTATCATTTGATTTTAAGACCAGGTGATAACCTTGGGTGCCGGAGGAGGCGTAGTATACTCCGTTGGCCTGGGCCTGTGATTTAATATCAGACAGGTTAAGGCTAATGCCGGCAAAATCAACCGCCGGCAAGGGAAATTGACGGCCAGCTTTAAAAATATCCGGTCGGCTTGGTACGGCGGCCGGCGGCAATGGATCAATTGGCGTCGCGTGGGTGTGAACGCCGAATTCTTGGCCGCCGCTGTGGTCGGGGTCGTAATAACTGGTTTTGGCGCTGGTAACGATATTATAAGCGACGCCGTCAAAACGGATACCATTGTTACTGTGGACAGTGCCGTAAATATTAGTACCAGCGCCAAAACGCATCGCCGCGTCGGCCACCACCGCGTATTTGGCTAAGCTGGGAATAGCGAATTGAGCTTTAATTTTACGCTTTTGATTGGGGTTAGCGGCAGTATAGCCGGTTGCTACGATAATAACCTTGGTTGAGCCCGCTGGCGGCGGCGTGATAGCCAGACTGTAGTAACCAATTAAATTGTTGTCTTTATCGCGATACTCATGCAAGTAGGGGCCACTCTGCCCGGTGCCGTCCTGATAATCAGTGGCGGCATGAGCCAGATGCCAGCGATAGTAATTAACTCCGGCTTCGGCAATTTGAAAAGCTGTTTCACCGTTGGAACGGGCATAGTTAACTTTTATGACACCGGTTCCCCAAGTTACCAATCCACCCAGCATAACTAAGCCGATAGCGCCAAAGACTAAGGCGAATAATACTATGTTTCCCGCCGGCCGGTTTTTTGGTTTTAAAGGCGTTTTCATAGATTATCTTTAAGGTTGCGCAAAGCGGCTTGGGCTGATAAATAAAAAACATTGGGCGACTCAGTCGGGTTGCTGTCAATAGTTAAATTTATTTTTACCAGCCGGACCGTCGCCAGATTAACCGGAAACGACAGCGGGGCGGAAACGCCGTTGTAGTTGGAATCGTAGTAGGAAAAAATGGAACTGCCGTTGGTTATATTCTGGACAACCGGTGTTATGACTTCGTTGCCAATGGGGTAAGACACCGGATTGGCGGTCGGTTTAATAATACCTCGGCTGAGCGTGGTGCCGCTCATAAAATAGCGTACCCGTTCAATCGTCGCGTCGCCGTCGGTGTCAGCGTAAAAAATTACAGTATTGGCCGCGGCGGTATCAATCGGATATGAGCCATTGGCTGATACACTGGCGGTGCGCAATTCATTCACCAAACCGGTTAAAGTTCGGGTCGCTTGGTCATTACTGTTGATGGCGTTATTAAGAGTGCGATATGTTCGCAGGGTGGCTGTCATTATGGTGCCTACACCAAGGAGCAACAAAGCCGATATACCGGTCACCACCGCTATTTCCATCATGGTAAATCCACCGCGATAGTTTGAATTTAAATGTTTCATAGTTTTATTCTTCTGGGGTCCCGCTTAGCTCCGGCTCCGCTGTCAATACCCTCCCTTTTGTACATCTGGACGACGGCGGATTTTATCCTTTTTCGTCCCGATGTACAAAAAGGACTTCGCCATAATATCCCGCCCCGCCAATGGTGGGACTACAGCTCCCGAGTTTCATAATGGCATTAAATTAACAATGGTCTGACTCCAGTTTGGCGTCATATCAACCGTGGTGGTTGATGTTTGATAGCCGGTCAGCGATACCTCTAAAGTATAATCAGCGCTTGATAGACTGGTAAAAAAAGTTTGGCCCGGCGGGGTGCAAGTTGCGATGTAAGTAACGGCGATATCAGCCACATTGGGAGTTTTGCTGGTATCGGCGGTGGCTAACA
Source organism: Patescibacteria group bacterium (assembly GCA_041645215.1). Taxonomy (GTDB): domain Bacteria; phylum Patescibacteriota; class Patescibacteriia; order Veblenbacterales; family UBA10138; genus JACRFM01. Next base: position 29,189 of record JBAZQK010000007.1, on the reverse strand, counting down.
TGATTTTATAGCGCAGGTAGCGCTGATTGTTATGAAGGTTGTTGATAGTTTCTCCGGGCGTGGTGTAGTAGGTGTTGCCAGTGCCGTCCGGGCCGATAAAATTCCAAGTGACATTATCGTTATTGGTCGCAATTTGGAATTTGACAGGATCGGCGCCGACACCGCCAGGTTGGTCGCCGGGTTGCCAGGCAATAGTGGAAAAATTTGTGGCGCTAACGGTGTCAAAAGTTGATGATATTAACAAACCACTGCTAACGTAATTACTGCCGACTTTTTTTAGAATAATACCGTAATTTTGATTGCTTACCTCCACATTGCCGTCGTCGCTCCAGTACATTTGAGGGTCAGTAAAGTTTGCCTGGCCCGGGCCTTTTTTCCAACTGCTTTGGCGCAAGTAGCCGCGGTTGGTGAGCAGGGTTTGGTCATAACCCGACTTGGTTAAACGGACCGCGGCGCCGGACAAGGGCAGTTGGGTGCTGCCATCTTTGACAATTACCAGCAGGCTGTGCGGCGTGGCGGCACGAACCACGATTTTAACGTCTTGGGTGGAATCAGGCGCTAAATTAATCGGCGGCAGCGGAATAAAACCGGTACTTTCGTAAGTTGAATCATTAAGAGTAAGATTGTAACTGTCCCACTCAATCGCGGTTAAATTTTTTATACCAGTGGCGCCGGTTGACAGGTCTTGCCGATATTTATAAACATCAGGATTAGTTCCGATTAATTTACTGCCGGCCAAATTAAAATTAACGTTTGCCACAGCGGCGCAGGAACTGTTGATACTGGCCACATTTAAGTTACTTAGTTTGTCAATCACCAAGCTTAGCGGCGTGACTTGCTGGGCGATTACCGTGGCGTCAAGTTTGACCGGATTTATAACTACCGGATCAGTCGGCGAATAAGTTTGGTCAGTGGAATAACCGGCTTTGCTGGCGACCAAATGATAAGATTCGTTGCCGGGCGGGGCGTCAACTATAATTAAAATACCGTTATTATTAGTGGTGTCGTCCAAATTAACCGGAGGTATAGTTTGACTGTTGGCAATATGAACGTTGGCGCCGGCGACTGGTTGGCCATTGGCATTTAGAACTTGGATAAGTAGGGCGCCATTGTTAGTGTTTGATTCCAGATTTTTGGGCGCCATATAGGTGGAAAATTTCGCCGCGGGCGGGGTAATGGCGCCGCAATTAACGCACGTTACCTCCACCGCGACTTGCTTATAATCAGCGGGCGAGGTGTCGTTGGGCGAGCCGCCAATCGTGCCGTCAAACGGGTCATCAATGTTACGAATAGTGTAGCGCAGGTTAAATTGGTTTACGCCCCGCGTTACGGTTTGCTGTGAAGGCAAGATGCCGCTGGGAATTCCACCACTAACGCCAATGTCGCCATAACTAAGGTTGCGCGCGATTTCTAAATACTCTTTACCCACCGCGGCCTGGGCCGCTTTTATTTGGCCGACTTTATTAAGACGGGACAGGTTAGTAAAAATACCAAAAATACCACTGCCAATTATGGCGAATAACGCTATCCCAACCAAGGTTTCAATCAGGGTAAACCCAGGGGGGTAATGTCTAGCCTCTCTTTGGCGCATAATCAATCTCCTTGTTATAGGACTTACGCGCTTGCCGCTTGCCGGGCTGGCGCAGGGACGACCCCTCAAGCGGCTTTGGCCAATTTCTTCGTTAAAACCTCCGCTTTTCGTTCACCGTAGTTTTACTACGGCTCGCTCAAATGCTCGGTTTTGCCTCGAACTTGGCTCAAACGCGTAAGTCCTTATTTAGATGCTTTGCGTTAACGAGTAGAGCGGCAGAATAATGGCAACCGCCATACTGCCGACACCAATACCCAGGATAATCATTAATAAAGGTTCAATGATAGTTGATAAAGTGGACATGGTTTGGTCAACTTCCTCCTCATAAAAACCGGCTAATTCCTCCAACAACTTATCCAGTGAGCCGGTGTTCTCGCCGACTGTTATCATTTGCACAACCAGCGGCGGAAACAACATCGGGTATTGGGGCAGGATGGAGGCAATTTGCACGCCCTGGCGGACCTGGTCGCCCATATTGTCAATAGCTTCACGATAAATGACATTGTTAATAGTGGAAGCCGTAATTTTGAAAGCTTGGACAATTGGAATGTCAGTTTTAATAAGCGACGAAAAGGTTCGGCAAAAGCTGGCTAAATTAATTTTTTTTAAAATTGAATTTAAAACCGGCAGTTTAAGCAGGAGACGATGCCACAAATGACGTCCGCGCTTTGATTTAATAAAGCGCATAAATAGCCAGATTAAAATAATCACTCCCAGCGTTACCAGCAGACCATTATTGATGATAAAATTGCTTAGTCCGATTAAAATTCTGGTGGGCAAGGGCAAGGTCGCGTTTACCTCGGAAAAAATGTCGGTTATTTTAGGGATTACAAATACGATCATACCAATACCAATGCCAATCATGGCGATAATAACGATAATGGGGTAGGTTAGCGCCCCGCGTACTTTGGCGATTAAAGCGTGGTTTTTGCGCAGTTGGACAGTTACTTGGCCGAGCACTTCTTCCAGTTTGCCGCTTTTTTCACCGGCTCTGATCATATTGACAAAAAGTTCGGAAAAAACTTTAGGATGGCGAGCTAAGGCGTCTGATAATGTTATGCCGCGTACCACGTGGTCGTTAATGTCGTTCAGAATTTTTTTAAGCAATTTATTTTCGGTTTGGTCAATTAAGGTTTTAAGGGCGGCGGCCATCGGTAAACCGGCCCGAATCATAACTTGCAAGTTTTGGGCAAAAAATATTTTATCAACAACTGATATTTTTTGGAACAGACCGTACTTAACTTGTTGCCTGATTACCGGTTCCGTTACGGTGGCAACATCCTCTAAACTCAAATTTTGCTCCGCCAGCATATTTTTAAGCTCAATCTCCGATTCGGCCTCCATTTGGCCGTGCGCGGTTTCGCCCGCCGTTGAGCGGGCCGTGTATTTGAACTTCATATTATTCACGCGTTACCCGCAGCACTTCCTCAATGGTGGTAATGCCGGCTTTAGCCTTGATAAAGCCGTCTTCAAACATGGTTATCATACCTTGTTTGCGAGCCGCCTTGAACAGCTCTTGCGAGGGCGCGCGGTTTAAAATTAAATTAGCCACTTCCGGGTCAACTTCAAAAATTTCATAAATGCCGATTCGTCCGCGATACCCTTCCTGATTACATTGCTTACAGCCTTTGCCGCGGTAAAATAACATACTCTCAATTTTTTGGTTAATCGAGGCGACCGCGCCTTCTTTCGCTAAATCAGCCATTAATTCTTTTAGGTTGAGTTGGCTGTCAATGTCCTCAATATTTTTACCAGTCAGTTTGTAGGAAACAATGCAATTTTGGCAGATTTTGCGCACTAAACGCTGGCCGACAATAACGTTGACGGTTGATGACACCAAGAATGGCGCTACCCCCATATCCAACAGGCGCGGCAAGGTCCCAACCGCGTCGTTAGTGTGCAGGGTAGATAACACCAAATGACCGGTCATGGCGGCGTGGATGGCAATTTCGGCTGTTTCCATGTCGCGAATTTCACCGACCATAATAATATTGGGGTCTTGCCGCAACAAGGCGCGCAAGCCGGCGGCAAAAGTAAAGCCGGTGCGCGGTGAAACCTGGCTTTGGTTAATACGCGGCATGCGGTATTCTATTGGATCTTCCACCGTTGAAATATTAACCTCGGGCGTGTTGAGCACATTCAGAACGGAGTAGAGTGTAGTGGTTTTACCGCTGCCGGTGGGACCGGTAACCAAAATCATGCCGTGCGGTTTACTAATGTTGCGTTTGACTTTAAGCAAAACACTTTTTTGAAAACCTAGTTGTTCCAGGGTTAGAACTTGGCCTGATTCCTGCAACAGGCGCATAACGATTTTTTCACCATCAAACACCGGGATAATTGATACCCGGAAAGAAAATTCGTACTCCTTAGTTTTAATTTTAAAACGACCGTCCTGGGGGAGGCGATGTTCGTCCAGTTTTAAATTAGACAAAATTTTAATGCGGGCGGTTAAACCGGGTTGTACGGCTTTGGGGAGAGTCATCACGTCGCGCAGCACGCCGTCAACCCGATAGCGGACAATAACCTCGGCTTCGGTTGGTTCAATGTGGATATCGGAAGCGCGTTCAAATATGGCGTATTCCAGCAGGGTGTCGACAATTCGGACAATCGGCAAATCCTCTGCTAATTTTTGCAAATCATTGCCGGCGCGGGCCGGATCGGCGGTTTTATCATCTTTGGTTATTTCGGCGAATTCAGCTCTTAAACTTTTATGGTATTGTTTAAGAACCTCGCGGATGGCAGTTGGGCTGGTAAGGTGAATTTCCGCCTTCAGGCCAAATTTTTTTTCAATAAATTCAAAAGTCTGCAAATCATCCGGATCAGTGGTGGCAATTTTGATTGACTTGTCATCTTTATCAAAAGCCACAATTTGGTGGGTTTGGGCAATCGGCTCCGGTATTGCCAGCAGGATGTCTTTGCGGATTGTGACATTTTTAAGATCAACAAACGGCAAATCAAACCGTTTGGCCAGCAACATGTACAGCGCCTCATCCGTCGTTAAGCGCTCTTTTATCAAATAATCTTCCAGATTCAAATCACCGCTTTTGAGTTCAGCCTTTATTTTTTTTAGATCAACCGGACTGATTATTTTGTTGTCTAAAGCTATTTTGGTTACATAATCCTGGTTTAGCATAACCGGTCCATTATAATATCAGTTGTTTTACCTGCTACCGTCCTCAAGAAGGTGAACGCCCGGCCCTCGTCCTTTTTGTACATCGGGACTATGGTTTCAGTAGGCAAGGAGGATAGGCTTTAACGGGTTCTCCATCCTCCGTAGTCCTCCTTGGGAGGACGGAGGACGGGCGCCGCAGAACATGAAGATGCTATCCGCCAAGGAGGATGGAGTTTCACTTGGCCGAGCCATTTTAATTTGGCGCCCAGCTTGACTTGAGTATATCAAAGATTGTCCGGTTTAACAATTTAATTAGACTATTTAGTTTGCCTAAACCCCCCCCTTTCAACTACAATTAATATAGTTTATGTGGTCATTTAATTATTTTTGGCAATGGCGTCGTGAAACCTGGCGAGCCTTTTGGCGGCAACCCGGCATTACTGGCGCTATTGGTTTAAATATCATTATTTTGGCGGCTAATTGGTGGCTAGTACTTTATAATTGGCCAAGCCGCGATAACTTCAGTGTTATACGTTATTCGGTGGCCTTGGGGCCGAACTGGGTGGAAAATAATTTGTCGTTAATATTATTACCGCTGACCGCCACCGGTTTTGCCTTGATTAATGTGGCGCTGGCTTATTCAGTCGGACGCCGAACACTTATACTAAAACAAGTCTGGCTGTGGTTAAGTTGTCTTATTAGTTTGGGGTTTTTAGGGCAGACGGTTTTATTATTTTGGCTTAATAGTTAAATTATGAATAACCTGGCGGCTTTAGAAATATTATTGTTGACGGCGGTTTCATTTGTGGTGGCTTTGCTGTGGACGCCGTTGTTGACTAATTTTTTATATAAATATCAACTTGGCAAAAAAATTCGCGCCGCCGACAGCGCGCCGATAATGTCGGCGTTGCACCAAGCCAAGGCCGGCACGCCGACTATGGGCGGGCTGTTGGTGTGGGTGACGACGCTGGTTTTGTCGTTGCTATTTTTTTATCTGGATTTGATTGGGGTTATTCATTTTAATTTTTTATCGCGCGCTGAAACCGTGTTGCCGTTGGGCGCGCTGGTAGCCTCAGCCATTGTTGGCTTGTTTGACGACTGGTTGGATGTCAAAGGCAAAGGCATCTTCGGCGGCGGCGGTTTGAATATTTACCATCGCTTGTTGATTTACACCGCTATTGCTGTGGTCGGCGCCTGGTGGTTTTATTCGCCGTCAATACTTAACTGGAGCATTATTCATATTCCGTTCGTGGGAAATTTTGACATTGGTTGGTGGTATATCCCGGTTTTTATTTTTATTATCGTGGCGACCGCTTTCTCGGTCAACGAGACTGACGGTTTGGACGGTTTGGCCGGCGGTACGCTGCTGGCGGCCTTTGGCGCCTTTGGCGCGATTGCGTTTTTGCAGGGCAAATATGATCTGGCTACTTTTTGCGGGGTTATTGTCGGAAGTTTGCTGGCGTTTTTGTGGTTCAATATTAATCCGGCCCGATTCTTTATGGGTGACACCGGCGCGATGTCGCTGGGGGTAACGTTGGGAATCGTGGCGATGCTGACCAATAGCGCTTTATTGTTGCCGATTATCGGTTGGTTGTTGGTGGTTGAATCGCTATCAGTTATAATACAGGTTTTGTCAAAAAAATTGCGCGGGCGTAAAGTTTTTTTATCAGCTCCGCTCCATCATCATTTGGAGGCGATTGGCTGGTCAGAACCGAAAATTGTGATGCGGTTTTGGGTGATTTCAGGGGTTACGGCAGTGATCGGTGTAATTGTGGCTTTATTGGATAAGGGTTTTAACTAAGGCTTCCATGGTAGAGATAAATTTTAAAAATTTACCAGTTTTGCTATTGGGCTTAGGGGTGCACGGCGGTGGCGTGGCGGTGGCGCGGTGGTTACTCCAACAAGGCGCCCAGCTAACCATTAGCGATCTCAAAAGCCGGGCCGAATTAGTCAACAGCCTGCGTCAACTCGGCGCTAAAAAATACCGCTTGGTTTTGGGTTCACACCCACTGGCGCTGTTAGACGGCTGTCAAATGATTGTGCAAAATCCGGGCGTGCCGGCCAATTTATCGATTTTGCAGGCGGCGCGGCAAAAAAAAATTAATATTGAAAACGAGGCGAGCTTGTTTTTAAAACTATGTCCCAGCACTAAATTAATCGCGATTACCGGCAGCAAGGGTAAATCCACCACTACCAGTTTGTTGGGCGCAATTATCAAATTATGGCAGCCTAATGCAGTAGTGGCCGGAAACATTCGCGACGTTGCCATGTTCAGTGTTTTGGATAAAATTAAGCCAACTACGCCAGTGGTTTTGGAGTTGTCCAGCTGGCAGTTGGAATTAGTCGGCCGGCATAAACTGCGGATTCCCCTAGCGGTGATTACCAATGTTTTGCCAGACCATCTTAATCGCTATCGTTCGTTTCTTAATTATACGCAAGCCAAAGCGCAGATTTTTCGCTGGCAAGACCCGGGTGACCAGCTGATTTTGAACTACGACAATTTAATAACGCGGCAAATGGCCATGGCCGCCCGCGGTTTGGTGCACTGGTTTTCCGTTTTCAATCCGGTGGAACGCGGCGTCTATGTTGACGGCCCTGACATTTTAGTTAAGGGCGCCGAGTCGCCCCAAGTGTTGTTCAGATTGTCGGACCTTAAAATGTTAGGACAGCATAATTTAGCCAATGCGTTGGCGGCCGCTTTAACGGCTTATGTCGCGGGTGTGCCGGTTAGCCGAATTAGACAAGGCGTTAAGAATTTTGCCGGTTTGCGCGACCGCCTGGAACTGGTGCGCGAGTGGCGGGGCGTTAAATTTTATAACGACACCACGGCGACGGCGCCGGCGGCGACCCAAGCGGCGCTGGCGGCGCTGGCGGGACAAAACATAACCTTGATTGCCGGCGGGGCTGATAAAAAACTTGATTACGGCAAGATGGCCGCGGCTATAAAAAAATCCGAAGTCGGTTTAATATTGCTGCCGGGAACCGCGACTGTTAAATTGCAGGCCGCCTTACGCGGCTATAAATCAATTTTTTTGGCGCGCACGATGGCGGCGGCGGTAAAGTTTGCCCGGCTTATCAGTCCGCCGGGCGGCACCGTGTTATTGTCGCCCGGGGCGGCCAGTTTTGGTTTGTTTAAGCATGAATTTGATCGGGGAGAGCAATTTGTTAAATTAATTAAAGCCCTTAAATAATCGCTATGAATTTAACAGGAGCCAGTTTAAATAAAAAAACTTCACCGCCGGATTATGTTTGGTTGTCGCTGGCGGGAGTATTGGTGGTGTTAGGCTTGGTATTTTTAACCTCCGCTAGTTCAGTTGTAGGTTATCAAAAATTTGGCGACAGCTACTATTATTTAAAACGTCAGTTGCTGTACGGTTTGTTGCCAGGCTTGGCGGCGTTTTCTTTTTTTAGCCGCTGGAATTATCAGAATTTAAAAAAATTAGCCTTGCCGGCGCTGCTTGGTTCGGTTGGTTTACTGCTGGCGGTGTTTATTCCCGGACTCGGCTTTGAGTACGGCGGCGCCACGCGCTGGATTCATTTGGGAGCCTTTTCGTTTCAGCCGAGCGAATTGGTTAAGCTGACATTTTTGATTTATTTGGCCTCGTGGCTTGATGGCAAGGGGGCTGATAATATAAAAGATTTTAAAAAAGGGTTACTGCCGTTTGTTTTGGTGCTGGGGGCGGTACTGGCTTTAATGCTGGCGCAAAATGATTTGGGTACGGCGTCGGTAATCGGCGTGAGCGCGGTAATGACTTTTTTTGTGGCCGGCGCCAACTGGATTCATTTGGGTTTGTTAGGGGCGCTGGGGATGTCGGCTTTATGGCTGGTTATAACAAAGGTTGGCTACCGGGCGCGGCGGCTGGCGGTATTTTTGCAGCCAAGTCTGGATCCGCAGGGAATTGGTTATCACATTAATCAAGCCTTACTGGCGGTTGGTTCCGGCGGAATTTTTGGGGTGGGCCTGGGTTATTCGCGGCAAAAGTATCAATATTTACCAGAGGTGACGGGCGATTCGATTTTTGCGGTAATTTCCGAGGAGTTGGGATTTGTGTTTACCACTATTTTTATTACCATCTTGATTATGTTTTTTTGGCGCGGTTTTAAAATTGCTCGTTTCGCGTCGGATGATTTTGGGCGCTACTTGGCAGTGGGAATATTGTCGTGGTTAGCCTGGCAAACTGGTATTAATATGGCGTCAATGCTGAATATTCTGCCTTTGACCGGCGTGCCTTTGCCGCTGGTGTCAGCCGGCGGCACCGCCCTAATGACCGCTTTGGCGGCGATTGGAATTTTAACCAATATTTCGCGGTCTGGTAAATTAAACCATAAAAAATTATGAAGCTGGTTTGTGTGGGCGGCGGTACGCTCGGTTCGGTTACACCCCTGATTGCCGTGGCTGAAGTATGGCAAAAATCAGAGCCGTCTTTGCGGATTGAATGGTGGGGGACTAAAGCTGGTCCGGAAAAAAATCTTATCAAGTTCAAGGGTTGGAAGTTTGTCGCCATTCCGGCCGGAAAGTTCCGCCGTTATTGGAGTTGGCGCAATCTGACTGATTTGTTTTCAATTGGGCGGGGATTTTTTGCGGCGCTCTGGCGGTTTGGCCTTAAGCGCCCGGATTTTGTAATGTCAGCCGGCGGCTTTGTGGCCGTGCCGGTTGGTTGGGCCGCCTGGTGTTATCGTGTTCCGCAACTTATCCATCAAGCTGATGTTCGGTCCGGTTTAGCCAATAAGTTGCTGACGCCGGCAGCCAATTTAATAACTGTCGCCTGGCCGATAGCGGTTGCTAATTTTCCCGCGCGCAAAACGGTATTAACCGGCAATCCGGTGCGGCCAGGTTTTGCCGACCTACCCAATCAGGCCGCGGCGCGAATTAAACTTGGTCTTAAGCCTGATTGGCCGACTTTATTGATAATGGGCGGCGGCACCGGCGCCGTTTATATCAACGGCTTGATTTCGCGCACCATCAAACAGTTAACCGAATTCAGCCAAGTTATTCATCTGACCGGTTTGCATAAAGGCGAGGAGAGAGAGCGGGAAAATTATTTATCAGTTCCGTTGTCAAATGATATGATAACCTTAATCGCGGCGTCTGATTTGGCAGTCACCCGGGGCGGTATGGGAGCCATTAGTGAGTTGGCGGCCGCCAGTAAACCAACTATCGTAATACCAATTCCCGATACGCATCAGGAGGACAACGCGGCTTGGCTCAAACAGAACCAGGCGGCGGCGGTTTTGCCGCAAAATAGCTTGACGGCTGAGATGTTTGTTGATACTCTAAGACAGCTTTTGTTGTCAGAGGCGGCGGTTACACTTGGAAGCAATTTACACAAATTGCTGAATAATGACGCCGCTGAAAAAATAGTTGCGCAGATAATTGGTTTATTACAACGGAATAAAGCAAGGTAATTTTTAATTTACCCGCCTGCCAAAGCTTATGTTTTGGATAAACTCTAACTATAAATATTAGTACTATAATTTTATAGCAATCAGTTAATTGAATGAGGCGAGCGGCGGGCAGGCAATTTTAAATTTTTATTGAATTTTAATTTAATAATTAATAATCGTTTATCGTGGCTTCGCAACTCGCGGGTTCGTATATTAAATACGAGTAGCGAAGAACGATTAGCGAATCACGAATTAGTAAAATTGATTAAACCCGCCTGCCAAAGCTGCTGTGTCAAACACGCTCTAACTATAAATAAAAGTATTGTAGTCTGGTATCGGTTCAGCTATCGGGTAAGGCTAGCGGCGGGCCCCGCTTAGTCATCGCTCTGTCTCGCTTCGCGAGATCTTGCGTAGCGACGACGAGATCTGGCGAAGCCATGACGGAGCGGGCAGGAATTAAAAATTTAGAATTTAAAATTTGAACTATGTCCACATTAGATTCAGCAAAACATATATATATGATCGGCATTAAGGGTGTCGGTATGACCGCGCTGGCGCAGATTCTGAAAGCTCATGGTAAAACCGTGTGGGGGAGCGATACGGCGGAAAAATTTTTTACGGATAAGGTTTTGGCGCGCGCCGGTATAGAGGTTAATGAGGGTTTTGCGGCGCAACATCTGGACCGAACAATTGATTTGGTTATTCATTCCACCGCCTATGATGATACCAATGTTGAGATTAAAGCCGCCAGCGTCAAAGGTCTTAAGGTTTTAACTTACCCCGAGATCGTCGGAGAACTCACCCGTCAGTATAAAAGTCTGGCCGTAGCGGGCAGTCACGGTAAAACCACCACCTCGGCGCTGTTGGCGCATATTTTACAAACTGCCGGGCTGTCGCCAACGGCTTTAATCGGCTCGGAAGTTTTTCAGTTTAACGGCAATGCCTTGATTGGCAGCGGCGAGTGGCTGGTATTTGAGGCGGACGAGTATCATAATAAATTAAAATTTTTTTCACCGCAGGCGGTAATTTTAACCAGTCTTGATTGGGATCATCCGGATTTTTTTAAAACCGCGGCGGATTACACGCAAGCGTTTGTTGAATTTTTAAAAAAAGTTCCGGCCGAGGGTTTTGTGGTGGCTTGCTATGATAATGAAAATATTCGGCAGGCGGTGGCGCAGGCTGGTTTAAAACCGGAACAGTTGGTTACTTACGGTTTAACCGCCGGCCGCTGGACATTGCGGCGAATGTGGCTGGAGGAGGGGAAGTGGCATTTTTCCGTAAACGAGGGTGACGAGTATCACGGTATTTTTCAATGGCGTTTAATTGGCGGGCATAACGTGGCTAACGCTTTGGCGGCGATGGCTGGCGCCCGGCGACTGGGAGTGGAAATGGAAATTATTCGCCAAGCCATCGCGTCGTTTGAGGGCACGAAGCGGCGGTTTGAGATTAAGGGTCGGTTGAATAATGCCGTTACTTTAGTTGACGACTATGCCCATCACCCGGCTGAAATTATTGCGACTTTAAAAGCCGCGCGGGCTTATTATCCGTATAAGAAAATTCGGGTGGTGTTTCATCCGCATACTTTTAGCCGCACCGCCGCCTTGCTGGCTGATTTTGCCACAGCTTTTAGCGAGGCCGACGAGGTTATTGTGCTGGACGTGTATTCATCGGCTCGGGAAAAAAACGGAGCGGTCACTTCGGTAAATTTAGTTGAGGCCATTAAAAGCCATAATCCCGACGTTGTTCATAAGCCAACCATTGCGGCCGCGACCGAGTATTTAATCGCCACCGTTGACCGCACTAATTTGGTGATAACGATGGGGGCCGGGGATGTATGGAAAGTCGGGGAGGAACTGATAAAAAAGTTCGGCTTGGCCAGCGGCAGCGAGTTTAAATAAATAAAGTTCCATCCCGAAGTACCGGGGGATGGTATCTCGGCGGAATTTCCCCCCCCCGCCTGCCTAAGCCTGTACAAAGTAAACGATGCTATTAAATAGAAAACTACAGCACTAAGCAGTAATCATCAATTATAAGAGGCCGATGGCGGGTTGCCGTAGTCCTCAAAAAGGTGAACAAGGGAGAGTAAATTCACTCACCTCGCCGCAAGATGCTTCAGGGAAATATGTCCGGCCGGACATAATTCCCTGAAGTTAGTTTTGCGCGTTAATAGCAATCCGAATTACGAATCAAGTCGCTCTACCTCTTGGCCATGAGGACTTGGAGTGAACCTCTGTCGAACTCGTCGAGGCCGAATGGCGGGTGGTCACCCGCAGGGTGAAATACGAATTACGAAACAAGCGGCGCTGACAGCGCCGCTTGTTTCGGCAGCGCTCGTCAGGCTCGTTAGCTGGCGTGATTGTCTTTTCTTTAAACTGAATTATCATTAGTAAAATAAATCCGGTCACCGCAGCGGAGCAATTTTACTAATGAGTTTTTACAAATAAAATAGCTGATTCAAAATGAATCGGCTGTTTGCGTCGTTAATTTATTCAGGACTTACGGGTTTGACAAAATATCCTAGTCAGTCGTCTATAGGAACCCCAGTTTTTAGGCTGGGGGAGGAAGCGTAGTCTGTGGTATAACTGGACTATTTTTCTTTGTATCAATGTGCAGTGCCAGGCACCCATTGTGATGCGTGGTTAACACGATAATACAAAAATACAAAGGAGAAAAAATAGTAAACAAAAAACTTCCGCGTAGGGGCAGAAGTTTGGTGACTTCTTAAAACCGCGAGTTAATCGTGAGCTTAAGAAGGGAGTGCTGGTTAGTTGCCAGCACTTGGAGGAGGCGTTGGTTTGTTTTTAAAGTTAAGCCATAAGTCTGCCATCATTTAGGGCCTTGTATGCCAACTGGCCAATGATGTTACGAAATTTTTCAAGTTCAGCGGCTGACAGTTTTTTGATGAATTCCATTTCCGACGGTTCAATTTCTAACAAACCGCTGTAGCCGCGACGATGTTTTTCTATTAGAGCGCTAATAACGTCGTCGTCATCAATTTCTTGGATGACCACCTTAACGCCCTTATGTTTGACTTCATCATAAAATAGGCCAATAAAAGATTTCATTTTAACTCCGGTATATTTAGAAATCATTGTCACTGAATTCAATTAACTCAATTTTCCGCGTTGTCAGCAGAATTTTTTTTGCCTTACTCAACTTGCCAGTCCGTTCATTGCGGGCGGTGAAATAAGCATCCAGTTTATAATCAGCTACCGAGGGATAATGCTCGGCGTCGTAGGTTTTATTAAAAGTAGCAAGTTGACCCGGTTTGAATAGTCCAAGTTGATCACTGAATATCCAGCAGGTAATCACATCTTTGGAGCGATTATTAACCTGGAAGTTGAAAGTTGCTTCTGGCAACAAGAAGTCTGCGCAACTGCAGGCTGTTTTGTATCCCGGAAAGGAAATTGCCGAGACTATTATTAATAGCCAAAAAAATATTTTGTTTAGCTTTTTCATTTTTTAAATTCCTATTTTTGTTATTTATGATTTGTCCTTACTAATCCGGAGGGCAACAGTGAGCTAGTTTTGAACCGAAGTTCACTAAGCTCGGTTATAAGTAATACGGATTAAGCTAGTTCACACCAGCCGCAATCCGTCGCTTATAACTTTGTTCCCCCTCCAAGTTAGTAAGGGCCAATATTTGTTAAGGTTCCCGCCTAAACCGGCGAAGGTTTGTAGGTTTGGGTGGGAGGGAATGGCAAATTAAATTTGACTTATTCCCCAACTCGGTATGCGCAAAGGGGTTATTTTGTGGTCTTTTTAAAACTTATTATTGCAGTCATCGTTGCTAGCGCCAGAATAGTAGCATTCCAAGGTATTGATGTCTCTGGCAAAATCATTTTAAATTCTTTTATTTAAAAAGGTGTTTGCCCAGATACCAGTATCATAAACATTCATAAACTGCGTTGCTTCCCGTTGTATCGCTGCGCGACTGTTGTGGGGAACCGCATTTCGTGTGTGCTTGTAAACCGGTATCAAGGTAAACACCTTTTGCTGGCTGTGGCTCACAGGACAAGCACGGCCCGCGCCAAATTGACAATTAAATTTTTAACCTACTATCATACACCCCAAACCCCAACTTGTCAACAGTCGTGGAACCATAATAATTTATTTTGGCTAGGTTAAGACAAAATTAATCATTGAATTTATTGTTCCATAATCATGGTGGCGCATTTTTTGTTGATTATTGAATTTATTTTAGTTTTTAAACCATTGCTTATAATGCGTTTCAAATATATAATTTTGCCAGTTGCCCTTAAGCTATCAGCCAATTGCTATTTGCTAACTATGGATGTATCCTTGGAGTTAAAAAATAATTTAGGTGACGGTTTGTTGATTAACGAGCCGTTAGCCAATCACACTAATTTTAAAATTGGCGGGCCGGCCAAATATTTTTTTATGGCCCGTACCGCCGACGAAGTAATCAAGGTTCACCAAGTGGCGATGGAATTAAAGATTCCGGTGATAATTTTGGGTGGCGGAACTAATGTAATTGTCAATGACCAGGGTTTTAACGGCTTGGTTATTAAAGTTAAAAATGAAGATTACAAAATTGATGGTACCAAGGTTGTGGCTGACGCGGGCGTCAACTTAGCGTTTTTGGTGCAAAAAACCGTGGCCGCGTCGTTAAGCGGGTTTGAGCCGCTGGTCGGCGTGCCGGGGTCAGTCGGCGGAGCGATTTACGGTAACGCCGGTCAGCCGCAGGCTAACAAGGGTTTTATCGGCGATTGGGTAAAAGAGGTGGTGATATTCCGCGATGACAAGCTTATTCATATTTCCCGCGATGATTGCCAGTTCAGCTATCGCGATTCTTTGTTTAAGCATAACAACGATGTTATTTTGAGCGCGGCCTTTGAGCTTGAACCGGGCGATAAAGCTGCCAGTCAGGAACTGGTAAAAATATATATGGCCGCGCGGCAAAATCAACCGTATCATCTGCCGTCGTCCGGCTGCATATTTACCAATGTGCCGATAACTAATGCCGACGAGATTAGGCAAAAATTTGCGGGCGAGGAAAAGCTGGAGCAATTTATCAGCCGCGGTTTGTTGCCGGCCAGCTGGCTGATTGATCGCGCCGGGTTAAAAGGCAAAACGATCGGCGGCATAAAAATTTCCGACAACCATGCCAATTATCTGGTTAACACCGGCACGGGCCGGGCCGAGGATGTGATAACGATGATATCCTACATCAAGCAGCAAGTACGCGATAAATACGGCATTCAGTTGCGGGAGGAAGTGAGGTATTTAGGATTCTAAGGCAAGTGAAGCCCCCCCGACCTAAAGGCTAGGTTTCTTTTGTTACTCGAGGGTAAAAATTAAAAGAGAGTCTTAGTTTCGACTCTCTTTTTTTGACTCATATTATCAAATTATCAAAGAAGAGACTGATTCTCCTTCGTGAATACGGTGAATTGCCTGGGCTAGTAGTTGTGCTACCGATAGTACGGTAATTTTAATCTTACTGGTTTTTAATTCTTCCGGTTTGTGGTAAATAGTGTCAGTTATAACTATTTCTTTAATCGGACTTTTATCCAGTTTGGCAATTGCGTTATCGGAAAAAAGTCCATGAGTGCCAAAAACGTAGAGATTTTTAGCGCCTGCTTTTTTAGCTGCTTTGGCGTCACCAATGATTGTCTTTGCCGTATCAATTATATCATCGACAAAGAGGATATCTTTATTTTTTACATCCCCGATTATTTTAATTGAGCTTTCATCAACTTCATTTTCTTTGGGACGCCTTTTATTAAAGACAACGCAGTCGGATAATCCGAGTCTATTAGAATAGGCTTCAGCCCGCGCTGTACCACCTTTGTCTGGAGACGCTACCACAAAATTGTTTTTTAAAAGCGATTTAAGATAATCAACGCTGATTTTTGAGCTGTACAAATGATCAACAACTATATGACGATCAAAAAATCCAGCAGTTGGTTCTGAGTGTAGATCAAGGAGGAGTACGCGCTGGGCCCCGGTCAATGATAACATCTGGCAGATGTATCGTGCGCTCATTGGTACTCGAGGTTTATCTTTTCTATCTTGGCGGTTATAACCTAAATAGGGAATCACTAAAGTTACGCGACTGGCTGATGAGCCGATGGCGGCATCCGCCAACAAAGCCAACTCGAATATATTTTCAGCCGGTGGTTGAGTTGAATTAATGATAAATACGTCGCAATCTCTGAATTCTTCCTGTGGTTTTATTTTAACTTCGCCGTCGCTGAAACGCCCTACTTCGGCTTGGCTGAGTTGTATTCCCAGGTGGATACAAATTTCTTTTGCCAAAATACGACTGGCATTGCCTGAAAATATTTTGATTTTTCCATGTTTCATAGTTAGTTTCCTCATATATTTGTTGTTATTGACATTTTTAGATTGTTAAATTTCATTTTAATTGGCTTTTGTTGGTAATTTACCTTAACCCCATACCGTTACTACTGTCAAATTTATGGCGGCAATACCTTTAAAATTCGGCTAAGTTATCCACTATTTGCATTTACCAGCGGTTTCTTTTATATTTATAAGCATCAGTTGTTAATGATATTTGATGAATTTGATTATCAGCGCGAAAAACTTTAAACTCACCCCCAGCCTGAAAACTTTCGCCACCGCTAAGTTTACCAAGCTGGCGCGGTTTTGGCGGCAAATAGTCCGGGTGCGGGTAGAATTGAGCGTGGAGCGGTCGCGGCAGGCGGCTTTTACTAATCGGGTGGATGTCAAAGTGGAGGTGCCGGGTCCGGATATCAACGCTGAATATCTAGCGGCTGATATGCACGAGGCTATAGATATGATTATTCCTAAACTTGAGCGCCAGATTGCTAAGGTTAAGGGTAAGTTGGAACGACGTCGCCAGTTGCGCGGGAAGGTCTTATAATTAATTGAAACCATCTCATTATCCGTTAAAGGGTTTTATAGTTAATTGTCCGTTAAGATGACTAAACTAAAATACTACCGTAATTTGTGGAGGCTTAATCGGCCGGAAGTTAATACTGATTTTTACGACCTGAATAAAGATGGCCAATTGATAGTTAAGGAAGGAAATTATCAATACAATCTGTGGGAACTTGTCAAAAAATTTGGCAGCCCTTTGGAAATAGCCTTTCCGTTTGTGGTTGAGCGGCGTTTAAGCGATTTGACTAATATTTTTAATCATTGGATAAAGGCCTACCGTTACCGCGGCAAGTTTTTTTATCATTATCCAATGAAAGTCAGCCAAAATAAAGAATTCGTTCTGCCAATTTTATCGGAAGGCGCCAATCTTGAAGTCACCAGCGCCAATGAGTTGTGGCTGGTTAAGCGCTTATGGGAACAAGGGCAATTCTCCAGTAAAATTCGGGTGATATGCAACGGGCCTAAAACCAATCACTATTTATCTTTGATTAGTGAATTACGAGATAAAGGTTTATCAATAACACCAATTATTGAAGATAAGTTTGAGCTGGCCGCGCTCTCAACCTATAAAGGCGATGTTGGCATTCGGCTTGATCCGCAAGTTAGGGTACATGGCCATTGGGACAAAAAGTTTAACCGCTTTGGTTTAACAGCCGAGGATATTTTGCCGTTAGGTCGAATTCGCAACCTTAAATTACTGCATTATCATACCTCCAAACAACTGGAGTATGTGGAAGATATCACTACGCCGCTTAAAAAAGCTATGCAGGTATATTTGGAGTTGCATAAGAAAAATCCCAGTTTGGATATGATAGATATTGGCGGCGGTATGCCCGTGCCCTTTTTAAAACATCCCCTGTTTTCAACCGAGGCGATTGTCAAAAGAATTTTGCGGATAATCCAAAGTATTTGTGACAAAAACAATGTGCCGCATCCGGATGTGCTGGCTGAATGGGGAAGCTATTTAGTGGCGCCGGCGCAAATTACGATTTATCGCGTTATCAGTGAAAAAGACATCACCAAAAACACCAGCGCTAAGAAGTGGTATGTTATTGATGGCAGTTTTATGAATGATCTGAAAGACACCTGGGCGATTCATCAAAAATGGCATATTTTGCCAGTTAATTATTTAAACTCCCGTCGGTTAGCGCGGGTCTGGTTAGCCGGACTATCTTGCGATTCCGATGACAAGTACACTAACGGCGGCAATTACATAGCCTTGCCGCGGCTTGATGATTTAGAGAATGGCGATCAACTTTATGTGGCGGTGCTTGATACCGGCGCTTATCAGGATGCGCTGGCTTCACACCACTGTTTATTATCGTCACCTATGAAAATTATTATTCAAAACGGGGTTATTACGGTGGCTCGCAAGCGCGAGACGGCCGAGGAAATCGGCCGTCAGTTCGGGTGGTAATGGGAAATTTAAAATTTAAAAACCTGCCCGCCGTGGCCTTACCTAATGGATGGATTGACGCCAAATTTCATCACTTTAATTTATAGCTAGAGCGTGTTTGACACAGCGGCTTTGGCAGGCCCCGCTTAGCGGGGCAGGCGGGTCAAAATTTAAAATTTGAGCATTTTTCTTAATTTAGTTATTGGGATTTAGGGTTTGATTAAAATTAGTAATTGAAATTTTAATTTATGAAAATGAAATTTTCCAAAGAGCCATATAATTACGGTGGGTTGGAACCAATTTCTTGGGCTAAGGCCAAGGTGGCGATTTTACTAGTGCCCTATGAAGGCACTACCACTTATGGCGCTGGCACGGGCCGGGGCCCGGCGGCCATTATTGAAGCCTCGCGCCATCTGGAATTATGGGATACGGAAATAGATAAAGATATTTCCCGTCTGGGTTTTTTTACGCTGGGCGAATTAGAGCCGGATATGACCGGCCCCGAGGCCACGATCAAACGAATTAATAACGAAGTTGTTAAAATAATTCAGTCTAAAAAATGGCCGTTGGTTTTGGGCGGAGAGCATTCTATAACCCCGGGCGTGGTGGCGGCCTTAAAGAATAAGTATAAGAATTTGTCAGTTTTGCAAATAGACGCGCATACTGATTTGCGCGAGGAGTACCAAGGTTCTAAATATAGTCACGCCTGCGCTATGAGGCGAGTTTATGATTTAGGTGTGCCAGTGGTGGCGGTAGGAATTCGTTCTACTTGTGAGGAAGAGATTGAGTTCATTAAAAAAACTAAGTTAGAATCTAGAATCTTTCCCGCCCCAGATATACCGATTGCTAAAGTGTTAAAGTGCTTAAGTGATCAAGTGTATCTAACAGTTGATATAGATGCTTTTGACCCTTCTTTAGTGCCGGGTACAGGTACGCCGGAACCGGGCGGACTTACTTGGTATCAGGTGCTTAATTTGTTGCGCGCCGTAGCCAAGACTAAAAAAATTGTGGGTGCTGATATTGTGGAACTGGCGCCGATTCCCGGGCAGCCGGCGGGCGACTTTTTGGCGGCTAAGCTTGGCTATAAGATTATTGGTTATTCGTTTTTTAAAGGTAAATTGTAGTATCTAAGTTAGATTTATTTTTGACGACTTATTCTTATATGGGTATAAGTCGTTTGACTTTTTGGTTAAGTTAAGATAAAGTGATGGCAAAATAAAATATTTATCAACCCAATCAAGTGAGGAAAAATGCAAATTAAAAACGCATTAATATCGTCTTTTACAAAGGACCAAGCTTTGGTTGATTTTGTCATAAAATTGGCAGAATCAGAAATCCAAATTTACGCTTCGGGTGGTACAGCTACCTTTTTAACCGGGTATGGTGTTAAGTTAGTTGATCTTACTACCATTGTCGGTAAACCTAAGTTTGATCACAGGATTGTCACCATATCACAGCCGGTTTTTGGCAGTATTTTGGCTGATAAGGCAAAACCAAAACATATGGAAGAGTTAGCAGAAATGGGCATGGTACCAATGGACCTGCTCTATGTTAACCCCTATCCAACGGCAGAGGCATTTGCCGACAAAGATAAAACCGAAAATGAGAAATTTGAATTGATAGACATTGGCGGACCGGCTATGTTAATGGCAGGAGTTAAAAATCAGCTGGTAGTTGGTTCTAAGCCTGAACATTTTAATCAATTGTTACAAATTGTTAAAATGGCACAGGATGGAACTATTATTACTGAACCTGACTATCAAGAAATGGCTAATTATTTATTACAAATACTAATCCGTCTTTTGTATAAATCAGTGATTACTCATTTAATTAATGAATACTATGCCGTGTTCAATTTTTTAAATGAAGGGACAAAAAAATTATTTCAAGAATGAAAAGAAGGGGAACAACTTAATAGTGTTGTTCCCCCTTTAAATATAAGCAGTGGCGTTGACTATTTATTAAGCATGTTGTAAGGTTTGGGCAAAAGAAATATTCCCAGAATCATAAATAAAAATAATAAAAAACACAAGTTAGGAGGTACCTTAAAATGAACGAGCAAATTTTTGAAATTGGGATATTGGGCAAGATAGCCGCATCTATCGACCGCATTGGTGGTGAGGTATGTTACTATTTTTTACCTCTTGAACCATCAGTACGTTTAGGTGAGTTAATAAAGTCTAAATCATTACCAAGAATTAGTGTTAGTATGTATGCCAAGCTAGCACTAACTATTTCCGCTACTCGTTTAGAGTGGTCCAAGCCAGTAGTATTAGGCCAGATTGATTTCAGCGGAATAGGGAAAGATTATGATGAATTATATGAGTTGATTTTTAATTCTCTTGAGATAATGGTATCTGATATGGTTGATGTATCTGGTACACTTAACTTAATGCCCAAATGTAGCTTTTTAAGTAAGCAGGGGTATGCCCTGCCAAGTTTGATAATTAGAACAAACGGTACTGGCGCTGTGGAGTTCTGGGCTTCGCAAGAAGGCTTATATACAGGTAGTCGTCTGTGCGGCAATATTCAGCTCGGTGTTTTAACTGCAAGCGATCTATAAAAATCTAATAAAAGATAATTTTGTCAAGACTGTAGGTTTTGTTTACTACAGTCTTTTTATTTTGAAATTGTGGTTGTCAAAAGTAGTAAAATATATTATAGTTAAGTTTGTTTTATTAAACTGAAGTAATTTTTAAAATATGTCATTTTTAACCAAATTATTTGGCGATCCGAACCTTCGGGTTATTAGTAAAATAGAGCCGCTGGTGGAGGAGATTAACCGGCAAGAGGCGGCAATATCGGTTTTAACCGACGAGGCTTTAATTAAGCAGACGGAAGTTTTTTGTGAGCGTCTAAAGCGCGGCGAAACTTTGGACGATTTGTTGGTAGAGGCCTTTGCCGTCGTGCGCGAGGCGGCAAAGCGGGTGCTGGGCCAGCGCCATTTTGATGTGCAGTTAATTGGCGGTATTGTCTTGCATCGCGGCGAGATTGCGGAAATGAAAACCGGTGAAGGTAAAACTTTAACCGCCACCGGCGCGGTTTATTTGAACGCGCTGGAGCGCCAGGGCGTGCATGTGGTAACCGTGAACGATTATTTGGCCCGGCGCGATGCCATTTGGATGGGGCGCGTTTACGCCAGTTTGGGTTTAACAGTCGGTTGCATTAACCATGAGGTGGCTTATTTGTACGATCCCACCGTTACCAATGACGATCCAACTTTTGCCAACTTGCTAGTAGTGCCGCGCCGCCAGGCTTATCAGGCTGATATTACCTATGGCACCAACAATGAATTTGGTTTTGATTATTTGCGCGACAATATGGTGTGGCGGGCCGAGGATATGGTGCAACGTCCGTTGCATTACGCCATTGTTGACGAAGTTGATTCAATTTTAATTGACGAGGCCCGCACGCCGTTGATTATTTCCGCTCCGGCCGAGGAGGCGGCGGAACGGTATTATGAGGTAGCGCGGTTTGTTGCGACTTTACAAGAAAATATTGATTATAATGTTGACGAAAAATTACGCGCCGCCACTTTTACTGAAGAAGGCACTAACAAGTCCGAGCGTTGGTTAGGTGTAAAAAATTTATACGCCGAGGGCGGTTACGAAACTATCCATCACCTGGAGCAGGCGTTAAAAGCCAAAGCCTTGTTTAAAAAAGATCGCGATTATGTGGTGCGCGAGGGTGAGGTTCTGATAGTGGATGAATTTACCGGCCGTTTAATGCCGGGTCGCCGCTATTCCGAAGGTTTGCACCAGTCAATTGAGGCTAAAGAGAATGTTAAGATTCAGCGCGAATCCTTAACATTGGCTACCATTACATTTCAAAATTATTTTCGGCTTTATAAGAAATTGGCCGGTATGACCGGTACGGCCGCCACCGAGGCTGAGGAATTCCATAAGATTTACAAATTAGAAGTGGTTTCTGTTCCAACTAATCGACCGATGGTGCGCGCTGATATGGCCGACCGTGTGTATCGAACGGAAATGGGCAAGTTTCAGGCGGTGGTGGCCGAAATCAAACAACGCCACGAAGCTGGTCAGCCGGTATTAGTTGGTACTATTTCCATTGCCAGAAATGAACTGTTGTCGGAATTACTGAATCGTGAGGGCGTGCCACACGAAATTTTGAACGCCAAAAACCACGCGCGCGAGGCGGCCATTATTGCGCAAGCCGGCCGTCAGGGAGCGGTTACGATTGCCACTAATATGGCCGGTCGCGGCGTGGATATTGTTTTGGGCGGTAATCCGGCCGATCCAATTGAGACCGAGGCAGTTAAAGCCAGTGGCGGTTTACATGTATTAGGTACCGAGCGGCACGAAGCCCGTCGGATTGATAATCAGTTGCGCGGCCGAAGCGGACGCCAAGGCGATCCAGGGTCGTCGCAGTTTTATGTGTCGTTGGAAGACGATTTAATGCGCATTTTTGGTTCGGACCGGGTTAAGGGTCTGATGGCTAAGTTAGGCTTGCCGGAGGATGTGCCGATTGAAAATAGCATGGTGTCTAAATCAATTGAATCAGCTCAGAAAAAAGTGGAAGGCAATAATTTTGATATTCGCAAACACTTGGTGGAGTATGATGATGTTTTAAACAAGCAACGCGAAACCATTTATAAACGTCGACGCGAGATTTTGCAGGCCGGCGCCGGGGACGCTCAATTTTTACGCGAACAAACTATGACGATGGTGGAAAAGGAAATAACGGAGGTGGTGTCATTCCATACGGCCATGGAAGAAGCTGACAAATGGGAGATTGATAAAGTTTATGCCGATGTTCACGCTATTTTCCCAATTGCCGAATCAGCCCGCAAAAAATTAACGGCGATAGAGCACGAGGCCGCTGACGTTTCCGGTGATGCCGCGGCGCGCCATAAGTTGGTGTATTACTTAATCGGTTTGGCGCGCGAAGCCTACTTAAAACTGGAACAGCATATTCAGGCCCATGCTCGTGAGCTTAATTTGCCGAACGGGGAGGATATAATGCGCGCGGCGGAAAAAACCTTGCTCTTGCGCAGTATTGACCGGTTATGGATTCAGCATTTAACCGCGATGGATAATTTGCGCGGCAGTATTGGTTTGCAAGGTTATGGCCAGCGTGATCCGTTGGTGGAATATAAGCGTGAGGGTTTTCAAATGTTTAAGAATTTATTGGCAGGTATTCAGGATGAAGTAGTTTATAATGTTTACAAAGCCCAGTTTGTGGAGTCGTTGGCTTCTCCGCCAGTGGCGCCTAAATTGCAGATTCGCGAACAAGGTCCGGCCAAAACCATGGCCGAGGCCGACAGTGTGTTTGCCGGCGCGCTGGCGCACAGCGATTCCACTGTCGTTAAACTAAAAGATGCCGCCGGCCGCAAAGTCGGCCGCAACGATCCTTGTCCGTGCGGAGCGACTAAACCCGATGGAACTCCAATTAAGTACAAACATTGTCATGGTAAATGAATTTACAAGTACTAATTTAAAGTCAGCGGAGTCCATCGTAGCTTTAGCGAAGTTGGATGGGAGCGGGAAGAAATACAAGCAGTGTCACGGGGCTTAAGTGTTTTATATTTGGTAAATGATTTATGATACAAAATTGTTTTATAGACGTCGTAGCGCAGTCCCGAAGTGTCCGCCGCGGCGGACTACTACTGGGACAAAAAATGCCACGGAGCGTAAAATTATGAAAATCGCAATTTGTGGAAGTTTGAACTTCACTTATGAAATTGAAAAACTTGCAAATGATCTTCGAAAGATGGGATTTGAGGTAAGCATTCCGATTGGTTCAGAGAAAATACTTAATGGTATTTTTTCTTTTGAAGAAATAAAAAAAGAAAAGGAAAACGGAAAATTTTCTGATAGGGCGATAAAATATGATTCGATAAGGGCATACTGGAATGTAATCAATAATTGCGATTGCATATTGGTCGCCAATTATGATAAGAAGGATATCAAGAATTATATTGGTGGAAATTCTTTTCTTGAAATGGGATTCGCGCATATACTGCAAAAGAAAATATTTCTGTTGAACGATATTCCTGAAATGATTTATAGTGATGAAATCAGAACAATGCATCCGATTGTCCTAAATGGAAATTTATCAAAAATAAAATGAATCCCTGCGGACGCAGGAGTAAAAACGAGAAGTGTTATGAAATGTAGGAATAATAAAGCTATGGTTGGATTAAAACGAGGAACAGTTAAATTAGTCAGGTATAACCCGAAATGGCGACAGAGTTTCCAACATGAACAAAAGAAGCTCAGTAAAGTTTTTGGTCGGGATGTACTGGAAATCCAACATGTCGGAAGCACAGCTATTCCAGGAATACTGGCCAAACCAATTATTGATATTGCTCTTATCGTCCCATCACTTCAAAAAGCGAGACGTTACGAGAAAAAGTTAAAGGAGATAGGTTATGAGATAAAGAAAAATGATACAAGGAAAGAAAGATTATTTTTTGCGAAAGGTAGCGAGAATAAACGGACGCACTATCTCCATGTCGGAGAAATCGGTAGCGGCTACACTGAAGATATGATTCTATTCAGGGATTATCTTTGCAAGCGCAAAGATATAGCAAAAAAATATTCTGGATTAAAAGAGAGATTAGCCGAAAAGTATCAAGATGCAAGAGAGATTTATGCTGTAAAGAAAGAAAAGTTGATCAAAGAGATAATTAAGAAAGCAAAGAAATCCCTGCGGACGCAGGAGTAAAAACGAGAAGTCCTATGAAATGTAGTTTCTAAATATGAATACGAAACTTACCTTTAAGAGTGATAGATTTAAGAAAAATAGAAGTGGGTATTCCAGATTGTTATTGTTAAGTTGTGAGAAATGTAAAAATTTGATTTTACTCTACCAAAAAGATGGTTTAGGAATTCTTAAGCGCCTCTATCTGGATAGGATTATCATCCCTCTAAGCCTTGCAGACGGAAATAAAAATTTGATTTGTAAAAAATGTAACGCGCTTCTTGGTATTCCAATGATTTATCAAAAAGAAAAACGGTTAGCTTATAGGTTGTTTTCCGGTGCGGTTGAGAAGAAGATTATTAAAGCCGATGAGTTGTCAGAAATTAATTTTTAGTCAGGTATAAATGCCAAAAAAGTAAAGATATATTATGGAATGGAGGACATAAAACCATGATTGACTATCAAGATTTTGAAAAAGTAGATATACGAGTCGGGGAAATTATAAAAGCGGAAGATTTTCCTGAAGCCAAAAAGCCGGCTTATAAGCTGACGATAGATTTTGGCGCGGACATCGGCATTAAAACGTCTTCCGTCCAAATCACCAAACATTATACGAAAGATGAATTAGTCGGAATGTTAATAATTGGGGTAGTTAATTTTCCTCCCAAGCAGATTGGTCCGTTCGTGTCTGAAGTTCTAACACTGGGATTGCCGGATGAAAATGGCGAGGTAGTACTATTAACTCCGACAAAGGGAGTGCCAAAGGGCGGAAAAATGTTTTAAATCCCTGTGGATTAGGAAATAAGATTAAAAAGTGTGGCAGTGCCTAATCCCCCTCTTAAAATAAGAGGGGCTAGGGGAGTTAATAAATATGGAAAAAGAAACTATTCATCAATTAGCAAGAAAAGTCTGGGATTATCACCATCTGAATCAGAAACTTGAAAAGGCTGATTGTATCTTAGTATTAGGTAGCCGTGATATTCGGGTAGCGGAAAGAGGCGCCGAATTATTCCTTGATGGGTATGCTCCATTGATTATATTTTCTGGCGGTTTGGGTAGTTTGACTAAAAATATTTGGTTAGAGCCGGAAGCTGATAAATTTGCCGAAGTTGCGGTAAAAATGGGTGTACCCAAGG
This sequence comes from Patescibacteria group bacterium, assembly GCA_041645215.1. Classification (GTDB taxonomy): domain Bacteria; phylum Patescibacteriota; class Patescibacteriia; order Veblenbacterales; family UBA10138; genus JACRFM01. The sequence continues at coordinate 3,018 of JBAZQK010000007.1, read as the reverse complement.
ACAAAATTCTGATTGAAAATAAGTCAACGAACACGGGAGAAAATATCTTGTTCACAAAAAAGATGTTGTCCGAGAGGAATGTTAATCCCAAGAAATTTATTCTTGTTCAGAATCCGTACATGGAACGGAGAGCCTACGCCACTTTTCGGAAACTATGGCCAGAAAAGGAATGCGTTGTTACATCACCCGAGATATCTTTTGAAGACTATCCCAATAAAGAAATCATTAAAGACGACGTAATCAACATTATGGTTGGTGACCTGCAACGGATTAAGATTTATCCACAGAAAAGGTTTCAGATTCCCCAGGAAATTCCCAGTGAAGTCTGGAAGGCCTACGAAAAATTAGTTGCCGCCGGGTACGTTAAACATCTTATTGCTGGGTTAGGATATCTGCTCCTGTGGGCTAAACTATAAATTAAGAAGCGTCTAGACAAATAACAATATGAAACCAATCAAGCATTCTGTAGCTTTTGTCATCTATAATCCGGATCGCGCAAAATTTCTTATTGTGCGGCGTCCAATAGATGACGGTAGTTTGCCAAATGTTTGGGGATTGCCAGCAGGCTCTCTTAAAGACGAAGAAATGTTTGAGGATGCCGTAATAAGATCAGCTAAAGATAAGCTGGGCATAAAAGCAAGAGTTGTAAAACTTGTTAATGAGGGAGAAATTGAGAGGAAACAATATATTCTACACATGAAAGAGTTTGAGGTGGAGATTGTAGACGGTGTTCCTGAAGTTCCTCAAGCGATGCAAGGCATAACACAATATTCCGAATGGAAATGGGGCGTGACTGATGATTTAATTGAGGCCGCAAGAAAAGGATCTTTATGTAGTAAATTATATTTAGAAAACGTAAAACAAAATTGGTAATTATACGGACATAGAATAACAATATGAAAAAATTAGAACAAAGAATTCATAAATATTTAAAAGCCCGGGGTTGGCATAACCTGCGGCCAGTAGATTTAGCCAAGTCTATTATGATTGAGGGTGCGGAACTGTTGGAAATATTCCAATGGGAAAATCTTAGTTTGGAAGAAGTTAAACGCCAGCCGGAAAAAATGGAACATATTAAGAAAGAGCTGGCGGATATTTTGATTTACGCGTTGGAGTTGTCGGTGTTATTGGGTTTTGATACGGAAAAAATAATTCGTAGCAAGTTGGCACACACGATTAAAAAATACCCAGCCAAATTAATGAAGCAAAATAAACAAGAGCCTGGTACGGAAAGTTTATATTGGCGTATTAAAAAAGCTCATCGCCGGCATGCTCATTAGTCCCCCTCTTAAGATAAGAGGGGGAAAAGAGGAGTTATGAAAAATATCTACAATAATTCCATTTTAAAAAAGACCAGACGAATATTACGTAAAAACCAGACTACCGCCGAGAAAATAATTTGGTCAAAATTGAGAAATAAGCAAGTTAATAATTTAAAGTTTTACCGGCAATATAGCGTTTCTAAATATGCGTTAGATTTTTATTGCCCGGTCGCCAGATTAGCTATAGAGATTGATGGGGCCAACATAATGAGGTAAACAATAAAAATTCTGATGCTAACAGAGATGACTATTTAAAAAGTCTGGATATCACTGTTGTCAGATTTTGGAATAATGAGGTGTCAGACAATTTGGAAGGAGTTTTAGAGAGACTTAATGAAATTTTGAAGAAATAACTCCCTCCACCTCTCTCTTATTTTAAGAGGGAGGGTTAGATGACTGGGTTACTTATAAGGTATAATTTTAGATAATATTTTGTATGTCAGTTGATTTATTGAATTACTTTTTCATCATATATCCTATTTCCCTCTTAACAATAAGAGGGATTAAGGGAGTTACTAATAATAATGATTAACCGCCAATCCTATGAACAGCTTTAAAATCATCAAATATAGCTTAGTCCAGGCCATAGCCGCGACGGTTTATATTGCTTTGGTGGCATTACTAATGACCAATGCTCACAGTTTGTTTGGCGAAGTCGCTGGCGTATTAGCGGGTGTGGCTTTTTTACTAACCCTTGTTTTGTCCGCCGCTATTATGGGTATTACTATTTTTGGCCGGGCGATTATATGGTACTTAGGAGGTGATAAAAAAGAGGCGGTTAAATTGGTTGGTTACACTTTGGGTTGGTTGGTTTTGATTACCTTACTCGTCTTTTTAGCGTTGTTGGTATAATGAGATGGTTACAAAACTATTTCTGCTGCGATTTGCTATTTTCGTCCAGGGCTTCGTCAGGCCTGCGCAAAATGATTTTCGCCGTAATTCTATTACGCCTCAAATCATTTTGCTTACCTTCCTCGCCTTGGGTCAAAAATTGCTAAATCTCGCTACGAAATAGTTTTGTAACCATCTCAATATTTATTAGTTTTCCCGAGTTGGTTGATAGGAGGCAATAATTAATCCTGGTCTAATTCGTACGAATAGGCGAATAGTATAGTTAATTGTTATGAACAAAATTACTAATAATTTAATTATAGAATTGCACGTTCCTGATTTTGCCAAAGTGCGCGAGTTTTACGCTTTGTTTGGTTTTACCGAAATGCGTTATGATCCAACTTCCGGCGGCAGTAGCGATTTAGGTTATTTGGTTTTGAAACGGGAAGATGATTTAGGTGAAACGCATTTAAATTTTTATGGCGATAAAGAAAAAGTATCACAACATTCGCATTTTAAAGATTTTCCGTCCGATACGCCGCGCGGCTATGCGGTGGAGATAACAATTCCAGTTTCGGATGTATTAGGACTTTGGAATGAGGTAAAAGACAAGCTTGAACCAAAACAAATTGCCAACCATTAACACTTAAACGTTGGAGCAAGCAGGATTTTAGAGTAGTTGATCCGTTTGGCTTTTATGTTCGTTTTACTGAGTTAGTTGATTGGGGACAGTAATTAACCTTGGTCTAATTTCCACCGAAGGTGGATCTACGACGCACGTTTATCCGCCTTTGGCGGGAATGGTGGAATATGAAAATAATGATTTTTTTGCAAGGGACAGTAATTATGCACTCCGGCGCGAGCG
>JBAZQK010000015.1:0-14037 GCA_041645215.1 Patescibacteria group bacterium | reverse complement strand
TACCATACGAGTCCATCGTATGGCATAATCGGCTAACCTGACAAATCCTTTTACATGGTAGGATAATCGGTGTATTTGCATATCCCTGCTTTTTCCAGGGACTGCAATATGTATCTTAACTTATGCAAGTATCCAACAAGTGGATAACTGCCCCTTTTAACTAACTATTACAATTTTTTACCGGCAACTAGTCAATTCTGGCTAATCACCCACTACTAACCCAGCCAACCATCTCTTGTGGCTAAATGGCTTAAATGATTAACTTAAAACCAGGCCCCTGGTCGCCTTGGTCAATCCGAAGCAAGATCCATCGATACTATGAGGGTCAAATTTTATATTAACTACTATGGAGAATTAAATTTTATACCAACACCCAACCACTGGCTAACTACTTAATTATCACCTCAAACTAACCACCGGTTTTGCTGGGAAATTACCACGGCCGTGGTAATTTCCCTAATATATAATTCATTGTATAATAGAGATTATAAGTCAATCTAACCGCAAAACTTATGTCTCAAAAAACAACCATCCCCCTTACTAAATTACTTATCAAACTAATGGCCGCCAGCGGCCAAGTCGCCATTGATTATTACGACCTGATATATGATTTAAAATATCATCGTCAAGACTATCTCGCCGGCGGTCATAAACTAGTTAAAGAAATGGAACGCTTAAGAGAATTACGCCAGGCTGAAGCCGCTCTTTACCAATTGCGCCGGTCAAAATACATTAAGGCTAAAAAGATTGGCGATAAAATGATCGTTCATTTAACCGCCAAGGGATTGGCTGTTACGTTAGCCGATAGTCTGCGCCGGTCACCAAAAAAATCAACCGGCTATACCGTAGTTATATTTGATATACCCGAGAACGTCCGCTTGGCGCGTGACCATTGGCGTTGGCTTTTAAAACAAGGTGGATTCACAAAATTGCAGCAAAGTGTGTGGTGCAGCCAGCGCGATGTCTATGATTTAATAACTAAATTTGCCAAAAAATACAGATTGGAAAAATGGGTAAATGTTTTTCAGGCAACGGATTTCTGGCAACGCCCCAATCGCCACTCTTTCAAATGAGTTTTAGCCTTGCTGGGAAATTACCACGGCCGTGGTAATTTCCCTAATTATCACCCGACTGCCGAGCGGGAATAAGTTATCTTAATCAAGCTATCTTTGACCGCTGTTTCAAAGCGCCGACTGATGGCGCTATAACCAGATAACTCTTTAACAGCAAGCGCTGGTACGGAGTACGTATAAGCTAAAGTATTAGCCACTACCATTACTAAACGCTGGCGGGAAAAACTGGCCTCACTCTGGCACACGACCACTCCCTTTATCTGAACGCGCGCGCTTTTTAAAAAATTGCCTATACTAGCAACCATGGTTTCGCAAGCAGCGCCTTGTTTATAAACTCGCTGTTTAATAACGCCAGCTGAACCAAGTAAAATCAACAACAAATCATTATTTGCCTGCGGCGTAATAATTAAATATGGTTGGAGCCTTACCTTTGCCGGGACCATAAACTTAACTTAGTCGCGGCAAAAATCAAAATAACCCCGCCTAGCAACTGAACATAATTTAAGGTTTGCTGCAAAAAAACCCAATTCAACACCACGGCCGCCAAGGGCCAGGCAAGTTCCAAGATGGCCGATACCGACGCGCGAGTCACGCTTAACCCTTTGTAGTAAATCCACATGGCGCCAAAACCCGGCCCGATCATTATAATTGTTACGTAAAATATATCACGCCAGTTTAAATTGGCTAAGTCCGCTGCCGCGCCGCCGCCAACAAACCACCAACCAACTAAAAACGGCAACGCCACGGCAAAACGCATCGTTGTTAAAAAATTAGGCGGCAGGTCGCGCAACAGCGATCGTCCCACCACCGTGGCGCTCCCCCACAACGCCGCGGCCAACAAAGCTAACCCCACCCCCATCGCCCCATTGCTATAAAGCCGCAGATCAGGAATTAACGCGGGGAATGAAATCAAATAACCGCCCGCCAGGGCTATCGCGGCATACCGCCAAAAGTGGCGCGGCCAACTTTCGCGCAACCACAAACTGGCCACCGCGAACGTAACTAAGGGTTGCATTTTTTGCAATAAAATACTGACGGACGGACTGACATATTTAAACGAGGCGGTGAACGCCATGGTGGCTAAGGCCGAGGCCAACACCGCGACAAAACCTATTCCCCACCATTGGCGGGCTGTCAATTTTTTAATATTCGGCCAAAACTTAAAAAGCCACGGTACAACTATTACCATCGCCAACAAATGTTCCAGCATGACTATGGTGGCGGCGGACAACTCACGGGTCAACGGCAGTCGCAACAAAGAATCAGTCGCCCATAAAAAGGCGGCCAAGGCTATAAGCAATGATTTGTAATTAAGTGACATTGACGTTAATAAAACACCCGAAATGAGGTGTAATGATTAAATTCTAAATCTAAATAATAAATGGTAAAATCTTATCACTTAGGATAATGTAAAATGCAAAAATAAAAATGGAAAATGACAAATTAAAATTATAAAATGTCTATATTCACAATTTTTACATTTTACATTGTCATTTTGATTTTTGATATTTACATTTTGAATTTCCTAGACTACTCTTTCTCATTAACCTCATCTACTACCACTACTTTATTGCTATTTAATATGGTCACCAAAAACTTATCGGCTAAATCACGCCGCTCCTTATATTCACGCGTCGCCAATACAGTGTAATTTATTTCTCGCCCCATATCGCGTTGAAACCGAGCAATAATTTTATTTAATAAAACGCGATCAACTTTGCCGACTATCAAAATATCGGTCGGCATATTATTTACACCCACAAACGAACCAGTCAGGGCTAAGTAGCGTATCTTGCCCGATTCTTTAATGCGCCGAATTAAATCCTGTTCGGTAAGCAACTGTGATTTTATCAGCAAAGCTTTCAACTCATCGTTAAGCACAAACTCAGGGTTTAAATGAAAAAACTTTTTATCACCGGCATTTTTTGACAATACCATTCCTAAACCAGCCAGGTTGGCTAACTCGCGCCTGACCGAATTTAACTGTTCATCTATTTTACGCGTTATTTCACGAACATAAAAAGCGGTACCGGCGTTGTTTAAAAACAAACGTAACAATTTAACGCGTGTCCGTGAACTAAAGAGTTGTTCAAGCATAAATATAAGTCAAAATTCAAAATTCAAAATTCAAAAGTCAAAATTCAGTTTTTAGATTTGACTTTTTACTTTTGACCTTATTTTATAGTATACTCAAATAGCGCCTAATCGTAAAGTTTATGCCCACTAGCAGTACCAATTTAACCACTAAAGTCGCTACCCTGACACTGCCCACGGCTGATACTCGCCTCACGGCGTTGGTGTGGCCGTCACCCAGCGGCACGCTGTTATTTTTGGCTGAATTAAATTTGTCAGCCCAACCAGCTAATGAATTTACCGCCGCCCTCACTCAAGTGTTGGAAACTAAATGGAAGGAACTTTCACCTTTGGGCTTGCCGGCTGACGCCGCCCTGGAACAAATTGTTCTGGCGCTCAACCAGGTATTATTACTAAAGGGGAGGCTAATCGGCAATCCCCTCGCCCCGCGCTACCACTTAGGCGTCGCCATAATGCAAAACAAAACCATTGCCCTGTCCAGTTTAGGCCATCTTAGCACACTCTTAATTAACACCGAGCACTTGACTAATGTCGCGCAAAATTCCGCGCTGGGACGAGGTCCGCGCATAACCAAACCAACCTTTGAAAATTTAAGTTGCGGACAAATTGAAGCTGGCGAAACCTTTGTGATTAGCAGTCTCGCGCTACTCGATTACTTTAGCATTGACAAGGTAAAATATCTTTTTAGCAACCACCTGCCTGGCGTAGCGCTAAGAGAAATTGAAACTTTTGCCGCCAAATTGCCCCACCACAGCCCGTTGGGCATAATTGCCTTAAAATTCCAACCGCCCGCCGTCGTCGACGGCACGGCGCCATCGCTGGAGCATCTTCAGCAAACCAAAGCTAAAACCGCTGAACTGCTAAAGCCTAGTTTGCGCTCTTGGTTTAAAAGGAGCCGTTCTAGCCGCCGGGCCCCTCCACCCTTGCCCGAAGTGTCGCAAATCACTTCGCACCAAGTTGAACCTGATACCCCAACCATAAAAAGAGTGGCGCTCCAAGCTCGGTGGCAATCGTTAAACTATAATTTTCAGCGCCTGGCAGCTAAATTAGTCTGGCTCAAAAGCCGCTCGGCTATCAAAGAAAAATTAAGTCAATGGCTAGCCATCAAAGTGGCCGCTTGGCAAAGCCTGAATGCAACGCGCCAAATAATTATGGTAGTGGCTCTAATCTTGCTAATAATTTTTTCTCAAAGTATTGTTAGCGCCGGCAAGAACAAGCTTAAGCAAATTGACAGCCAGGCATTCAATCGGCTGGTAACTCGCATTACTCAGAACGCCACCGCCGCTCAATCCGCCCTAATCTACCGCGACGACGCTAAAGCCCAGACTTACTTGGAGACGGCGCAAAAAATACTGGACACTCTGCCACGGAGTAATTCTGCACAACAGCAACAATATCAAGCGGTGGCTGACAATTTACGCACTTTACAACAACGCCTAAACCGGGAAACCGAAATTACCCAACTCATCGCCTGGCGCACCTTACCGGCTGGACAAAATCCACCAGCTAATCAGATGGCCTTAATCAGCGGCTCAATTTGGGTGTCGGACACCAGCGGCAATCTAACCGGTTTAAATCAAGCCGGCCAAACCATTAAAACTGTTAAATTGCCGACTGATTTTAGGGCGGCGCGATTAATAGTGGCGGCCGCCAATAAAATATTACTGCAAAATAATAATTCCGAGCAAGCTATTATTGACCCGGCGAGCGGGGCTATTACCAAGCTGGCTAAACCCCAACCAATGGCCGATGCTGTTTTTTATTTGGGGAAACTATATTATTTGGATGAAAAATTATCAAATATTTACAAAACCTCTTTTTACCCGAACAGTTTGTCCGGCGGGATTGGTTGGCTGCGAAATAAGGAAACCCTATTGGCTGGCGCCAAATCACTTACCGTTGACGGCTCAATTTATGTGGCTGGGACCGACAAAATTGAAAAATACAGCCGCGGCGCTAAACAAACTTTCAGTGTTCAGTCGCCGTCCGGACTTACACCCTATGATTTAATCCGCACTAACTCTGAAAGCGACTACTTATATGTGCTCAATCGAACCAAAAAAGCCATTATCCTGCTGGATAAACAAGGTAAACTAGTGTTGCAATTAATATTCTCGGGTTTAACCAATCTTAACGACCTGGCGATTGATAATGCTAAACAAATTATTTATATTACAAGCGAAAATTCAATTTACAAAGTTGATATAGCGCCTTATCTTAAATAAAGCTCCAGCGCGGCGGAGTTTTTAAAATAATAATTATCCCGCTACTTCTCTAGAGAAGTAGCGCAAGAGTCGCCGCTTAGGTCTTCGTGTCCAGACAAGGCTACCCGCGCTCAAGGCTGACGCTACCTGCCCGCCGCTCGCCTCGCTCAATTAACCGATTGTAATAAAATACAGTACTAATACTTATTAGCTAGAAATTACCTAAGACATCAGCTTTGGCAGGCGGGTGCTAAGCGGCCACAAACACGCGTCAGCTTATCTTTCGCGCGGGTGCCGCCTTGTAAGCTGACACTACGACATAGCGGCAAGAACTAGCTAATCCTATTTTGCCACCCTGCTGAAGGCGGCGTGTCAGAGCGCCTGCCCGACGGCCGGCGGGGAAGTCAGACGAGCGTTAAAGCCGTCCCGTGTTGTGGAAGTTTGTGCACCCGCCTGCCTAAGCCTGTCCTTGGTAAATGATGCTATTAAATAGCCATAAGTAACATTAATTTATAACTATTGATTGAAGGAGGACTATGGCGGGCAGGTAGGGCGGCTAGCTCGTCTGACGAGCACTGCCGCCGCCGTAAGCCGAGGTGGCGATTCTTGGTTACTTCTTTAAAGAAGTAACAATAAAATAAAATTTCTATATCAAAACAACCCCCCGCTTCATTATGTCAGCCGGACTTAGATTACTTTAAGGTAACTTTACCGCCAGCTTCCTCAATTTTTTTCTTCATGGTGTCGGCCTCTTCTTTGGTGGCATTGGCTTTAACCATCTTAGGCGCGCCATCTACCAAATCCTTGGCTTCTTTTAATCCCAGCGCCGTAACCTCGCGCAAGGCCTTAATAACACCAATCTTATTGGCGCCAGTCTCCGTTAGCTCAACATTGAATGAGCTTTTTTCCTCGGCTACTTCAGCCGGAGCCGCGGCAATGGCCGGACCGGCCGCCATCACCGGCGCCGCCGCCGACACGCCGAATTTTTCCTCGAGTACGTGCACGAGTTCAGATAAATCCAGCACCGAAAGCTTCTCAATCTCGCTTACGAGTTTTTGAAACTTTTCCGGCACTACCACTGCCTTGGTTTCATCAGACATAGGATAAATAAATTAAAATTTAAATATTAAAAATCAAAATGACAGATTAATTTTACATTTTGCTCTTTGCATTTTGCATTGCACTTATCACCTGCACCAAACCGCGCAGATTGCCTTGCATAACACTGACTAAACCGGTCAGCGGCGCGGCTAATACTCCCACGAATTGTCCCCACAATTCCGTCTTACCCGGCAAACTAGCAAGATTTTTAACCTTGGTCGCGTCAATAAACTGTTTGTCCAACCAACCGCCAAGAATTTTAAGCTTACTGTGAATTTTAGCAAAATCGCTTAGCACCTTAGCCGGATCCGTCTCATCCGTACCGCTAGTTGCCACGCTAACACTAAAACCGGCTAAAATTGCGTCATCCAAACCGGACGCTCCGGCCGCCGGCAGCGACATTTTAAGCAAACTCTTTTTTATTACCTCATACTCAATGCCGCGGGCGCGCAAATTGCGGCGCAACTCTTGCATTTCTTTTACCTTGAGTCCGGTAAAATCAGCTAGCACTGCTCCTTTGGCTTGCTTAACCATTTGGGTAACCAAAGCCATGGATTGTTCCTTACTGGCGCGTGATTTAGACATAATTTTTATTAATATAACCTAAGCGCTTCATCCCCCCTCTTATCTGCCGCTGGCGAAGGCGCACAGGGGAAAACAAACGCCTAAGTCCTAAATAAATTAAAAATCTGCGGCTAGACCCTAGACCACAGACTGCACTGCCATTAGCTATTAGCTAACTTACCTCGGCAGGCTCCTTGTTTTAGGCGCTTAAATCCGATTGGCACCGGATACCTGCTGTCTGTGGCTATTAAACTCCTTAACCTAAACCCTAGATATTTCTGGTGAAATCCGCCGAAGCTTGCCCTTATTAACAAGTTTCGAAAGAATCCTTAATCGTATTTACCATACGACTTAACTATGATTTAAGCGTAGGAGGATTGAATTGTGTTTATATAATAAATGATAACAAAAAACCTGTCAAGAGAACAAATAATTTGAGATTGGAGTTATTATTATTTTTTGTATTCTTTTTGCCGCTCTGTCATCCTGAGTGCTAACGAAGGATCTCTACTATCTTGCCACCCTGTCGTAAGGTTAGAAACAAAATGGCACCTGAACGAGCGTCCGGCGAGTGCGCATTGTGGCCGTTTAGCATAGCACTCGCCAGCGAGTGAAGGTAATTTTGTCTAACCTGAAGACCGAGGTGGCGACTCTTACGTCACTTCTCTAGAGAAGTGACAGAGAAATCAGATTCTTCCCCGTCTGATGGTGTCAGAATGACATATGAAGATGCCAAAATATCAACGCTATTATCTCGGCACACAAAATAAAATGCCGGCGATTATATCCGGCACCAAATATTGTTTTGCTAATATTTTAACTCAGCTTAAATTCGCGGCGCTCTACCGGCACTCCTTTGCTAACCAGCACCTGCATCTCGTTCAAGTTTCCGGTTTCAAACGAAATTTCCGCTCCGGACAAATAAAAATCCCACATTCTTTTGAATTGCTCCGGCGGCATAAATTTTATGTATGGTTTAACTCTTTCTTCCCAGTTGGCGTAAAAATTCTCACGCCACTTATTAAGCGTCCAGGCATAACTACTGCCAAAATATTCAATATGATTAATGGTAAAGCCGGCCCGGCGCAAACAACGGAAAACTGATTTATTATAGGGAATATCACCACCCGGAAAAATGTATTTCATGGTAAAACTGTCTGGTAATCCCCACTTCTCTTTAGTAATAGTCTGGAGCAGCATAGAACCGCCTTCTGGTAATGACTCATAACAAATGTCACAAAACTTTTGCAAACGGTTGTGGCCAATATGTTCAGGCATACCCACAACAACAATCTTGTTAAAGGTTCCGGGCTTAAACATTTTTGGTAAATCCCGATAATCAGCCAAATAAACAAAGCACTCTGAATCAGTGTTTTTCTTGCAATACCTAAGAGCTTGCGAGACTGAATCATATTGCTCAAGTGATAAAGTTATGCCATGGATCTTTAACCCATAGTAACTATTAGCCGTCTGACCCATGTAAGCTCCCCAACCGCAACCAATCTCTCCAATAACATCCCCTGATTTAATCCGCAATTTTTCGCTGATTATCCGATTCTTGTCAATTTGAGCGTCTTCTAACGAATCATTGACTGATTCCGGCATAGCGCAACTATAGTTCTGGTTCCTATCCAACATATTGGTGTAAAGCTGCGGCGGCAGATCATAGTGCGCTTGCGCGTTTTTACCTGCCCTTTTTTTGGTATTGAACCAAAAAACGTATTTAAGAAAACGCTTTAATAAACCCGGCAACATTCTAACTAAAGCTACCACCGTAAATTTAGACGCGTAAAACGCTCTTACTACATCGCGCAGATCATACCCGTCGGCAAAGGTTACCTCAATCTCGCCTGCTTTATAACCCTCGGCAAACCCCAGACTAAGGTCGGCTTGCATATTTTTTAACGCTTTCTTGTTTTTAAAAAACAAGGAAAAAACCGTAAATTTACCGGCATTAACAGTATCAACCACCTTATCCCAGTAGTGAGTTGCGAACGACTGGGGATAGGCTGACTGTTTTATACCTAATCTATTAGCCATTATTACCTCCTTGGCTTTATGTTTTTAAAATTCGTTGTTACTCTGCTTTTACCACCACCTTACAACTTATTTATACAGCCGTCAACAGAACACGCGAGGGGTGGGCTCTGCCACTAACCATCTATCAAATATCGAGATAATTCTTGGCGTTCAGCAACCGCGTCGGCCGCCGGCTTAATCAACCCCGGCCGAATAAAGCGAGCTAGTCTAAGTAAACCACCCCCTGTTCAAAATTTGAAAAAATACCATTAGTAAAATAATGGCTCTAAGCGGCCAGGGTGTTATTGACTATTATAATATGACGTACGACTTAAAACATCATCGAAAATACTACTTGGCTGGCGGACACGAGTTAGTAAAGGAAATGGAACGGTTAAGAAAAGTGCCTGACGCCAAAACCTTAACCCTTGTACCCGCTTGACCTTCGTATACCCCACCACGCTAAAACCTTATCTTATCTAAACTCATAATACACCTATGGTAACAAATTCTATGCGGCCGCATCAAACTTGTTACGAAAGCTCCGAACTTCCTAGTGTAGCTCCGGAAAGTATTGCCGTAAGGTACGGTCATAGTCTATCTCACTTACCAATAGGTACAGTACATGATACTTAAGCCGCATATTCCAAAGCTGCTCGTTAAATTCGCGCGGCACAGCAAAAGGTGATACCCACACGCTCGCCTGCAGCTTTTTAAAACCATTCTGCATGAGTAACCGCCGAAGATAATTCCGATCCTGCCTTCTTTTTTCCGGCACGTCAAAGATAACCATGCGCCACTTTTTATCCCAACGGGACGGCGAACGATCCACATACCAACTCAATAGCCCTTTCGAATACCGGCGTCCGGCGGGCGCAAGAGAGTAATCGTTCCGCCCGCGAATAACGAACCCCCGCTTAACCAACCGCTGAACGGCCGCTCGCTGCAATGAATCCAGTGATAGCTCAATAATCGCCCGCGCTACCTTAGAGTACGGTAAACCGTGAGGAAATAAAAAATTCAGCGTCGCCGGTGACGGATTTGTTAATCCAAACAGCGCTAATTGCCACTTTTTCAGTTGCCGTGGGCTACTTGGCATTGTATTGTTCCGGCGCATATATCAGGCGTGTGCAATAAATATCAGCTCAAAACCAGGCCTTAGGGTGATACGGATACCGTAACACATATTGTGCGGCCGCACAATATGTGTTACGGTCTGGATTAGGCATCAAGTCACCAAGTCACATTGTCTAATTCATTTAACTAAGGCGTTACCGTTCCTGTATCAAGGGCTGGCTCTGGGGCCGGAGCTTCAGCCAAAGGCTGACCAGCCTGTGGCTGGGGCGCGGAAGCGGGTTCAGTGGTTGGTGTAACCACTGGTTCAGGCGCGGGGGTTGATGTAGTTGCAGTAGTATCAGTGGACGGAGTTTCCGAGGGAGGCGCCTGCCCGACGGCTGGCGGAGACCCAGCCTCTGGCTGGGCCGCTGGTGTCGGCGTAACCGGAATTGGAGCTGGGACAGGTGTCGGCGCGGGAGCTGGAGTTGGAGTGACTGCTGGGTTTGTAGTAGTTGGAACTGGAGTCGGCTCAGGTGTCGTGGTAACTTGCCCCGCCGTGGCGGTTGATGTAGTTTCCGCCAGAGGCGGATCAGCCTGTGGCTGAGAAGTTCCCAAAACCTGCCCTGTAATGGTACTTTGAGTACCTGCTACCGGGGTACTTGTCGAATCCGTCAAAGGGGTTAAATTATCGGGAACAGAAGGTGTAACTACTTCTTCTTCGCTTACTAATTCGCATTTACCTTTAGTTTTTACTATTTCTCCATTATCAATAAACATACAATATGGCTCTTTGGTTGTTTTATCGTATATAGTAATGCCAGTAGGTTTCTCCGGACTTCCAACAGTGAACGTATCCACTACCAGAGCTTTCATATAGGCCACTCCGTTTTCTACTTTGGTTAACGCATCGCTGAAGAAGGCGCTGACTTTTTGACCGAAGGTAGTGGGCACACCTATTTCTTTAGCTGATAAATTATTTATTTTCAAATCAAGTTCTTGCAAGGAAACAAGAGTAGAAGAGTTTGAATTGGTTGATATTCCATCCTGTGTCTCGTGAACAAAATCCCAGCCGAATTCTCTATTGAGCTTCTTTATCATTAGTTCCATATCTATCACTAAACTCTTGCCTGTGCCTTGATTTGTAGAATCAAAGACCCAGTAGTTGTTTATATTTTCGTGCGGAGAAAGCAAGGTAGCATTACCCGCCGCATCCATGACTCGCAATTCTCCGGCAGTTGAATAAAGCGAGATTCCGTTAGCTAGAGTTCCGGCTGGAGCCGTGCCGTCAAAAATATCCAAATGCTTTGTGCCTTCGGTTGTGGCACGAGTTGCCGTGCCTCCAATTTTGACGTTGCCAGAAGAATTTATTCTCATAACTTCAGCAACAGCACTTATGCTATCTGGATGCGTCATAAAAGTAATAGAAGTTGGTACTCGATCAGTTGCGATCGTTCCTTCTGATATTACATCTATTCTTGCTGCTTGAACGTAAGTAGAACCATCATAACCTCTGGCTGACAATCCAAATAGCTTGTCCCCAGTATTTATTGATGTTGGGGAAGCGATCGTTCCTCGAGCACGGTGAGTTTCAATGTATGGATAATTGTCGAGACTGGCATTGGATAACTGAACGAGATTGGTGCTGCTATTACTGCTCGATACTTCGAGTGTTCCTCCGGGTGCCGTCGTCCCAATGCCGACGTTGCCAGCACTGGTTATTCTCATTTTCTCTGTTGTACTTACTGTACCATCTGCTGTGGTCCTGAAATACATAAAAGTGCCATTAGCTGTAGTTGTCCAATTTTCACTTGAAGCAATGTTTATGTCTCCCCGTCTACTGGTGAATGCGCCATTTACATATCCCATAGCCTGTAATGTAGCCAAACCATCAGTTGAGCCAGTGGTTGTGGGAGAGGCTTTTGTACCACCAGCAGACCGACCAACAAAATATCCACCCCAACCACCATAAGCATCTATGGTAATTCCATTACCATCAGCACCTTCTTTTACTACCTGGAGTGGATAAGTTGGACTCGTCGTCCCGATGCCGACGTTGCCGGTGTTATTAATATAAAATGCCGCCGCAGCACCTCCAGTATCAATTTGAAAAGCACCAACTCCAGCGGTAGCGCTTGAGATTGAAGAAAAATTACCATTGGTAGAATTATAAAGACGTAAAGAATTACCGCCAAGTATAGAAGCGTTGCCACCACTTATAACTAATTTCCCAGTAGATGTATCCGTCGTCCCAATGCCGACGTTGCCGGAACTATTAATTCTCATTTTTTCAGCATAGGTTCCAGCATTTCTGGTATAGAAAGACATAAAGGAAGTGCGATTGCCACTACTCATAAAATCTGCTTCTTTTCCAACCACAATTCCTCCTGCTCCAGCAGTAGGACCAAAATTAAATTGAAGAACAGCTGTTTCATCTATTGAACCTGTATCAAGATAAGTATTAGCGATATAAAGATCTGATTCACCACCATTAACACTACTTCTTACATCTAAAGCACCTGCTGGTGCTGTCGTCCCGATGCCGACGTTGCCGCTTTTTGTGATTGTCAACTTGTTCACCGCGTCCCCATTGTCAATAGCGAAGAGAGTTGGGTCGCGATAGGCTGTAAGCCCCGAAGCAGTCGCCCCTTGATATGCGGTGTCAAGAGTAAGGTTGAGAGCATCGGTGATTACAGAAACCGTAAATATCTCTGTCCCGATTTTAATACTATCGCCTACAACTAATTCGGTAGTAAATAATGTGCCAACACCAACAACCCCCGCAGAGAGATTAGTTGCTGTCACTGTGCCGGTTAAGGCTGAAGAGAGTGTGCCTTTAAGGTTGAGTAGGGCACTTGGCGCCGTCGTCCCGATGCCGACGTTGCCAGCTCCATTTAAGGTCATAACAGAAGCGTATGTTGAAGCACCATTTGCAAGTTCAAAGTTTATTGTCGCATCAGTCAAAGTAGAACTTGAACTGTTTGTAATTCTATTTCTATATGTAGTTAAATAATTACTAAGACCAAAATTTAATACAGCTTCTCTAGTTGCATAACTACTTGCTGCAGAAGTAGTGTTAATTTTTACTACACCACCGGAAACTTCTAACTTCTCTCCCGGTGCCGTCGTCCCGATGCCGACGTTGCCGGTATTTAAAATAGTCAATTTTTCCGAATATGTGATGTCAGTGCCAGCTGTGCCCGATGCCGCTGTTCTAAAACCAAAAGCTCCATTAACTACTTTAATTTCGGCCGCTGCATCAGTAGCAAGGTATTTGAATCCTGTGGTGTATTCACTGTTAAATCCTATATGCATCTCTCCATTAAGAACAATACTATTGCTGAACAAGGTCAACATATTATTTTGTATTTCAGATAGGTTTCCTCCTGCTATTGTAAGAATATTTCCCGGCACTGCCGTCCCGATGCCGACGTTGCCGTTTTTGTCTATTCTCATTCTCTCAATTGGTGCAGTATCAGTTGTTAATACTCGTGTAGCAAAGAAAAGCTCATATGCTGTGTAACCTGCATTATCAACATTAATTCCACCAATTATAGCTGAAGGAATAACATTTGTTCCTCCGTCATATCCAAAACCAATCTGATTTAAAGCTGTTAGTCCTTGTGTGTTTCCAGACACCCATAGTCCTACATTACTACCTATAGTTGCACTTGTAGCAGTTGCTATTTTAGTTGCTCCAGTTAGTGTTCCACCTGCTTTTGGTAAAGCATTAGTTGCAAGAGTTCCTTGCGCAGAAGTTGCGTAGGCAGAAGATGCAGTGTAGGCAGCAGTGCCAATAGTTCCACCGGAAGTAACGGTAAGTGTTTGTCCAGCTGTGACTGCAAGTCCTGTGACAGTAGCAGCATTGCCGGTGATACTGCCTACGATTGGATTAGTACTTTCCAAATCCGTAAACCAGCCTTTTGTTA
>JBAZQK010000026.1:0-2511 GCA_041645215.1 Patescibacteria group bacterium | reverse complement strand
CGGTTTAATGAAACACCTGCTTTGGCACAATACCGAGAGGCCCCATTTCGGGCTTAATCTTAAAACGCCGGTCAGCTTTATTATTAATAATAATCCACAGGACTGCAAAATGTATTTGACTAATACATCATCTTGCCAAAAGTCATTTTTTATGCTACAATACAGAATATAAGGCTAAAATAAAACAAAATTGGGCTTAATAAATGAGCTCAATAAAAAGTAAAATAAAAATAAAGACCATGCTTTTTCATCTGATGAACATTTTTGCCATACGGCAGCTGATTAGTTTGAGTTCAGCCGCCCGCAATCTGCCCTATTCGGCTGATTATTTGCGTTTGCGCGCGCGTCAAGGCAAACTTAAGGCCGTACGGAAAGATGGCGCTTGGTATACCACCGCCGCCTGGGCCCAAGATTATGTAAATAAGTACAGCAGTAAGACGACTCCGGTTCAAACAACCAATACCAGTAATTTCTTTTGCCACGCCAAGTCAGTGATGAGTCGGACGTGGTTTTTTGTTAGGTTTTTTACGCACGGCCTATTTGTGAAGGCCATTCCTTACATCCGTGGCCTTTCTGGTGCGTGGGCAAAATTGTTAACTAAAGTCAGCCGTATTCGCCAGCGGATACAATGGCGGGCTGTTGGTATTGCCGGCGTCAGTTTGTTATTGGTGGCGTCCATAGCTCAAACAGCAGGGGGGAAAGAAGTTGTTAAGCAAACCGCGGGCGCTATTTACAAGACAGCGGATTTGGTAATTGATAGTTATAGTTCGGCGCTCTCGCCCCTAGCTAAGGATGTGGCGCGCGGCACCAGACTATGGATTAATGTTGGGCATACTGTAGCAGGTGAGACTTATGATTATCTTATGCCACGTTCAACCATTGCTACTGCCGCCTTGAATGATTTAGCGGACGATCTTGGTACTACTTTAACAACTGCGACTCATGGTTATAATAAAAAAGTTGTTCAGGCCGAGACCATGTTCGCCAGTTATGTTTTTAAGGTCACGGCGCCGGCAGTTGAACAGGCGCGAATATTTTTCAACGCGCTCGCTGGGGAATTCGCCAGCGGCGCGCGGCCGGCCTCGTCGTCCCTAACTCAAACCTATAGCCTGTTCCATACCGGGGCTAATGTTGTTAGCGGTTTAGTTAACAGCAGTCAACGTTCCCTGGGCAACTTCCTGACCTCTGCCACCTTGCCCATGTCACAGGCGCTCTCGCCCTTGAATCAATCCATCTCCATTACTTTAGGCCGGGTAAATAAAACCGCTTATGGCGCTTGGCAAGACGTGTCTCTTACTTTCTCGGGGTCGGTGGAAGACACGCTTGTATACAATCCTCCGGCTTACCAGCGTCTGGTTTTAAATCGTCCGGTCTCCCGCGCGCCTAAAGGGGGCAAGGTCTTGGGCGTTACTCAAGATAATTCAGGATTAAAAAAAGGCAGTAAACTATCTTTGTTAGTTAAAGATTTGGTTAAGCCTAAAACCGACACACCTGCCAAACTCCAGAAAACTACTAAGCCCACTACTACACCTAAGCCGGTTATCAACCCCGCCACTATTGCCGCTATTGTTAACCCTAACCCGGTCTACATTTCTTTAACCAGCGACACTGCTAATATCAAAGACAGTTTAATCATTGGCGCCGCGCCGTACACTCTGACTTATTCATCGGCCACTGGTTTATTAGATACGCCCAACTTGCAAGTCAGAAACAACGCCATTGTCGCTGGCAACTTAATTGTCCGCGGCCAGTTTAATTTGGAAGGACAATTGGCTTTAACCAACATTGCCAAGCTCCAGGTTACTGGCCCGGCTGATTTTGGCAACCTGACAGCCGGCTCAATCACGGCCCGGTCTCTTAATGTTTCCAGTTTGCAACTGTCCGGCACCTTAATCGCCCAAAGTTTGGGCGTTAGCGGTTCTGTGGGGGCGCGTGACTTGTCCGGCCAATACTTATCCGTGGGTAAAGACGCCACTTTCGGCACTGGCAACACTAACAAACTGACAGTCAATTCCCAAGCCACTTTTCAAGGCCCGGTTACCATTGCTTCGCCCTTAACTTTGAACAGCACTACTACCTTAACCGGCACGGTTACCCCCAGTCCCACGGCCACTAGCACCGCCACCACGGTTCATACCACTGACACCGGTAGCGGCGCATCATTAGTGGTAGCTAATACTACTGGTATTGACGCCGGCAACTTAATTCAAGTTGGCCCAGCCGCTGGCAATATTTGGACGCGCGTTACGGCTGTCGCCGCCGGCGCGCCCGGTACTTTAACTATTGTTCCCAGTATTTCCCGCTCGGCTACCCAAACGGTGGCTGAATATACTACTCCTTCTTTAGGTTCCAGCGCCAACATTCAAAATCGTTTTGACCAAGGTTATTTCTTAAACGGCATTGTGGTTGGTTCTGGTACTACTTACATCACTGATGGTTTGATTTCTACCGCTGAAGGCGACTTAACCTTGTCCGCCGCTACCGGCGCCAAAGTTAATATCGCTTCCACTA
>JBAZQK010000014.1:0-15714 GCA_041645215.1 Patescibacteria group bacterium | reverse complement strand
TAAAAAATACATCACCCTGAACCCCTTTTACGATTTCAAAAAAGGCTTTAAAATTGGCTACCATCGCCCAGCCAGCAAACAGAGCAACAATTCGACACAGTATTGTTATATCATCCTCGCTTAACTTATCTTTTTCATCGATCAAATAAACCAGGTACAAAAATACAGCGCTCAGCAAAAGCAAGGAAATATTTAAAGTTATAAGGCGGCTTAACACGACCAGGACAACAAAAGCCACTAGACTGTACAATAATGATTTGCGCTTTTCCATTTTTACTCCGAATTTTATTTTAGGTTATTAATTACTAAATCCGTAATTTGAAATATTGCCACATAGCTAATCAACGATACAATAAAATACCATAACAGTTTACCGAACTTAACCCTCATCTCATCAAAATACAAGATTATTCCATAAACCAGAATTAACACGAAAAACAGATACAGCGCCAAAGAAAAAATTACTAATTCAAACGGCACATAGTAACTAACTGCCTGCTTGAGAAGAACATAAATAAAGGCGGTCTGAACAACAAAATTCCAAAAGCCCACGGAAACCGCCGCCATACGAATACCTAACGATCTAGCTAAGTCTCGCTCGCAAACTTTAACTGGTTCGTCAATAATCTCCTGGGCAATCTGTTTTTTACCCGCAAAGATACGAGCCAACCCTAGGAGAATAAAGGCTGCAATTCCCAACATATAGTCCCATTCTAGATTAAAAATATTTAAAGATATTTTTATCAGAATTAAGGAGCTAATGCCGAAAATCAAATTCTGGACTATTAACCAAAATTTGTTTATTTTCATTTTGTTCCTCCTTCCGCCTAAGTGCGGAAATAATTGATTATTTTATGATTTTTGGCTATTTTCCAATTTTTAAAAGACGCTTTTAGTTGCTAGAACCTTAGTAGAAAATTGGCAGGTTGTCAAACTGTCGCTATTACCGCTAAAATGACGGTATGAGTTTATATCTTTACAACACCCTTACCCGCCAAAAAGAAGAGTTTACGCCGCTAAAGAAAGGCTTAGTGGGGCTGTATACTTGCGGGCCAACCGTGTACGCGCCGGCTCATATCGGCAACCTGCGCACTTATATTTTTGAAGACGTGCTCAAACGGGTACTCTTATACAATGGCTACAAAGTAAAACACGTAATGAACATCACCGACGTCGGCCACCTAACCAGCGACGCTGACGAGGGCGAGGATAAAATGGAAAAAGGTTCGCGTCAAGCCGGTAAACCCGCCCATCAACTAGCTGACGAATACACCAAACTGTTTCAGGAAAACCTGCGCGAGCTTAATATTCTACCACCTGATATATGGTGCCGCGCGACTGACCATATTAACGAACAAATAAAACTTATCGCGACTTTGGAACAAAAAGGTTTTACTTACAAAACCAGCGACGGGGTTTATTTTAATACGGCCAGATTGACTGATTATGGCAAGCTGGCGCAGTTGGATATTAAAGGGCTCAAGTCCGGCGCCCGGGTGGAGGCGAACCCGGAAAAAAAGAGCGCTACTGATTTTGCTTTATGGAAATTCTCGCCTCCGGGACAAAAGCGCCAAATGGAATGGTCCAGCCCGTGGGGAGTTGGTTTCCCCGGTTGGCACATTGAGTGCTCGGCCATGTCAATGAAGTACTTGGGCGAAACTTTTGACATTCACTGTGGCGGCATAGACCACATCCCGGTTCACCATACCAACGAAATCGCGCAAAGCGAAGCCGTCACCGGCAAACCGTTGGCTAAATATTGGCTGCATGGTGAATTTTTAATTATAAATGATCAACGCATGGGTAAATCCGAAGGTAATTTAATTACCCCTGAATCACTCAAAGAAAAAGGCCTTGGTCCTCTGGCCTATCGCTATTTTACTTACTTGGCTCACTATCGTTCGCCGCTAAACCTATCTCTCACCGCTTTAGAAGGCGCGCAAAAAGCCTGGCAAAATCTGCAGGCCAAAGTTGCCATGTTGCCAGCAGCCAAGGGTTCATGCGCTGAATTTGAAGAAAAATTTTTACAAGCCGTTAACGATGATTTAAATATGCCTCAGGCCCTGGCCATAGTCTGGCAAATGCTTAAAAGCGACTGCCCTGAGGAGGCCAAAAAAGCCAGCTTAATAAAATTTGATAAAGTGCTGGCCTTGGGTTTAAAAAATATCAAACCTTTAAAAGTGCCGGCCAATGTCAAAAAACTACTAGCTGAAAGGGAAACCGCCCGGCAGAATAAAAATTGGCAGCGAGCTGATGAATTGCGCGAGGTTATAACCCAGCAGGGCTTTAAGGTTGATGATACCGAGGCCGGCCCGGTGATAAAACCGCTGTAAGAACTAGCTCTGGCTGCCCAGTTAACCAACGATTATCCATTCTCTATCTATAGGACTTGCGCGTTTGCCGTCATCCTGAAGCTGATGTCCATCAGAGGGTAAACTCCAGCGGGAATCTAGACTGTTTGTTTTTTCTGGATTCCCTCCGCCAGTTGGCGGATACGCGGGGAATGACATAAGGTGATAACCCCGTGACAGAGGCTACGTTGAAATTACAAGTTATAATCAAATATCGACATAAAATGAAGCTCCTCGCAGCAAAGCTGCGAGGTATCAAAGCGGAATTCCTCCGAAGCCAACCCCCCTTCGGAGAAGGCTACGGCGGGGTTCCCCTCGCGCCTTCATCCTCGAAACAAGTTTCGAGGTATTCGGCGAAGGGGAATAAAAAAGCTAACTACATTGAGTCAGCTATTATTTATATATGGAGAGGAATTTTTAGAGCGGCTACTTAGGATAGCTAAACACAAAACCGGGTGAGTAATGCGCTTAATAATCCAAATAGCAGAGAAATGAATTCCTCTCCGCCTATTCTTTTACCTCCTTTTTGTGAGAGATAAACGAAAAATTATTTACGACTGGAAAACTCAAGTTTCTTTTTACTCTTTCGCTCTCTAATCAAGCGAAGTACAAAATAACCAACAATAAGTATAAACAATGCACCTGCCCCCACCCAACTAAATAGAACCTTCCACATGACCAACACCTCCTTCAATTTTTTATTTTTTATTCAAAATAATTAAATTGTAAAGGACAGTTTATATTTTTATTTCCTTTAAAATTTAGCGGACGAGGGCGCTGATTACACACTTCGGTAGGTTTCCGTCCTTGGTAAGACAAACGGAAAAGAGGATTTACAGATTGGCTCTTTAATTCAGCGCCTCCTAGACTTGAAACTTAAAGTCTTACTCGTCCAGTAATTAAATCTTGGAAAATTAATAATCTTCGTTTATAAATTTAAACTAATCCTTTTTTTAAAAATTGTCAATAAGTGCGTTGACTGCTAGACTAATTAACCGTATGGACAATTTTTGGCTAAAAATTCCCAAGCCCATAATCGCGCTGGCGCCCATGGCCGGCGTGACTGATTCGGCTTTTCGGCAAATGTGCAAACTTTACGGCGCCGATGTTATTTATACTGAATTTGCTTCCTCCTACGCCTTGGTTTATGACAATAAAAAAACCCGCGACCTAATCGCCTTTACTGCCGGCGAACGGCCGGTGGTAGTGCAAATCTTCGGTCGCGACCCGGAGATATTTTTTAAAGCTGTTAAAATATTGGAGGAAATGGGCTTTGACGGCATTGACATAAACTTTGGCTGTCCGGCTTACAAAATAGTTAAAACCGGCGGTGGGGTCAGCCTGATGCGAAACTTAAATTTATGCCGCGAGCTCGTGCAAGCCGCCGGTGAGGGCACTCGCCTGCCAATATCAATAAAAATCCGCGCCAGTATAAAACGCGGCCAAGACACCAAAGATAAAGTGGAAGACAACAGTAATCGCCCGGACAGCCAAGCCGGCGGCAACAGCGTGGTAACGGCGCTTGATTTAGTTAACAAAATAAAAAATCTACCAGTGGCGGCCATAATGATTCACGGCCGTTCGTTTGAACAGCCGTTTGACGGCGAACCTAATATGGAAATAATCAGCGAGGTTAGAAAAGTCTGGCCCGGCGTACTGATAGCCAATGGCGGCATTTACACCCCGGAAAAAGCCAATGAAATTTTAACTGCCACCGGCGCCGACGGCGTTGGCCTGGCACGCGGGGCCTGGGGCAAACCCTGGCTGTTCCGACAAGTTAAGGATTATTTTGCTACCGGCCGTTACGAAACTTTTGACTGGCCCAAAATCAAGCCGCTTATTTTACAGCACGCGCGCCTGGCTTTGGCCACCAAGGGACCCTACGGTATAATTGAATTTCGCAAACATATGAGCTGGTATGTAAAAGGTTGGCCCGGCGCTTCGCGGGTGCGGCAAAAACTGGTTCAAACCAAAACTATTGAGGAGGTTGAAGAAATTTTACAAAATGAAGCTCCGCGGCTGTGATATCTAAGCGGAATTCTGCCGTAGTCCCGCCACGGCGGGACGAAGGAGAATAATTAAAGCCGCTCATAGTATGTGAACGGCTTTGGCGTAAAATCTTTTGAATTTAGGACTTACGCGTTTGCCGTCATCCTGAAGCCGATGTCCATCGGCTGAAGGATCTCGGCTATATCTAAGCGATTTTCGAATGAGATTCTTCGGCCTGCTGCCTCAGAATGACACAAAAAGCCCGAATCGCGTAAGTCCTAGAATTATTTTTTACAAGTGCATTTTGGCGTCAAAATACACCACCCAACCAACAAGAACGGCCGATATAATCAACCATAACACTGCCACTCGCTGAAACGTTTGGTTCATCTCTTCTGAAAAACCATTACTTGATATACGCCATATTATTAGGTAAATTACCGCTACCATGGCTGGAGTGATTACAGAGTAATGAACCGGATTCTTTTTTTTATAGTATTTATTGTCCTCTTTAATTTTACTATGGACAGCCAACGTATAAAAACAAATGCTTATTAAATTAAGCACTGTATTTGTCCACAAGGACATACGTGGCCAGCTTTCTAAATACGCACTTTTAACTGCCAGAATAATAGAAACTGCGGCAGTTATAATTATAATTACACGAAGTGCTTTTTGGTTAAAACTAATTCCAAACATCGTTGCCACCTCTTATTGTTAAATTGATTTTTATTTGTTTATTTTAGGACTTACGCGTTTGAGCCAAGTTCGAGGCAAAACCGAGCATTGGAGCGAGCCGTAGTAAAACTACGGTGAACGCCAAGCGGAGGTTTTAACGAAGAAATTGGCCAAAGCCGCTTGAGGGGTCGGGCTGCGCCAGCCCTGCAAGCGGCAAGCGCGTAAGTCCTATATTTGTCTAAATTAAAATCCTTTATTCTTTACTCAAAAACTTTTTCAATATATTTTTTAATTCTATTTTATTATTTTCTAAATCCGAATCAATTGTTTCAGTTTCCGGCTGGCCCTTTAATTTATCCGCTTCGGCCGGAATAACAGTATTCACCAACTCATCATAAATATCACTTTCCGGGTAATTATGCATCTGTATAAACCTCAATTGGTTTAAAACTTCCGGCGCTATTTTGTTGCCCTGATCAATTAAATTTTGCAATTCAGATTCAAGTTTAATTTTTTCATTACTGACTTCGTCTGATTTTTCAAAATCCACATTGATACCCATATTGATTAAGTTACTAATTAGATTCTAGGAATTTTAGCACTTCTGTAAAAAAAATCAAGGCCTATTTTTTAGACCTATTTTTAGCTGTTTTTTAGCTAATTATTGACTTTTACCGCATTCAGCGATAGTATAAACTCATACGCGATTGGGGCAGCTACCAACTGCCCGCTTAGCCTAAGCTAAGCCAGGAACCCCGCCAGCTGGCGGGGACTAAGCGTAAGCCAATTTGAAAGCGGTCCCGACTTGCCCCGCAATATGCGGTGGCCGTTGGCGGGATAACTTGGGTGGAACCTCCCCACCTTTACTAAAGTCAAAATACTTTTTAATAATCAACCGTTATTTTTCCTGGTTGATAACTAAAAGAATTTGACTTAAAAGAGTAAAGATGGGGACCCAAACGATTATTGTTCGTTTGGGTTATTTTATTTTAAAATATTAATTACGACTTTATGAAGCAAACAGAAACTTCAACTCTTGACGCCAAGCGCCATTCCTTAGCACACCTTTTGGCCGCCGCGGTTTTGGAATTGTGGCCAGACGCTAAACGCACTATCGGCCCGGCGGTGGACAATGGTTTTTATTATGACTTTGATTTTAGCTCACCCATTAAAGAAGATGATTTACCAAAAATTACAGCCAAAATGCGCGAACTTTTGCCCAGCTGGAACAAATTCGTACATCAGGAAGTAAGCCCGGATGAAGCTAGAATAGCGTTCCAGAATAACGAATACAAGCGGGAATTAATAGACGAAATAGTCAACAAGGCCGAACCCGTCACGCTTTACACTTGTGGTAAATTTACCGACCTCTGCCGCGGCGGACATGTGAAAGATATGTCTCAAATCCAATCGGAGTCTTGGAAACTGGATCGTCTGGCCGGCGCTTATTGGCGCGGTGATGAGAATAACAAAATGCTCACCCGCATCTACGGCCTGGCGTTTGCCACCAAACCGGAACTGGACAATTATCTGGTACAACAAGAAGAAGCCAAAAAACGCGACCACCGCAAACTGGGAAAAGAGCTTAAGTTGTTCACGTTCAGCGACTATGTCGGCCCCGGCCTGCCGCTCTGGCTGCCTTACGGTACGGTGCTGACGGAGGAACTGGAAAAGCTGGCCAAAGAAACTGAATTCAAAGCCGGCTACCAACGCGTGCGCACGCCGCATATTGCCAAGGAAATTATGTATAAAACTTCCGGCCACCTCCCTTATTACCAGGACAGTATGTATCCGCCGATGATAACGCGCGAAGACGGCCATGACACAGTTTATTATCTCAAGGCTATGAACTGCCCGCACCACCACCAGATTTACGCGGCGGAGCGGCGCAGCTACCGCGATCTGCCGCTGCGCCTAGCCGAATACTGTGCGGTCTACCGTTACGAAAAATCCGGCGAGCTTATGGGCCTACTGCGGGTTCGTATGCTAAATATGAATGATGCCCACATTTACTGCACGCCGGAGCAATTTGCCAGTGAATTCACAGCCGTCAACGATATGTATATAAAATTTTTCAAACTGTTTGGCATTACCAAGTACGTTATGCGCCTGTCAACCCATGACCCTAAAGAACTTGGCAAAAAATATATCAACGAGCCGGAATTATGGAAGCAGACCGAGAATTTAGTCCGCCAAACACTACTGGATAGCAAAATCAACTTTGTTGAAACGCCGAACGAGGCCGCTTTCTACGGTCCCAAAATTGATGTTGAGGTCTGGAGTTCAATTAACCGCGAGTTTACGCTGGCCACCAACCAGGTTGACTTTGCCGTGCCTAAACGGTTTGGCCTAACTTACAAAGACCATGACGGTCAGGAAAAAACTCCGCTTTGCATACATCGGGCGCCCTTGAGCACGCACGAGCGTTTTATCGGCTTTTTAATTGAACATTATGCCGGCAACTTTCCCACTTGGCTGGCGCCGGTACAAGTTAAAATTTTACCGATTGGCAAGGCTCATCAGGATTACGCCCGCCAATTGCAAGCCGTGCTGACTGATAAATTTATCCGTAGCGAGGTTGACGATGCCAACGAAACCATTGGCAATAAAATCCGCAAGGTTGCGGCTGAAAAAGTGCCTTATATAATAGTAGTGGGCAATAAAGAAATAGCCAGCGGAATACTGGCAGTAAGAAAACGCGGCCAAAGCGATACTGAACAAGTCAAAACCGAACAATTTATAGAATCATTACTTAAGGAAATTGCCGAGCGCCGCTAAATCTTAACTGTTAGTATAAAAGGACGACATAGATTAAGCTAGTCGTCCTTTTTTTAATTCTTTTATAACATTCCGTACACCGTTAATACGGCGAACGCCATACGCAATAAACAACCAGCGGCAAAGGCTACAAAAAACCAATTGTCTATACGCCACCAAGGATACCTTTTTCTAATCTGATTGTAGGCAACTGGACCAGCCAAGGCTAATACGGGTGGCCAAGGTATTATCGCGACAACAAATAATCCCACATATTCAGTACTTATAGCATACATCACTAACTTCTCCCTAGCTTTAGTCATCTTTCTATACGGCGTTTCGTATATAAATGTAAAACGGCCCAAAAAAGTTATCAACGAAAACTTCTTTTTGTTAACCTGTTTTGAAACATTGAGTTTAAATAATTTAAATCTCAAGATTATGCACCACAAAAGAAACGCGATAGGAATTATCATTAGTTCTTGATGTTTATCACCGGGGTCAACTATTTTTAAACACACAACGGTAAGTACTGATAACAAAACTATTATATACATTAGTAGCTTCCGATGTGCTCGCCAAAATCTTATGATAATTATCCTCAACAATCTAAACAATCTTATGCCACCCCTAACCAGAGCAATCTCAATAAGAACTTTTATCAACATAATACACAGTGACACAAAAAGAGCCCCCTCAATATGATAACCATCGGATTTTAATTCAACTGGTAAGGCCTCTATCAAACCAAAAAATATTGCCGCAAATTTACCGATTTTTAAAAGATCCATTTTTTCTCCGTTCTTTTTTTATTATTTTGAATTTGTTTTTTTGTATTTAGTACCTTATAGTAGTGTCAATGCCTAAAAAAGTCAATCCCCCACCCTTAGTCGCCATTATCGGTCCTACGGCCAGCGGCAAAACAGCCTTAGCTATAAAATTGGCTAAGCGTTTTAAGGGCGCAGTGATTTCAGCTGACTCGCGCCAGCTTTACCAGCACGCCCAAGTTGGTACCAGCCAACCAATCGGCCGGTGGCGTATGGCTAATGGCAAATGGCAAAGGACCACCGGCAATAAAAAAATATTTAAAGTTGACGGTGTTCCACATTTTTTTATTAATGAACTATCTCCCGCTAAAACCTACTCCGCCGCCGAATTTCAAAAACGGACAAATGAATTAATCCCCAAGCTATTCGCCATTGGCTATACGCCATTTCTGGTTGGCGGCACTGGTTTGTATGTATCGGCCATTGTACAAAATTACAACTTCCCTTCATCAACTGCCAATATTAAACTTCGCGCCAAACTGGAAAAAATGACTTTAGCCGAGCTGAATAAAAAACTGGCTAAGCTGGATAAGCTAACTTATTCTAAAATAGATAAATTCAACCGCCGCCGTCTAATCCGCGCCCTGGAACACGTTTTGACCAGCGGCCAATCGTTTTATGCCGCGCAAACCAGTACACCCCGACCCCAGACATTAATCATAGGAATTGAAACGTCATCTGCTAAACTAAAATCAGCCATCAATCGTCGCACCCGACAAATGATTAAAAACGGATTAACGCGCGAAACCCAATATCTACAAAGACATTACCCTAAATCCGTTCTACTCAAAACTATCGGCTACCAGGAAATAATTGGTTACCTAGAAAAAAAGTACGACCTCCCAACAGCTCTTGAATTAATCAGCCTTCATACCTCGCAATACGCCAGGCGGCAGATGACTTGGTTTAAAAAAACACCAAATATTGCTTGGGTAAAAAATGAACGAACAGCCATAAAACGCGTTAAAGATTTCCTGCGCCGGCAAGTAGTCTAATGAATTTGCTGAAATACCTCCCCCATTCTTTTTTCCTTATATCAATGTGCAGTGCCAAGCACCCATTGTGGCGCGTGGTTAACATATTTAGGACTTACGCGCTTGCCGCTTTAGGGGCGGGCGCAGCCCGACCCCGCAAGCGGCTTTGGCCAATTTCTTCGTTAAAACCTCGGCTTTTCGCTCATCCCGCCATGGCGGGACTCGTACCACTTGCTCGGTTTTGCCTCGAACTTGGCTCAAACGCGTAAGTCCTAATATTGATATTAAGACAAAATTGGGAGACGCTAAAAATATAATTCTACTGCTTCCTATAAATTATCCAAAGCTCTTTTTTGGTTGCACCAAAACTAACCACTCCAAGCAATTAAATTTTTGGGCTTCTTAAGAGTTGATAAATAACTTTGGGAAATCTGTGCCAATCTCATCTACGCCTAAAGCTATGAGTTTATTTCCAGTATCTTTATCATTGACATGATATGCATATACACTTTTACCTAACTTGTGGGCTTGATTTATAATTTCTTTTGTAGTAATGCCATATCTTGGACAAATAAAATCAAGCGGGATTTTATTTACTAATCTCCATAATTTTTCAGGATAAGCTTTAAACAAGAGACCAACTTTGAATTTTGGGTTGAGATTTTTAATTTCCTTGAGTAAATCAACAGCAAAGGAAGTTATTACGACACTTTTTTTAATATTATTTTGTAAGATGATTTGATTAACGGATTGCGGGGTTCCCTCTGCTTTTAATTCAATTTGTAAATCAATTTTGCCTTTGCACAAGTCTATAACTTCTTGTAAGGTTGGGATTTTCTGATTTTGAGAACAGTTTAGTTTTTTTAATTCCGCTAGAGTCATTTTATAAACAAAGCCCTTACCGTCTGTGACTCTTGAGACATCGGCATCATGGATTACTACAATTTCACCATCTTTAGACAGTCTTACATCAAATTCGGCCCTATCGCACCCAATATCGATGGCCGTTTGAAAGGAGAGTAGTGTATTTTCTGGTGCGTATCCTGCCGCACCTCTATGTCCGACTATTTTTACCATAAGATATATAATTGCAGTGTGTTATATTAAACGTCCATTCATTTAGAAATAAGCCCAAAAATTTATTTCACATAACATCGTCATTATATCTGAAGTTTGACTTGTTTTTTATTCTTGAAAATCTTCTTCTTTCAATTTTGATTGGCGTAAAATAGACCGAAAAGTACCATAACGAATTTCCTTGCCGTGAATTGGAACTATGACAGTGAATGTCAAACTTCCTTCTTTCCGATATTTTGCATGCGAGCCAGTCTGGGAAACAAAAAAGAAGCCCTTGCTTTCAAGGACCTTGAGCACAAGCCGAAGTGAATAGGGCTTAGGCATGTTGGAGAGTTACGGAGGCAATAACGGGGTTTTCTATACGTTCTGTTTTTGTCGGAAGTGGCACATCCTCAAAATATAATTCTAGGGCATCCTGAAGCATAGCAAGGGCTTCTTTTTTGGTCTTGCCAAAACTGGAAACATCCACATCTAAACATTGAGAGATATAGTAGCTTCCCTCTTTCCACACCACTGATTTGAGGTCTATTTTGCGCATATTGTTCAGATTATTCTTACGATTCTATTATATCTCAAAGGAAAAATAAGTCAAATTTGGGCGATCCGCCGCGGGCGGAGAGCCAGATACACGCTGTTATGTGATGTAATAATACACTCTTAATCCCGAACCGCAGCGAGGAATCTCCGAGTTTGCTTCAGCTTCGCCTCGCAATGACGTAAAGAGGAACCCCGCTTTTTAATGAAACGGGTAAATCCTATATATAAAATTAACCTGCTAATCTATCGCGCAGGGCGGCTTCGGCTGCTGGCGGATCGTAACGACCCTTGGTTTCGCGCATTAGCGCGCCCAATAAAAACTTAATGACCGGTTCCTTACCTGCCTTATATTGGGCTACCTGAACCGGGTACTTAGCAATGATTTTCGCAATCATCTCGCCTAAATCATTACCCTCGCTAGAAATCTGCGACAAATTTTCGCTCTCCACAATCGTTTCCGGATCACGGCCCGTTTCTACCATACGCCGCAGCAGTACTTGCGCGTTGGTGGAATTAACCTGGCGGCGCGCCACCAGCAGCAAAAAACTCACCCATTGCGATAAACTAATGCCCAAATTTTGCACGGTTAATTGCTGGTCAATCAAAATCGCCGTTAACTTATGGACAATCCAGTTAACCGCCAGTTTAGCCGCGGCTTTTATATCACCATCTAATTCATTGCTTAAGGCTGTGACTATGCGTGTTACCAAGTCGCCCAAATCTTTATCTTCAGTTAAAAACTTGGCCTCGGGCCAACCAATGCCGTAATCAGACCGCAGACGCTGACGACGAGCCGCCGGCAATTCTGGTAATTCATTCCGCCAATCCTTAATTTGCTCGGCCGTAAACTCAATCGGCGGTATATCCGGTTCAGGAAAATAGCGGTAATCGTTAACCGCTTCTTTTTCCCGTTGCTCCACCGTGACCCCGGCCTTCTCGTCCCAACCGCGAGTCGCGGTGTTAGTTGGAGCCTGGCCCTTGTCCCATAATTCAGTTTGACGTTTAATTTCGTAATGCAAGGCCTTTTCCACCGCGCGAAACGAGTTTAAATTCTTAATTTCGGTTTTAGAATATAACTTGCTCTCCCCTGCCGGACGCAGGGAAATATTGGCATCGCAGCGCAAGTGACCTTTTTCCATATCAGCTTCGGACACGTCTAAATACCGCATAATCAAACGCAGCTCCTGCAAAAAAGCTTTGGCCTGTTCGGGTGAATCAATCTCCGGGTTGGTTACTATTTCAATCAGCGGTGTGCCGGCGCGGTTGAAATCAACCAAGGTTCTACCATGTTCGTGCAACAATTTAGCGGTGTCTTCTTCCAAATGCAATCGTTCAATATTGATTTTTACAATTCTTTCGCCAACCAAAATATCCAGACCGCCGGCGCCGGCTAACGGTTCGTCATATTGAGAAATTTGATAACCTTTGGGCAAATCCGGGTAAAAATAACTTTTGCGGTCAAATTTGGAATGCAAATTTACGCGCAAGTTCAAAGCCAAGGCCGCCCGCACACCCATCGCCATCGCCTCGCTGTTCGGCGCCGGCAAAGTCCCCGGATGCCCCAGACAAATTGGACAAACAGTCGTGTTGGCCGCCTTATCCTCGCCGCGATTGTCGCAAGCGCAAAACATCTTGGACTGGGTTTTGAGCTGGACGTGAATTTCCAAACCGATTATAGGCTCTAGTTTCATACGGCTAAATTATATCAGATATAAAAAAAGAGGGCGAATTGTTTTCGCCCTCCAGATTAAATCATGTTAAATTCTTTCAAAAATAATAACCATTCGTGTAAGCCAAGGGGTGGGCATCAACGGCCGCGGACGGATTATAGCCGGCTTGACAAAAATCAATCAATCTTTTAACAAATCTTTTCGCAAATCTGTTATTTGGTATGCATTTAATGTCACCGATAAAATTCTTAAGCGCCTGACCTACCATGTCTTTTAATTCAAGACTTTTGAATTCGAAATGAATATGATTTTTCTCATCTATTAATAAACTTAAATGATAATCAAATTCGGTAAAAAGCTCTTCCTGCTCTTCCAAATTTGCCGTATGGGCAAAATACCCATTAATAAACTCACGAAATCTTTGGGGTGACTCGGCCAGCACTTTAATTAATACTTCTATATAATCAAGTATTCTTGGATTAATGGTTTTCATATCTTCCTCCGTTTTTTAATGTTTGTATTTTCTCTGTTAAATTTTATTACTATTGTTCCAATCTTTTTTCATAACTTCTCTGGCAGAAATATCCACAACGCAAAATTATTTATTTTTCCGCTGGCATCAACTAATCGCCGTGGTTTAGTCGCTTCTGTGTTTATTTTAGTATTTCGCTTAACTGCGACTAATTTGGAATCCATAGCCGCTTTATCCTGTTGCATTATTTTTTGAGCTGATGTTTTGGCTGCCATTTTACCTCCTGGATTTTTGTTTAACAATTTTTAAAATTTCTTTATTTATTTCTTGTGTACTTAATAATTTTTTATTCTTAAAACATTTTACCACCGCTATCTTATAAAAGCTAGCCAATTCCAAATAAGCCTCCTCCGCCGCTTGCAAATGCCCTAAATCAGCTTCATGAATATCATGTTTAGCACCATTTAAATAACGCCTCTGTTTCTTTTTGCCAACCAGACTTTGAGCAACTGCCGACGGCATATAAAGCAACAGCGATACACTCGGGTGAGGTATTTTTAATATCTTGTATTCCAAATCAAACAGCCACTGCCAAAATTGACGGCGCGCTGATAAACTGGAAAGTTTACCGCCTTGATGAGCCGCGTTGCTCAAAGTATAGCGGTCAGCTATCACCACATAACCTTTAACCAAATATCTGCTTATGATTGGGGCCGCGGCGGCTCTATCTATAGCATAAAACAAAGAAACCAAATAAGGGCTGACCGTTTTACTAGGCCCAAATTTACCGTTTAAATAATCATCCACCAAACGGGCTGACGGTTCGCCATGACGCGGAAAACTAATATTAAAAACTTTATGCCCCCTGCGCCGCAAGGCCGCTGACAATAGTTTAGCCTGCGTAGCCTTGCCTGAACCGTCGGTACCTTCAATATTAATAAATGAGCCTAGCTTAGACATACTATACTTTTTGATATTCAATAAAACGATACTTCACGCCCCTTTCCTCTACCCAATCAGATGCTGAAACTTCTTTAAATATAGCCTTATCCACGATTGGAAAAAAAGTATCACAATCAAACTCAGCCTCAATTTGGGTTAAATAAAGTTTAGTGCACTTAGGATGACTAATGGCTTGCTTATATACGCTAGCGCCGCCAATAATAAAAATTTCGCCTACATTCGGCAATTCGGCGGCCTTGGCAATAGCTTCATCAAGTGACGTGGCCAATAAAACGCCGGTTGGCAAAACTATATCACGGGCAAAATTTAAAACTATATTTGTACGGTCTGCCAGCGGTCTAACCGACTCGGGCAGCGAATACCAGGTTACACTGCCCATAATAACGGCGTTTTGCTTACCGGGCGCCACTGGACGCGTAGTAATGTCTTTAAAATGCTCTAAATCACCCTTAAAATGCCAAGCCAACTTACCGGCCTTGCCTAAACCGTTTTTCTTATCTATGGCCGCGATAATAGAAAATTTTGTCATATAAACTATTCCACCATTTCCGCCAAAGGCGGACAGGCGCGCGTCGTCGATCCGCCTCTGGTGGAAATTAGACTAGCTAATAAATTCCAAAAATATTAAATGTTTACTTCAAATTTTATAAACGGGTGATATTGATAATTTTCCAAAATTATATCGTCAACGGTCAATTCCGCCATTGGTTTATTCGCTATTTTCAAACTCGGTAACGGATATGGCTGACGAGACATTTGTTCTTTTAAGCCCGGAATGTGATTTAGCGACCTAATATGGGCATCGCCCATCATATGAGTAAACACGCCTGCAGTTAAACCAGTCTCTTGCGCAATAATCGCCAATAACGCCGCGTAACTGGCAATATTATAAGGCACGCCAATAGCCACATCGGCGCTGCGTTGATATAAGATTAAATCCAACCGGCCGTTGGAAACATGAAATTGAAAAAAAGCGTGACACGGCGGCAAAGCCATGCGCGGAATATCAGCCACGTTCCAAGCACTTACCAGCAGCCGCCTGGCTTCCGGATGATTCTCACCAGCAGCTAAACGTTTGATGACTTCAACAATATGAGCTATTTGGTCTATATGCGTTTTATTATATAAACCTGTTTTTTCGTCCAAACTAAAAGCCTCCCACTTACGCCATTGATAACCATAAATTGGACCCAGTTCCCCGCTGGGGTCAGCCCACGGATCCCAAATGGAAGTGTATTGCTTTAAACCGTCATTAATATTGGTAGAACCCTTAAGAAACCACAACAGTTCCGCGATAATATTGCGAAAATTAACCTTTTTGGTAGTTACCAATGGAAATCCTTGTCTTAAATCGTATTTCCTTTGTATGCCAAAAATAGATACATTACCCACGCTGGAGCGATCCTCGTGTTTATCCCC
>JBAZQK010000013.1:0-16122 GCA_041645215.1 Patescibacteria group bacterium | reverse complement strand
AAGTTAAGCGAGGATGATATAACAATACTGTGTCGAATTGTTGCTCTGTTTGCTGGCTGGGCGATGGTAGCCAATTTTAAAGCCTTTTTTGAAATCGTAAAAGGGGTTCAGGGTGATGTATTTTTTAACGGATTGGGTTATTTGGTTTTAATTTTCCTATCAATGGCAGTTTTACTTTTTGGTGGTGCGATTTATTTGTTTCAAAAATCAAAAGAAACAAAATTTGGTTATCTTTTAATCTCACTTTTGTTTTGGTGTGTATTTTACTGGTTGTTATCCTTTGGTTATAATAACTTAATGTATGGACACCAGTATTATGATTGGATGTTAAAGTAAAAACTAAAAACTGTTTTAAAAAATAGGCTGGGTTTCTAGATAGAGACTCAGCCTTAATTTATAAACAATTGACAATTATTATAAAGTTAACTAAAGTTATAGCCATAAAATAGCTAAAACGGCTCGTTAAAATGTTATAAACAAAAATACAATAATCAATCAGCTAGAGGCTGAAGGAGGTTAGGATGAAAAAGTATTGGCTATGGCCTGTAGGAACGATTGCTTTGGCAGGGCTTATCGTTTACGGTTTAATATCTGCGCGTGAGCCTTGGTCAAACGCGTTGTTTATGGCAACTGTTATTTCGTTTGCTGGATTGCTCGTCTATGAGGCATATTTATCAGGTTTACCAGAGCAAACCGCCAAGAGTAACCTTACAGATAAAGAGATACAAAAACGAAAAATAACCAGTTTTGATATGGCCTTTATTATGGTTGTGGTTAGCGCGGCTGGCTCAAGTTATTGTGTAATATCGGCTAT
The DNA here is from genome assembly GCA_041645215.1 of Patescibacteria group bacterium. GTDB lineage: Bacteria > Patescibacteriota > Patescibacteriia > Veblenbacterales > UBA10138 > JACRFM01. Next base: position 15,308 of record JBAZQK010000013.1, on the reverse strand, counting down.
TCAAGGACACAAATTAGCCGGCGAAGATTTTTTTGGTTTGTTTACCTATCTTTCGCTTATTGCCGTTATCTGGTCTGGCAATCGTCTATATTCATTGTTTAATGAATGTTTTGTAAAACCGGAAACAAAGATTTCGGAATTTGTATTACTAGACTTGATGATTTTAGCGGTTGTAGTTGCCTTGGCTCATTATCTGACTTGGGGACCTCCGTTGACTTTTATTGGCGCTATGGCTTTGTTGTTGGCTTTTTTAAAAAGCCGTAAAAGCGAAAGCGAAGGTGATGAAAATAAGGTTACTAACTACGGAGCCAACGCTGTTATCTTAACTGGTTGGGCAATTATAGAAAATTTTGCCAGCGTTAGGGCAGTGCAAACAAGAAATGATATGTTTGAGGGTATGCTTTTAATGTTAATGTTGTTGTCATTTGGGTTATTCGCATTTTCTCTGTTGGTATATTTCTACAGAAAAAATAGTCTCATTAAAATCAAACTGAAAAATTTATTTGGTTGGCTGTTTTTGCTAGGATTGGGTTACTGGTTCCTAGCGTGGTTGAACGGTTACTATAAAATAATTCCAATAAAGAGTTTTTGAACTTAACTAGGCCGGATTTGTGAATACAGATTCGGCCTTAATTATTTTGAAAGTTCCGTTGAAGGGGCGTACACAGGGACACCCTCTGCAAAGCAGAGGTTGATCGCCTAAAATTATTTCTAACGGAATCTGATTGTCTTTTTTAAACTCGCAAAGGAGTTTTCGGACAGTCTGTGCAGTTTTATTGCCGCGTGCGATTGGCGTAGTGCAGTTCTAATTCCTTAAGGTGGCGGCCGCGGTCAACCAAAATACGATTATTGTCCATAATCAGGCCGCGCAACATGTCGCTGAACCGCTCGGCCGACAGGTGGTGGGGGAATATGACATAATCGGCGCCGGCCTCATAAAGCGATTTGGTATCGTGCCAGGTTTCAGCGGTAACGTAGACAGTTAAGTTGGGACATTGTTTTTTGACATCTTTTAGCAGTAACAAATTATCATTGATGTCGGGCACGGTTGAAATAATCATCTTGGCATCGGCGATATTGGCTTTTTCCATAACATCAATATCTCCCATATCGCCATAAAGACAGGTTTTACCCTGACTTATTAAGCGTTTTATAACCGTGGGATCAAAGTCAATAATCAAAACTGGTTGTTGCAGAGCCTCCAGAGTGTTGGCGATTTTTTCGCCCAAGCGGTGATAACCAAATAGAATCGTATGGTTAGTCAGTGGTTCAGTTAACTCGGTGCCAGCTTCAGCGTTAGTTTTGCCCTCCAGCCAGTTTAGATATGGCGCCAGACGGCGATAAATTTTGTCGCCAAAAGTTATTAAATAAGATGATATAGTGATAGTGATAACGCCGATAATAGTGACCAGCGCCACCTGTTCACTTGTCACGTGGCCTAGTTTGTTTCCCAAGGCCATTAAAATAAGGGAGAATTCACTGATTTGGGCCACAGCCAAGCCAATTAAAAAGCTGGTGCGTTTGCGGTAGCCCATTAGCGCCATTATCACCATTACAATTAAAGGATTGCCAATGAGCACAAATAAAGACAGCGCGATAATCGGCCAAAAGAAATTAAGGCTGGAGGTGAATACCAATTGCGCGCCCAGTACGACAAAGAATATAGTTATAAAAAAATCGCGCAAGGGCCGCACGCGACTCGCGATGTCTAAATTATAAGGCAGTTCAGCCAAGGCGAGACCAGCCAAAAAAGCGCCAATCTCCATAGAGAAACCAATGGCGGCGAAGGCCGCGGCCACTAAAAAGCACCAGGCCAGGCTGGATATCAACAATAGTTCGCGTGAGCGAGCCAGCCATTCAAACAGCCGGGCCAGGATAAATCTTTGCGCCGCGAATACAAACACAATTAAGCTCAGGCCCTTAATCGCCACCAGAATCAATTGGGTTAGGTTGGGCGCCGAGCCGGTTGAGGAAAAACTGGACAGTAAAATTAGCGCCACTATTGCCAGCAAGTCCTGCACTAGCAGCATTCCCACGGTTATGCGGCCGTACAGAGATTCCAAAGTTTTTTGTTCCGACAAAAGTTTTATAACTATAATCGTGCTGGAAAAGGTTAGGGCAATGGCGATATAGATTGAGGGCACAACAGTATAGCCGAACAGGCGGATTATTAAAAAGCCTAAGGCGGCCGTAAAGACAACCTGTCCAACCCCCAAGGCCAGTGAAACCTGTCCGATATGGCGGATTTTTTTAAGGTTAAGCTCAATACCAACCAAAAATAAAAGGAAGGCTATTCCCAGACTGGATAGATTGCGAATAACTTCCGCCTCGTTTAAAAATCCAACCATCGCCGGGCCCAAAATAAAACCCGCCGCCACATAGGCCAGAATTACCGGTTGCTTAAGCCAGTGAGCCACAATACCAAGTAAGGCCGCCGTAATGATAATAACGCTGATATCCAAAAAAAGCGGTTGCATACTTGGTTAATTATAACACATTATTGTTTTGGCTATAGCAGGATGTACATTTACACTTAGAGGTAACGCTTAGTATAGTTATGGGTGACACCTGTTAACTATACCTTATACTCTAATTTTTATCGCTGTCAGTAGTTACGGGATTTATGTCCGGGCGGACATAAATCCCTGAAGTGGTTATTTAGTTTTTGGCTGATTGGCTAAATTGCCACCATGCCAGGTGGAGCAAGGTGCTGGAAATAGAACAAAATTAAATGCCATAAAGCCGGCTTTTGACCACTATCTTACGAAGTTCAACTTCGTAAGATTAGAAAAAACTTCCATACTTCCCAGTATCAAAGTTTTTTAAGCACTATTGATAATTATAGAACTTACGCACTTCACGTCTCTTGCGTCATTCTGAGGCTAAAGGCCGAAAAATCTTTATATGAATATGTTACGATCTAAGCAGAGATCCTGTCCCTGCCGTTGGCGGGGTCAGGATGATGGCCACCGCGTAAGCCCGATATAGTTAAGTTAGGGCAAAAATGTTATACTTAGGACTTACGCGATTCAGGCTTTTTGTGTCATTCTGAGGCAGCAGGCCGAAGAATCTCATTCGAAAATCGCTTAGATATAAGCCGAGATCCTTCAGCCGATGGACATCGGCTTCAGGATGACGGTCAAACGCGTAAGTCCTAATACTATCCATATTAACTGATTATGGCCGAAATTAATCCAGGCTCTAAAATTGAATTAGCCCCCTTGCCCAAAGTCCCGGAAACGGCTGAAGGCAATGAGCAAGCTTTGTCGCCGGAGCAAGATTTTGAGATACCAAAGCGGGGTAGCGAGGCACTGGCGCCGCCAGCGTTTAAACCCGTGGCCGGTAAATTTGAACCAGCGCCGCCGCCTTTAACTCCCTTGGCCCAGGAGATTGAGACTGTGCTGGAGGAAGATATGACAGCTGTTTTTAGCGAACTTAACCCGGTTCAACAAGCGGAATTTAAGCGTCAGGGCGAAATTACGGCCCGTAAAATTTACGCTCTATTACAGCAGGTTAAAGTTAAGGTCGGTGAGATTTTGCGACTGATAAGCAGTTGGCTTAAGACGGTGCCGGGATTAAATAAATATTTTGTTGAACAAGCGGCTAAAATTAAAGCTGATAAAATATTTAAATTACAGCAACCCAAAAAATAAAACATGCTTACCCACGTACCCCAAGATGCCACGGCTGGCCTACTCCGCCATAGTCCCGATGTACATCGGGACGATGGCTGGATAAGGCGGTGGAGCTTCACCTTTTTTCAGTTCACGGCGCTGTCTAACTCTTCGCCCTTAACCGATGAGGCGGCCACTGCGGTGTCCTCGTCCACTCAAGGCCGGGAGTGGTACCTAATAGCCTTATTACTGCTAACGGCGGCGGTTTTGGTAATTAGATTGTTTTGGCATCGTTTGACGGCCCTGCGGACAAGTTTGGGTATGGTTATTTTTTTGGTTACCCTGCCCCGCGAGACCGGCGCGCCGTCGGACAAGCCGGATAAAATTACGCCGCAATCAATTCAAGATCAGATCGCGGTGGCCGAGGTTTTGTGGTCGTCAATCGGCGGTTTAAAAACTCCCTGGGCCCCCTGGGCTTGGCTGGCTGGCCGCGGCGACAATGTTGCTTTGGAAATTGTGGCTAAGGATGGGTTGGTGTCTTTTTACGTGGCGGTGCCGCTCAAATTTCGCAGTTTAATTGAACAGCAGATACAAGCGCACTATCCGCACGCCATGTTGGAGGAGGTGAGTGACTATAATATTTTTTCTCCCCACGGCGTAACTGTGGGGGCGTTAGTTCGGTTTGGGCGCTCCGTGGCTTTTCCGCTCAAAACTTATAAACAATTTGAAACTGATTCCTTAAACGCCATTACTAACGCTTTGGCTAAAGTGTCGGCGTCGGAGGCGGCGGCGATCCAGTTGGTTATTAGGTCGGCTCATCGCCGTTGGCGGCGGCGGGGTGTGCGTATCGCCTCGGCCATGCAGCAGGGCAAAAGTTTGCGCGAGGCTGGCGGCCGTAATTGGCTTCTTATAACCCTTAATTTTTTGGGGGATATAATTAAGCTGTCAGCAACCAGCTCAAAGTCGGCCAAACCCAAAGAATTGTATAAATTATCACCCTTGGAAGAGGAGATGGTCAAAGGTTTGGAACAAAAAGCCAACAAGGCCGGGCTTGATGTTACCTGTCGGATCGTGTCGGCGGCCGCCGACAAGGCCGCGGCTCAAGCAAATTTAAACAATATTATGCAATCATTCTCACAGTTTAATTTTTATCAGTTTGGCAATCGTTTTCGTATGCGGCGCCCGGCCAGTCTGGCTCATTTCTTGTACAATTTTATTCACCGGGTGTTTGATGAACGCAAACATATGGTGTGGAACGTGGAAGAGTTGGCTTCAATTTATCATTTTCCCTTGCCGACCACGGAAACGCCGAATATCCGCTGGTTATCGGCGCGTAAGGCGCCGCCGCCCAATGATATGCCCGCGGATGGTTTGGTATTGGGCTATAGCGAGTATCGCGGGCTTAAAAAGGTTATTCAGATGGCGCGCGCGGACCGGGCCCGTCATTTTTATATGATTGGAAAATCCGGCTCCGGTAAAAGCGTGTTGCTGGAAAATATGGCGGTGCAGGATATTCAAAGCGGCGAGGGCGTGTGCCTTATTGACCCGCATGGCGATTTGGTGGATGCCGTGCTGGCGCGCGTACCGGCATCGCGGGCGCCGGACGTGGTATTGTTTGATCCGACCGATACCGAGCGGCCCCAAGGCTTGAATTTGTTGGAATATGACCCGGCCTACCCGGAGCAAAAAACTTTCGTAATTAACGAAATGATTAAGATTCTGGAAAAGTTGTATGATTTAAAGCAGACCGGCGGCCCGATGTTTGAACAGTATATTCGCAACGCGATGCTGCTTATTATGGATGACCCGGATTCGGGCGCGACTTTAATGGAAATATCCAAAGTTTTGGCGGATGGCGATTATCGGCGCTATAAATTGTCCAAAATTAATAATCCGGTGGTGTATGATTTTTGGGTTAAGGAGGCGCAAAAAGCCGGTGGTGAGGCTTCGCTCGTCAATATGGTGCCTTATATTACTTCTAAATTAAATCAGTTTGTGGCTAACGATACGATGCGGCCCATAATCGGTCAAACCAAAAGCGCTTTTAATTTCCGTAAAATTATGGATGAGAGAAAGATTTTATTGGTTAAGTTAAGCAAGGGCAAAATTGGCGAACTCAATGCTTATTTGATTGGTTTAGTAATGGTGGGCAAAATTTTAGTGGCGGCTTTGTCGCGAACTGACGTGTCGGTTGATAAGCGGCCGGATTTTTATTTGTACATTGACGAGTTCCAGAATTTTATTACCGATTCAATTGCCACGATTCTTTCCGAGGCCCGCAAATATCGGCTTAATCTTATTATCGCTCATCAATATATCGGCCAGCTGGTGCATAATGACAAAGATACTCGTACTCGTGATGCCGTGTTCGGTAACGTCGGCACCCTGGTCAGCTTCCGTATCGGGGTGGAGGACGCCGAGTTTTTGGCCAAGGAATACGCCCCGGTGTTTTCATCCTACGATCTGATTAATCAGGAGCTTTATAGCGCTTACGCCAAAATGCTTATTAATAATACGCCGTCGCGGCCGTTCAATTTTCATACCTATGCTCCGGTTAAAGGCGACGCGCTGCTGGCGGAGAAAATTAAGCAGTTATCGCGCTTAACCTATGGCCGCTCGCGGGCTGAAGTTGAGCTGGATATAATAAACCGGTCTCGTTTACCCGCGACCGGCGCGGCGGAGTAGCCATTTTTTAATAATGCTGAAGAATCTCAATTCTTACCCAGTATAACTACTTTGTTATAGCTCGCTTTTAAAATAAAATTTATTAAACAAGTAAATAGCTTATACCACCGTTATCTCTTATTAATTATTTAGTCTAAGCTCGCTAAATTTTATTTAACAAAGTTGCTATACTGGGCTTAATTCGTGATTCTAGTCCTTCCCCTTTGTCGCTATGCCGTAAGGCCAGCCTACAATACAGCAGCCGCGTGAGCGCCCGGCGGGCACGTGCTGTGGGTCGGTGGCGCACCCGCCTGCCTAAGCCTGTACAAAGTAAACCCCGTTAGAAGTCTCCACTGGTGGTGGAGTATCCCGACAGCCATTGGGGTTACTTCTAACGGGGTAAACGATGTTATTAAATAGAAAACTACAACACTAATTAGCAATTATCGATTGTAAGAGGCCGATGGCGGGCAGGTAGCGTACTGAAGGAGGAGGACTGCTTCTGGGGTTGCACCACTTCTTATCTCAATTCTCAATTCTTAATTCGTGATTCCAATTCCATTTCCTACTTTTGTCATTCATACATTTGAGTTTGTCCGCCGGCCGGCGGAATTGGCTAAAGAATCTCAATAATGCTAGTCATTGTGCTGCTTTTATATTTTGCATTTAATATTTTTTTATTATTAGTTTTAATCACCTTTGCCTGGGGTGCCATTTCGGCCGCGCCTTTTTTGCCCATGCGTAAAAAAGATATCAATCGTATGTTGGGCTTATTAGAGTTGCGCCCGGGTGGGCCCTGTTATGAGCTTGGCTGCGGCGACGGCCGGCTATTAGTGGCGGTCGCGGAAAAGTATGGCGTGGAGGCAATTGGTTTTGAAGTGGCTATCTTTCCTTATCTAATTGCCCGGTGGCGCGCGTGGCGTTCGCCCCGGCGCCGGCTTATCAAAATTTACTGGCGCAGTTTCTGGCCGATAAAGTTATCCCCGGCGGCGGCGGTTATGTGTTTTTTATTGCCGGCGGCGATGAAGCGCTTGGAAAAAAAATTAACCCAAGAATTAAATCCCGGCGCCTTGTTTGTCAGCTATACTTTTCGTTTGCCAAATACCAAGCCGAGTTTAATTAACAGACCACTCCCGAGCGACGCGCCGATTTATCTTTATCGTTTTTGAATTTTGGTCCCAGCCCAAACAACTCCCTCCCTCTCCCTCTTTAAAAGAGGGAGGGTAAGCGCTTATCACCATATCCCTCTCTTATTAAGAATTTCCCATTCCCCCTCTTGTTAAGAGCTCCCTCTTTCCCCCTCTTGTTAAGAGGGGGTTAGGGGGAGTTGTTTACATTGTCGCCTGTCCCGATGACCGTCGGGATGACGTGGACAATCTTTTTTATAAAACAAAAAAGAAGCTGAACGCTTCTTTTAGTATTTTTTCACCTTCCTATTCTTAATCCTTTATTCCTAGTTTTGGCTGTCCTGCTTTTTAACTCAACAAGTGTTTTGGCTGAAATCAACTTTGCTTTGCGCAAAAAGTTCATTATTGGTACACCGCAAGTCATACACAGTGATGACCATTCCCAACTAGTACGCACATCAATTTTAGGCGCGCCTTCGGGAATAGTTTTTTTACAGCTATCACATTTATGAACTAACATGTTAGCGCAAAAATTAACGACTTAGTTCAATCCCTGCTTTGTTTGCCAATTGCTTAATCCAGCGCTCGTGAACATCTAACTCTTTGTACAAAGCTCGGTCAAGTTTATTTTCCACAGCTTCAAGCCTGTTTTTTATTTCAGCTACGTCAGTTTTAACCACAGCTAAATCATCTTTAACCACGGTTAAATCCTGCTTGGTAGCCGTACCGGCAAAGCCCTCGGCTATCATACGGGCTAATTCTTCATTGGTAACCTCTTTGTTCATACCTGGAAATGTTAATAACTTAGGTATGGTTAATTATAATACTTTGTACTTTGTTGTCAAAGTCACCCAGAATGATACCCCCTGCATTTTGTTTTTCCTCTCTTATTAAGAATTTCCCATTCCCCCTCTTTTTAAGAGCTCCCTCTTTCCCCCTCTTGTTAAGAGGGGGTTAGGGGGAGTTAGAGGAGTTATTCCAATTCTATTTTTACCCCGTTAGAAGTCTCCACCAGTGGTGGAGACTTCTAACGGGGTTTACAATTGACCGTATCCTTATTTTTTCCTACAATTCATCTGTTCCCTTTTAGTCATTTGGATTTTAGATTTGATTTGACATTTGTTATTTGAAATTTAAAATTACCGCCTCCTTGCCACTATGCTGGAGGAGGCGTGGCAGAGCGTAAGCCAGTTGAGCGTTAAATCCGCCCGTGCTGTGGGCGGTGGCGCACCCGCCTGCCTAAGCCTGTCCTTGGTAAATGATGCTATTAAAAGCCACGAGTAACATTAATTTATAACTATTGATTGCAGGAGGACTATGGCGGGCAGGTAGGGCGGATAGTGAGACTGGCGAGCACTGCAGTCTCCGTAAGCCGATGTGGCGATTCCGCGCCCCGCCCGCCTGCCTAAGCCTGTACAAAGTAAACGATGTTATTAAATAGAAAACTACAACACTAATTAGCAATTATCGATTGTAAGAGGCCGATGGCGGGCAGGTAGCGTACTCCGGAGGAGGACTGCTTCTGGGGTTGCATTACTTCTTATAAAGAAGTAATAATTAATAATATTATTCCTAATCCCCAATTCTATATTCGCCATTCGCTATTCATAATTCTAACTTTATGTTTATGTTCGCTAAGTTTATCCAAGATCGTTTCAAAGTTTTTTTAAGTCTAGCCGCTGTTATCATCATTGCCGCCGGCTTGGTTTGGTTTAATTCGGGCGGCCGCTGGCCGCAATTAGGCGGTGGCGCCAGCACCATAAAAGAAAATTTACTCCCTAAAGTATCGGTCAACTTAACATCCGAGCAGCGAACCAAGTTTGAAGAGGCTGTTAAAAAATATCAGGACCAAATTGCCCGCGGCGATTCACAAGGCGAGCGCACTATGCTCCGGCCTTATTTATATTTGGGCATAAATTATGAATCTTTGGGAGAGTTGGAGCTGGCGCGCCAGGCTTATTTAAAAGCCGCCGAGGTTAATCAGGCTTCGGATATCCCCTGGAGCAATTTAGGCTCGCTGTACCAGCAAATGAACAGCCTGCGCCTTGGCCAAGAGGCGCTGCTCACGGCCGTGCGGCTTAATCCGCAAAATTCTTTGGCTTGGCAAAAGCTGATTGAACTTTATTTTAAAATGAACGAAACCGAAGGCAATATTGAGGCGCTTTACCACCAAGCCATAACCAGTACTGACAGCAACATTGAGCTGGTGCGCGATTACGCCCTGTATTTGGAACAACTTGGCCGCCATAACGACGCGATAAAACAGTGGCAAATTATATTAGCTAAGACTAAGGAAAAACCGCAGATAGATGGTATAAAAGATAAAATCAACGAACTGCAGGCGAAGAGTAAATAGTAATAGCATAATCAATTTTACTAATTCGTAATTCGCTAATCGTTCTTCGCTACTCGTATTTAATATACGAACCCGCGAGTTGCGAATCCACGATAAACGATTATTAATTATTAAATTAAAAATTCAATAAAAATTAAAAATTTAAAATTAAAAATTACTGACCCCATTTTCCCCTTCCCCTTTGTCGCTATGTCGTAAGGTTAGAAACAAAATGGAACCTGAGCGAGTCAATCTGGCTGATGCGTGTTGTGGGCTTCTGGTGCACCCGCCTGCCCCGCTAAGCGGGGCCTGCCTAAGCCTGTACAAAGTAAACCCCGTTAGAAGTCTCCACTGGTGGTGGAGTATCCCGACAGCCATTGGGGTTACTTCTAACGGGGTAAACGATGTTATTAAATAGAAAGCTACAACACTAAGTAGCAATTATCGATTGTAAGAGGCCGATGGCGGGCAGGCCCGCCTGCCTAAGCCTGTACAAAGTAAACGATGCTATTAAATAGAAAACTACAACACTAATTAGCAATTATCGATTGTAAGAGGCCGATGGCGGGCAGGTAGGGCGGAAACTACAGGGGCATAATCGCTAGTGAATAAATTTGATCCAGTGATTAAGTGATTTAGTGTTCCAGTGTTATAGTGATATGGTATGGCCTATGGCGGAAGGAATTAAAAATTTAAAATTACTCTCCCGTGTCATTCTGAAGCCGATGTCCATCGGCTGAAGAATCTAGATCCTTCGTTCCGCTATCGCTCCACTCAGGATGACATCCACGTCATAGTGAGGCTACCTACTCTGTTATTCTGAACCTACTCCCACTTGTCATTCTGACCCCGCCAACGGCGAGGGAAGAATCTCTATTTCCCATTCGCAATTCGCAATTCGTGATTCGTAATCCTGATTCCGCCTGTGGATAAACCCCTCATTTGCCTCCTTTGACTATTCAGTTTATAATATAACCGTAGTCGCGTGGACTGCTAATTGTCGTAGGAAGGCGATAATTAAACAATTAAATTAAGTTTAAGCATTAAGTATGCGCTTAGAGCCAGTTGCAAATGGTTCTAAAATAGCTCTCGTCAGCGACGAACATAAAAGGTCGAGTAGTTTGTTGCCATTAAGCGAGGGTTTTTTGTTGCTTAAAAAACAAAAATAGTTATTTATACCTTCTACAGATAAAATCGTTTGTTATTTGCCTAAATCGATTGGCCGATAGCAAGCTAACTCCCTCCATCTCCCTCTTTAAAAAGAGGGAGAGCAGGTCGTCGTTCCTAATTATAATGCCTAATCCCTATCCGTACTTCCCCTCTTATCAAGAGGGGTTAGGGGAGTTGAGAGCTCATTATAATGCCTAATCCCTTTTTGGCACTTTGGGAATTGTGATTTATTTCCCGCTAAAGGCGGGTCGGCCGATGGCGGAAAGATTTAGGTTTTAGGATTTTATTCTTAATTCATAACTCTTAATTCGTATTCCCCCTCTTTTCAAGAGGCCACATCCGTTATTCCCCCTCTTTTCAAGAGGCCACATCCGTTATTCCCCCTCTTTTCAAGAGGGGCTAGGGGAGTTAAGAGTTAAAATGGTCAGGGGAGTTAAGATCTCCATCTGCCAAAACAAAAATTAATTTATCCTAATTATTATTAAGTTATAAACAATTATGTCTAAACAGTTTATTCTTAACCGCTGGCACAAATTGTCCATTGTTATGGTTATGACAGTGGCCATAGCCTTAAGCGGTTATCAGGCTTTAGCGGCCTTAACCTTTGACGCTACCAGCGTTATTGGTTCCACCACGTTAAGCCTAAGCGGCGCTGCTGGTTCGGCCATCACCGTTGGTGATGCTGCCCAAACCGGTACGATTAGCGTCGGCACATCTACCGGCGCTATGACCCTTAACTTGGGCACTGGCAACAGCACTAAGACCGTTGCTATTGGCACTGGTACTGGCATTGATACTATTAACATCGGTACCGGCGGCACACTGGCTGACATTATAAGAATTGGTGACTCGGTAGCTGACTTGGCTCTTACAGATGCTCAATGGGGAATCACCACTGCTGGTGCGGCAACATTTGTAACAGTAAATGGTAACACTATCTCTACTGGTACTGGTACATTAACTATCGGAGGTACTGGCTCCTTGATTACTACGGGTTCTTTCGCAACCACACTTGCATCGTCTGCTACAGCTACTTTGACACTACCAGGCGCATCAGGCACCTTGGCAACTCTGGCTGGCACTGAAACTTTGTCCGGTAAAACCCTAACTGCCCCTAAATTTGCTGACCTTGGTTTTATTGCAGATGAAAGTGGAGCCAAACTTCTTTCATTTAATTCCACCACAACCCCAGTCAATTACATGGAATTAAGTAATTCACCGGCCAATACTGCACTTACATTTTGGGCTAAAGGAGCATCTACTAACTTAAGTTTGACATTTCAAACAAAAGGAACAGGAACCTTTAGTTTTTACAATGATGTTGCCCTTGACGACACTATAGTACTAGCTCCAAAAATGGGAGGAGGTGCAGCTTTTTCTGGTATTATTACTACTGCTGATTTGACTGCAGAAAAAACTTACACATTTCCAGATGCTACAGGAGGTGTCGTAGTTGCAACTAATTCTGCAACCGCAACTCAAGCCTTGTTTGCCACAGCCACGTCTGGCGCTCCGGCATTCAGAGCGATTGCTTTGACTGATTTACCAACTCAGACAGGTACGGGCAACATTGTGCTTGCTACTGCTCCGAGCGTTACCACCTTGACGGTCGCTTCTGGTGGTGCTTCAATTACTGGCGGCCTTAACAACAACGCTGGCGGTATCACTAACGCTGGCGCCATTAGCGGCGCTTCAAGCGGCGCCTTTAGCGGTGTTGTTACCTTGTCAGGCAACGATCTTACTATATTAGCCGTTACCGGCGTACCAGCCGATGATGCGACGAGTTCACTGGTCCAATTAGGCCCGGCTATTGCTGGCGGTTCGGCCATCGGCACTTACTTGGGCTCTAATCCGGCTACTTTCACCGGCGACTTCATCAATTTACAGGTGGCTGGCGCAAGCAAGTTTAAGGTGACGAACGCTGGTGTTGTTACGGCAGTAACATTTGTCGGCGCTTTGACTGGCAACGCTTCCACTGCTACTAGCGCGACAAGCGCTACTAGTGCCACTACAGCAACTCATATCGCTGGTGGGGCCGCGGGAAGTTTGCCATATCAAACTGGCGCAGGAGCGACAAGTCTCTTGGGCATAGGTACGGCTAGCCAGGTATTGCGCGTTAACGCTGGCGCTACCGCTCCGGAGTGGGTAACTTTTATTGCCGCTTTGGATAATGCTTCTGCTTGGACCGTGGCCCAGAAACTAGACGCGGGCATTACCGTTGATACCACTAACTTTACGGTTGACGGCACAACTGGCGCAGTTCACACGGCTGGCAATTTCGATGTCGCAACTAACAAGTTCACCGTTGCTGCGGCTTCGGGAGATACTCTTATTGCCGGAACCTTAGGTGTCACTGGCGCTATCACGGGTAGCTTGACTGGAAATGCCGCGACAGTTACTAATGGAGTTTATACAACCAACAAAGACGCAACAGGCGGCGTGGCCGGACTCACCTTATTCAAAATTAACTTCAAGAATGCGGCGAATACATTTACTAACTTCTTTACCAATACCACAACTGCGGCAAGGACTTACACCTTCCAAGACCGTGACGGCACGATTGCTGACGACACAGATTTAGCATTAAAGGCAAATATAGCTTCTCCTACTTTCACCGGCACAGTTACTATCCCCACGCCATTTACCCTTGGGGCGGTAAGCGTTCTTCCAACTGGCACGGAACTTAATTTTGTAGATGGAGTTACATCGGCAATCCAAACACAATTAGATGCAAAGCAAGGAACATTAACTAATTCCGCAGGATTACTTGCCGCTCTAAGCGATGAAACTGGAACAGGGTTGGCAGCGTTCAATACAAATCCAACTTTTGCGGGACAAACTAAAAAATCTGTACAGGCCGGTATCACAGCTTTTGCCACCGGCGGACAAACTAATGCTGTAGCCATTACCGCAGACATTGCCGAAGTTACGACCGTAGGCACCGCAGCTGATTCGGTTAAGCTCCCAGTCGCTGTTGCGGGTATGCAAATCACCGTGATTAACAAAGCTGCCACAAACTCCATGGGTTTGTTTCCTGGCGCTGGTGGTAACATCAATGAAGCCGGTCTCAATCTTGTGTATAATGTGGCTGCAAAAGTTAAGGTAATCTGTACCGCCATAGACGCTGTTGCTTGGGAATGCCAGAAGATGGCTCGCTAAGCGTGGATGTTAATCTATCTTATTTAATTTAAATATCTAATTAACAAACCACGCCTATGTATAAACGATTAAATATGTCACCGCCGGGGAAATGGCGGGGTACGCGGCTGGCCAGCGTTATCGCCGTTCTGGCAGGCGTGCTTCTGTTAACTAACTCGGCGCAAGCGGCTTCGGCCTTAAACTTTACGACTGATGCGAATGTAACAATGGCCACGCAAGCTATCACCCTGAACATTATAGCCGGTTCAGGCGCGAATAGTGTTGTTGTTACTGCCAATACGCTGACGGTTACGGTGCCGTCTGGCAGTACCTTTGTGGTGCGCAATACTGATAAACGCACACTGTCCAATGACCAAAGTATTGCCACCAATTGTACAGCGAATTATTCTGAACTGTCCTTTGGCGCGCCTTCTGGTACCGTAACCGTGGTAATCACCCCGGCCTCTAGCGGTACTTGTACCGTAACTCCGCCCAGTGGCGGGGGAGGCGGCGGCGGCGGCCCGGCGGCATCCGCCTCAACCGTGCCGACTGGAACATCTATCTCTATTGCCAGTGGTGCGGCGCAAGCTATCACCACCAGCGTCACCTTAACATTGGCGGCTACCGGCGCCACGCAAATGGCGATTTCCAACACTTCCGAGTTTACTAATGTGTCGTTTGAAACTTACGCCACCAGTAAAGCTTGGACCTTGCTTAGCGGTGACGGTGTTAAAACCGTGTACGCCAAGTTCCGTTCCTCGTCCGGCGATGTATCAGCCGCGGTCTCCGATACGATTACTCTTAATACCAGTGGCACGGCTACACCCGCGGACATCGCGCCCACTACTGTAACGCCACCGGTCACTACACCGGCTCCGGTTACGCTACCGGCAACCGGGGATGAACGGGCCCAGCAGGTAGTAACGATTGGACAGGAGGCGAGCACTGTGTCCACTAATTCCGCCGAATCTTTGGCTCAAGCCGTGGGCAAGTCGCGCGATAAAGGCTTAGAGCAACGATACGAATCAACTATCGTGGCTCGGGTGGTCGTCGCCAATACACCGGCGGCTGATAAGGCCAAGGTGTTAAGCTTCGTCACCTACGGCACGCCTACCACCACCATTCTGGGAGCCGGCGAGCGGGCTGGCGTAGTCAACAGTTTCCGCGCCGCCTTTGGCAAAGTGCCAACCGCCGAGAGCGATTGGGCTGATGTTATCAAAATTGCCAATGGCCGCTTCCCCGGTACGCTCAATGTGGCGC
>JBAZQK010000025.1:0-4792 GCA_041645215.1 Patescibacteria group bacterium | reverse complement strand
CAGAGGCGTCTGCTGATTTGACTTTGTCGAATCTGACTTCTAACGGGGTTAATTCGGTAATGAAGAAGGAGTGTGCCGGCGCGATTGAGTTGTCTTGCCGAAAGCAGGTGAAGTCGCGTCGTCCGCGTGCCGGCGCTAAACATTTCTTTCCCGCGGCCGAAGATGAATGGTTCAAGGGTAACAAAAATTTCATCAAGCAGACCGCTCTTAAGCATTGTGCTATATACCATTCCTCCGCCAAGAACTGCGACAGTTTTGTACTGCCGAAGGAATTCCGCAAGATTAACATAAGCAGGGTTAACAAAGGTGACTGTCCCTCGGCGTCGCACTCCCTGCAGACGGCGTGAAAGGACAAAAGTATTTCGCTTGCGCAAACGAGCAGCGGCGGCTTGGTAGGTATTCCGACCGACAATAACCGCCTCCGTTCGCGCCAGCGAGTTTTGGAAAAAACGCCAGTCTTCCTTGCTTGTCCAGTCCGGCGGAGTTCTCTTGGTAAGCGAGATTCGTCCGTCAACGCTCGCAGCGACAAAAGCGATGTAGCGCGTTCTAGGTAGTAGATGTTTTTGCTTCACCTTGTTAGAAATTTGTATTGTCATAGCCACTTTTTATTCGCCTCCGCCCCGCTAACCAATCTGGGGAATTTCTAACGAGTTTTATAGTAATCACGAAGGGGATAAATCAGGTACTTTTGATTAATATGAAGGCCGAGATTGAGAATGTGTTTCTTTTCCAGGAGACACAGAAGATTGTTTACAAGGACAAATGACCCAGTAATTCCGAGTGCAAACAAAAGGCGTTCTGCCGCTACCACCGGAATAAGCGAGTTCCAGACCGGCGCCGGCAGCGAAAAAGTCCAAATCCACAGAGCGCCGCCAACGGCGTGAGCCGTAAAGGTTGAGCCGAGCGCGCGCGCGAGCAAGAATCGATCGCGAAAGAAATAGGCCACAATAGGAATAGTCCAAAAGAGCGCGAAATACCAAACGGTTCTGCCAATAGGGTGGGCCACAAAAGCCGCGATTGCGATTGCGGGAACGATTAAGTTGAATTTTCCTTTCTTGGCGAAGTAGAGCGCCGCGACCAGCATCGGGAAAAAACGAATGATCGTTCCGGCATCTTCAATGTGAGCTCCGTGCGCCAAAAAGTTGAACAATTGCATCAGAAATACCGCTATGACTCCGGGAATACTGCCGATGAAGGCGCCGGCGATGGGCGCGAACGCGTCGTAAACCGTAAATTTTACCTTTGACCCCGTGAGCTGCGCCACGGGAATTTGCAGGGCGATAAATCCAACCAGCGCAAAAATCGCAATAAACAGAAGATTTCTTTTTGTAAGGTATCGTTGAATATTGTTCATAATGTTCTTTATGATGTTATTGGTGAGGTTAATAGCTAAAATGTTTATTCCCGATGCATATTGAGGGTATTTTGGCGAAGTCCGCGAACAGGTAAACAAAGGAGGATAAAAAATCTCGCCCGACAGGACGGGAGACAAATGCCAAATCAACCCTTGCCCCGTTAGAAGTCCGTCCTTGGCTATCTTTGTTTAGATAGATTAAAGGCGAAGCCGACTTTCGTCTTTGACTTTTCTTGCAGAAAATATTTTCTAAGATTTCTAACGGGGCTTGCCCTAGCGGTCAGCAAAAAGGGTGTTGTATACAAAACCGGACCAAGTTTTGATTCTGTGATTGTGAAGCATGTTTTTGAAATTATGAGCGCGCGAACATTCTTGTCTACAGTGAAAAATTTTCTTTTTTTCTTGCTTTTAAAGTATGGGTTCCGCCTACGCCAAAACTTTGGAAGGACAGGCGAGCCGACCCCGATACTAGAACCTTCGGTTCAGTACGGGGCACGTGTTTTTCTACTTCAAGCTATCTTTAAGCATCAATTTAAGAGTCCTCTTGCCTTTATTGGTTTTGAAGTAGGCTTCACGTCTCTTGGCATCTGATTTTGATTTATAGGCCTCATAGAAGATTAATTCCAAAGGACGATATGGTTTAGTGCTCTTAGACAAACCGTTTTGGTGTTCTTTAAATCTTTTCTCTAAATTGGAGGTATAACCAATATAATGCCAATCAACTTTTCTTTTGCTTTTCAGCAAATAAACATAATACATAATTTAAAATGGTTCTGGTGGCCTGAACCAGAGCATAGCACGGTTCAGGCCTACCATGAACCGTGTCCCGCTGTGCAGGACTCTGATTTTGGTGGCCTGAACCAGAGCATAGCACGGTTCAGGCCTACCATGAACCGTGTTGCTTTAGAGCAACTCTGGTTTTGGTGGCTTGAACCAGAGCATAGCACGGTTCAGGCCTACCATGAACCGTGTTGCTTTAGAGCAACTCTGGTTTTGGTGGCTTGAACCAGAGCATAGCACGGTTCAGGCCTACCATGAACCGTGTCCCGCTGTGCAGGACTCTGATTTTGGTGGCCTGAACCAGAGCATAGCACGGTTCAGGCCTACCATGAACCGTGTTGCTTTAGAGCAACTCTGGTTCATGGTGCGGACGAGAGGACTCGAACCTCCATGGGATTGCTCCCGCTACCACCTCAAGGTAGTGCGTATACCAGTTCCGCCACGTCCGCCTGATGAGTTAACCAATACGGAATGATTACCGGCGTTTATTTTAACATACCAACCATAAGTCATGTTAGGTTTGTGTCCAGCGTTTTATCCGCCTCCGCAGTACCCAGAGTTTACCCGGGGGTGAATAAGAATTCATCCCGCCATGGGCGGGTTGTCGCCCCACTTGGGCGTTGGCGGAGGCGCTACGTGGTTACCCGTGGCCCCATCAAACTCGAGCGCGCATTGCTCTTAATTAAGCCACTGGTTTAGGCGGTTTTTACCTTAAGTTTTTTGCGATAATCTCTTAAATAGTACAGTTTGGCTTTATTACTCTGGTAGGTTTTAACCAATTCAATATTGGTTATGGTGGGAAGGTGTAAAGGAAAAATTCTTTCCACCCCGATGCCGTTAGATATTTTACGCACGGTTATGGTGGCATTGGCGCCTTGGCCGCCGCGGCGGGCCAATACAATGCCTTCAAAAATTTGAATACGTTCCTTTTCTTCACCCTTGGTGTTGAATTCTTTGATTTTTTGGTGAACCTTAACCAATTGTCCAGCTTTAACACTGCCAAAACGGCTTTGATTCCGGGTAGATTCAGTCATACAATAATTTAAACTTATTTAAAATAAAACTCGTTCCCGCTGTCCGCCGGCTGGCGGAATCGGGAGGATAAATGCCCAACTAGAATAACAGTTTTATATTACTTAGTCAAGACTTATTCGTAAATTCTTGGTTTGGCTAAAGTGTTCAGAATTATATCTTTGACCTGTTTGACGGTATCTTTTAATTTGCCAAAGCGGTTAACTACCACGTAATCGTATTGCGTTTGGGCAACGAGCTCCCTGATAGCCTCTTGCCAGCGTGATTTTTTTAAGTCTAAAGTCATTTTGTTAGATTTATAGATTCGTCGTTTGACCTCTTGGTCTGATTCAGCTGTTATAAATATCAGAACTGCGTTAGGGTGTTTTTTTTTGATTTGGGCCGCGCCTTGGACGTCAATCTGCAGAATGACATTTTTGCCGTCTTGCAATGCTTTTAAAACTGGTTTTTTAGGGGTACCAAAATAAGATTGTCGGACAATCGCCCATTCCAACAGTTCATGGCGCTGAATTAGTTTTTTAAACTGTTCGTCACGCCAAAAATTATAGGTTATCCCCTGTTGTTCACCCGGCCGCGGCGCTCTCGTAGTATTGGTCACAATATGTTCCAACTTAAGCCGCCGGTCTTGTTTGACCATTTTAACAATTGAATCCTTGCCCACTTGAGACGGTCCGGAAACAATAAACAAACGACCAAATTTGTTATTGGCTGGTGGGGACGATTTAGGCGGCGGAGCAGTTGGATTATCTAATTGTGGTTTAATATTGTTGGTCATTTAAGTTGGGTTAAGAATTGCTCAAGCTCTAAGGGTAGGGGGCTTACAAAAGTTTGCCAATCGTTGTTTAAATCATGGAACCCCAACTGGTGTGAATGCAAGAATATTCGTCCGGGAGTGGCTTTAAAGGCTAGTTTGGCAGGATGATAGATTTTATCGCCCACTACGGGATGGCCAAAGGCATTAAGGTGAGCGCGGATTTGGTGGGTGCGCCCGGTTTCTAAAATAAGCATTAGGAAAGTTGTGTGTTGAAAAAGTTTAATTACTTCAAATTTAGTAATAGCGGTCCGGGCGGTGGGGTCGTTTTTGGGGCGGGCGGCTATGCGGCCATGTTTGGTTTTGGAGCGAGCCAGAGGAAAGTCAATTACGCCGGATGGTTGTTGGACCTGACCAATCACCAAGGCTAAGTATTTTTTTAAAACCATTCGATTTTGGAAAGCGTTTTTTAAGTGAATAAACATTGCTTGATTACGGGCGATAACCATTAAACCAGATACGTCTTTATCTAACCTGTGAACAATGCCCGGTCTTAATTTATCCTCGCCGATTTCCATAATTTCCGGATAATTGCCGACTATACTTTCTATTAAGGTGGTTCCGTGGACGCCAGCCGCCGGATGAACCGTTAGGCCAGCTGGTTTATCAATAATTAAGTAATCAGGTAATTCTTTGACAATTTTCCACCTTACTTCGCTACTGGGAGTTAAGGTCCGCTGGCTCGGTTCGGTTAGATTGGCAATGTTTATGATTTGTTCATTTTTTAAAAAGTAATGAATCGGCACGCTACGGGCATCAACCTTAATCTGCCCGTTTTTAATGGCTAATTGCAGGAAATGGCGGGAAAATTTAGG
>JBAZQK010000017.1:0-11562 GCA_041645215.1 Patescibacteria group bacterium | reverse complement strand
TCCTTGAGCGCTTCCAGCAATTGGCCGATTTTAGGGCCCGGTGGCAAATTGAATTCTACCATAACTTCTTGGCCATTGAGGAACAATTTTAAGCCCTCTTTGGGCAAACTGTTTTTCAGTTCTTTAATTCTTCTCCACAGTTCATCAAGACCAAGTAGTAGATTTCGTCCGTCGCTCGGCCTGGTGGCATAAATGTCGGCAAAAATTATTTGAAGCAATTCTTGGCCCTTGTTCTCGTCGGCCAGAAAGTAGCGGTGAATGGTACTAGGCTTAAATTCAGCTACTTGACCGTGAGCTAAGAGTAAGTGTTTTTCTACCAGCCAGGCCACTTGGTCGCTGTTAATTTGTCCATAGTCGTTGTCTACATAGCTGGTTAAACGTAGTCGTTCTATAAGGTGGCGCGCCAAATCTCGGCCGACAATTTCGTGGTTATGGGTACGAATGCGGTCAACGCCATGTTTTTCCGGAGTTTCCAAGGTTAACGGTTTGCCAATGTCATGCAATACCAAGCCAAGCAAAACGTTTAAGCTGGGTTTGTTGGAATCAAAGTAATGGTTCCAATCAGGACTGGATAATCCAGTTAGCGCCAGTTTAGTATGTTCATAAACATCGCCTTCACTGTGAAATATTTCCGGTTGGGGGGTATTTTTAAGTGCCTCAACTTCGGGCAGTAGGTGTTTTAACAGGCCGCTGTCACTGTATAAGTCTAAAGTTTTTATCGGGTTGGCAATTAAGCTTTTTAAGAATTCGCGGGCGATTATTTCCCGCGGCACCAGCCAATTATGGTTAATTTGGCCAGCGGCCACTTGTTGACTAACGGCAGTAATGGCCAGCCAGGTATTTTTATCAATAGTGAAATCAAGCTGGCAGGAAAGGCGCAAGGCCCGCAAAACCCGGGATAAGTCTTCTTGCAAGCGTTCCTGAGCTTGCCCCACGGCCCGAATTATTTGAGCGCCTAAATCCGCTTCGCCGCCAGTTGGATCTAGCAGCTTACCCGTAGCCAAATTCAAGGCTAAAGCATTGATAGTAAAATCGCGGCGTTGTAAATCTTGTTCAATTGGCAGGTTGGGGTCGCTTTGTACGCTAAAATCGCGGTACTCGCCACTGTGCTTAAGGGTGTGTTCAGTGCGCGGCAAAGCCACATCAATATCCTCATAAGGCCAAGAGCGGGGTTGCCATTTAAACACGCCAAAAGTTTTGCCCACTAGATTAACCTTACCTCTGCCCGCCAGCCAGGTTTCCAGTTTGTCAGCCGCTATACCCCGTATTACCAAGTCATAATCCTTGGTTAGCCGTTTGAGCAGAAGATCACGCACCGCCCCGCCCACCAAATAAACCTGCGCTTTTGGCAAATCAGCCATTAGTTGGTGGCTAAGACTTATGAGTTCGGGTGGTAGTTTTTTTAGTAAATTAGCCATGTTTTCCGGTTGTGGTATTTATTCTTAATTCCTTATTCGGTATTCGTAATTCTACTTCTCTATATCTACTTTAACAAAAAACGCCCAAGTTGTCGCAACTGGGCGAACCTGCCCCCATACTAAGGGATAGATGGGTTGTTCTATCACCGCTCTAAAGCAAACAAATATAATATATGGTTACTCTAGAGAGAAGAGAGATGGCGGTAAAACAGCGCCGTTTCTATCCCTAAGTATAAGGGCAAAATGTTTAATCAATGTTAAGGTTGACTAACAATCATAATTTTATTTAGGTGTTTTGTCAAGGGTTGACCTTTGCTTAAGTTAGACATATTATTAATTAGGCAGGTATTAATCATAATTTTATGAAAAGCAAAACTTTTAAATTAAATAAGGGCGCAAGTATTGATGATTTGATAGTTACAGTGGCCAAGGGGTTTGATGGCGTGAATGATGAAATGCGTCGTCATTTTAATGAAATGGAAGAAAAGTTTGATAAAGTAGATTCTCGCTTGCATTTGATTACTACTAAATTGGATAGGGCGCTTTATAGCGAAATTGTTTAGTTAGACGCGCGGCTTAAAAAAGTGGAGCAGAAATTGGGACTTAGTGCAGTTAGTCCAAAGTATTAATAATTAAGCAGTTTTTAGCCAGTCGTCTACCAACGGCTGGTTTTTGTTTTGATTTTTAGTGTATCCAGTATAGCTACTTCGCTTTTTCATAATTTAGTCTGGCTGGGCAAGACCTAGCGAAATTGCTATACTGGGCCGATTCTGAATCCCTCACTTATGTTTAAGTGCGGGACTCGGAAAAGGGCAGATTAGTTAACCAAACCAATCTGCTTAAGAACCCGAAAGGGCCTAAATTTATTATGCGCTTGTGCCCCGAGCGCCGAGCTGTCATTCAGTTTCAGGCTGACAGTGCCTAATTGAGAAGATTAATAAATTATTTATTAACCTCCTCTTCTTTTATCGTTTTGTATTCCATGTATCCCGTAGCTTGGAATACAGGGGTAAATTTTTTTATTTTTTTAACAACAGCCTCGTGATGTTGAGCACCTACTGTTGCTAAATCTGGGGCAATAATTTGAACAATCAGGAGATTGTTGAAATTAGTCCCTCCCTTGTATCTGTAAGGGAATGCCTTGAAAAAATCATAAACAGGCATCCTTTTCCCCTCCCATTCTTTGTTGATATCCAATTCGATATCACCCCATACCATTATATTAGGTATGGAGGTTTTCATTAGTTGAATATAGTATACTCTATCCCCACAGACTAAATTAGTCATTGAAGGTAGTCCACCAAGCCTGATAGCTTGGGAAATTATGGCTCCCGGGTTTTTCAGGAGCCTAAAATTTTGTGGTACGATACTATAATCGAGAGTGATTCCACACCCGATATGGGAGTTGTCTCCTAACTTGGTTGCATAAATTTTGCAACCTTCCCTAATTATAACTTTGTACCCCAGTATTGAGGCACCGGCTTCAAAATTAAAGCCAGCACATGGGGTATTTGCTCCAAACATAAACCCCCCTATTTTTGTGTTACTCCCGATCTCGCAAGATCGGTATATTAGGGAATCCCAAATTTCGGAATTTTCCCCAATATTATTACCCTGCTCAATAGTTGAGCGGGTAATTTGACAATTATTCAAAATTTTGGACCAAAGTCCAATATTTGAGCCTACTATAGAGCAGTTGCTCCCGATAGAGGCCTCAAAAATGTGGGAGCTGGAGATTTTTGTTCCATCTCCAACAATAGTTTTTCCTTTGATTTCGGTAAGTCCTGTAATTTCACAGAACTTACCTATTGTTACCTCGTCACCAATGTGAGCGACGGGGTCAATTTTTGATGTTTCATGAATTATTTTCATTTTTCCTCTGTCCGATATAACACCTCGGTACCGGGCATTTGGTTTTGTTTTTCTTGATTAGTTTGACTGCTAGCTAAACCACTGTTTAGGGCATGTTAAACAGAAGCTTGGTTAGTAGCCAAACTTTTTGTGTTTAAATTGTTAAAGAGCATTTCTGTCCAGTATATTTACTTCGCTTTTTCACATTTTGGTCTGGCTGGGCAAGACCTAGCGAAATTGTTATACTGGGCCAATTCTAAGGGTATTAAATTGTTTTTTAGATCCTGAAACAAGTTCAGGATGACACTTACTACTCTTGGAAAAGGGGGAGATAGATTATAACCCATAATTATCTCCCATAACCCTTGACCTAGTGTCCGCTTAAGTCACAGCGCTACGGTACTGCCCCGCAGTATTACAGTCACAGTTTAGAGAGATGTGGTCGCTCTGTTGTTGGAATTAATCCAACCCATCGTCCCTTTGAAAGGGGCGGCTAGTACCCGGTACTAGCACGAAGGTGTATCCTTCGTCTTCGTTTTTGAGTTGGATTTTTTCCAACTCATGTTCCGGGTGCTTAAGGAGAACATTTGTTTCCTCCTTGGCTCCACCAACCATTACTACGCCGAAGCTGTTGTCATTCGGCCATTCAGCGGTAATGGCTTCTCTATACAAAATAGCCGAGCCATCTTGTATAGAAACTGTGTGTCTATCAATATCGATAGACACACAGTTTTGGATTGAATCTTTTTTAGGGGGATTCCAACCCCTAAATACCAACAGGTCGCCCTGCCTGTACTCTGGTTCCCGACAAAATAATTTCAAGAAACCAAAGTATTCTCGCCTAGGAATTAGGCGGAAAGAAGTATCGGGGAATATGATATATATTCCCTCTTTTATGTCCCAGGCTTGCGCGCCTGGAGCCCACTCTGGAGATTGAATTTCCAGAGCGAAATCAGTTAAGGTGTACCAGCCGTTTTGATGGTGTACAATCCCATTGTCTGTAGCGGTAAACCCTGCTACAGAATTTATAGGTTTCAGTTCTTCAGCAGTCCTTTGTGCGACCGCTTTTTTTAACATGAGTTCAATAGTATCCCTAAAGCAATGGTTGACTTCCACCAACATGTGTTGATGGAGATTGTAACCAATATACATTTTGTCGTCATAGGCAAAATGTACTTTTAGCCGGACGCCGCCATTGCGTCCGCCTTTTATGAAAAATGTTCTGCCGTCAGGAGAGACGGCGAAAGTGTCGTATACGACTGCTTCTTGGGGATTATTATTGCCATCGAAGCAGTATCTTTTTCTTAATTTCATTTTTTCCTCTGTCCGATATAACACCTCGGTACCGGGCATTTGTTTTTATGTTGCTTGTTTATTTTACTAGTTTGGCTGCTAGCTAAACCACTGTTTTAAGTATGCTAAACAGAAGCTTGGTTACTCCTATGGATTTTTAGGAAACCTAATATAAGTTAGGTATTTTTTGTTTCAATCACCCAACTCTTTCCCTTGAAAGAGAGATAGATTCTCTTCTGTTCAAGTTTCTTGCCAATGAATTCAGCGAGAGAATTGAGTGTGTTGATAACTTCCTCTTCCTTTCGATTTTTATCATAAACCGGTGAGAGGATTCCGGAATATGATATAGACGGCTCGATAGTAACCCGCGTGCCGTTTTCAGTATTCCTTACCGGATATATAAGGTTAATATAATCAACCTTTCCAGTAAGAATTGGGAGGCGAGAATTAATTCTCTCTTGCATCCATTCCTGAATAAATCCAGTTGCGGATTCAATCGAGAATTCACCTCCTTCTCCTTGGTACCCCTTGCGAAGTCCAAAGGTTATTTCAAAATCTTTTCGCTCCATATCAGCGAGTGTTTTAAATTGCTCGCCTTGGAACTTTAGACTTTGCGCCACTTTTATTGTGGCTGATAGAGCGATCGTGAGAGTTGCTATTCCGATGACCGGTTCTAGTAAATTCCAGCCATTAAACAAAAAAACAACAATTCCAACAACCGCCCCTATTGTTGCCGCCAAAAAAGTATTTTTAAATAATTTGGTAGCGGTAAAAAACAAATCATTTTTTATTTTAACCATTAAGGCTCCAGTCCAGGAGCATACATAGTTCCTGAACTTTATTTGTACCCTTATAACCATGCTCCTTGGCTTCAGGGGAATTTTCAAGAACGAGGTTGAGCAATCCTGCCTCGTTCACCTTTGTCATAGGAAGATCCCAGGGAGCAAGGTGAAATGCCGGGTGCTTTTCAATTGATAATACTACCCACCCGGTAGCATCGAATGGCGTGCCTTCCTCTTTTTGTAGTTGAAGAAGGGCAACTTTTTTACCTTGCCTAATTAGGCCAACAAGGAGGGCCATGGTGATGGCAAAGCGCTCGCCATAAGCGCCGTTCAACTTACCTTCATATATTTCAAAGGCTTGTTGAACTGAAATTTCTTTGGTTTGGGCATTGTCGCCCCAGCCAGAGGTATGAAAAATTTTTTCGTCTTTTACCTCGGGTGCATTCACCCAAGAGTAGAAAGATGTGCCCTTATGGGTAATTTCCTCTTTCACAATTGTGAAGAGGATAGACAATAATTCAATTGTTAAGTATTTCATTTTTACTCCTTGCCCGATATCACCTTCGGTGCCGAGGGATTGTATGTTTTTGGTTATTTATTTTAACTAAAAATATAAAAATCCTGAAGGCTCCCATTTGGCTCGTAGACCGATTTTTAAAGTGGGGTAATGATTTTTGACTTCCCCAATCATCCAGATCACGTCTTCAAGGTTTCTTGGGGGTTCCCAGTCGCATCCCACGACTGGCTTATACAACCGCCAGGTCCAAAATTCATTTTTCCCATCGCCGCCCTTAATAACATCTTGAGCGAGCTCAAGCATGTCGTCCAAAGTGGTACTGGAAAAAATTGGAGTCCTTACATCAACCAAAATCCCGGAGGAAGACAGCAGGTCTTGAGTTTCAATTGATTTCTGATACATTCTCGCACCAGAACCATTGCTAAGGCCCGTGCGGCTGTTCATCATTTCGACTGGAGCTTTCAAGTCAATAGCTGCCGACTCAAGACCAATATCCACTAATCTTTTTACAAATTGTGGAGAGGAGCCGTTATGGGCTACAGAGAATCGACTTCCTAATTTTTTTACCCTTTCAGCTAGTAATATACTAGCTTCCGGATAGACAACTGGGTCGCCACCCGATATACGGACAACCTGCTGTTTTGCGACAGCGTCTTCAACAACCCCATATAATTCATCAAGGGTTGTTGAGATAGAAGAGATGATACTTCCGTCTGTATCACGGAAGTTACCCTCTCTTTTACAGTATGGGCAGCTGAAATTACATGCCCCGAAAGAAATAATTCGGGCGTCAACAATTTCTAGCCCCATTGCCTTATAAAAGTACAGCGGGCGAATTTCTGACCCAATTTTACCTTTGTAAGGCAAGCATTTTAATTTCATTTATTTTTTCTCCCTTTTATTGATGTTTGTCGCGACAAAACACCAATATTAAAAGAGATATTTTATTTCTAATTTTTTAAAGAACATTCCAATTCTGAGAATATTAAACATTTGTCATTCCCGACCCGATCGGGAATCCAGTATTTACTATCCTCGGAAAAGGGGAGAATTTTATAACCAATAAATTCTCCACCACCCATTAAGGATCTGCTTCCTTAAGGCTCCAGTGTGTTGGTTTATTTATCGTGAAAACCATGCCCTGGATACAAAATTACGACTCATACTTTTACTCCCATAGATTTTTGGGAAACGTTTATAATCGGCTGTTATAAACGGTTGTACTGTTGCGGTGTTCCACTTTTATCCGGCAAGGCAGGCAGCTCTACCTCAAGGTTTATACCCGGATTGCACCTAGTCTCTTCTTAATTACCTTAAGGTAATTAAGAGCCACTTTATGGTGGCACCTTCCGGAAGAATTGTTGCTCCTTCCTGGAGGCGAGGCCCAATGTACTGCCCTATTAGAGCTCGTTCGCCTATTTCTAGGGAGACTGTTGCTCTGTTAGTTGGTACATTAATCCCTAAGACACTTCCGAACACATTTGCTGTGTCAGCGTGTCCAACTGCTGATCTAGTGTTAGCAGCTAGGGATTTAGCCTCTTCTAAAGAGATTTCCTCAACACGGATTTCTACCGGGAAGGCAGATATCATGTTGAGTGAGAAAGCGTTCAATAAGAACATGTCTTTCTCCACTAGAAATCACTATCTCCCCAATTTCACCAAAGAATCACTTTGGATTATATGGGTATTTAAATTTCTAGCCTCGTTGGTTTTACAGGTTAACCAACTAACCGTCCAATACATAACTTATGTATTGGATATATCCTGCAGACTCCACTGCGTTGCTGGGGACTTTACTGTTGCGGTGTACCGCTTTTATCCGGCGAGGCAGACAGCTCTACCTCAAGGTTTATATCCGGATCGTACCTTGAACCGCAGATTTAAACGAACAAATTTTTTAATTCGTTTAAATCTTTTGGGATTATTAAATCGATTCCATTAATATTTGGTTTAATGGGCCGATTTAATTGATCCTGGTTTTCTGCGTATAATACGACAAGAATTTTATTCTTGTATATATACGAAGATTCCCCATGACCACCATAAGGTTCGGTAATTAATACCGGCCTTTTGTTTTGGTCATGTGGACCAGGACTATAAATCCCGTGGTTCACCTCTGGATCGTAATTTTCCTTTTTATCAAACCGGTCAGGATTCAATAAAGTAAGAAAATCTTGCCAAAGGCTAGAAAAGATGACTATGATTGTCATTCTTTTCTTCACTGAAAATTATTATCTCCTCAATTTCTTTGTAGTCACACTACAATTTATATGAGTATTTAAATTTTCAGTCCTGTTAGTTTTACAGGTTGACTAACTAACCGTCCTGCACATAACTTATGTGCAGGATATATCCTGCAGACTCCACTGCATTGCCGGTTTTTAAAAGAACTCTTTTTCTAAAAGTATTAATTGAGATTCTTCGCTCGCGCTCAGGATGACAAGTTAATACCCTTAGAAAAGGAGGAGATTATTTAACCAATGTAATCTCCCGTTTTTGGATTCTTTGGGGGTACCCGGGCGATCCAGTGTGACCTGCCTGTTGCTTTTTTGTAGATAAATAGAAGCAACTAAACTATTTTTTGCTGGCCGTATACTCTCCTTAAGCAAATAACTGTTGCCAGTTACCCACCAGTGTGTCCTAAGGAGAGACGATGACCATACTAGAGTTAGCTTTCTTTAATCAAAAGGAAAGCAACCACTAGTAGGAACACGGTTATAAGTCCGTATTCCAACAGCCCAAAACAAAATATGGGCTGGAGGTTGTCTACATCAATTGTTTGAATTGTGTAGACCACCCCTGTGGTCATAGCCGCTAACCACGCTACAGCGTAGCCAGCGACTATTTTAATTTTTTTTATCATTTTATTTTTTTGCCCGTTTTACCCACGGCGCCGGGGTTTTGTTTTGATTTAGTTTGACTGCTAGCTAAGCCACCGTTTTAAGTACACTAAACAGAAGCTTGGTTAGCAACCAAATTTTTGATATTTATATTTTTAAAGGGCCTTACATTTCGTTCCCATGGTCCAAGTTTGAGATTGCCACGCGGAGTTTACACTGAGCGTAGCGAATGTGCTCGCAATGACGCCAGAGAAGCTGATTGCAATGACAAACTAAGGACGGGGTGGCGATAGTAAGGAAAGTTCTGCTAGCCAACAGAGGGTTAGGCCGCTGGCTAACACCGTTTCCTTACTAAGGAATACGGGCGAAAGATTGTCTAGTCCATATAGGTTGGTCCCGCGTTAACCTAAGAATTCAAAGTAATTTGTTTATTCTTAGGCTGGCGGGATATGGCCATATTGAACTGACCGTTGGGCCAATGCTCTTCTACATCAGCCGAATCTTTCTAAATGTTTTAATGAAGAATGTTTTTTCCTAAACTGATTTAAGGATTGCTCTCTTCGAGTGCCAAGCCATAAATCGGTTTCATATTTTTGTCTGCATTTTTTAAGTAGCAGAGTGGAGGAGGGAGAAAGTTAGCTTATGAATTTAGCGGCTCGAGTTCCCGACAAGCTTGAAACCGGGGCGCTGATAAGCAGCTTTCCAAGCAGTTAATAAAGCCGAGTATAATTTTAAGGTAAAGACCTTGTGCTTACGGCTATTAACCTGCGTTTATCTCTCTTCTCCACTCTGGTGCTTAGTTTGGTCATTATGCCTCCTCTTAATATAAGAGGAGGAGCGCGGCGCGATATTTGTTATTGGTATTTATTCCCTCTCTTAAATTAAGAGAGGGTTAGGGTGAGTTAAAAAATATCTAACTCCCTCCTGCTCCCTCTTACCAAGAGGGAGAGTATGGCAGTTGCTTAGTCTTCAACCGTTTTATCCCAAGAGGGGGGTAAAGGTGGTAACAAAAATAGGCTTGAAGAGATACTTCAAACCTATTTTGTGATTTAGTGAGTAGAAAACTTTCAAACCGTCTCTTCTTCAGTTGGAAAGTCGTAGAAAATTGTTAAGTGAGTAGCCTGTGGCCACTGTCCTCCCCGCTAAGATTATATTAGTGAGGAGCGCACTGGCAGTTATCTAAGGTCTATTCTCTTCTCAAGCCAGACCTTAAGTAACTTGTTTCCGCTTACCTAGTACCGCCCTCTCTTCTTAATTGGCGGTCGCTTAGGGATTTGTAGTGCGGCTGTGCTTGGTTTTAAATTGTTTGGTTCAATTTTTTAAGTCTTGTCTTTTTTGGTAATTTAGCTTAACCAATCAGTATATAGCCATATTTAAATTGTGTCAAGACTTAATTGATAGATATTTAGTACTACTGTAAAATTAGGGCTAAAATAACACATATATTGTCAAAATAGCTTGACAACTATTTAATAATGAGCTAAGATTAAGGTAGATAAAATACTGGGTTTAATTTTGGCTAAAATTGGCCTAGAATTACGAATTATGAATCAGGAATTAAGAATCAGAAGTAAATTGCTGTTTTTATTATCTTAATTCATAATTCTTTATTCTTAATTCTAATCAACCATGTTCGAATCTATATTAAAAAACCTCAACCTAACGGCTGATGAAATAAAGGTCTATGAGCTATTGCTGACGCAAGGCGAAATGAGCGCCCGGCAGGTGATCGTGGGGGCGGGCCTTAAGCGGGGCACGGCTTATTATGTGCTGCGTGGTTTAAAAACTAAGGGCTTGGTAGAGGAATTTACCAAATACAAAAAATCCTACTTTCGGCTGGAACCGCCGAGCAGGTTAAGAGATTATATAGAAGGCCGGGTGCGGCAGATTAAAGAATCCAGCGCTACTCTGGAAGCGGTTTTGCCGGAAATGCTGTCGCAATACAATTTGGTTTTGCACAAACCGGGAATCAGATTTTATGAAGGCAGGGAAGGTTTGATGAAAATATATGAAGATACACTAAGGCAGGCAAATTCTGAAATTTTAGTTTTTAGGTCAATTTATGATTGTTCCGTGTTGGACAATAGTTTTTTTGATTCTTATACTAAAGAGCGGGCAAAAAAAAATATTAACACGAAAATATTTTCGCCAAATCTAAATACTGATAAAGAGGTTGATATAAAATTAAAAAAAGAACGGCGTTCGCTTGCCGGTCTTAATGAATTAGAAACGGAAATTGATATATACGGAAATAGGGTAGCTTTCCTGGCGTTTCATGGAGATAATGTTGGAACCATTATAGAAAATGATGCAGTGGCCAGTACTATGAGAAAAATCTTTAACGCGCTATGGAATAAAGTTTAAACAGGCTATTGTTTATTCTTTGGTTAGATTTTTATATAGTTTATAGCCTCGGCTTTATTTTTTATTAGTCCTTCACTTTGCGCGTTGTTAATTTTTTTAAGTATGGCGCCTATTTCTGGTCCAGTCTTATAGCCCAAATTAATTAAATCCTGTCCGGTTACCAGTGGCTCATTGATTATTTTTTGGCTTTCATTAATATAATCAGTCACTCTTTTTTTGAACACGCTCAATACTTCCGGTTTAAAATTAGAATTAAGTCGGCCTTTTTGATCTGCTTCAGTAATCCATAATAATTGATTGATGCTGGTTTTACCTAAACGCGATAATAATTTTTTTATTGCTTGATTTGAGGGCTCGGGATTAAGTATTGGATACAAATGTTCTTTGACTAAGGGTATAATTGAATCGCTGATTTCTTTGGGAGTCTCAATTTTATTAAGCAAAGAATAAGCTGGTGGTTCTCCGGCTTTTTCATGTTGGTAAGCCGTTACTTTGCC